>NZ_JBJNMB010000009.1:0-266683 GCF_052168755.1 Serratia sp. CY43202
CGGCGGAGCAGCTGTTCGCCGAGTTCGGCTTCACCGTGGACAACGTGGTGGCCAAGGCGCAGGCGCTGCTGAAGTAAGCGGCCGGGCGCAAGCCGATAAAAAAGCCGGTCATCGTGACCGGCTTTTTTTATTCCATCACCCGATGAATCTGCAAATACTGCAGCAGCATGATGGTCTTGCCGTCTTTAATCCGGCCGTCGGCGATCATCGCCACCGCGTCGCGAAACGGCAGTTCGATCACCTCAATATCTTCATCTTCAATGCCGCCGCCGGCCGCGCGCCGCTCATCATCATGGTATTCGGCGATAAAGAAGTGCACGATTTCGGTCACGCCGCCCGGCGACATGTACGCTTCGAAGATTTTCTTCACCTCGCTGACCTGAAAACCGGTCTCCTCCACCGCTTCGCGGCGCGCGCATTGCTCCGGAGAGTCGGCGTCCAGCAGGCCGGCGCAGGCCTCGAGCAGCATGCCGCTCTCGTTGCCGTTGACGTAGGTCGGCATGCGGAACTGATTGGTCAGCACCACCGTGCCCTTGGCGCGGTTGTACAGCAAAATGGTAGCGCCGTTGCCACGATCGTAGACCTCGCGCACCTGTTGCACCGAACCGCCGTTTTTGCGTTTCAGATCGAACGTGTACTTGTGCAGCACATACCAGTTGTCCGACAGCAGCTCTTTCTTCACATTCTCAATTTTCGACGACATAACCCTTTTCCCTTGCGTGACAACGTGCAGATCATACCGCGATTAGGCCGCGCCGCGGCAGACGATTTGCAACAAAAATCACATCGCCTCTCCGGGTAAACCAGGATTTAAAATACATCGTGGGCAGACGCAGACTCTGACAGACGAGTCAGGACGAATCGCATCCACAAAGGCAAATCATCAGTGGAAACCGGGCTGCGGCTGAAAATCGGTGGGCATTTCGCTATTCATTTGATTACACAACGACAATTGTTCCCGTTTTGTTGACAACTTGATACAAATCGCGGTGCAATTTAGTTGCAAAAGTTATAGTTTTGCTTTCGAATGAAACTGGCGAAGCGCCTCACCTGAGAGAAAAGGATTCCGTGATTGCTTGTTAAACGTTCCGTGACCGGCAGCCTGGCCAGAGCGCTGTTCGGCATCGTGATCCTGTCGGTGCTCGCCACCGGGTTGGCGTTGACGACCGTCGCCGGCAGCCAGAGCGATGCCGAGGCGATCAACATCGCCGGTTCGCTGCGCATGCAAAGCTACCGCTTGGCCTTTGACCTCGACCGGCAGAACCCGGAGCTGGAGCTGCACCTGCAGCAATACCGGCAATCTTTGCAGGCACCCGCGCTGCAAAAGCTGGCGCGTTTTTACGTCCCGGCCGAGGTACGCAACCACTATCTGGCGTTGCAACGAACATGGCAAACGATGGAGCAGCAGATCCGCGACGGGCAGGCGGCCGCCTACCGGGCAGAGGTTGCCGGCTACGTCAACCGCGTCGATCATTTCGTTTCCGCTCTACAGCGTTATTCAGAGTTGAAACTCACCCTGGTGGCCGCCATCAGCGTACTGGGCTACGCCGCCATCATCGGTCTGGTGCTGTTCTGCATCCGTTTTATGCGCCGCCAGGTGGTCACGCCGCTGCAGCATCTGGTCGACGCCAGCCAGCGCGTGCAACAGCGCGACTTTCGCCACCCGCAGCTGGACGTGGCGCTGCCGAACGAACTCGGCGTGCTGTCGCAAACCTTCAGCGCCATGTCGGACGAGCTGGCCCGGCTCTATCAGTCGCTGGAGCTGAAAGTGCAGGAAAAGACCCAGCGCCTGCAGCAGGCCAACGAAACGCTGGAGGTGCTGTATCGCTGCTCGCAGGCGCTGAGCGTGCGCCAGATCGATCAGCAGGCGTTTGAAAATGTGCTGCGCATCGTGCGCCAAAGTGAACGACTGCGCTGCATCCGGTTGAACGTGGCGGACGACCATGGCCAGTGGCAACTGAACGAAGGAGAGCCGGCGCCGGCGCAAGCCTGGAGCGCGCTGTCGATCACTCAAGGCGATAAACTGCTGGGCGAATTGCGTTGGCAGCCCGAGGCGCAGCCGCCGCATCCTCACCTGATGCAGAGCCTGGCCAATATGTTGGGCCGCGGCGTCTACTTCAACCGCGCGCAAAAGCAGCACCAATATCTGTTGCTGATGGAAGAGCGTGGGACCATCGCCCGCGAGCTGCACGATTCGCTGGCGCAGACGCTGTCGTTCCTGCGCATCCAGATGACGCTGCTCCGGCGCGCCGCCGACGATCCGGCGGCGCAGACGATTATCGATGATTTCGATCGCACGCTGGCCGATGCCTATCGCCAGCTGAGAGAATTACTGGCCACCTTCCGCCTCAACATTCAGGAGGCGGATCTGAATGCCGCGCTGGAGCAACTGTTGCAGCCATTAAAGGCGCTAACCCCCGCGCGGATTCAGTTACACTGTCGGCTGCCCTCGCAGGCGCTCAACGCCCAACAGCAGGTGCACGCGCTGCAGATCGTGCGCGAAGCGGTACTCAATGCCGTCAAGCACGCCGGAGCGAACGAGATCGCGGTGTGTTGCGAGGTCAATGCCGCAGGCGACAACGTATTCAGCATTACCGACGACGGTTGCGGCATCGCCAGTCTGGAAGAACCGGAAGGGCATTACGGCTTGACCATCATGAGCGAACGCGCGGCGCGACTGGGAGGAACGCTGCGCATCCGGCGCAGAAGCGGCGGCGGCACGGCGGTCTGCCTGACATTCTCGCCCTGACCTTGCGGCTGTTCACTCGGCGTTACGGTTGCCGCCGGGCAGAAGGCCGCCCAGAGAGGTTTGCGGTGCAGAATGCCGCTATTTTTGAAGAGACAGTCCCACTGTGAAGCACGCCTCCGGGCGCGTTTGAGTGGCTTTACTTGCTACAGGGAGCATATTTCATGGTGATGAAGCAATACCAAGTCATGATCGTTGACGATCATCCGTTGATGCGGCGCGGCATCAAACAGCTGCTGGGACTGGATGCGCGATTTGGCGTGGTAGCGGAAGCCGGCAACGGCAGCGAGGCGGTTGCGCTGGCACTGCAGCACGCGCCGGACGTGATCTTGTTGGATCTGAACATGAAGGGCATGTCCGGGCTGGATACGCTGCGGGCCCTGCGCGACGAAGGCGTGGACGCGCGCATCATCGTGCTGGCGGTCTCCGACGCGCGCAGCGATCTGTATGCGCTGATCGACGCCGGCGCCGACGGCTATCTGCTGAAAGACAGTGAACCGGAACAGCTGCTGGAACACATCAGCGCCGCCGCCGAAGGGCAGAACGTGATCAGCGACGCCATGGCCGACTATTTGCTGGCGCGCGGCGAGCAACGCGATCCCTTCGCCGCCTTGACCGAACGCGAACTGGACGTCTTGCAAGAGGTGGCGCGCGGCCTGTCCAACAAACAGGTGGCGGCGCAGCTGCATATCTCTGAAGAAACCGTGAAGGTGCACATCCGCAATATACTGCGCAAGCTGGACGTGCGTTCTCGCGTGGCGGCGACGGTGATGTACCTGGAGTACAAAAGCCACTGATCGCCCCGCCCCGGCCAATACGCCGGGGCCGCTTACTCGATGGCGCTGAGCAGCGCCTGATGGTGCTGATGCACCCAGCTCTTGTTGAACGGCCCCCAGCTTTCCAACTGATAGAAACCGTCGTTGTTGCGCACGCCCTGCTGCACGAACTGCAGCTCGACGCCCATGCCGGGCAGCGCCTTCAGCACATCCTGCAACGTGCGGCGCGGCCAACCGGTCAGCGCCATCAACCGCGGCACATTGGGCCGCTCACTGTGGCTGATCAGCCAGCATAAATAAAGCCGACGGGCAAATACCGGGTTAATTCCCATGCCAAGCTCCTGCTGTAAGGTGAGTCCAGTTTTTACTTTCGGTTGCCTGCGGCGAAGACATGCGCAAGGCCTTTGATAGTAATAAAAATGTCTTAATAGCGTACAATTATCGGCGTCGGTGCATCCACGCCGTTTTCCGCTACCGTTATTTACACTATCTCCTTTTTTTCTCCACGCTTTCCTCGACTATCCCGAGTAAAGTGCAATAGCGCCGGAATCCTTCCCTGCCGCTGAAATGCATATTTCCGATGCGTTTTAAAGATAGAACAAGTCATAACGAGGTTCGCGCTGCATGGCCAATTTTTTTATTGATCGCCCGATTTTCGCCTGGGTGCTGGCAATTATTCTTTGCCTCACCGGGGCATTGGCGATTTTTTCTTTACCGGTAGAACAATACCCGAATCTGGCGCCGCCGAACGTGCGCATTAGCGCAACTTACCCAGGTGCTTCGGCGCAAACGCTGGAAAACACCGTCACGCAGATCATTGAACAGAATATGACCGGCCTCGACAACATGATGTATATGTCGTCGCAGAGCACCAATACCGGCCAGGCAACCGTCACGCTGACGTTCGAAGCCGGCACCGATCCCAACGAAGCGATGCAGCAGGTGCAAAACCAGCTGCAGGCGGCGATCAAACGTTTGCCGCAGGCGGTGCAGAATCAGGGGGTCACGGTGTCGAAATCCGGCGACACCACGCTGATGATGGTGGCGTTCGTCTCCACCGACAACAGCATGGACAAGCAGGACATCGCCGATTACATCGTCTCCAACCTGCAGGATCCGCTCAGCCGCATCAACGGCGTCGGCAGCATGGACGTGTACGGCTCGCAATACGCCATGCGTATCTGGCTCGATCCCAACAAGCTCAACAGTTACCAGCTCACGACCCAGGACGTGGTCAAGGCCATTCAATCGCAGAACGCCCAGGTGGCGGTCGGCCAGTTGGGCGGCACGCCATCGGTCGATAAACAGGCGTTGAACGCCACCATCAACGCCCAGTCGCAGCTCCAGACGCCAGAACAATTCCGCCAGATCACCCTGCGGGTCAATCAGGACGGATCGCTGGTGACGCTGGGCAACGTCGCCACCGTCGAACTGGGCGGCGAGAACTACAACTACCTCAGCCGCTACAACGGGATGCAGGCCGCGGGCATGAACATCAAGCTGGCCTCCGGCGCCAACGAACTGCAGACCGACCAGTTGGTGAAGGACAAGATCGCCGAACTGTCGCAGTACTTCCCGCGCGGGCTGGAGGCCAAAGTGGCCTATGAAACCACCCCGTTCGTCAAAGCCTCGATCAAGGACGTGGTGAAAACGCTGCTGGAAGCCATCCTGCTGGTGTTCCTGGTGATGTACCTGTTCCTGCAGAATTTCCGCGCCACGCTGATCCCCACCATCGCCGTGCCGGTGGTGCTAATGGGCACCTTCGCCATCCTGTCCGCCTGCGGCTTCAGCATCAACACCCTCACCATGTTCGCCATGGTGTTGGCGATCGGCCTGCTGGTGGACGACGCCATCGTGGTGGTGGAAAACGTCGAACGCGTGATGAGCGAAGAAGGCCTGCCGCCGCGTGAAGCCACGCGCAAATCCATGGGGCAAATCCAGAGCGCGCTGGTTGGCATCGCCCTGGTGCTGTCGGCGGTGTTCGTGCCGATGGCGTTCTTCGGCGGCACCACTGGCGCCATCTATCGACAGTTCTCCATCACCATCGTCTCCGCCATGGTGCTGTCGGTGCTGGTGGCGATGATCCTGACCCCTGCCCTGTGCGCCACGCTGCTCAAACCGATCGCCAAGGGCCACCACCACGGTAAGCGCGGCTTCTTCGGCTGGTTCAACCGCATGTTCAACCGCAACACCGAACGCTATGAGCGCGGCGTGGGGCGCATCCTGCACGCCAGCGGCCGCTACATGGTGATTTATCTGCTGTTGCTCGGCGGCATGGCGTTGCTGTTCATCAAGCTGCCGACCTCCTTCCTGCCGCAGGAAGACCGTGGCATCTTCACCGTACAGGTGCAGCTGCCGGCAGGTTCGACCCTGCAACAAACGTCCAAAGTGGTGGAAAAGGTTGAGCGGTACTTCCTCACCGAAGAGAAACAGGATGTGTTGTCGGTGTTCGCCATCATCGGCTCCGGGCCGGGGGGGAACGGCCAAAACGTGGCGCGTCTGTTCATTCGGCTAAAAGACTGGGATCTGCGCACCTCGGGCGCCAACAGCTCGTTCGACATCATCGATCGCGCCACCCTGGCGTTCAACAAGATTAACGAAGCGCGGGTGATCGCCAGCAGCCCGCCGGCTATCACCGGCCTCGGCAACTCTTCCGGCTTCGATATGGAGTTGGAAGACCACGCCGGCCTCGGCCACGCCAAGCTGATGGCGGCGCGCGATCAGCTGCTACAGCTGGCCGGGCAAAACCCGCTGCTGTCGCGCGTGCGCCACAACGGACTGGACGACAGCCCGCAGTTGCAAATCGATATCGATCAACGCAAGGCTCAGGCACTGGGCGTGTCTATCGACGACATCAACAATACCCTCTCCACCGCCTGGGGCTCGACCTACGTCAACGACTTCGTCGACCGCGGCCGGGTGAAAAAAGTCTACGTGCAGGCCGCAGCGCCGTTCCGCATGCTGCCGGCTGACATTAACAAATGGTATGTACGCAACAGCGCGGGCGGCATGGTGCCGTTCTCGGCCTTCGCCAGCTCGCACTGGGAGTACGGTTCGCCGCGGCTGGAGCGCTATAACGGCAGCTCGGCGCTGGAGATCGTCGGCGAAGCGGCCAACGGCGTCAGCACCGGCACCGCGATGGCGGAAATGGAAAAACTGGTCAGCCAACTGCCGACCGGCTTCGGGCTGGAATGGACGGCGATGTCCTATCAGGAACGGCTGTCCGGCTCACAGGCGCCGGCGCTGTACGCCATCTCGCTGCTGGTAGTGTTCCTGTGCCTGGCGGCGCTGTACGAGAGCTGGTCGATACCGTTCTCTGTGATGCTGGTGGTGCCACTGGGGGTGATCGGCGCGGTCGCCGCCACCTGGCTGCGCGGTCTGGAGAACGACGTCTATTTCCAGGTTGGCCTGTTGACCATCATTGGGCTGTCGGCGAAAAACGCCATTCTTATCGTCGAGTTCGCTAATGAGCTGAACCATAAAGGCCAGGATCTGATGTCGGCGACGCTCGACGCGTCCCGCATGCGTCTGCGGCCGATCCTGATGACCTCGCTGGCGTTCATCTTCGGCGTGCTGCCGATGGCCACCAGCAGCGGCGCCGGTTCCGGTAGCCAGCATGCGGTCGGCACCGGGGTGATGGGCGGCATGATCTCCGCCACCCTGCTGGCGATTTTCTTCGTGCCGCTGTTCTTCGTGCTGGTGCGGCGCCGTTTCCCGGGTAAAGCACATCCGGCAACCACGCCGACCACTGAGGAGTAACAGGCAGCGCATAAAAAAAGCAGCGTCGGGTAACCGATGCTGCTTTTTTTCGAACGATAATCTCGTTCCCAAGGTGTTTCAGTGACGTTCCAATGACTCAACCTTGCCATCTGCTTCAACGCTGTGTCAGTTGCCCAACATCTCATCAATGAAGTCTTTCCAGTTTCCTAATTCACGATCAACCATAATACTTTACAACCTCAATTATTTGACGAAGCGGATTCTACGCTTGTTTTTTGACCATGTGAAGGGAAACGGGAACGATGCCGGGCCCGGAAATCGGGCTTAGCGCACATTTTCGTATTTATCTGATCAATGTGCAGTACAGCTATTCCCTTGTGATATCAATTTCTCCACGGTAGCGTGTAAAAGGTATAAAAATACGCCAAGGGAGCGCCGATCATGTCCACTTCTTTGTCTCTCTCGCAGTTGAAAACGCAGGGCCGCTATCAGGAAGCGACTGCGCTGGCGTTACGGCAACTGGCGGCCGAGCCGGAAGCGGCGATGTTACACTTTCAGCTGGCCTGCCTGTATGACGTTCAGGGCCTGGAGCAACAGGCCATTCCCTGCTACCTCGCGGCATTGGCTCGCGATTTGCCGCCCGCCCAGCGCCGTGAAGCCTGGCTGGGCCTCGGCAGCACTTACCGCGCCCTGGGGAAATACCCGGCTTCGCTGCGCGCTTTCGACGATGGCCTGACCGAATTCCCGCAGGCCAACGAACTAATGCTGTTTCGCGCCATGACGCTGTACAACCTGGGTGAAAATAAACGCGCCGTGGCCGATCTGTTATTGTTGCTGGCGGACACCTCGTCAGACCCCGGCATCCGCGGCTATCAGCGCGCCATTCGGCACTATGCCGCCGATCTCAATCATATTGATTAGAGGAAAACCATGGAAATCATCACCGATATGAGCCGCCGCGCCATAGACTGGCAGCGGCTGTGTGAATTGCTGCAGGCCGCCGGGCTGGGCGAACGCGATCCGCATACGCTGCAACGCGTTTACCAACACAGCCAGTTTTGCTATTGGGGGTTTATCGGCGATGAGCTGATCGCCACCGCGCATGCCATCAGCGATTTGACCTCGGTTGCCTACCTGGCCGACGTGGCGATCGATCCGCGCTTTCAGGGACAGGGGTTGGGGCGCAGGTTGATGGACCGGGTGATGCAAGATCTGGCGCCGCTCGGCAAGATTTTCATCTATTCGGTGCCGGAAAAACTGGCCTTCTATAAAAAGTACGGCTTTCACGATTTGACCACCGGCATGGTGTTCGCTGAGGGCGCCGCCCTGCGGCGTTTGCAACAGGGAGGCTACGTACGTTAATCGCGCATTACAAGGTTTTGCTCATAAAGATACGGCAGGTCCCCGGCGGCAGGCACGGCACCTCCCCCATACGCTGCCAGCCATGTCGTTGATAAAAGTCCGGCGCCTGAAAACTGATGGTGTACAACACGGCGGAAAGGCAACCGCGCCGGCGGCCTTCCTGCTCGAAACGGCGCAACAATTCGCTGCCCAGCCCCGCCCCGCGCAACGCTTCCGGCAGATAAAAGAGATCGAGAAACAGCAGCCCTAATGATGAGCGCCCGGTAATCCCCCCGAGAACCTCCCCACTATCGGGATCTTTTACCACCACGGCCAACGGCAGACGATCGCCGTAGCCGATATGTTGATCATTAAAACGGTCCAACCCCTCCGCGATACAGGACGTTATTTCCTGCGTTACCCGATCGGAAATTTCGATATGACATTCTTTCACGCCAGCTCTCCGTATCAATCATCCACGTTCGCACTCTGCTCACAGCTTAAAACATCGCATTTTCTTTGTTTAGAATTATCTTTGTCTCAATTTCCACGTTAATTTTCGCATGACTTCAGCGCCGACTTTACTGTCGCTCCAAGTAAAGCTTCTCATCGTGATAAAACCAAGAAAAATCTTAGTTTTTAACTCGTTAAACGCAATCTTCCGTCATTTAATGATCGTCAAAAACGATCGTTTTGATAATTTTGATAGTCAATATCTATGTTAATTCCTTTCAATTACCGAGGTATTAATAGAAGATGTCTATTCTATTAGCCTTACCTTGCTTAAAAATTCGGTTGAAAAAAAGATTTACTCTTTATAAATCATGCTAGTATATAACCTTCCCTTCAAAGCTCGCGCCCAGATAACGCTCATTCGTTTGCGGTGCAAGATAAGTTCAACATGAAATTATTTAGATTATTTCTTTTTTTATGTTTTAAGATATCAATCCTCACCGGGAAATAGAAAGTAAAGGACTATAATAAAATGGAAATTGATATTTTCAGCGAGTGTGCCTATACCACCGTCGGCATTCGACAACTCATTAACCAAACATGGGCGGAAAAACGCGCGCCGGCCGGCTTTAGCCGTAAAAGGGTCTGCTTTATCGATGTCACTATCGCCAATTTTGAAGCACGTTACCGCGATGAATATGCCAACCCCAATACCTACAAAATAATCATTATCACCGACTGCCTGCATGAGGTGGTGATTGTCGACAATAAAACCATTATATTATCAAACCTTATATCATTGAGCCGCTTCAGCCACCTGATCGGTGACTTATATAAGCGTTACAGTCACTATACCGAACCGCCGCAACTCTCCCAGCGCGAGTCCCTTTTCCTTTCGGAGTGGTCGACGGGAAAATCGCTGGCCGATATCAGCAATGCCATGAATATCAGAAATAAAACCGCCAATCATTACAAGTCGCGAATAATGAAAAAGCTCGGCGCCAGCAGGATAAAACCGCTGTTGCATATTACCCGCGTACGGTGTTTGACCGATCGTTTAAACATAAGAACCAATAAAGAGTAGTGACCGCCCCCCAGCTCCGCATTGGCGGCTGAATGCATTCGCCGGCGTCTTTTAAAAGCACCGCTGGCGAAGGTCGCCGTTTCATCGCTTTGCCAACCTCTCTCTCCCTGGCGCCCAATCGTCTCTCGCGCGCATCGTTGTCTGGATCTCGCCGCCGCTTTACTGGCATTATCTCTGCTATCGCCGGGCGGCGAGAAGGCCTAAGACCGCGCCCGCCGCTCAGTATCGACTCGACGAGACAGGTAGCTTTACGCCATGGCAAATAAACCGCAACAGACAACGCTGACGATGTACGGCATCAAAAACTGCGACACCATCAAAAAAGCCCGCCGCTGGCTGGAAGATCAGGGCATAGCCTATCATTTTCACGACTACCGCGCCGACGGCCTGACCGAACAGCAACTGCGCGGTTTCGTCGCGCAGCTGGGTTGGGAGCCGCTGCTCAATACCCGCGGCACCACCTGGCGCAAGCTGGATGAAGCGCAGCGCAATGCCTGTGATAATGCCGACGCCGCCATCGCACTGATGTTGGCGCAGCCGGCAATCATTAAACGTCCGCTGCTGGACGACGGCAACGGCCACGCCCTGCTCGGTTTTAACGCCGACGCTTACCAACAATTTATCACCGAGGTTGCCGTATGACTTGCCCGGTTATCGAACTGGCCCAGCAGTTGATCAAACGCCCTTCCCTCAGCCCGAATGACGAAGGCTGCCAGCAGCTGATGATCGATCGCCTGCAGGCGATCGGCTTCACCGTCGAAGCAATGGACTTCGAAGATACCCAAAACTTCTGGGCCTGGCGCGGTGAAGGGCAAACCCTGGCGTTTGCCGGGCACACCGACGTGGTGCCGACCGGTGATGAAAAACGCTGGGACAACCCGCCGTTTGAACCGGCAATCCGTGACGGCATGCTCTATGGCCGCGGCGCGGCGGACATGAAAGGCTCATTGGCCGCGATGGTGGTGGCCGCGGAACGCTTTGTCGCCGCCAACCCGAATCACCGGGGCCGTCTGGCATTCCTGATCACTTCGGATGAAGAAGCCAGCGCCACTCACGGCACGGTTAAAGTGGTCGAAGCGCTGATGGCGCGCAACGAGCGGCTGGATTACTGCCTGGTCGGCGAGCCGTCCAGCACCGAGCGCGTCGGCGACGTGGTGAAAAATGGCCGTCGTGGCTCCATCACCGCCAACCTGCATATCCACGGCGTACAGGGGCACGTTGCCTATCCGCATCTGGCGGACAATCCGGTGCACCGCGCCATGCCGGCACTGAATGAACTGGTGGCGATCGAATGGGATCGCGGCAACGAGTTCTTCCCGCCGACCAGTATGCAGATCGCCAACGTGCAGGCCGGCACCGGCAGCAACAACGTGATCCCGGGCGATCTCTACGTGCAGTTCAACTTCCGTTTCAGCACCGAACTGACCGACGCGATGATCAAGCAGCGCGTGGAAGAGCTGCTGGAACGCCATCAGTTGAATTACAGCATCGAATGGCGGCTGTCCGGTCAACCGTTCCTCACCTCGCGCGGCGCGCTGGTGGATGCGGTGGTCAACGCGGTCGAGCACTATTCTGAATTGACGCCGCAGTTGCTGACCACCGGCGGCACCTCCGACGGCCGCTTCATCGCGCAGATGGGCGCGCAGGTGGTGGAACTGGGGCCGGTCAACGCCACCATCCACAAGGTCAACGAATGTGTCAACGCCGCGGATCTGCAGCTGCTGAGCCGCATGTATCAACGCATCATGGAGCAATTGGTCGCATGATCAACGCAGAGATGCTCACCGGCCGCTCAACCGAACACCTCGCGCCGCTGAGCGGGAACCACCGCCTGCAGCCGCAGGCGGTCAACGCCTTCCTGGCGATGCAGCAGGCGGCGCATGAGGCGGGATTCGATCTCCAGCCCGCCAGCACCTTCCGCGATTTCGACCGCCAGTTGGCGATTTGGAATGGCAAATTCTGCGGCCAGCGGCCAGTATTAGATAAGGACAGCCGCCCGATCGACGTCGCGACGCTATCGGCCGCCGAGCGCTGTGAGGCGATCCTGCGCTGGTCGGCCCTGCCGGGCGCCAGCCGCCATCACTGGGGCAGCGATCTGGACGTGTACGATCCGTCGCTGTTGCCGGAAGGGCAAAAGCTGCAGCTGGAGCCGTGGGAATATGAGGACGGCGGTTACTTTGCGCCGCTCAACCAGTGGCTGACGGCGCATATGGCCGAATTCGGTTTCTACCGCCCCTTTACCGAAGACTGCGGCGGCGTGGCGGTGGAGCCGTGGCATCTGAGCTACCGGCCGCTGGCACAAGAGGCCGAATATTTGCTGACCCCGGCGCTGTTGCTGGCGGCCTGGCATGATAAGGAGGTCGCCGGTGCCGAATGGCTCGAACGCCATCTGCCCTCGATTTTTTCGCGTTTTATACGCAGTGAAGGAAAGGAGTAGCTATGCAATGGTTAGCTGATTACTGGTGGATTATCCTGCTGGTTCTGGTGGGGATGGTCGTCAGCGGCATCAAGGAACTGCGCCGCGTCGACGTTAAAAGCTATTTGGCCAACAAGCCGGAGATACCGCCGCACCGCGACAACAATGCCCAGTGGGATGACGAAGACGACTGGCCGAAAAAGAAATGACATCAGGGCGCTCATCGGCGCCCTGAATTTTTAGCGAAAGGCGATCAGCTCGCCGCGCTTGCCGGACAAGGCTTCGTCCCAGTAGCGCTGCGGCACATAATAATGCAGCCTTTCCAACGCGGCGTTCATCATGCCCTGGTTGATTGCGTGCCCGACGTTTTCCTCCACGTCCAGCGTGAAATCGGCGCCGTTGGTCCGCAACGCCTCCGCCGCCGCGTGAGCGTGTTGCACCGCGATCACCGCGTCCTCTTCACCGTGGATCAAATGCACCACGCTGTCGCCGAAAGCCTGCTCAGGCAACTGGGCGAAACGCCCGCTGAACGCGACCACGCGCCCGGCCAGTCGGGTTTCCGCTTTTAACGCTTCCAGCGCCATGATCGCCCCCTGCGAGAACCCCACCAGCGCCGTGCCGGCATAGCCTACGCCGCTCAACTGCTGCCAATGGCGCACCACCGCCACAAACTGCGGCATCACGTCTGCGATGCGGGCCGCGCGGTTCTCTTCGGTCACGTCCTGCACCGAAAACCACTGGCGCCCTGCACCGTTGCCGAACGCTTCGGGGCCACCGATGCTCACCACCTGTGCCTGAGGAAAGTCTTTGGCGAAGTAGCTGCCGATCTCCCCCATCGCCACCGGGTTGTCGCCGACACCGTGAAACAGCAAGATCAGCTGCGCCGCCGGGGTCGCCGGGGTTTGGACAACGAAATGCTCATGTTTCATCGATGACTCCTTAATAGTAACCAAACCTGGTGCGGCGACAGTCGCCGCCGCACCGCTGACAGTGACTATACGCCGTTGAGAAATCGGGAAAATCGGGTTTTATTGAGCGAGTTATTCAATTTATTGCAACGACTGCGCCCAGTCGCGCCAGTAACGGCAGTGCTGCGCATTCAACTGTTCCAGCGCCTGCGCCGTTTCGTGCCGCCAGTGCCGCAGCAAGGCTTTCTGGCCACTTACGCCCGCCTGCTCCGCGCACGCCGCCGGGGATTGTCGCCGTTGCAGATGGCCGCGCAGCGCGGGCAGCGGCAAATTGCTGGCCAACAGCAAACGCTGCAATGCCCCCAGGCTGGCCTCCAGCGGCCGATGGGCGAAAGCGAATCCGGCCAGCTCGCGCCAGTCCTCTTCGCCAAGCGGCGTGTCGCCGTCGTCGCCTGGGATCGCCAGCGCGAGTTCAATACGCTGCCGCAGCCAGGGCCAGTCGCGCGCCAGATGCTTGTGCGCCGCGTGCCGCAGCGCCTCTCCTTGCTCGCTCAGGGGCAAGATAGCCATCGCGGTATAGCAGCCGCTGCTGGCCTCCGGCTTGCTGCCGATGCGCACCAGCTCGAAACCGCAGGATTGCCAAAAGCGCCACAGCGGCTCGGTATAGCCGAAGCTGACCGACAGGAAGTCCAGACCCTGCGCCTGGCGGCGTTGCCGCTCGACCAGCTGACGCGCGATACCCTGCCGCCGCAACGCCGGCAGCGTCGCGATGCGGGTAATGCGCCGTGAATGCAGCGTCGGCGCCCACCACTGGCCGCCATGCGCCGCCAGCGACTGCGCCACCAAGTTGCCGCGCGGTCGGCGGCGGCCGGCCCACACGTCGTGCGCCAACTCGGCGCTCAACCCGCCTTCGTCCACCAGCCACACGGCGCCCACCACTTCCTGTTCGGCCTGCGCCAGCCCGAAATGCATGCCTGGCGCATCCATCAACCTGCGCAAATCCAGCGGCGAGGTGCGGTAATGCGCGCTGCTCAGCAGAGCATAGAAACGCGCCAGCCGCTGCGGAGCGGCGCACAGTTCACGCTGCTCCGCCTGGCTGTAATCGATCGCCTGGCCGTCCGCCGGCCAGGCGGGCAGCTCGTTGAACAACAGCGCATTGTCCGTTATCCGTTCCAACGCGTCCCCCTGTGCCCAACGCATCGGCTGTTGCAGGCTCAGCGCCTGATAGGACGGCAGCCCGGCGCAAAACTTCAGCAGAAAACCGCGGCCGGTGCCTTCATAGCCCTGCACCGTGGTGGTCAACAGCACGCGAGGAAAATAACCGATCAACTGCTGCAACAGTGGCGCGGGGATCGCCGCCGCCTCATCCACCAGCAGCCACCCCACGGCGCTGACGTCACCCTCACGACACTGCGCCAGCAAGGCATCGGGCGCCCAAAACTGCGCGCGCCCCTGCGCCCATTCCCCGGCCACCTCAGTGGCGGCGCGGCTCGGCCCGGTGATCCAGCAGGTCAGCGGCGACTGCGCCACCAGCATACCCGCCAACGTCGATTTGCCGCGGCCACGGGCGGCGGTCAGCACCCACACGCCGGACTCGGCCTGCAGCAGCGCCGTCAAGATCGCCTGTTGTTCCTCGGTCGGGCGGCCATCCGGCGGCTGCCACCCTTCACGCGCCGGCAGCGCGGCCAGCGTCAGGGGCTCTCCCTGCCGCCAGATCGTCACTTCGCTGTCATCGGCCAGATGCTGCTGCAGATGATGAATGAAATGCGGCGTGGTGATCGGCTGCGGACAATCGCTCCAGCGCAGGCTGTCGCCGTCCGGCTGCTGAGGCCATTGTCGCCAGGGGGGCGTCAACAGCAGCAGCCAGCTGCCGGCGCGCAAGGCGCCACTCAACGCCGCCAGCGCCTCTACGTCCAGCGAGTGACCGGCGTCGAACACCGCGTGCAGCCGCTCCTGCCCCAGCAATTGGCGCATCGCGCCGCTTGCTAAAGCCACCTCGCCGGGCGGCGGATTTTCCCCGACCCACGGCCAGTCGCCTGGCAACGTAGCCGCCAGCCGCTGCGCCTGTTCGCGGCACCAGTCAGGTTCACCGCTGAGCACCAGCAGGCGTCGGATGCCCTGCCGCCGCATAAGTTGTTGCGCTGCCTGTAACATAACGCTGTGTCTCAATCCGAAAAAAATGCCGGAGTCAGGCTCCGGCACTTGAGGCGTTAACGGGATGCAAAGGTGTTGCAGGTATTGGGATCGCCGCTGTCGAAGCCCTGTTTAAACCAGGTATAGCGCTGCTGCGAGGTGCCGTGAGTGAAGCTGTCCGGCACAACGCGGCCCTGGCTCTGCTGCTGCAACCGATCGTCGCCAATCGCCTGTGCAGCGTTCAGCGCCGCCTGCAGGTCGCCCTCTTCCAGCATCTGCTGCTTCTCAGCGTATTTGCCCCACACGCCGGCAAAGCAGTCCGCCTGCAGCTCCATTTTCACCGACAGGCGGTTTACTTCCGCCTGGCTGGCGCCCTGCTGCATCTGGCGGACCTTCGGCTCGATGCCCAACAGGTTCTGCACGTGGTGGCCGACTTCGTGCGCCACCACATAGGCCTGGGCGAAATCACCGCCGGCACCCAGCTTGGTTTTCATATCCTGGTAGAAAGACAAATCGATATACACCGTTCTGTCACCCGGGCAGTAGAACGGCCCCATAGCCGCCTGACCGGTGCCGCAGCTGGTGCGCGTCACGCCGCGATACATCACCAGCTTCGGCGGTTGATAGGTTTTGCCCATGCGCTGGAAAATCTCTTTCCAGTTATCCTCGGTTGAGGCCAGCACCACCGAGGTAAATTTGGCCAATTCATCGTCTTTCGGGCTGATGTTGGCGCTCTGCTGTTGACCCTGCGGTGCGACGTTACCGCCGTTCAATAGCGGCGACAGATCGATACCGTAATAGCCGGCCACCAGCACCACCACCAGAATGACAATGCCGCCCTTGCCGCGCGGCACACGGAAGCCGCCGCCACCACCGCCCAAACCTGAAGATTGCCCGCGACGATCCTCAACATTGTCACTTTCCCGACGCCCTTGCCAACGCATAAATACACTCCAGATATTTCCCCTGCTCGTTGAAGTTGCACCGCGATCGTAAGCGCAAAGGCAGCTTCAAGCCTGAGTGGGATAGGTTTTAGTCATCTCGCATCCATCATTATAAATGGTCTGCCGCGGAGGAAATGTAGAAATTTTCTGGAAAAACGCAGAATAGCGGGACGATCCGGCCGGATCGCCCCGAATGGCGGTGCCAACGCTTAGTCGAGCTTCACGCCGATGCGGCGCGCCACTTCTTCGTAGGCTTCGATCAGGCCGCCCAGGCTTTGACGGAAACGGTCTTTGTCCATCTTGTCCAGGGTGTTTTTGTCCCACAGGCGGCTGCCGTCCGGCGAAAACTCATCGCCCAGCACCACTTCGCCGTTGAACAGGCCGAACTCCAGCTTGAAGTCGACCAGGATCAGGCCGGCGTCGTCGAACAGCTGGGTCAAGACCTCGTTGGCGCGGTAGCTCAGCTCACGCATGCGCGCCAGATGTTCCTTGCTCACCCAGCCGAAGGTTTCGCAGTAGGATTCGTTCACCATCGGATCGTGCATGGCGTCGTTTTTCAGGAACAGATCGAACAGCGGCGGGTTCAGCACCAGACCTTCTTCGATGCCCAGACGCTTCACCAGCGAACCGGCGGCGCGGTTGCGGATCACGCATTCCACCGGCACCATGTCCAGCTTCTTCACCAGCACTTCGTTGTCGGACAGCAGACGCTCCATCTGGGTCGGGATGCCGGCTTCTTCCAGTTTGCTCATGATGAAATGGTTGAACTTGTTGTTCACCATGCCTTTGCGATCGAACTGCTCAATGCGCTGACCATCCAGTGCTGACGTATCGTTGCGGAACTCCAACACCAACAGATCGGGATTCTCGGTGGTGTAAACGGTTTTTGCCTTTCCGCGATACAGCTCAGCTAGCTTTTGCATCTTACTTACTCCAGTGATGTATCCCCGTTGTCTCCCGAGCGCGGCCCGAAATTAGGGGGTATAGAATTGACCTAATGAATTCTTTGGCGTGCCGGACACTATTGTGCCAAACCTGCGACGCAAACGATACCGTATAGACAAAACAAAAAGGGGCCGAGGCCCCTTTTTGATTAGTTAACGCTGGTTTTACTGAAGGCAGACTGGAATGCCGCCACCAGTGCATCGTTTTTCGACTGGGTGAGCGGTTTGCCTTTCGGATCGATGAATTGCAGGCTGGTGCGGTTGTTGAGATCGCCGACCTGCAGCTTGTAATCCCCTTCCGCCAGTTCAGGATCCTTAACGCCCAACGCATCCCAATCGCTGCTGCTCAAGGACTTGTAGGTCACGGCGACGGTGCCCTGCGGACGGCTGCGGTCACCCACTTTCATCCCCAGTTTTTCGAGCGCCGGCGGCAGGCGATCCCACACAACGGTGTACGGGCCACGCACGACCAGCATCGGCAGGCCGGTGTCATCGGCGCCGCTCTGCACGTCCAGTGCGCCGAAGCGGCTGGCGGTCTGGCTGCTCGCCAGGTTGTCCTGCTTGTCCAGGCCTTCGATCAGGGTGTTGATCATCATGCCGTTGTAGCGCTGAATCTCAGATTGGTCGGTCACCTGCTCGCTCTTGCCCTGCTGCTGCAGGCCAACGCTTTTCACCACCAGCGCCTGCTGGTAGCCCTGCTGCTGCACGCTGATCTGATAACGGCCTTCGTACTGGTTGTCTTCGTCCAGACGGTTCCACTTCACCCAGTCGGTGGTCAGGGTCTGACCGGCGTCCTGGCGGGAAGCGATCGCGATGTTCTTCGCCTGCAGCAGGCTGACGACGCGCGACCACAGGTTCTGGTTCTGCGGGCTGTTTTCCAGCAGCAGCGTGCCGCTGTCGCCGGCGTATTGCGCACGTGAACCGCTCAGCAGCGCCAACGGCTGCACCGGCGGACGAATGTCCAGTTGCTTGCCGACGTTGCCTTGCAGCTTCGTGGCGGGAACGTCATAGTTGCCGCTCTGCACCGGCAGGATCATGCCGGACGGCGCGTTCAGCGCCTTGAGCGGAGCCGCGTCGAGGTAGGCCTCGTCGCCGCTGACCTGGCGCTTGTAGCGCTGATCGCTGCTGCAGGCTGCCAGCATCATCACCAAAGAGATGCCCACTACTTTTGCTACCGTCGACTTTTGCAATGAATAAGCCATCAAATTTCCCTTAGAGTTACAGCAAACCGACGCTTTTCAGCGCGCGCTCCACCACCGGGCGGGCGGTTTCACTCAACGGCGTCATCGGCAGACGCAGCGTATCGGTTGCCATCAATCCCAACGCCTTACAGGCCCACTTCACCGGAATTGGGTTTGCTTCTACAAATAGATCCTGATGCAACGGCATCAAGCGCTGATTTAAGCGGCGCGCTTCGGCAAACTTGCCCTGCGCCGCCAGCGCGCAAAGTTCCGCCATCTCGCGCGCGGCCACGTTGGCCGTCACGGAAATCACCCCTTTGCCGCCCAGTTGCATGAAGTCCAGTCCGCTGGCGTCGTCGCCGCTCAGCAAAATGAAATCTTCATCGTCAACCAGCACTTGGATCTGACTAACGCGACTTAAGTTCCCCGTCGCTTCTTTTACAGCAACAATATTCTTGATTTTCGCCAGCCGAGCGATGGTCGGCGGCAGCATGTCGCAACCGGTGCGCGAAGGCACGTTGTACAGGATCTGCGGCAGCTCGGTGCTCTCGGCGATCGCCTTGAAGTGCTGATACAGCCCTTCCTGCGTCGGCTTATTGTAGTACGGCGTCACCGTCAGACACCCCACCACGCCGGTGTTGGCGAAGCGGGTGGTGAGCGCGATGGCTTCGGCGGTAGCGTTGGCGCCAGTGCCGGCGATCACCGGGATGCGGCCGTCGGCCAGCTCCAGCGTCTGCAGCACCACGTCAACGTGCTCGTCATGGGCAAGCGTTGCGGACTCGCCGGTGGTCCCTACGGAAACGATCGCCGCGGTGCCACTGGCTACATGATAATCGATCAATTTTTTCAGGCTCGCGCGATCGACAGCACCTTTGTCGTCCATCGGCGTAACCAGTGCAACAATACTTCCCGTAAACATTGGCCGTCCCCTCCACAAACAAGTCACTCATGGTACTTTTGCTGCCTATCCAAAAGCAAGCGCACAACCGCGTTGTAAGCGCTTGGCAGGCGGTTTTTTTTATGTTTACCATGGTAACCCCATTAAGCACGACAGGAAGCGCTATTTTGCCTCAGTCAGACGAACACTATCTCGTGATTACCGCGCTCGGCGCCGACCGCCCCGGAATCGTCAATACCATCACCCGCCACGTCAGCAGTTGCGGATGCAATATCGAAGATAGCCGTCTGGCCATGCTGGGGGAGGAGTTCACGTTCATCATGCTGCTGTCCGGCAGCTGGAACGCCATCACCCTGATCGAATCCACCCTGCCGCAAAAAGGCGCGGAGCTGGATCTGCTGATCGTGATGAAGCGCACAAACTCGCACGAAAGGCCGCCGATGCCGGCCACGGTATGGGTGCAGGTGGAAGTCAAGGACTCGCCACATATCATCGAACGCTTTACCGATTTGTTCGACTCCAGCCAGATGAATATCGCCGAGCTGGTCTCGCGCACGCAGCCGGCGGACGGCGACCTGCCACCGCAGCTGTATATCCAAATCACCGCCCACAGCTCCGGCGATCGGGATGCCTCAAATATTGAGCAAGCCTTCCATCGCCTATGTACAGAATTGAACGCGCAAGGCAGTATTAGCGTGGTGAACTATCCACAGCATGATGAGAAAGATGGAGAGTAGTGATGAGCCCATTGAAAGCCGGTGACACAGCGCCGAAATTTAGTTTGCCTGACCAGGACGGTGAGGAAATTAATTTGGCCGACTTCCAGGGACAGCGAGTATTGGTCTATTTCTATCCGAAGGCGATGACGCCGGGCTGCACCGTGCAAGCCTGCGGCCTGCGGGACAACATGGACGAATTGAAAAAGGTCGGCGTCGAAGTGCTGGGCATCAGCACCGACAAACCGGAAAAACTGTCGCGCTTCGCCGAAAAGGAGCTGCTCAACTTCACGCTGTTGTCTGATGAAGATCATCAGGTATCGCAACAGTTTGGCGTGTGGGGCGAGAAAACCTTCATGGGCAAGACCTACGACGGTATTCACCGCATCAGCTTCCTGATCGACGCCAACGGCAAGATTGAAAAAGTGTTTGATGATTTCAAAACCACCAATCACCACGACATCGTTCTGAGCTACCTGCAGCAGTAATTCTCACGAAGCGCAGCGGCCTGCTGCGCTTCGTTTCTCCCCTGTCAGCCGGCCTTGTCTTCCACCTCGACCCGCAGTTCATCGGGCCAGGCGTGAATCACCGCCTTCACCAGCGTCGCCAGCGGTATGGCGAAAAACACGCCCCAAAAGCCCCACATCCCGCCGAACACGATCACCGCCAGGATAATCACTAGCGGATGCAGGTTGACCGCTTCGGAGAACAAAATGGGCACCAACAGGTTGCCGTCCAACCCCTGTACCACCAGATAGGCGACGATCAGCGTCCAGAAATCGGCGCCGACGCCCCACTGGAACAGCGCCACCACCACCACCGGTATGGTGACCAGCACCGCGCCGATGTAGGGGATCAGCACCGAAAAGCCCACCAGCACCGCCAGCAGCAGCGAGTAGCGCATGTCCAGCACGGCGAACACCAGGTAGGTCGCCACACCGACAATCACCATCTCCAGCACCTTGCCGCGGATATAGTTGGTGATCTGCTGATTCATTTCGTTCCAGACCTGCCCCGCCAGGCCGCGATTGCGCGGCAGCACGCGGCGCACCGCGTTCAACAGTTGATCTTTGTCCTTCAGCAGGAAGAACATCATCATCGGCACCAGGATCAGGTAGATAGCCAACGTCAGCAGGCCGACCAGCGACGCCAGCGAGAATTTCACCACCGATTCGCCCATGCCGGACAGCCGGCTGCGCAGGTTTTCCGCCATCATGTCGATGATGCCGGCATCCACCAGCGCTGGATAACGCTTCGGCAGCGTCGCGGCGAAGTTATAGAACTGGTTGAGCATGCCCGGCAGATCGCTCATCAGATTGATGCCCTGCTGCCAAGCGGTCGGCGCGACGACAAACACCAGCAGCATGGCAACGCCCGCGAACACCAACAGCATGATGCTCGCCGCCCAGGTGCGCGAACAGCCGATGCGCTGCAGGCGCGCGGTCGGCCACTCCAGCAGGTACGCCAGCACGATGGCGACCAGCAACGGGGTCAGAATGCCGTGCAGAAAATAGAGAATGAGGAACCCGGCGACCAGGATCACCAGCAGCGCGATAGCCTGCGGATCGGTGAAGCGGCGGCGGTACCACTGTAATAACATCTCCAGCATCAGAGCGGGCTCCTCGAGATTTGGCGGGCGGGCATGGCGATTCCTGTGATGGGCCTGATTAAAGCATAGATAGAACGGGCGCACGCGAGGTGTGCAAAGCACTCAGAGTACTCAAAGTTCACCATACATCAACAGCGATTTGGCTGATTTTATCGCGCGGGCAGGCGATCGGCGCAAAAATCCGCAGACGCGGCGACAGGTTCGGTGAGCGGCCCCGAACGGGGCCGCGGAAGATTACAGCGAGGTACCGATAGAAAGGGGCGAACCGACTGCCAATGCGAACAACAACACACAGCCAATCGCGATCGCCGCCGCCAGATCATTTTTCATAGTCCCGTCCCCTGATACTTAAACTGGTTATCGTCACGAACTCTGTCGGTTCTTGCGTTGCGGCCTTTTCTGATGCACGTCATTAAAAACCCCCGCCGCAGCGGGGGAGAAAACGTTCTGGTGCATCAAGTGTTACAAGGAGGTCATGAGGGATTGCTAACCCTAAATGACTATTTCAAGCTAGGATTATTCTCAGAGCATGGCAAGCGATCGCGTCGAGGTTATCCGCACTTTGAGATAAACCTCATAAAAAAATCCCGCACGGCAGCGGGATGAAGGGATGATAACGTCATGAATTTTTTATGCGGACAATGAGGCGGTATTGTCGTCATTTGGCGACAATACCGCGCCGGCACGGTGGTCACAAGGGAAATTTGACCACGGTGAGGAAATCAGAATTTCGCCAATGCCCGCGGTCGTGCGCCAGTCAGCATCAACGAAAAAATGGGATTTTCATCAGACAGCCGTCGGGAAAAAACCGGTAGCATGGCCGATATCATCCCAAACGCCGTAGGGGGAAAGATGAACAGCAAACCGTGTGAATTTGATGAAGCCATCTGTCTGGCGATCGGGCGTGGCGTTTGCGAAGTCGTGAAGATAGGGGATGAAATCAGCGTCTTCTCCCTGTTGGAAGCTATCGAGTGTTTCATCGAACGACAGGCGCTCAGCGAAAGCGAAATCGCGGCGGCGGACGACGCGCTGGATTTGATCAGCGTCCTCACCCATCGGTCATGCTGAAAAACACCCCCCGGTGGTGAAGGAGCCGGCGCCCCATCGCATGTGGGCCGCCGTCGTTTCCGTTTCGATTAGAAGTCGTAAGTTACCGACGCTTTCAGCGTCCTCGCCTGTCCCTGGAAGACGTAAGTGCCATTGCTTTCTACGCCGGACCAATACTTCTCATTCGTGACGTTGTCCAACCCCACACGCCATACCAGCGTATTTTGATCCTCATTCAAACGCATGCGATAGCGAAGGCCGAGATCCAGGGTCGTGAAACTATCGAGCTTTTTGGTATTGGCGGAGTCGGCATATTGCGAACCGGTATGCCGCACTTTCGCCGTTGCAGTCAGGCCATCGACCGGCTTGATGTCGTACTCCGCTCCCAGCACCGCGTAGAAATGCGCTACGCCGATCGCGTCTTTGCCATCGTTACGACCGCCCTGGGTTTTGGTCAACTCGGGCGAAAGCCAGGTAGCACTGCCGTTGAGGCGCAGGCCGAATGCCGGTTCGCCGAACACATTCAACTCCACGCCGCGGTTGCGTTGTTCGCCGTTCAAGGTGTAGTAGTTGTTGCTGTCGATCATGGTGGCCGGCTTTTTGATTTCAAACAGCGCCAACGAGCCACCCACGCGTTCGAAATCAACTTTCACGCCCACTTCATTTTGCTTGGAACGGGCGATACCGGTACTCTGCCCGAAGTTAGCCGCCTCTTTCGGCGCAATGCCGCCAGGCTGCAACGCCTCGGTATGGTTGGCATAAAGCGACACCGTTTCCCACGGCTTATAGACCAGCCCGAACGTCGGCATCCAGCGGCTTTGCGTATAACGGGAGGCGGTATCCTCCAGGCCGGTGGCATTGCTGTAATTACGCACCACCACTTTCTGATGACGCGCGGCCGCCGTTAACAACACCCGGTCGCCGAAAAAGCCCAGCGTATCGCTGAACAACCAGCCCTGCGTCCGGTTGCGCGCCGTGGTCAGCGGATCGCTGTAGTTGCCGCCGAAATAGGCGTTGTCCGGTATTGCGACATCATGGTTATCGTAGATATTGGTCGTCGGATTGTTGGCAGACATGCGCCACGCGGTTTTGTCGCGTTTAATCTGCGCGGAATAGCCGACGTTGACCCGGTGCGAAACCGCCCAGGTCGTGAACTTGCCCTCAAGCCCCGCCATGCCGCTGAAAGCGTCGATGATGCGATTGGTGTCCAGGCGCCCAACCGTGGCGTCGCCGTTGGCGTTGATGAGCTTCGGTGCGCTGTAAACGCCGGTTTCATGGCCGTGCTGCGCGCCCAATCCGGCATAGGCCTTCCAGTCGCGGGTTAAATCATATTCCGCTTTCGCCATGCCAAATTCGTTCTCGATATCACTGTAGCCCCACTTCTGACTGTAATTTTTACGGGTGTCAGGCACCGCGGGTACCACATCGATGCCGCTGATGTTGACCCCCATCGTTCCGCCATGGAAGGTCTTTTTCTGATAACCGAAGTCCAACGATGAACGGAAACGATCGCCGCGATAGTCCAGCCCGACCGATGCCAGCGTAGTGCGCCGCTTATCATCCTCAACCGCCGTTTCCCCCTCTCGGTGTACCAGGTTGACGCGAGCGCCAAACTGGTTGTCGTCACCGAAACGGCGGCCCAGATCCAGCTTGCCGCCCACCTGAGAATCGGAGGTGTAGTCGAGGCCGATCTGAGTGGTCGGCGTTTCTTCCGCCCGCTTCGGTTCAAGATTGATCATGCCGCCAACGCCGCTGGAAGCCAGGCCGTTCAGCAAGGCGTTCGCCCCTTTGAAGATCTCTACCCGCTCCAGCATCTGGGTATCCATCACCTGACGCGGTACCACGCCCGGCAGCCCGCCCATCGTCATGTCGTCACCGTCCAGTGAGAAACCGCGGATGCGATAGGTTTCGGCGAAGTTACCGTATCCCTGCACCGCCTGCACACCCGCGTCGTTGCTGACCACGTCGGCGATGGTCTTCGCCTGCTGATCCTGTACCAGCTTCGCGGTATATCCTATGACGTTGAACGGAACATCCATTGCTTTCTGTTCTCCCAACATCCCCAGGCGGCCGCCGTGGGCAACCTGTCCATCCAGGTAGGCGGGAACCAAATCATTGCCGCCGGAGTTGAAATCGGCGTGTTTTTCGGCCCGGACGACCAGGGTGTCCTCCCGGTTTTTCTTGGCGTCGCCGTCTGCGGCCAGCGCTCCCTGGCTCATCGCGCCGATGGCCAGCGCCAACAGCGTTTTACGTAAAGGGGAATTCGTTGTACTGGTGTTGTGCATAATTCACTCATGAATGAGGATAAAAGTTAAATGGCCCTTTGCCGGGCCGATAGGGCTTATTTATTCAATGCGATGCGAACCACGCTGTCCGGCCCCTGAGTGGAATGATCTTTGTTAAACGGTTGTTTGACAGTAACGAACAATGTCTGACCGTCTGCCGACAACAGCAAGCTGTTTGGATTCGGCGGCAGCGCCCAGCGCTGTTTCACCGCATAGGTCGTCGCATCCAGGCTCAGTACATTGCCGGATTCACGCTGCGAGATATAAATTTCGTTGCGCCGTGAATTGAAAACGACAGCCAAAGAGTCGCCCACATCAAGCCGCTTCAATAACTTCCCGGTGTGAATATCCAAGACCAGCGTGGTCTTCGCCTTGGAGTTGTCAGTGACGAACAAACGGCCGGTAGCCTCGTCCTCCGCCATATTGAGCAGCAGTGCGGGTTGGTCTCCCAACGGTTTCCAGCGTTTTTCGATGCGATTGGAACGCGGGTTGATCACCAGGATCTCGCCGCTGCCATTGGCGGCATACACGCGTTGGGTCTGTTCGGAGTAATGCAGGCCGGTCATCCATTTGCCGGTATTTTTAATGCGCGTTTTCAGCTTGAGCGATTCGGCGTCAACCACCCAAATTTGCGCCGGATCGGCGACCGCCCCCACATACAGCGTGTTGTTGTGAGCCAGAATTTGGCGCGCACCATACGGTAACCCTTTCTCATTGCGCTCGCTGAACAGCAAACGCCCTTTCACCTTACCATCGGCGGCGCCGATTGCGCTGATACCGCCATCCAGCGAATTGCTGACGTAAAGGGTTTTCCCATCCGCAGAGGCCTGCATGGCGAAATTTTTCAGATCGGTATGCGTTGTGCCAAGGGTTTTCAGAGTATTGGCGTCCAACTTATAGACCACGCCGCCCTGCACATCTTTAAAACTTTCGGCGCTGGCGACGTACAGCGCATCTCCCCCTGGCGTCAGCGCCATTTCATACAAACCATAAGCCAGTTGGCGTTTGACGACGCTGTCGGATTGCGCCGCTGGCGCGAGAGGTTGCACGGCAGGGGAAGAGGAAGTGGTTTGGTGCGGCGCGCAGCCGCTTAGCGCCATACCCGTCAGCAGGGCGAGCACAGAGATTTTCATTTTCATCGGGGAAATCCTTGACCATTTAAAACGGCGTTAACGGGGGCTCTGCAGTTTAGTTTTGAGCTTTCTCATAACGAGAAATGAGCGCCACCGCGCGTCTCAGTGTTTCCCTGTGAATCAACTATCACGCTAATGCAGGCTAATAACTCCTTCATGCGCCCGCGAACAACAAAGAGAATGAGAAACATACTCATTATTATTTACGCAATCAAGCGTAATTATTTTCCTTCGCTCTCTAAAAGTCATGGCGGTATCTCGTATTATCAAAGCCAATACGTCAGCTATCGATCGCGGTGCGGGCATGATTCTCTCGCCTTACACCGTCGAGAGACTGCCTCACCCTGCGTACAGACACTTAACAGCAAACAAGCAGACAACAGGAGAAGCCCCCTCATGACAACCCCTGCCCCACGGGAGTGGCGGCGTGCGGACTATCTCGTCAGCACCGAGCCCGCCCTGCTGGATCTCGATGCCATCCATGCATTTCTGACCCGTTCGTCGTGGGCGGAGGGCATTGATAAGGAGACCGTTCGCCAGTCCCTCACCCACAGCCTGTGCTTCGGTTTGTATCACGGCACCAGACAAATCGGTTTCGCCCGGCTGGTCACCGATTACGCCACTTTCGGCTATCTGTGCGACGTGTACGTGTTGGAGACGCATCAAAAAAGCGGACTGGGTTTGTGGCTGGCGGAATGTTGCCAGGCCCATCCGTTGATGGCGACGCTGCGGCGAGTCATGCTGGTCACCAGCACCGCCCCCTGGCTCTATGAAAAAGTGGGGTATAGCGCCATCAACCGACCCGATTTTGTTTGGCAGATCGCCCGGCCGGACATCTATCGGCGTTAATTTTTAAGTAAGCTCGCTCTGCTCACACTCTTTCCCCGCGGTATTGGCAATCGCGGCGGTTAGGGTGCATGCTGGCGAAAAATTTTACCGTTTGCCCCTTTCAAGGAGAGTCTATGCCCGTTTCAGCCCGTAACCAATTCACCGGTACCGTGTCCGCCGTCGCCAAAGGCGCCGTCAATGACGAAGTGGAGATCGCATTGCAGGGCGGTGAAAAACTGGTGGCCATCGTCACGGTACAAAGCCAACAGTCGCTGGGGTTAAGCGTCGGCAAAGAGGCCGTCGCGCTGATTAAAGCGCCGTGGGTGATCCTGGCGACAGAGGATTGCGGTTTGCGTTTTTCCGCCCGCAACCAGTTTGCCGGGGAAGTGACTGCGGTTGAGCACGGCGCAGTCAACAGCACCGTACACCTCAAAGCGGATGCCGGTTTTGTGCTGACGTCGGTGATCACCAATGAAAGCCTGCAGGAGATGGCGCTGAAGAACGGTTCGCGCGCCATTGCCCTGATCAAAGCCTCATCGGTGCTGCTCGCCGTCAGAGCCTGATACCGCCTGGCCCGCGCCAGCGGGCCTTTCGAGCCGCTATTTCAGCGCCTGCTCGGCCAGCAGCCCGAGGGCGATGACGATCATCGCCGCGCCGGAGATGCGCCCCACCACCTTCGCAGCCTGCGGGCGCGTGCGCAGCACCGACTGCGAACCGAATCCCACCAGCAGATACACCAGGCCGCAGCTGATCAAATGCACGACGCCCAACGCCAGCATCTGCATCGGCACCGACCATTCGGCTCGGGCGTCGGTAAACTGCGGCAGCAGCGCCAGAAACAGCAGAAACACCTTGGGGTTCAAGCCGCTGACGCACACGCCCTTGCCGGCCCAGCGCAGCCAGGAATCGGAACGCTGATCTTCACCGGCGCCGGGCACTGGCGGGTGCAGCAGCATGTTGAAACCGATCCACAACAGATAAGCCGCCCCCAACAGGGTGAGCGCCGTCAGCGCCAGCGGGTTGCCGACCAGCAGCGCGCCGACGCCCGCCACCACAATCGCAATCATCAGCAGATGGCCGAACAGCAAGCCGGCGACGGCGGGCACCACCACCCGGCCGCGAATGCCCGCCGAGATCACATAGGCCCAATCCATACCCGGCGTGATCACCAATAAAATCGACACCGCCCAAAAAGCGGCGAACAGAGCGAGCGTCATGCCGGCGCCCGCTCAAACGCGCCGCGCCATTCCGAACAAAGAACCATTGCGTTTTCCTCTTGGAAGAAGAACGGCCTCCGCCTGCCGTGCTGGCCGTCAAAACCGTTCAACAGATGGCAAGAATATCCTCAAGGCGTTAAAATGTGCTTTCAATTACTTGCCTGAAACCGGCATAAGTGGGGAAATTTTTCCAAATGGATAAGATTGATCGCAAGATTCTTGCTGAACTGCAGGTTGACGGCCGTTTGTCGGTGACCGAGCTGGCCGAGCGGATCGGATTAAGCGTATCCCCCTGCCACCGCCGGGTGCGCGCATTAGAGGAGTCCGGGGTGATCAGGGGTTACCGCGCCCAGCTCGACCCCGGCAGCCTGGGCTATAACTTTTCCGCCCTGGTGTTCGTCACCATGCGCGAAGGCGATCGCCGCGCCGTTGAAACCTTCGAAAACGCCATGGTGGACATTCCGCAGGTGGTGCAGGCACAGCGGCTGTTTGGCGATCCCGACTATCTGCTGCACGTGATCGCCCGCGATCTGCCCGCCTTCCAGCAGCTTTACGACGAGAAGCTCTCCGCTCTGCCGGGCGTGCAGCGCCTGAGCTCCACGCTGGTGATGAAAACCGTGGTGCCGGAGCGCTCGTTCCTGCCGCTGGGCCAATGACGACGGGAGCGTTGCCGCTCCCGTTTTCTCTTTTCTTTAAGGCACAATCACGAAATCCGGATTGGCGACGGCAAACAGCGCCTCGCGATCCGCCGCCGGTGGGTAAATCCACTGCGTGTTGATCTCCTGCTTAATCTTTTTGCCTTCCTCACGGGTAAAGCGCACCTGGCGCTCCCAGCCTTCGGTATACAGCGCGCCCCAGGGGCCCAGATCCAGACAGGTTACATACTTCGGCTGGCTGTAAGGGTGCATCGGCAAGCCCGTCAGTTCCGCCGCCGCATTGTGGCCGGCCACGCGCCCAAGGCTCAGCGCATGCTGGCAGGTCATCAGGTTGTGGTTACCGAGATCGTCGGTCGCCGCCTTCACCGTATCGCCGGTCACGAAAATGCCCGCCGCCGCCGGCGCGCGCAGGAAGGCGTCGCCGATCACCCGGCCGCTGCCGTCGCGCTCGCCGGGGATCTGTTCGGTCAGCGGGTGCGCCCGCACGCCCGCCGCCAGGATCACCGTGTTGGCGGCGATGCGCTCACCGTTCGACAGCATCACTCCCTCAGCGTCGATAGCCGAGACGCGCAGGCCGGCCCGCGCTTCCACGCCACACTCCGCCAATGCCTGGCGTATCACCGCCCCCGGCTCCGCCCCCATCCCGGCACCCACTTCCGGCGCGGTATCGACGATCACCACGCGCACGTTCTCGTCTTTGCCCAGCGCATCGCGCAGCCGTTGCGGCATCTCCGCCGCGCTCTCCAGGCCGGTCAGCCCCGCCCCCACCACCAAGGCGGTGTTGCGCGCCGGCGTCGACGGTTTGGCCACCAGCGCTTTAATATGGGCATCCAGACGCTGCGCGCTTTCCAACGTATCGACGTTGAAACCGTATTCGGCAAAGCCCGGCACCGCAGGCACGGACAGCCGACTGCCGGTGGCCCACACCAAGCGGTCGTACACCAATTCAAGGGGTTCCCCCGTCGCCTGCGCCACCGTGAGCGTTTTGGCAGCGGCATCGATACGCTCTACCATCCCGGCCAGGTGGCGCACACCGACGGCGGCGAGCTGCGCGGAAATGTCCGGGTTCATGTTTTCCAACACGGCTTCGTACAGGCGTGGCCGGATGGTGACGGTTGGCGTCGGTGAAACCATGAGCACCTCGATATCGTCATGCTTACCGGCAAGGGTAATGGCGCGCATGGCGGACACGGCGGCCCAAAAACCGGCAAAACCGGAACCGGCAATCACTATTTTCTGCGTCATGGGATGACTCCTTCATACAGGGTTAACCGGGCGACAAGGCTGCCCGCAGTTTTTTCGGATGAACGATGCCGTCCCGCTCCCGTAACAGGGTGCAGAAGGCCCGCCCGCCCCTTCCGAAGAGGCGGGAAAAAGTGTGTTTCGTTTTAAGGAAAGGCGGTGGTTAGGTCTTGGCGCGCGCCGTTTTGCCGCTGCGCGCGGTGCGTTCCGTCATGCGCTCGTCGAGCCAGAGGTTGACCTCGCCGAAGAAGCCTTGCGGCGCTTTGCGGCCAAAACGGGCGGCGACGGCGCCGAGAGTCTGCGCCGCCAGCGCATCGCGCATCGCCTTCTCCGCCTGCAGCATCACCGCATGGATAGCGCATTTGCCGGAGACCGCCCAATCCGGCGGGGAGTCATCGAACACCGCGCAGCGCCCGCGCACCTCCTGGCAATCGAACAGCGGCTTGTGCCCCTCGATAGCGTCGATGATCGCCAGAAAGCTGATCTCGTCCGCCGGGCGGGCCAGCCGGTAGCCGCCGCGCACCCCTTCGCTGGCGGCGACGATCCCCGCCTTTTCCAGCTTGGGGAAAATCTTGGCCAGAAAGCTGGGTGAGATCCCTTGCAGCTCGGCGAGTTCGCGGCTGCTGAGCGCCCGCTGGTTATCGCCGACCAGCCACAGCAGGCAGTGGATGCCATATTCAACGCTGGTTGTGATGTACGCCATATGTCCGTTTTCAACCGTCAATGAACCTTCAATAACGCAGACTATATGAGTCTGCGTTTATCTTGTCAATAAAACACGGATCAACTTTGTCCGCGTTTTATTGACAATGCAGGCCACCGGCGACGCAGAAAACGCCCTTCGAAATGAAAAATAAAACTTTTTTGCCCGATTCGCGCCCGGCTAACGTTTCCTTGTTGCCAACGGCTGACTATGATGTGATGGGCACCGCCGCCGCGGTTTGTGAGCCGCCGCACTTTCACGCGGATTGCGCCGTGGGAATAAAGAACTCTTGTCTGCTGCTGACGTCTTAGAAATGATTATTTAAGGGAAACGCCTGACTATGACCAACCGGTTGACCAAAACCGCGTTAGCGGTGCTGCTGCTCGGCACGCTGAACGCCACCGCCCTGGCGCCAGCACAGGCGGAAAGCCAGGACCAGTTGCCGGATATGGGCACCTCCGCCGGCGGCACCCTGAGCATCGGACAAGAACTGGCGATGGGCGATTTTTACGTGCGCCAACTGCGCGCCAGCGCCCCGCTGATCAACGATCCGCTGCTAATCCAATACATCAATCAGTTGGGCAACCGGCTGGTGGCCAGCGCCTATTCGGTGCGCACGCCGTTCCATTTCTATCTGGTGCGCAACGACGAAATCAACGCCTTCGCCTTCTTCGGCGGCAACGTGGTGCTGCATTCCGCCCTGTTCCGCGTCAGCGACAACGAAAGCCAGCTGGCTTCGGTGCTAGCGCACGAAATCTCGCACGTCACCCAGCGCCACCTGGCGCGCGCCATGGAAGATCAGCAGCGCAACGCCCCGTTGACCTGGGTGGGCGCGCTTGGTTCCATCCTGCTGGCGATGGCCAACCCGACCATGGGCATGGCGGCGCTGAGCGGCACCATGGCCGGCACCCAGCAAGGCATGATCAGCTTTACCCAATCGAACGAACAGGAAGCCGATCGCATCGGCATTCAGGTGCTGCAGCGCGCCGGTTTCGATCCGGAAGCGATGCCCGACTTCCTGCAGAAACTCTCGGATCAGTCGCGCTACGCCTCCAAACCGCCGGAAATGCTGCTAACGCACCCGTTGCCGGACAGCCGCCTCTCCGACGCACGCAACCGCGCCAACCAGATGCCGAAACACATCGTGCAGTCCTCGCAGGATTACCTGATGGCCAAAGTGCGCGCACTGGGCATGTACAGTTCGGAAGGCTATGGCCTGAACGAAGAACTGCTCGGCTCGCTCAGCAAGGGCAACGTGCGCGAACAGGCGGCCGCCAAATACGGCCGCGCCATCCTGTTCTATGAAGCGAAAAAATACGACGACGCGCGCAATATCATTCAACCGATGCTGGCGCAGGATGCGAAAAACGTCTGGCTGATCGACCTGATGACCGACATCGATCTCGGCCAGAAACGCGCGCCGCAGGCCATCGCCCGCCTGCAGGCGGCCAACGCCGCCCAAAGCAACAATCCGGTGCTGCAGCTCAACCTGGCCAACGCCTATGTCGAAGGCAACCAGCCGGCGCAGGCGTCGAAGATCCTGAACCGCTACACCTTTGCCCATCCGGACGATCCGAACGGCTGGGATCTGCTGGCGCAGGCCAGCGCCGCACAAGGGCTGCGCGATGAAGAGCTGTCGGCCCGTGCCGAAAGCCTGGCGCTGAACGGCCGGCTCGATCAGGCTATCGGCCTGCTCAGCAATGCCAGTTCGCTGCAAAAACTCGGCAGCCTGAAACAGGCGCGCTACGATGCGCGCATCGACCAGCTGCGCCAACTGCAACAGCGCTTCCGCCAATACCAGCGCAGCTGATTCAACAAGGAATGAACGCCATGAAAAACGTCACGATTTACCACAACCCGCGCTGCTCCAAGAGCCGTGAAACCCTGGCGCTGCTGGAGCAGCACGGTGTCGAGCCCAAGGTGGTGCTGTATCTTGAAACGCCCCCGTCGGCCGATGAGCTGAAAAAACTGTTGAAAGAACTGGGCTTCACATCGGCGCGCGATCTGATGCGCAAGAAAGAAGATCTGTACAAGGAATTGAAGCTGGCGGACGACAGCTTGAGCGAAGAGCAGCTGCTGGCGGCGATGACGGCGAACCCGAAACTGATCGAACGCCCGATCGTGGTGAAAGGCAGCAAGGCGCGCATCGGCCGGCCGCCGGAGCAGGTGCTGGAGATTTTATAGATTCGAATTCGGGCGCGGACTGTCGCGCCCTTTCTTTTACTCAGGCTATTACAGCCCCAGGATCTCTTTAACGAACGGGATGGTCAGCTTGCGCTGGGCGGTGATCGAGGCGCGATCGAGCTGATCGAGAGTCATAAACAGCGTGCGCATCTCGCGATCCAGCCGTTTCAACAGGAAGCGGCCCACGTCTTCCGGCAGCTCGAAGCCGCGCAGTTTGCCGCGCAGCTGCAGCGCCAGCAGTTTCTCTTCGTCCGACAGCGGCTGCAGCTTGTAGATCTGCCCCCAGTCCAGGCGCGAAGCCAGATCCGGCAAACGCAGGTTCAGCTGACGCGGCGGGCGATCCCCGGTGATGAACAACCGGGTGCGGCCGGTTTCCAGGATGCGGTTGTAGAGGTTGAAGATCGCCATCTCCCACTCTTCGTCGCCGGCGATGCATTCGATATTGTCGATGCAGACCAGCGCCAGCTGCTCCATGCCGTCCAACACTTCAGGCACGAAGTAAGCGCGCTTGTCGAGCGGCACATAGCCCACCGCTTCGCCTTTCTGCGAAAGCTCGGCGCAGGCCGCATGCAGCAGATGGCTGCGCCCGCCGCCTTCACGCGACCAGAAATAGATATAGCTGCCATGTTCCTGACGGACGGCGGATTGGATCGCGGCTAATAGGGATGGGTTCTCGCCCGGATAAAAACTGGCGAAAGTTTCATCATCGGGAAGATAAAGTGGCAGTGAAAGCTGTGCCGGCGTATTCAGAGAAGCACCTCAACCAAAACTGGCAGAAAAACGTGGGCAGTTTAACACAGAAAACGGGCGCTGTTGAACCGGCAGGATCTTATGCCGCAATAGTGAACAATGCCTAAGCGCCGCTTGATCGGCTGCGGCACCCGTCGAGGCAAGAATTATCCGATATCATTCCCTAACTCCATGCCTGCGCAGGTTAAATTTGTAATTTAAGTAAAATCTGACCTAGTATAGGTAGGCTAAATGCAATCACCATCAACAAGGTTTCTGCAAGGATATAGACGATGAAAGTATGGAATAAAGTGCTGTTGGCCTCCTTTATCGGGTTGTTGGTTGCCGGCTGTGATGACTCGTCCAAGGTTGACGCCAACCTGGATAAAGCCAAAGACAGCGCCGAGCAGATGAAAGACGCCGCCCAGAAAAAAGCGGACGATCTGACGGACAAAGCGAAAGCGACGGCGGATGAAATCAAAAAAGAGGCCGCCACTCAGGCGGATCAGCTGAAAGACAAAGCTTCGGCGATTAAAGAAGACGCCGCCAAGCAGGCGGACGCCATCACCAACGACGCCAAGGCCAAAGCCGCCGCGATCAAAGACGACGCAGGTAAACAGAGCCAGCAGTTGGTGGATCAGGCCAAGGCCATCAAAAACGACGCCATCAACGGCGCCAACGATCTGACCGAGCAGGCCAAGGCGAAGACCGAAGCCATCAAGAACAGCGCCGAAAACAAAGCGCAAGAGTTGAAACAAGAGACCGATGCGGCGGTGAACGGCAATACTCAGCCGGCCACCCAGCAGTAAGCTATTCTCAGCCACCAAAGAAAGGAGCAGTAAATGGGGATTATTTCCTGGATTATCTTCGGCCTGATCGCCGGTATTTTGGCTAAGTGGATCATGCCCGGCAAAGACGGCGGCGGCTTTATTCTGACCGTCGTGCTGGGGATCATCGGCGCCGTGGTCGGCGGCTATATCAGCACCTTCTTCGGCTACGGCAAGGTTGACGGCTTCAACTTCGGCAGCTTCGTGGTGGCGGTTATCGGCGCCATCGTGGTGCTGTTCGTGTACCGCAAAATTCGCAGCTAAGGCGAATGCCATAAGTCAAAAGGGCAGCCCCTGGGCTGCCCTTTTCGTTACTTCTGCTCCGCCGATTCGTCCGGCGCGTCAAGCACCTCTTCTTCCTTGCGGAACAAGCTGATGACCTTGAACAGCAGGCTCAGGCCGATCCCCACGATGGTCGCCAGCGCCATGCCTTTCAGCTCCGCCGCGCCGATGTGCACCTTGGCGCCGCTCACGCCGATGATCAGGATCACCGAGGTTAAAATCAGGTTTTGCGCTTTGTTGTAATCCACTTTGGACTCGATCAGCACGCGAATGCCCGAAGCGCCGATCACACCGTACAGCAGCAGGGAAACGCCGCCCATCACCGGCACCGGCACCGCCTGGATCGCCGCCGCCAGCTTACCGATGCAGGACAACAGGATCGCCAGCACCGCCGCGCCGCCGATCACCCAGGTGCTGTAGACCTTGGTGATGGCCATCACGCCGATGTTCTCGCCATAGGTGGTGTTCGGCGTGGAGCCGAAGAAGCCGGAGAACACCGTCGAGATGCCGTTTGCGAACATCGAGCGGTGCAGGCCCGGATCGCGGATCAGGTCTTTTTTCACGATGTTGGCGGTCACCACCAGGTGGCCGACGTGCTCGGCGATCACCACCAGCGCCGCCGGCAGAATGGTGAAGATGGCGAACCACTCAAAGCGCGGGGTGTAGAAGGTCGGCAGCGCGAACCAGTGCGCCTCGCGGATCGGGGTCAAATCCACCACGCCCATGAAGAACGACAGCGCATAGCCCACCAGCACGCCGATCAGGATCGGGATAATCGCCAGGAAGCCGCGGAACAGCACTGAACCGAGCACCGTGACCGCCAGCGTCACCAGCGAAATGGTGATGGTGGTCGAGTCGGCGCTGGTGCCTTCCGCCGGCAGCAGCCCCGCCATGTTGGCCGCTACGCCCGCCAGCTCCAGCCCGATGACGGCGACGATCGCCCCCATCGCCGCCGGCGGGAACATCACGTCCAGCCAGCCGGTGCCGGCCTTTTTCACGATCAGCGCCACCAGGCAGAACAGCACGCCGCACATGATGAAACCGCCCAACGCCACTTCGTAACCGAGCGGCAACAGCAGCAGCACCGGCGAGATAAACGCGAAGCTGGAGCCGAGGTAGGCCGGGATCTTGCCTTTACAGATGAACAGATACAGCAGCGTGCCGATGCCGTTGAACAACAGCACGGTCGCCGGGTTGATCTTGAACAGGATAGGCACCAGCACGGTGGCGCCGAACATGGCGAACAGGTGCTGGAAGCTGAGCGGAATGGTCTGGAGCAGCGGCGGGCGCTCGCTGACGCCGATGGCGCGACGGGTCATGTGTGCTTTTCCTCGGTTTATTGGTTTTATAGGTTTTAGTCAAAAAAAAGCCGACTCGTTAAGTCGGCTCAAATGTTTACTTAGTACCAAATATCTTGTCGCCCGCATCGCCCAGGCCAGGCACGATGTAGCCCTTGTCGTTCAGACACTGATCGATGGAGGCGGTGTACAGCTCAACGTCCGGATGCGCTTTCTCCAGCGCGGCGATGCCTTCCGGCGCTGCGACCAGGACCAGCACCTTGATGCTGTGGCAGCCGGCTTTCTTCAGCAGATCGATAGTGGCGATCATCGAACCGCCGGTGGCCAGCATCGGGTCGACGACCAACGCCATGCGCTCTTCGATGTTGGAAACCAGCTTCTGGAAGTACGGCACCGGCTCCAGGGTTTCTTCGTCGCGGTATACGCCCACCACGCTAATGCGCGCGCTCGGCACGTGCTCCAGCACCCCTTCCATCATGCCCAGACCTGCGCGCAGGATTGGCACTACGGTAATCTTTTTCCCTTTGATCTGATCCACTTCAACTGGCCCGCACCAGCCTTCGATGGTGACTTTTTCCGTCTCCAGATCGGCGGTCGCTTCATAGGTCAGTAAACTACCCACTTCTGAGGCCAGCTCACGGAAGCGTTTGGTGCTGATGTCATTTTCACGCATCAGGCCAAGCTTGTGTTTTACCAGCGGGTGTTTCACCTCAACGATCTTCATCATTTTTCTCCTATTAAGGTGGTTGCGGCCAAAAAAATCGCGGGATTATACCTCCTTTTTTTCGCCGCGCCACCCACAATAGCCCGATCGGGATCAACAAAAGTTTGAATATCAGTATAGATGACGAAAAAGCGGAGCCGGTTCACAAGCCGCTCGCAAACGTTTGCCTGCGCTGTTAGAATTGCCGCGCCTTATTCCGGAATCAACATCGGAAGCACAGTTTTCAAACCGCAAATCGTCGTGGGGAATCGCGCAGTGACCGACAAAACCTCTCTCAGCTATAAAGACGCAGGTGTCGATATCGATGCAGGCAACGCATTGGTAGATCGCATCAAAGGTGTAGTTAAACAGACCCGTCGCCCGGAAGTGATGGGCGGTCTGGGCGGGTTTGGCGCCCTGTGTGCGTTGCCGCAGAAATACCGCGAGCCGGTGCTGGTTTCCGGTACCGACGGCGTGGGCACCAAGCTGCGTCTGGCGATGGATCTGAAACGCCACGACACCATCGGCATCGATCTGGTGGCGATGTGCGTCAACGATCTGGTGGTTCAGGGCGCCGAGCCACTGTTCTTCCTCGACTACTACGCGACCGGCAAGCTGGACGTGGACACCGCGGCCAGCGTGATCACCGGCATCGCCGAGGGCTGCAAACAGTCTGGCTGTGCGCTGGTGGGCGGCGAAACCGCTGAAATGCCGGGCATGTACCACGGCGAAGACTACGACGTGGCCGGTTTCTGCGTCGGCGTGGTCGAAAAATCCGAGATCATCGACGGCAGCAAAGTGCAGTCCGGCGACGCGCTGATTGCCCTGGGCGCTTCCGGCCCACACTCCAACGGCTACTCGCTGGTGCGCAAAATCCTGGAAGTGAGCAACACCGATCCGACCGCCACTCAGCTGGAAGGCAAGCCGCTGGCCGACCACCTGCTGGCGCCGACCAAAATTTACGTGAAGTCCGTGCTGGAGCTGATCGAGAAGGCGGACGTACACGCCATCGCTCACCTCACCGGCGGCGGCTTTTGGGAAAACATTCCGCGCGTGCTGCCGGAAGGCATGCAGGCGGTGATCGACGAAACCAGCTGGCAGTGGCCGGCAGTGTTCACCTGGCTGCAGCAGGCCGGCAACGTCAGCCGTCATGAAATGTACCGCACCTTCAACTGCGGCGTAGGCATGGTCATCGCCCTGCCGGAAGCCGAAGTGGAAGCGGCCATCGCGCTGCTGACCGCGGCAGGTGAAAAAGCGTGGAAAATCGGTAAACTGACCGCCTCTTCCGACGAACAACAAGTGGTCATCAACTGATGAAAAAGATCGTGGTGTTGGTCTCCGGCCAGGGGAGCAATCTCCAGGCGCTGATTGACGCCTGCCAGCAAGGCCGCATCGCCGCCGAAATCGTGGCGGTGTTCAGCAACAAGGCGCAGGCTTATGGCCTGCAACGCGCCGAAGCGGCGGGCATCGCCGCCCAGGCGCTGGATGCCAAGGCCTACGCCGATCGCACGGCGTTCGACGCCGCGTTGGCGGACGCCATCGACCAGCACCAGCCCGATCTGGTGGTGCTGGCCGGCTACATGCGCATCCTCAGCCCGCAGTTCGTGCAGCGTTATGCCGGCCGCATGCTGAACATCCACCCTTCCCTGCTGCCGAAATACCCGGGTCTGCATACCCACCGTCAGGCCATCGACAACGGCGACAGCGAACACGGCACCTCGGTGCACTTCGTGACCGAACAGCTCGACGGCGGCCCGGTGATTTTACAGGCCAAGGTGCCGATTTTCGCTGACGACGGAGAGGATGACGTGGTTGAACGGGTGCAAACCCAGGAACACACGATCTATCCGCTGGTGGTGAGCTGGTTCGTCGACGGTCGCCTGGCGATGCGCGATGGCGCCGCCTGGCTGGACGGCGAACGCCTGCCTGAGCAGGGTCACGCCGCCGACTGATGCGCGCAGCCTGAACCTTGCCTAAACGGCGCCCACGCGGCGCCGTTTTTTTTCGCCTTCATCCATTCTGTGAAGTTATACTTTGCACAATTTCACGGCACAGAGGAGCCCACATGTCCAGCACTGCCAGCGTCAGGTTACGCCCATTGGAACGGGACGATCTGTCGTTCGTCCACCAGATGGACAACAACGCCAGCGTCATGCGCTATTGGTTTGAAGAACCCTACGAAGCCTTTGTCGAGCTTTCCGATCTCTACGACAAACACATCCACGATCAGAGCGAGCGCCGCTTTATCATCGAGCACGAAGGCGCCAAGGTCGGCCTGGTAGAGCTGGTGGAGATCGATCACATCCACCGCCGCGCTGAGTTCCAGATCATCATCGATCCTGCCCACCAGGGCAAAGGCTACGCCAGCACCGCCGCCCGTCTGGCGATGGACTACGGTTTCTCGGTGCTGAACCTGTACAAGCTGTACCTGATCGTCGATAAGGAGAACCCGAAGGCGATCCACATCTACAGCAAGCTGGGCTTCAACGTGGAAGGCGAACTGATCGACGAGTTCTTCGTCAACGGCGAATACCGCACCGTGCTGCGCATGTGCATCTTCCAGCCGCAATACTTGGCGAAGTTCAAAACGCCCAATGATAAGCCGCTGGTGAAGTGACAATTTGCGAGAAAAAAGAGAAAACCCGCCCAGGCGGGTTTTTTATTGGGAAATAAGCGGCTAGTATTAAGGCATATTATTTTATCGTCAGGAAATAGCCTGATGAATACGAAAATAAATAATATTTCCCGAGATAATTAATCGAACAATAATTAATAGTAAGAATTACCCTCTGCCTCTACAAAGGAAAAATGCCATGACAACCGTCTCAAACCTGCTGCTTTTTATCGGCCTGGCGATGCTCGCCATCGCCGCCGGCCTGAATACCTATAGCGGCTACGCCTCCGCAGATCCCAATAGCACCCCGCTGTTTTCCTCACTCTGGTGGACGCGTTGGTTCCCGCTCTATGCCTCGGGAGCTGCGTTGCTGCTGGTGGGGGTAGTGTTGCGGGTTTCGGGGCGGGGACGTTAAAAACAGAAAACGGCTCCGAAGAGCCGTTTCCATACGTGGGTCAACAGCCTTCATAAACGGTATCAGGTGCCTATTTTATGATGCATAGCATGTTGCGGAAATAGGGGGTTAATCCATGTCCTAACTTATTGCCTTGATAATATTCTGCACGATAGGTTTGACAGCTGCTGTCAATTTTTCATTGTCAATAGTGAAGATTAAAAGCTCAATGTCGCTTTCCGCATCAAGTAGCATCTGTCGTAACCATTTTTCCTCTATCGCTACAATACTGTCACCTGCGTTATTTATTTCTGATTGAATTTCAGCCACAGGTAGTTTTCCTTCTAAAAAGGCCACACAGGAAAAACTAAGCTTTTTAATTACATCGGGATAAATCCACCCACTCATTTTTCACTCCTGCGAAGGATTGTGATTATTATGTTACCATGGTTTTCAGTAACCACACCAATGTCACCAGCCCGATAAATTGTCCTTTGAATATCATTAGATATGCTTGTTTCAGTAACACCTATTTTAATTACATACTCAACTATATTGGACGAAACGGTTTTTCCAGGTCCAATGGTTCCTGCCGAAGAGCCTAAGCTTGTTGCTTACATTCGGTCAACGGCATGTTGAGAGTAAAGACGATCACCTATACGTGCATATTGATGTCCATCAACTGTTTTTATCGAGAACCTGACCGTTATCCCCAATCAGGTTGGCGCCCTCGGCCTGAACCTGGCTGCCGATGTTCGCCAGCAGCGCATTGGTCAAGTTGTCTTTGAAGCTGCCGCCATTGATGGCGGTATTCAGGCTGGAGCTGATGACCGATTGCCCGGCCACCCGCTGCGCCACCTTGCTCCAGCCGCCGTTGCTCAGCTGCGGCAGTTTGACGTTGTTCGGGTTAAGCGGTTTGCCCGCCGCGACCTATCGGCGTTTATATGGGATACAACATCAAGAGAAAACGGCTCCGAAGAGCCGTTTCTGTGTGTGGGTTAGATCCAATCTTCATAGCCGCTGTCATGGATCCAGACGATAGACAAAACACATCAATCCACACGAGCATCCTTTTATTCAGGCTTATCGATCAAGCCAAGCAATCGAAGATCGTTTAAAATTTCGTTTTTTTCATCTTCAGTTACATCCTTAAGCATTTCGAATAAATCATTTTCCGATAATATTTTTAATATGATATCTGTGTGGAACTTTACTGTTTGATCACTACATCTACCAGCCATAAAGATGAGCGTCACTAGCTCAAGCATGAGGCATTCTATTGGTTCTTCAAACGAACCTTCTAATGACTCATACGCAAACGCCTGATCAGATGTAGCACAAACAGAATGATTACCATCACGTTTCAGTAGGTTAAGTATATTTCTGCAATAAGCGTAACTTGAATAGGCAAAGCTACTCCTTATTTCATCATAACTCATCACATTCATTGTTATTTACCTCTTCCTGGAATCAAACGCACACCATTATTGTCCAAAACGTCAATTTTCACCCCTGGATATCTACTTTCGAACTGCTTAACAACGCCTAAACAGCTTTCGCAGGCAGGCTTTTCGGTGAAAATAGTAACAGAGCCATTGGCGGAATAGTTTTTACCCAATCTATCGGCTAAGTTATCCAATATTTTATATTCGGAGTCTATATTTCTTGCTACATGTCTACCATCATCAGTAAGAATAGTCTCATATTTAAAATTTTCTTTTCCCATCCCAACAAAACCCTTACCTGCAACGTCTATGAGATTATGGCTTGCAAGTGTCTTTGGCATTCCAGATATATCAATACTGGCCACTGCAACGTTACCACTGCGTTTCGGGGCTGATGTCAAACCGGCCCTCAGTTCTGTAACCTGGTTTTTGAATGTAGCAGCCTGCTGAACGGTCTTCTCATTGACCAGATACCCTTTCCAGGCGCTGGTTGGCCCTACCAGTTTGGATGACAGGTATTGGTTGCCGACGTTTGCTTTACCCATACCGGCAAACGTACTGGCGATAGAGACCGCCATCACCGAGGCATTCACCCAGTCCGGCGACCAACCGGTCAACTTGCTGATTTGTTCTATCTGCTGGTTGCGTGCAAACAGCTGGCCGTCGGTTATCTGATCTCCCAAATCATACGTGAATAACTTTTCGCTGTCATAGCCGGCAAACGCCGGATAGTTGCCGAAGCGCTGACGCTCTTTTTGTACCCAGTAGTTGGCAATGAGGCCGTCTTCATCCCGCGTTGACGGGTACTGATTCATCAGGGCTTCAAACTGCTTGCGCTCATCTGAGTTTAGCGCTTCCTGCGTGGTGCAGGCGACTTTTCGGCAGGATGCGGCCATCAGACGCGCTTCTTTTTCCTTGTCGCCCTTAGCCAACGCTTTAATGGCGTTGAGTTCTTCCTGGTGCAGCTGTCGATTGAAACGCTCGACAAACTCACCCGCATTTGCACCGCTGGTGGCACCTGCGGCTTTGGCGGTTACGATGGCCCCTGCAAAGGCGCCCGCTACGCGGCTGATTTGAGCCTGACGCTCTTGCCAGCCTTCACTTCTGACCAGATTATCATTGATGATCACCCCGGCCAGCTCCGCCGCCAGCGCCCCTGCCGCCGCGCCTTTGGCATTCCCCTTGCCGATTTCCGCGCTGATGCCCGCCAGAACGGCATGGCTTACGGCCCGGCCCGGTATATCAAGAACCTGACCGTTATCCCCAATCAGGTTGGCGCCCTCGGCCTGCACCTGGCTGCCGATGTTCGCCAGCAGCGCATTGGTCAGGTTGTCCTTGAAGCTGCCGCCATTGATGGCGGTATTCAGGCTGGAGTTGATGACCGATTGCCCGGCCACCCGCTGCGCCACCTTGCTCCAGTCCCCGTTGCTCAGCTGCGGCAGTTTGACGTTGCGTGGATTGAGCGGTTTGCCCGCCGCGTCCTATCGGCGTTTATATGGAATACAACATCAAGAGAAAACGGCTCCGAAGAGCCGTTCGTATGGGCGTTAGATTTCCGTCAATCTTGATCTATAGTGGTACTTTTTACCTTGGCTAGCCCCCCGCATGAGAAAAACGTGCTTAGTCTCAAACTGTTAGGAGCTGGAAGGTTACTCGGGCTTATCAAGCAATCCAAGCAACTCCATATCATAAAGCAAATCGCTTTTTTCTTTTTCAGAGATATCTTCAGTCAAAACACCCAGAGGATATTCATTTATAATCTGTTTAATAACACTCCGAATGTTATTTTCCACCTCTCCCGGTTCTCTTCCGGCCATTAAAATTAGGAGAAAAACCTTGAACATTAACTTTTCTATTGGCGAAAAAGGAGTATTTTCATATTGATAGGCTGCATACCCAATTTCTAAACCATCATAAGATGATTTTTCACCCGTTTTTTGGTTAATGTCAAGAATGTTTCTACAGCAATCATAGAAACACCCCAGTACCATTTCTCTTATTTCACCGTAAGTCATACGCTCATCATCCATTATTTCAACCTCCTAGGAATTAGCATTACATCGTTATTATCAAGGACATCCACTTTAATCCCTGGGTATTTTTTCTGAAATTGGTCCACAACACCCAAGCAGCTCTCACAGGCAGCACGTTCAGTGAAAATAGTGACTTTACCTTTGATAGACACATTGCCACCCAACTTATCAGCCAGGTTGTCCAGAATTTTGTATTCCGAGTCTGTATTTCTTGGTATTGGTTTACCATCCCCGCTATTGATGGTTTTAAATTTAAAATTGCCGCTACCTTTTCCTATAAAACTATTCTCTGCTTTATCGATCCCACTGTGCGCCGCAAGTGTCTTTGGCATACCGGGGATATCAATTTGCGCTACGGCGGCATTCCCACCTTTCCTGATCTTTTGTGAGAACGGTGCCCTGGCATCCAATACCTGCTGCCTGAACGTTGCTGCCTGCTGAACCGTCTTCTCATTGACCAGATACCCTTTCCAGGCACTGGTTGGCCCTACCAGTTTGGATGACAGATACTGGTTGCCGACGTTCGCTTTACCCATACCGGCAAACGTACTGGCGATAGAAACCGCCATCACCGAGGCATTCACCCAGTCCGGCGACCAACCGGTCAACTTGCTGATTTGTTCTATCTGCTGGTTGCGAGCAAACAGCTGGCCGTCGGTTATCTGGTCGCCCAAATCATACGTGAATAACTTTTCGCTGTCATAACCGGCAAACGCCGGATAGTTGCCGAAACGCTGGCGCTCTTTTTGTACCCAGTAGTTGGCAATAAGGCCGTCTTCATCCCGCGTTGACGGATACTTATTCATCAGGGCTTCAAACTGCTTGCGCTCATCTGAGTTTAGCGCTTCCTGCGTGGTGCAGGCGACTTTTCGGCAGGATGCGGCCATCAGACGCGCTTCTTTTTCCTTGTCGCCCTTAGCCAACGCTTTAATGGCGTTGAGTTCTTCCTGGTGCAGCTGTCGATTGAAACGCTCGACAAACTCACCCGCATTTGCACCGCTGGTGGCACCTGCGGCTTTGGCGGTTACGATGGCCCCTGCAAAGGCGCCCGCTACGCGGCTGATTTGAGCCTGACGCTCTTGCCAGCCTTCACTTCTGACCAGATTATCATTGATGATCACCCCGGCCAGCTCCGCCGCCAGCGCCCCTGCCGCCGCGCCTTTGGCATTCCCCTTGCCGATTTCCGCGCTGATGCCCGCCAGAACGGCATGGCTTACGGCCCGGCCCGGTATATCAAGAACCTGACCGTTATCCCCAATCAGGTTGGCGCCCTCGGCCTGCACCTGGCTGCCGATGTTCGCCAGCAGCGCATTGGTCAGGTTGTCTTTGAAGCTGCCGCCATTGATGGCGGTATTCAGGCTGGAGCTGATGACCGATTGCCCGGCCACCCGCTGCGCCACTTTGCTCCAGTCGCCGTTGCTCAGCTGCGGCAGTTTGACGTTATTTGGATTGAGCGGTTTGCCCGCCGCATCCTTGCTCCAGCCCATCGCGCTGTCGAAGCCGTTGAGCGCGCCGCCGATCGCCATCGCCGTGGCGGTCGCCCTGACGTTTTCATTGCTGCCCAGCGCCTGCAGGGTTTTCGACAGGTTGCCTTGATTCTCAACCAGCGCGACCGCCGCCTGGGAGGCCAGAGAAGACATCCCGGCCGTGACCGCGCCGCTGGTTACCACCCCGCCGCCCACGGCGCCGGAAACGCTGGAGGCCGCCGTGGCCGCCAGTGAACTGCCTGCGGTCACCGCCGCGGCCGCAATGGCGATCACCGCCGCCACCGCCGGGTTCAGGTGCTGGCTCTTGTAATCCCAGCTGTCGTAAGCGTCTTTGACCTTGCTCCACTGCACGTCGTTGCGCTTGTTCAGATCTTTGACCCAGGTGGTGCCCGGCGTATTGCCCAGGGCGTCGATGGCGCTTTGCAGCGCCTGCCCGTTTTTCACCTTCACGTCGGCGCTGACGCCCTTGGCGGCTTCCACGGTCAAGGCACCACCGGTATGAATGCTCGGCAGCACCCACTTATTGTCTTCGTACCCTTTATTGGCCTGCTTGATAAAGAAGCCTTTCGAATTGCTGACGGTCTGTTCGAAAGAGGTGTTTTTCACCGCGCGGAAGTTAACCTGGCCATGCGTGCTGGTCAGGCGCGCGTTTTGCCCGGCGGCGATTTTGCTGGCTTCATAGGTGCTGTCGTCGCGGCTCATCAGCGTGATATTGCCGGCGGCGGTAAACTCGGTAACCTTGTTGGTTACGTCATGGCGGGTCTGCTTAACCTCGGTTTTCTTGCCCCACCATTTGCGTTTTTTCTCGGTTTTCTCGTAGTGGCTGGACTCCTCCATCGCCTGAGCGTAGAGATAGCCACCCTTGGCGGCGATATCCATATTGCCGGCGCGCATGGCTTCAGCCTGGTTGTGGGCGTCGACCTGGGCCTTTTGTTTGGCTTCGTCAATGCCTTTGCTTTGGGCTTCCTGGCGCAGGGCGACGAGACGTTGCTGCGACTCATCCCGTTCGCGCGTTGCCTGCACTGTCTGCGAGCCAGCCTGGTTAATAGTGTTGTTGGCCGAGTCCAGTGCAATCTTGGCCTGTTGCACTGCGTGCTTTGCGTTCACCAATCTTGCCGCTATCTCCGACTCAATATTGTGCTGTTCGTCGGTATATCCGCAACATGGGAACTTGGGTGGGTTATCCCATCGCCGTTGGGCTTCAGCTCTTTCGGCTACAGCCGCGTTGTAAGCATTTTGCAGTATGGCAAGTTGGCCTTGAGCCTGGCTTTTGCGACTGTCCGCATCGTTGATACGTTGCTGCGCTGCATTCACCGCCTGCTCCGCCGCCGCAATCCGACTTCCCCAATCCGTCACCGCCACCGGTGATTTCCAGTTCGCCCCTAATCCTTTAACCACCAGCTTGGTCGCCTGGAACAGAATGCTGCCGCCGGAAATCACCGTCATCAGGCCGCCGACATTCAGCTCAGTACCTTGCTGGGCACGGGTTTCGGTGAACTCGTTGCCGCCCTCGCGATACGTGTGGTTTTGCACCGCCTCGAAGCGCATATCGCCGCCGGAGGTCAGCGTCATGTTGGCGCCGGAAGTCAGCCTGGCACCGTAAGTCAGCAGTTGGTTGTTCGCCGATGCGGTCAGGTTTTTCCCGGCGCTGAGGGCGGTGACCACATGGCGCTCGTCTTTGTTGTTGTCGTTGGCGGCATCAATGGCGGAATAGGCCAGGTTCGACAACCATAGGTTCTGCCCGGCCAACAGCGTGATGTTGCCGTTGGCGGACAGCGCGCCGCCCTGGGTGCCGATGTCGCGGGCTGAGTTAATCAGTAAATTGCCGCCGGCGTGTACCCGGCTACCCAGTTCAGGCGTGCGGGACACAGGGAAAAGCGTATTGAATCGGCCGTCAAGTTCACGGTAGTTAAGATCGGCGTTATGGGCGGCTAACAGCGTAACGTCCTTGTCCGCATTAATCTTGGCGCCGCGTAGCGCCAGATAGCCACCGCTATTGAGCAGCACCGAACCCGTTGCCCTCATTTGGCCACTGGCCAACAGCTGGTTGAAATATTCTTGCCGCTTAGCCGGAGAAACCGGCCCCCCCAATAGCGGCCCCTCCAACAACGCGCTGTTTTTGACGATTGCAATGCTGCCGTTAGCCGTCATGGCGATATTTCGGCTTTGTGGCGCCAACAGCGTATTCAGCAACGTAATGGTGCTGCCAGCCGTGAGAGACAAATCGCGTGAAGCCTCAAGGCTGCCCAACCAGCGAGAACCGTCAGGGCGGAAGTAATGAGGTTTCTCGCTGGAATGTATTTTTATCTCACCGTTTTTGGCGTTTAACGTGACGTCCTGCCCTTTCAGCTCACTTTGCCACGCGTCGATAGCGTTGACTGCCGTCAGAGACAGCTCTTTTCCGGCGGCCAAAATGCCTTGCCCAAGAACAATCCGATCTTCGGCAATCGCGGTGATATTGCCGTCGGCACGAATCGCATCAGTACCGACGATGTTTTTGGCATGCAGCAGAACATTCCGCGCCTTAAGCGACTCAGGTCTGCCGGAGGTGACCACTTCATTCAGCTGATTTTCATGAGGCGTCGGCGTACTGATTTCTATCTTATTTTTAAAATCCGCAGTGAGATTATTGCCAGCGATAATCGATGATTGTTGCTGCCCCTTTGCTTGCCAGACAACAAGCTCCTGCTGCTTGGTATAAGGGGCTTTTTCCGTAACATACAGCAGATCCCAATCTCCGGGAGGCGCATCTTCGTCACGGGCAAACTCCCCAACGCCAAACGTGTTCGTTCCCAGGCGCCAGTACCGATCTTTCTGACCGAGTTGAATGCTCTTTACGGTAAAATCATTCCCCGTCAGGATCAGATCTTTGGCCGCGCTGATATTCGACTGATCGTTCCATAGCGTTGTCGCGTTGATATAAGCGTTGTTGCCTGAATTTATCACTCCCGGCGCCTGTGATTTCACCAGGAGATACTCGTCTTTCCCCACATTAACCTTGTCGCCTTTCGACAGGTTAATTTCGCCAAACCAACTGCCGATGCCAAAGTCCTTCAGTTCAGGTTCCAACAGCACAATAGCGTCAACACCTTGCCGCGAGTCGTAATAACTTCCCACCAAGGATTTATTGAACGCTTTGGAGTTACCGGGAGTACTTTTCCAAACGGCTTGAACCTCTTGCCTCACATTGTTCAAACTCTCCGTGCGTATCACCAAATCGCCGTTGTTGGTCAGGATTTTCGCCGAACGGTTCTCGACGGATTTAGCCTTGTTGCCCTGCGCATCCTTTTGGATCCACATATTTTTATTGGCGTGCAGCTTGGCATTTTCCCCGGCGTTGCGGATATGGTCGCCAAAGATACGCATATCGCCACTGGTGCTGGTTTGCCCGTCATTCACCAGCGTCGTTGCTGCCAGCGTGGCGTTGCCGTCCGCCTGCACGACAGCACCCCGCGTAATGTGCAATCCCTTGGCGCTAACATTGAGGTCACCCTTGCTGTGCGTGGTGCCGTTAAGCACCAGGTTACCGTTAACGCTCAGCGTAATATCCCGCTGTTTGCTGGTGAGGTCTTTCAGGTTCACCCCCACCCCATCCTCGTTGGCCACCAGGCGGATTTTGTTGGCGTACATGCCGCCCAGCGCTTTGGTATCCACCGCCAGCACAGGTTTTGCGCCTTCACCGGCGATCGGTTTGATACTGCCGTCCTTGAAGCTGATGCGGTTGGCGCCCTGGGTCAGCGACAGATTTTGCGCGTTGATTTTGCCGTTCAGCTCGGTGGCACGGCTGATGATATCGACATAGTCGGCGCCGCTGCCGTCCAGCCCTTTACCGCCGATGGTGACGCCGCCTTTTTTCACCTCCAGCGCTTCCAGCGCGCCCTGCTTGTCGAACTGCGGTTTACCGGTGGTTAACGTCACGCCCGGCGCGTTGATAAAGCCGCAGCCGTCGCAGGTGATGCCATTCGGGTTGGCGATCATCACATTGGCCTTGTTGCCGAACACCTCAAGCTTGCCCTGTAGCTCAGAACGACTGCCGCCGATCACCTCATTAATGATCAACTCCGCCGGTTTTCCCTTCAGGTAGGTGTTGCCCTGCGCGCTGTAGATTTCCACGCCCAGCTGCGTTTTGCCGCCGTGCGTGGCGTTATTCAACACGGCGCCCTGTGGCCCAACGTTGAAATCTTTATAGGTGTTGTGCGAAATGCCTGCACCGTTCGGCGTGGCAATATTCACCACCGGCACGTCGCCCGGCTTGATAACCACCTGCGTATTGCCGTTGGCGGCGGTAATGCCGGCGGCAAACGCCGGGTGCAACGGCTGGAAAGCCGTCAGGTAGATCAGCAAATAGCTGGCGCCCCGCGCCAACGGAGGGTTGAGCTTATCCATATTCATTCCTTCGAAAGGATGTTGTTTTGAACGCCGAGGCGCTCCTGCTGTGTGCTGGCGTTATAACGTGACGGTGGCTTGCCAGTAGGCCACCCAACGATCCGGTTGCAGGCTGTCTGGGTGCGTCAACGGTTTACCGACGGTGACCGCCTGATTGAACCAGCGGCCGCTTAGCGTGGCGCCCAGCGCCGCACCGACGACGCTACCGCCGTCTATCTGCCCGGCGCGCCCCTGCAGCCAGCCGGCGTCTAACGCACCGGTCAAAGAGAGCGCCCCCAGCCCCGGCAACGTCCGCCATTGCCAGTTGAGTTCATTGCGCCAGTACGCACCGCGATTACCGGTCAGGTACTGCTCCTTGAAGCCGCGCACCGAGTATTGCCCGCCGATGGAAATGCGCTCGCCGGCATACAGGTTGTCGGCGCTGGTTTGTGCGTAGGCCGAGGTCAGGTAGTAGAGAGAAGGCGCGAGCGGATAGAAATAGCTGGCGCTGAGGCCAAGCTTGCGGAACTCGCTGCGCGGCGCCCCGTTGCGCTCAGGATCGTCGACGGTAGCCCCCAGCATGCGCAGCCCGCGGCTTACCGTCGGGTTCAGCGTCATATAGCCGCCGCCCGTGACCGCACTGTAATTAAGGCCCAGGCTGGCGATGCTGAGCGTCGGGCTGCTGACGCCCAACCGTTCCCCCGCCAGCTTGTTTTCCGTGGTGCGCCGCGCCAGCCCGATATCGACGGCCAGCTTACGTTTGCCATCCCGCAGCAACGTGCGGTTGGCGCCCAAACGCTGGGTCTGGTTGTTGCCCTGATAGCGGTAAGCGGCGCCGTTGAACGGCACCTGCTGGAAAAAATCGTTCCAGGCGTACTGGTAGCTGAACAGCCAATAGCCATAGGGTAAGGTGACGCTGCCGTTCAGGCTGCGGCTGCGATGATGCGGGCTGAAATCGTTATTGCGCGCTGCGGAGAGCGACCACTGGTCGGCCAGGCGCAGCGGGTTGTCCAGCACCACGCCGGCATTCATCTGCCCGGTGCCGGTGCTTTTCTGGCCGCTGTTATCGGCGCCGAAAGAGAAAGAGACCGGCGCGCGCGTGGCGCCACGCAGCAAAACCACGTTGGAAAAGCCGGGTTGCTCGCCAGGTTGAATATCGATGGTCACCTGCTGCGAAGCCAGCCGGTTGAGCTGCTCCATGCCCTGCTCGATATCGCGCAGATTCAATACGTCGCCGACCAGGCCGGGAAATGCCATCTTCAGCGCCGGCGTCTGCTCGCCATTCTGCGTGATGGACTCGATTCGCCCTTCGCTGGCGCTGACGACCAACACGCCACGGGAGATATCCTGCTCCTGCAGCCAGGCCTGCGAAGTGACATAGCCGCGTTGCAGATAAGCATTGGTGGTTTCGCGCACCAGACGGTTGATGTGCTCCAGCGTCAGGCAGCGCCCCTGATACGGGCGGACCAGGCTTTCTTTTACCGACCAGGAAAGATGTTCGGCGCCCTGAAAAACGATCTGCCGCACCGGTTGGCAAACCGCCCCTGCGGCGGCCGGCTCAGGCAGCGGTAACGCCGGCAGTTCAACGTTATGTTGCAGCGCCTCGCGTTGCTGCTGCGCCTGCTCCAGCAACGTTTTCTGCTGTTGGGTAATGCTGTCGCGGTCAGCAGGGCTGGTGATTTCCGCGCACCACGCAGAACTGCAAAACGCCAAGAGCACAGGCCAAATCCTCAGCTTCCATGCACACATTTAAACACATCCATTTACGTTAACTTACATACCTTAGCGAAGTATATACAATTTACGCCGCAAATCAACGATAATGAGAATCACTTCTATTTAATCGAAGTCACAATGTGACAAAAAATGCAGATATGCCACGACTACCGCGTCTTATTACCCAGAGTGCATTTAATTAATATTAAAATTAAAAAAACAAATAATAAAAGCAAATAAATTCAATATTAAAATAACATATTCAATATCGACAATAACAAACAAGCAGAGTTTACAAAGTTAACTCGCCATTTTATCTTGGTCGTTCTATTCGCATAATTAATTCATAAAAAACATAGTTATTAACTAACCAATAAAGAAAAACAATATCGGGAATAGCCTCATGTTTAACCGTGATATAGAACTGTTTATTCGAGATTACGTTAATGATATCAAAGCCGGCAGCGCTGCGCTGTTTGCCGGCGCCGGACTGTCCATCCCCGCCGGTTTCGTTAGCTGGAAAGAGCTTATCGGCGATATCGCTTATGAACTGGAGCTGGATATCGAAAAAGAGAGCGATCTTATTTCTCTGGCGCAATATCACCTCAATGAAAAAGGCAACAGACATAAGATAAATCAGAAAATAATTACAGAATTCGCTGAACAGGCGGAAGAAACAGAAAACCACCGGATTATCGCCAGATTACCGATAGCGTCACTTTGGACCACTAATTACGACGACCTGATTGAAAAAACCTATGCCCGTTATAATCGCGTCTGCGACGTCAAAACCACGCCGGAAAGCCTGACCAATAACATTCATAAACGTGATGTTGTTTTATATAAAATGCATGGTGACTATAGAAATCCCAACCAGGCGATTATCACTCGCGAACAATACGAAACTTACTCCCGTACACACCTTCCTTTTATCAACATGCTGATGGCGGAGCTGACTGCCAAAACCTTCCTGTTTATCGGCTTCAGCTTTGAAGACCCCAACCTGCAATATGTATTGAGCCGCCTTTACGCACAGTACGGCGAAGGGCAGAGAAACCACTACTGCATCATGCGGCGCGTCCAGCTCGGCGACAGCGGCAGCGAGGATCAGGCTTCTTGCGATTACAACAGCCGCAAACAAGGCTTGATGATTAACGATCTGCGCCGTTACGGCATTCAAACGCTGTTGGTGGATGACTATCGGCAAATCACTGACCTGCTGTATGCCATCGAAACGCAGTTCAAGAAAAGCACGGTGTTTATCTCCGGCAGCGCCGACAACTACCAGCCCTATACCCGTGAAGAGTCCATCCAGTTCATACATCGCCTGGCGCGCCTGCTTATCCACAAACAGTATCGCATCGTCAACGGTTTCGGCTGGGGCGTAGGCACAGCGGTGATCAACGGCGCATTGGAAGCCATTTACGACAGCCAAGGAAAAATCAGCGAAAGCCAGCTGGTGCTGCGTCCTTTCCCCCAATTCGCCAGCGGCGGCATTACCCTACCGGCACTTTGGCACGAATACCGTCAGAACATGATTTCGCTCAGCGGCATCGCAATCTTTTTGTTCGGCAACAAACGCAACGCCGAAGGCGAATACGTGCTGGCCGACGGTTTATTGAAAGAGTTCCAGATCGCCACGGAACAAGGCTGCGTCTGCATTCCTATCGGTTGTACCGGCAGCGCATCTGCCGAGATCTACCGAAAAATCAAGGAGGAGATGAAAGAAACCCTCTACTACCGCAACCCCGCCGCCATGAATCTGCTGGATCAGCTTAACGAACCGGGCAGCCTGGCGGAGAAGAAAAAAAGCCTGTTGGCGCTTATCGATATCATTACTAAGGATAACCCCCGATGACCAGAAAATGTTTTTACAGTTTCCATTATGAGCCGGACAACTGGCGCGCTTCTCAGGTACGCGAAATGGGCTCGCTGGAAGGTAACCGGCCAGCCACGGATAACGATTGGGAGGAAGTGAAAAAAGGCGGTGACGCCGCCATCGCCGCTTGGATCAAGGGCCAGTTGGACAATCGCAGCTGCGCCGTGATTCTCGCCGGTAAAGATACCGCTGATCGCAAATGGATTAATTTCGAAATATGCGAGGCTTGGAAAAAAGGCATGGGCGTGCTGGTGGTGTATATACATAATTTGAAAGACAGCGCCGGCGACCAAACCACGAAAGGTAAAAACCCGTTGGATCACATCAAGCTGGGTGACGCAAAGCTTTCCACAATCGCCAAAGCCTATGATCCGCCTTATTCGACCAGCACCAATGTCTATAACCATATAAAAGACAATTTGGCTGAGTGGGTAGAAGAAGCGATCCGCATTCGTAAAAATTACTGACGCCCCTGATAGACAAAAGGCTGCACGGTTGTGCAGCCTTTCGTTTGTTCATAGCCCAAACGGCCTCACCCATACCGCCCGGTAATATAATCCTCGGTGCGGCGCTGGCGCGGCGACGTGAAAATGGCGTCGGTGTCGTTGTATTCCACCAGCCGCCCCTGATGAATAAAGGCGGTGTAGTCGGAGACGCGCGCCGCTTGCTGCATGTTGTGCGTCACCAGCACCACGCTATAGCGCTGTTTCAGCGCGGAAATCAGCTCTTCGATGGTCAGCGTGGAGATCGGATCGAGCGCCGAGGTCGGCTCGTCGAGCAGCAATACTTCCGGCTCGATGGCGATGGCGCGCGCGATCACCAGGCGCTGCTGCTGGCCGCTGGACAAGCGGAACGCATTTTCGCGCAGCCGGTCTTTTACCTCATGCCACAACGCGGCGGCGCGCAGTGAACGCTCCACCGCTTCATCCAGCAAGCGCCGGTCGCGCACGCCCTGCAGCCGCAGGCCGTACACCACGTTTTCATAGATCGATTTCGGGAACGGGTTCGGCCGTTGGAACACCATGCCCACCCGCCGCCGCAGCGCCGCCACGTCGATCTGCGCGCCGGAGATCGCCGCGCCGTTCAGCTGCAGATCGCCCTCAATGCGGCAGTTGTCCACCAGATCGTTCATGCGATTGAAACAGCGCAGCAGCGTCGATTTGCCGCAGCCCGAAGGGCCGATCAGGGCCGTCACCCGATGTTTCGGGATACGCAGCGAAATATCGTGCAGCACCTGTTTGTCACCATAAAACAGGTTCAGGCCGTTGACCGCCAGTGCGGTCTGTTCATCGTCGAGATGCTGGACATCCAGCCGGGGCAAACTGCCTGGCGTCATCAAACCCATTACGCACTCCCCAAAAATAGCGTCATTGTTACTGCGACCATGCTCGGTACCGCTCCCTCAACGAATGGCGGATGCCCATCGCCGCCAGATTCAAACTCACCACGATCGTCACCAGCAAGAAGGCGGTGGCGAACACCAGCGGCCGCGCCGCCTCCACGCTCGGGCTCTGGAATGCCATATCGTAGATCTGGAAGCTCAAATGCATGAACTTCCGCTCCAGGTGCAGATACGGGAAAATCTCGTCCACCGGTAGCACCGGCACCGATTTCACGACCCCCACCAGCATCAGCGGCGCGGTCTCCCCGGCGGCGCGCGCCACCGCCAGGATCAGGCCGGTCATCATCGCCGGCGCCGCCATCGGCAGCACGATGCGCCACAGCGTCTCGGCCCGGCTGGCGCCCAGCGCCATCGAGCCCTGCCGCAGCGAGGCGGGAATGCGCGACAGCCCTTCCTCGGTGGCGACGATCACCACCGGCAACGTCAGCAGCGCCAGCGTCAGCGCCGCCCACAGCACGCCGGGCGTGCCGAAGGTCGGGTTGGGTAAAGATTCAGGATAGAACAGCTGATCGAGCGTGCCGCCGATCATATAAACGAAGAAGCCGAGGCCGAAGACGCCGTAGACGATCGAGGGCACGCCGGCCAGATTGACCACCGCGATGCGGATCACCCGCGTCAGCAGATTGTTGCCGGCATATTCGTGCAGATACAGCGCCGCGATCACGCCAAACGGCATCACCACGATCGACATCAGGATCACCATCAACACCGTACCGAAAATGGCCGGGAACACCCCGCCTTCGGTATTCGCCTCACGCGGGCTGTCGGTGAGAAACTTCTTCACCTGCTCGCCCCAGTGCGTCAGCTTCTCGGTGGTGCTCATGGCGTTCGGGTACCAGGCATCGCGCACCTGGCTGAGCGGAATGGTCAACGTCTGCCCGTGCATGTCGCGCAGCAGCAACGCGTCGCGCTGGCGATCGCGGTTCAGCCCCGCCAGACGTTCGGACAACAGCTGATACTGCCGCTGCAGCTCCAGCCGTTCGGCCTTGATGGCGTCCTGTGCGCGGGCGTCCAGCTTATCGTCGCGCTGCAGGCGCTTTTCCCGCAGCCGCAGCGCGTCAAACTGCTGATTGATGCGCGCCATGTCGCGGAATTGAATGTCGTGCGCCTGGCGCGAGAGCGCGGCGATTTGCGGCAGGCGCTGCTGCAACGCCTGCCCCAGATTGCGGCCGGTCAGTGGTTGCCCGTCTTCCAGCAGCCCCGCCAGATAGCCGTAAGCGGTGCCGTGGCTGTCGCGTTCCAGCACCAGCAGGCTGCGCGGCGTGCTTTGGCTGCGGATATCGCTGGCCAGCAAGGTGCGGAAATCCTGCCCCTCGCGTTCGCGGTTGCCGACCTTAATCAGATAACGTTCGACGTTCTGCGCCTCGCCCGGCGGCGTGACGCCCGCCTCGGCCAGTTGGCGCCGGGAAATGCTTTGTTGCTGGTACAACTCACCGATCACCGTCACCGGCCCAGCGCCGTTCTGATTCAGTTCGAACTGATAAACCGGGCTCGGCCAGAAATAGCGCATCCCCTGCCCGGCCAGCAGTAGCAGAATGCCGATCAGCGCCAACAGGCTGACGGCCACCGAACCGGCGGTCAGCCACACCCACGGCGACCCACTCTTCACCCAGCTCTTCATGGCGCCTCCTGATTCGGCGTGTAACGCTTACGCAACCGCAGGCGCACCGCCTCCGCCAGCGTGTTGAACACGAAGGTGAAGACAAACAGCACCAGCGCAGTCAGGAACAGCACGCGGTAATGGCTGCTGCCGGAAACCGCCTCCGGCATTTCAATGGCAATGTTGGCCGCCAGCGCGCGCAGCCCCTGGAACAGGCTGCCGTCGATAATCGGCGTGTTGCCGGTAGCCATCAGCACGATCATGGTTTCTCCCACCGCGCGGCCAAAGCCGATCATCAGCGCGGAGAAAATGCCGGCGCTGGCGGAAGGCAGCACCACCTTGATCACCGTCTGCCATTGGGTGGCGCCCAGCGCCAAAGAACCCTGGCTCAGGGTGGCCGGCACGCTGAACAGCGCGTCCTCCGCCAGCGAGAAGATGATCGGCACCAGCGCGAAGCCCATCGCCACGCCCACCACCAGCGCATTACGCTGGTCATAATTATCCCCCAGCCAGAAATGCAGCGGCTCACCGAACAGCGCCACCTCCAGCCACGGCCCCAGGCTGAACGCCAGCCACACCGTCAACGCCAGCAGCGGTAACAGCAACAGCAGATCGACGCCCGGCCGGCAGCGCGGCATAAAGCGATGGGTCAACGCGCCGCACAGCAGCACCGCCGCCGCCAGCAGCAGCGGCAACGCCAGCACCGCCAACAGATACTGCTCGATGATCGGCGCCAGCCAGATGCCGGCCACCAGCCCGATCACCACCGTCGGCAGCGCGCCCATCACTTCGATAGCCGGTTTGATCACCCGCCGTAGCCCCGCCGTCATAAAGTAAGCGGTATAGATGGCGCCGGCCAAGGCCAAGGGTATGGCGAACAGCATCGCGTAAGCCGCCGCCTTGAAGGTGCCGAAGATCACCGGCATCAGGCTGAATTTGGGTTGGTAGCTGTCTTCGCCGGAGGTGGACTGCCAGACGTAGGCCGGCTGCGGGTAGTTCTCATACCACACCTTGCCCCACAGCGAACGCCAGGTGACGTCCGGATACGAGTTGTCGAGCGCATAGCGCTGCCAGCCCTGCGCGCTCTCCAGCAGCAGACCATCGCCGCGCGGCGCGAACGCCATCTGCCGCACCTCGGCACCCAAACGGGTATTCAGCAGCGGCTGCGGTTGAATGGCGGAAAATAACGAGAAGCCGCCATCGGGCCGCAGGGTGGCGAACACCCGGCGGTAAGGTTCAGCCACCGTCAGCTCCTGCCCGTCGGCGCCGTGATCGAAATGCTGCACCGGCGTCAGGCGCCAGCGCCGATCTTTTTCCACCTCGAACCACTCGCGCAGATTGCCGTCGGCGCCCTTGATCAGCAGCGCGCTACCGCCGGGCAGCGCCGTCATCTGATACGGGGCGTGTTCGCCAAGGGTACGCGTTTCACGCAGCTGCAGCTGCGCGCCGTCGATCTGATAACGCGCCAGCCGGTTGCCGGTCAGCAGGTAAAGCTGGCGGCCATCCGGCGTCAGCACCAGTTGCTCCCCGTCGTGCTCCAGCGGACGCTCGCTGAACTGCGGCGGCCGGTCGGGGCTGAAGCGACCGAACACCAGGCGCCGATCGTCGGTCACCCCGGCCAACAGATACTGCCCGCGATGCGCATCCGCCAACGACAGCAGTTTCAGCGGTTTGTTCTGCGGATCCAGCGCCAACGGCTGTTGCCCAAGCGGGAACTGCCACTGCGGCCGGCCGTTTTCCGCCGTCGCGAAGTCCGCGCGTGCCACCACCAACCGGCCGTTGGCCTGCGCCAGCGCAAACAGATCGCGCTCTCCGGCAGCCTGCGCGAGCAGCGCCGGTTTGGCCAGCAGCGTCTGCTGCACCAGCGGCGTCTGGGCCTGGCCGCTCGGCGCCGGCGTCAGACGATAAAATTGCCCCGCGCCCTGCGCGTCGATGCGATAACCCACGCGCTGCTGCACGTCCATGCCCAGCGCCAGAGCCGGGGCCGACACCGCGATCGGCAGCGGCTGAGCCTGCCCAAGCGAGGGCGGTTTGAACAGCGGCAGCACCGCAAACAGCAGATAAACGAAGATCAGCATCAACGTCATCAGCACCATCAGCCCGCTGGCGGTCACTGCCGCCTGCACGCCGCGGTCGATGCGCCCGCGCATGCGATCTCGGGGATGTTGATTGGCCGTCGTCTGTGTCATGTGTCTCGCTGTCGCTGATGTAATCGGGCTTACGCCGTAAGATAACCGGGCATCTTATGTCAGTTTTATGACGTTTGCATGACAAAGTTACCCGACTCAACCCAGGTTTTTTACACTGCCAACAGACAATATGAATTTGATATATTGCTGAAAAATGACCATAAACACGCTTTATAACGCCAAGAATAAGCCTGCTAGCCGTCATTTCATGCTGATCGTTTTACTGCCGAGCATCCCGCCGCGGGGAAAATTTATTGCCGCCGAAAAACGCCGCGCGCCAACGCAATGGATATGTTGGACTTTCCTGTCAATCTCTCGCAATAATGATGAAGGACACTAGAGCGGCATCCGGGCGCTGCGTCCCGGATCCTATTCTAAATTTGAACTGGAGTGGCAATGGGTCAGGAAAAGCTCTACATCGAAAAAGAACTAAGCTGGTTATCCTTTAATGAACGCGTGTTGCAGGAAGCCGCAGATAAGAGCAATCCCCTGATTGAACGTATGCGTTTTCTGGGCATTTACTCCAACAACCTCGACGAGTTCTATAAAGTCCGCTTCGCCGATCTCAAACGGCGCATCCTGATCAGCGAAGAGCAAGGCTCCGCCGGTTCCTCGCGCCACCTGCTGAAAAAGATCCAGGCCAAGGTGCTGAAAACCGATCAGGAGTTCGACGGCCTGTACAACGATCTGCTGCTGGAAATGGCCCGCAACCAGATCTTCCTGATCAACGAACGCCAGGTGTCCGAGAACCAGCAAATCTGGCTGCGGCAATATTTCAAACAACATCTGCGCCAGCACATCACGCCGATCCTGATCAACCACGACACCAACCTGGTGCAGTTCCTGAAAGACGACTACACCTATCTGGCGGTGGAGATCATCCGCGGCGCCCGCACCGACTATGCGCTGCTGGAGATCCCGTCCGACAAGGTGCCGCGCTTCGTCAATCTGCCGCCGGAAGCGCCGCGCCGCCGTAAGCCGATGATCCTGCTGGACAACATTCTGCGTTACTGCCTAGACGATATCTTCAAGGGCTTCTTCGACTACGATGCGCTCAACGCCTATTCGATGAAAATGACCCGCGACGCGGAGTACGATCTGGTCACCGAAATGGAATCCAGCCTGCTGGAACTGATGTCCTCCAGCCTGAAACAGCGCCTGACCGCCGAGCCGGTGCGCTTTGTTTATCAGCGCGACATGCCGAACGAAATGGTGGAACTGCTGCGCGGCAAGCTGGGCATCTCCAACTACGATTCGGTGATCGCCGGTGGCCGCTACCACAACTTCAAAGATTTCATCAGTTTCCCGAACGTCGGCAAGGCCAATCTGGTCAACAAGCCGCTGCCGCGCCTGCGCCACATCTGGTTCGACGGTTTCCGCAACGGCTTCGACGCCATTCGTGAAAAAGACGTGCTGCTCTACTACCCGTACCACACCTTCGAGCACGTGCTGGAGCTGCTGCGCCAGGCGTCGTTCGATCCGAGCGTGTTGGCGATCAAAATCAACATCTACCGAGTGGCGAAAGATTCGCGCATCATCGAATCGATGATTCACGCCGCGCACAACGGCAAGAAGGTCACGGTGGTGGTCGAGCTGCAGGCGCGCTTCGACGAAGAAGCCAACATTCACTGGGCGAAGCGCCTGACCGAGGCCGGCGTACACGTGATCTTCTCCGCGCCGGGCCTGAAAATCCACGCCAAGCTGTTCCTGATTTCACGCCGTGAAGGCGATGACATTGTGCGCTATGCTCATATCGGCACCGGCAACTTTAACGAAAAAACCGCGCGCATCTACACCGACTATTCGCTGTTGACCGCCGATTCACGCATCACCAACGAGGTGCGCCGGGTATTCAACTTTATCGAGAACCCCTACCGGCCGGTCACCTTCGACAACCTGATGGTGTCGCCGCAGAACTCGCGCCTGAAGCTGTATGAGCTGATCGACAACGAAATCGCCAACGCGCAGGCCGGGGAACAGGCCGGCATTATGTTGAAAATAAATAATCTGGTGGATAAAGGACTGGTAGATCGGTTATATACCGCGTCCGGCGCCGGCGTGAAGATCCGCCTGCTGGTGCGGGGCATGTGTTCCCTGATTCCCAACCTGCCGGGGATCAGCGACAATATTCAGGTGATCAGCATCGTCGATCGCTTTTTGGAACACGATCGGGTTTACGTTTTCGACAATAAAGGTGACAAACGGGTGTATCTGTCCTCCGCCGACTGGATGACCCGCAACATAGATTACCGTATCGAAGTGGCGGTATCGCTGCTGGATCCGGCGCTGAAACAGCGCGTTCTGGACATTCTGGAGATCCTGTTCAGCGATACGGTCAAGGCCCGTTATGTGGATAAAGAACTGAGCAACCAGTACGTGCCGCGCGGCAACCGCCGCAAAGTGCGCGCCCAGGTGGCTATTTACGAGTATTTAAAAGCTCTGGAACAACCAGGACAGTAGGCCAGCAACTATGCCGCTAAAAAACACTGCATCGAACAAACCGCAGGAAATCGCCGCCATCGACCTCGGGTCGAACAGCTTCCACATGGTGATCGCCCGCGTCGTCAACGGCGCTTTACAGGTATTGGGCCGTTTGAAACAACGGGTACATCTCGCCGACGGATTGGACAGCAACAACGTACTCAGTGAAGAGGCGATAGAACGCGGCCTGGCCTGCCTGGCGCTGTTTGCCGAACGGCTGCAGGGCTTCCCGGCGGATAACGTCACCATCGTCGGGACCCACACCCTGCGTCAGGCGGTGAACGCCGAAGTATTCCTCAAGCGCGCCGCCAAAGTGATCCCCTACCCGATCGAAATCATCGCCGGCCAGGAAGAGGCGCGCCTGATCTTCATGGGCGTGGAACACACCCAGCCGGAGAAAGGCCGCAAGCTGGTGATCGACATCGGCGGCGGCTCCACCGAGCTGGTGATCGGCGAAGACTTCGAGCCGCTGCTGGCGGAAAGCCGCCGCATGGGCTGCGTCAGCTTCGCCCAGCTGTTCTTCCCGGGCGGAGAGATCAGCAAAAACAACTTCCGCCGCGCTCGGCTGGCGGCGGCACAGAAGCTGGAAACGCTGGCCTGGCAGTACCGCATTCAGGGCTGGCAGTACGCGCTGGGCGCCTCGGGTACCATCAAGGCCGCCCACGAAGTGCTGGTGGCGATGGGAGAAAAAGACGGTCTCATCACCCTGGAACGCCTGGAAATGCTCGCCGAACAGGTGCTGCAGTTCAAAAGCTTCGGCTCGCTGAGCCTGCCGGGGCTGTCGGAAGACCGCCAATCGGTGTTCGTGCCGGGGTTGGCTATCCTGTGCGGCGTGTTCGACGCGCTGGCGATCCGCGATCTGCGCTTGTCCGACGGCGCGCTGCGCGAAGGCGTGCTGTATGAAATGGAAGGCCGTTTCCGCCACCAGGACATCCGCAGCCGCACCGCCAAGAGCCTGGCCGATCACTACAACATCGACCGCGAACAGGCCAAACGGGTGCTGGAAACCACCGAGTTGCTCTACTCACAGTGGATGGCGCAAAACACCAAGCTGGCGCATCCGCAGCTGGAGGCCCTGCTGAAATGGGCCGCCATGCTGCACGAGGTGGGGCTGAGCATCAACCACAGCGGCATGCACCGCCATTCGGCCTACATTCTGCAAAACTCCAACCTGCCTGGCTTCAATCAGGAACAGCAGCTGCTGCTGGCGGCGCTGGTGCGCTTCCACCGCAAGGCGATCAAGCTGGAAGAGCTGCCGCGCCTTAACCTGTTCAAGAAGAAACACTACCTGCCGCTGATCCAGCTGCTGCGTCTGAGCACCCTGCTCAACAACCAGCGTCAGTCGACCACCACGCCGGAAACGCTGCGCCTGACCACCGACGACAACCACTGGACGCTGCGTTTCCCGGCCGGCTACCTGGCGCAAAACAACCTGGTGCAGTTGGACTTCGAGCGCGAGCAGGCCTACTGGAACGACGTCGTCGGCTGGAAGCTGCTGATCGACGAAGAAGGCTCGCAAGACGAACAGCGCTCCGCCTGATCCTTCGCCCCCTGCCAGCCAGGGGGTTTTTCTTTCCGCCCCCGCTCCGCCAACCTAAACGAAACCCTAATACGGCGCGCCGCTCGCCGGAAAAAAATGGACAACTTTTGTCATCAGCGCCTAAAATCCGGTTACAAATTCTCGAGCGAATAACACAGGACACCGGCATACCGGGTGATATATGCGCAAGAAAACCACCGGACAGATGACGAAGATAGTGTTGTTTATCAGCTTTATCATTTTAGTCGGCCGACTGCTGTACGCCGCCGTGGTGGCGGTGCCTCATCATCAGGAAAAAAAGCAGGCCGCTGCGCAAAACGCCGCCGAAGTCAGCGCGCCGCAACAGGACGCCACCTCTGAATAACCGCCGCGCCCCGTCCGTTTCATAAAAATGACTCCGGCACTCGCTATGCTCTATCTTTTAATGAGCCTGCGTCAGGAACGCCGAGCGCCCGTTAAGGAACACCATGTCAGCCGCAACCCATAACGTCAAAAAAGTCGCTGAACACCGCCAGCGCATTCTTACTCTGTTGTTGAACAATAAGGAATTGGTCGACGGCATTCTCGGCCGGCCGGGGGATGAACACGCCCTCAGCCAAAGCGAACGGCTGAACCAAACGGCGGAAATTACCGGCCTGCTGGACGACATGCACGCCGCCGACCTGGCGGACCTGCTGGAAGCGCTGCCGCAGGACGAACGCATGGCGCTGTGGCGGCTGGTGGGCAACAGCAAGCGCGGCCAGACGCTGGTGGAAGTCGCCGAGCCGGTCTGGGACAGCCTGATCGAGGAAATGAGCGACAAAGACCTGCTCAAGGCGATCAAAACGCTGGATGTCGACGAACAGGCCTACCTGGCGCAATACCTGCCGCGTAACCTGATGGGCCGGTTGCTGACCTCGCTGGAGCCGGAGCAGCGCGCCCAGGTGCGCGAGATGAGCCAATACGCCAAAGACAGCGTCGGCTGGATGATGGATTTCGAACTGGTGACGGTGCGGCCGGACGTCACGCTCGGCGCGGTGCACCGCTTTTTGCGCATGCGCAAAACCATTCCCGACGCCACCGATAAACTGTTCGTCACCGACCGCAAAAACACCCTGCTGGGCGAGCTGCCGCTGACCGCGGTGCTGCTGAACGATCCGGAGATCCCGGTGCGCGACGTGATGGACAGCGATCCCGCCACCTTTCAGCCCGAAGACAAGGCCGATGATGCGGCCGGCGCCTTCGAACGTTATGACCTGATCAGCGCCCCGGTGGTTGATGCCAAAGGCAAACTGATGGGCCGCCTGACCATCGAAGAGATCGTCGACGCCGTCAACGAAGAGAGCGACACCAATTTGCGCCGCATGGGCGGTTTGAGCCCGGAAGAAGACGTGTTCGCCCCGGTCAGCAAGGCGGTCAAGACCCGCTGGGCCTGGCTGGCGATCAACCTCTGCACCGCATTCATCGCCTCCCGCGTGATCGGCCTGTTCGAACACACCATTTCCCAGCTGGTGGCGCTGGCGGCGCTGATGCCGATCGTCGCCGGCATCGGCGGCAACACCGGCAACCAGACCATCACCATGATCGTGCGCGCGCTGGCGCTGCACCAGATCGAAGTCGGCAATATCTCGCGCCTGATGTTGAGGGAGCTGGGCGTCGCCATCATCAACGGCGTGGTGTGGGGCGGCATCATGGGCGTGATCACCTGGCTGCTTTACGGCGACGCGGCGATGGGCGGCGTAATGACGCTGGCGATGCTGCTCAACCTGCTGCTGGCGGCGCTGATGGGCGTGGTGATCCCGATGACCATGCTCAAACTGGGCCGCGATCCGGCGGTCGGCTCCAGCGTGCTCATCACCGCGCTGACCGACACCGGCGGCTTTTTCATCTTCCTCGGCCTCGCCACCCTGTTCCTGCTGTAAGACGCTCAAAGCCGGCTCCGCGCCGGCTTTTTCGTCATTCTGTCGCCGGGCCTGCGCTAATGCAGTAAAGTCGGTCCTCCCGGTAGGTTTTCCTCTCACGCTGTACTACCCTTTGCCAATAAATCGCCTTAATTCATTCACGTCATGAATTCAATCACAGGCAGAGGCCATCGGTAAGGGTGCCTATGGAGATCAGCGCGCCGAACACGTTCGGCACACACAAAGGCGTCGTGCTGACGCATTCCCTATTCGTGGCGCTGGCGACGTTTTTGCTCGCCTTGCTGAGCCTGTCGTTATCCAGTGAGGCTCATCACTTCACGCCGCTGTGGTTCCCGACCGCCGCCGCGATCGCCGTGCTGTTCCGCCACGCCCCGCGCCACTGGGGCCTGCCGCTGCTGGCCAGCGGCCTCGGCATCGTGCTCGCCAGTTTCTTGCTGTTCGGCGTCAGCGCCACTCCCGTCAAGCTGGCCGCCATCAACCTGTTGGAAGCGGCGGTTTGCGCCCTGCTGCTGCGCCGCACGCTTCCGGCGATCGATCCGCTGAGCGATCTGGGCTGTTGGCTGCGCTTCGTGGTCTGCGCGGTGATCTTTACCCCATTGTTCAGCGCGCTGCTGGCCGCCGGACTGACCCCCACGCCGGACCAGACGTTTTGGCAATCGTTCGGCACCTGGTTCATCGCTGAGGCGATAGGGGTGCTGTCGCTGGCGCCGCTCGGGCTCACCTATCACCGCCGCCTGTTGGCTGGGCTGAATCCGTATCCGCTGCTGTTGACCCTGATGGGATCGCTGGCCTTCAGCTATCTGGCGCTGACGCATCTGCCCTTCCCCTTTACCTTCGTCATCCTGCCGCTGCTGTGGGCGGCTATCGCCCTGTCGCGCTTCGAAACCTTCGCCGTCTGTTTCTGCACCCTGCTGTTGATCACGGTGCTGATCTCGCTGGGCGTGCTGCACCTGCAGGCCTCTGCACACGTCTTCGGTGAGCTCGGCCTGTACTTGCCGATGCTGCTGATCCTGATCCCGGCGCACGCCATGGCGATGGTGATGCACACCTTCCGGGTGGAGAAACAGCACATCGTCGAGAGCGAGAGCCGGTTTCGCAGCGCGCTGGAGTATTCCGCCATCGGCATGGCGCTGGTGTCGCCGGAGGGCAAATGGCTGCAGGTCAATCAGGCGCTGTGCAAACTGCTCGGCTATCCGCCCGAAAGACTTTATCGCCTGACCTTTCAAGAGATCACCCACCCGGACGATCTGAACGCCGACCTATCCCAACTGCACGAACTGCTCGACGGCCATATCAGCAGCTACACCCTAGAGAAGCGCTATATCCGCAGCGACGGCCAGACGGTCTGGGCGCTGCTGGCGGTCTCGCTGGTGCGCGACGGCGAAGGCCGGCCGTTGTACTTCATCTCTCAGGTCGAGGACATCAGCGGCCTCAAACGCAGCGAGGCGGAGAACAACCGGCTGGTGGAGCGCATTACGCTGGCCAACCAGGTGGGCGGCGTCGGCATCTGGGAATGGGTGATGAACCAGGAAAACTTCACCTGGGATCAGCGTATGTTCGAACTCTACGATCTCAATCCCGACCAAACGCCGACGCAGGCGCTGTGGCGCAGCCTGCTGGTGCCGGAAGATCGCGAGCGCACCGATCGCGAACTGGCCGAGATCCTGGCGCAGCCGCGGCCGTTCATCATGGAATTTCGCATTACCACGCGCGCCGGCAAATTGCGCCATATTCGCGGCCAGGGCAACGTGATCCTCGACGACCACGGCCGGCCGCTACGTATGATCGGCACCAATATCGACATGACCGAGCTCAAGATCCTCGCCGAGGCGCTGCACGAAGAAAAAGAGCGCCTGCACATCACTCTCGACGCCATCGGCGAAGGGGTGATCTCCACCGACGGCCACCTGCGCATCACCTTTATGAACCCGGTGGCCGAGCAAATGTGCGGCTGGCCGCTCGACCTGGCGTTCGGCATGCCGGTCGCCGGCGTGGTGCGCCTGACCAACGGCAAAGACGGCCCGGAAATCGAAAACCTCACGCAATACCCGCGGCAATGGCCGGCGGACTATGCGCTGGTGCTGCACAGCCGCGACGGGCGTTATTTCGACGTGCAGCAGTCGGTCTCACCGCTGAAAACTCTCGACGGCGAAACCATGGGCGCGGTCATGGTGCTGCAGGACGTCACCGCCTCGCGCGAACTGATGAAAAAGCTCAGCTATAGCGCCTCACACGACGCGCTGACCGGGTTGCCGAACCGCACCCGCTTCGAGAAGCAGCTGAAGGCGGCGATCGCCGCCACCGGGGAACCGTCGCCGCCGCATTCGCTGGTATTCCTCGATCTGGATCGGTTCAAGGCGGTGAACGACACCGCCGGCCATGCGGCGGGCGATGCCTTGCTGCGCGACATCGCTCAGTTGATGCGCCACCAGCTGCGCAATAGCGACTGCCTGGCTCGGTTGGGTGGCGACGAGTTCGGTCTGATCCTGTTCGACTGCCGGCTGGAACAGGCCAAATCGCTGGTACAGCAGGTGGTCAACCAAATCAGCCAGCATCCGTTCTATTGGGAAGGAAAAATTTACCGCGTCGGCGCCAGCGCCGGCATCACGCACATCAGCGGCGACGCCCAAAGCAGCGAACTGTTGGCGCAGGCCGACATCGCCTGCTACACCGCCAAACACCACGGGCGCGGCCAGGTTTATCTATACGAAACGCGGCAAAAACAGCTGCTGGAACGGCAGCATGAATTGCTGAACTCGCAGGAGGTACAGGCCATCATCAGCGAGGGGCAACTGCGGCTGCTGACCCACGCGGTCGCGCCGCCGGCGACGCCGCTGTCGGCCGCGTTCCACCAGGTGAAGCTGCAGGTGATGGCACCGGACGATCGGCCGCTGCCGCACGAGGCGTTCATCGCCGCCGCGCAGCTGTACGGCCTGATGCCGGATATCGACCGCTGGGCGGTGGCGCAGCTGCTGGTATCGTGCGCCGACGACATCAAGCGCAAGGGGCTGTCGCTCGCGCTGCCGCTGGCTATCGACAGTCTGCTCAGCGCCGACTTCCAGCGCGAGCTGACGGAAACGGTGCGCGCCTCCTCGCTGCCGCCGCAGGCACTGCTGTTTAGCGTCGATGAGGCTGCGGTGCTGGAACATGCCGCGCAGTGCCGGGCATTTCTCCGCGAGCTGCAGCAGCTGGGCTGCCGACTGATCGTCAACGGCTTTGGGCATAACATCAATGCCTTCGATGAGTTGGGCGATCAGAAGATAGACATCATTCGCATCGATGAACGCTTTATCACCAACCTGCACTGCAACCAGATGGATGAACTGATGGTCTCGATGCTCAACGGCGCGGCGCATCGGATCAAGGCGCAGACGCTCGCCGGGCCGGCCCACCAGCCGGTGACGCTGCAGGCGCTGCGCGATGTCGGCGTCGATCTGGCAGACGGCGACCAGGTGGCGCTGGAGCAGCCGTTGGCGGTTCTGCTCAGCGACGGCTACTTCGGCATCCGCTAACGCCTTCCCTCGCCGGCGCCGTCTCCCGGGCGCCGCCGCACGTCTCGTCTTTCACATTATGTTAACCCATACGAGATTAGTGATATAAATAACACCTGAAGCTTAAACGATTAAGTAATATGAAGCTCCCATGCGGACATCGACGTATCCGTTGATTTTCCTCGACATGTGATAGCTCAGGGATAAGGGACTATGGAAAAGAAATGGTTTTCCGCCAGGGAACTGATGGGGAAAGCAGGGTTGCCCTCGACCCCGCAAGGGGTCAATCTGATGGCCCGGCGCGAAGGCTGGGTCAGCCGCCGCCGCAGCGGCGTGCAGGGTAAAGCGCTGGAATACCATATCGACAGCCTGCCGTTCGGCGCGCGCAGCCTCTCGGCGTTGCACGAGGCCGACCACCCGGACTACGACATCAAACGCCAGGATCCGGTTCGGGTCTGGATCGAGTATTACTACCATCTGACGCCGGCCGAGCGGGAAAAGCTGCTGGCGTTCCTGATGCGTGAAGGCATGAGCCGCCTGCTGCAGCTGATCGACGCCCCCGCTAGCCCGAAACCTTAATCCTCCCCTTCCGGCGCCCAACCGTCGTTATGCCACAGGTGCAACGTGGCGTAGGAGCGCCACGGGCGCCAACGCTCGGCATAGCGTTCGATCTGGCGCGGCGTCATGCCGGGGAAACGCTGTTTGATCAAGTAGTCGCCGGCCAGGAACACGTCCGGCCACGACCAGGCGCGCATGGCGATATAGCTGGCGGTCCAGCTGCCGATGCCCGGCAGCGCGGTCAGCGCCTTGATGCCCTGTTCAATATCCAGCACGTTATCGAGCTGCAGCCGTCCTTCGCCCAGCGCGCGGGCGATCTCGATCAGCGCCGCCGCGCGCTTCACCTGCACCCCGAGCGGGCGCAGTTCTTCGGGCTGCAGCTGCGCCACCCGTGCTGCGGTGGGGAAGACATGGGTGATGCCCTCATGTGGCGTTGCCAGGGCTTCCCCCCAGCGTTCGGCCATCCGCCCGGCGAAGGTCGCCGCCATTTTCACGCTGACCAACTGGCCCAGCACCGCACGCGCCGCCTGCTCGAAACTGTTCACGCAGCCCGGTAGGCGCAATCCCGGCGCATCGGCCGCCAGCGAACCCAGCGCCTCGTTGATGCGATCCGGTGCGGCGTCCAGATCAAACAGCAAACGCACACGACGCAACACCTCCGTCGTCACCAGACTGAGCGTCGGCGCTACCTCGACCCGAACCCGATTGCACGCCTCTTCCGGCTGTACGCTGACCCAGCCGCAATACTCCGTGCCGGCCTGGCTGACGGCGATCGAGCGCAGGTAGCGGCGTCCCTCGACCCGCTCTACGCCCTGCACGGCGCGCGCCTGCAAGAAGTTCAGCATGCGATCCCAGTCATAGGGCGGCCGATAGCCCAGGTGGAACACCAGGCCGCTGGCGGCCGCCCGTTCACCACGCGCGCCGCCGCTGCGCAGCGCCGACGGGATCAGGCGGTAGCGCGCCTTGAACAGCTCGTTGAAACGCCGCAGGCTGCCGAAACCGGCGGCGAACGCCACCTCGCTGAGCGGCAGGTCGGTATCCGCCAACAGGCGTTTGGCCTGCAGCAGCCGGTGCGACTGCGCGTAATCGATCGGCGAAGCGCCAAACTGCTCGGCGAAGATACGCCGCAGGTGGCGATCGGAAATGCCGAGCCGCGCCGCCAGCGCTTCGCAGCTGTGTTCGGACAGATAGCCTTGCTCGATGAGCTGCACCGCCACCTGGGCATAGCGGTTGCCCAGATCGATCAGCGCCAGGCCAGGGGCCAGTTCCGGTCGGCATTTGAGGCAGGGGCGAAACCCCGCCAGTTCAGCCGCCGCCGCGCTCGGATAAAAGGTGCAGTTTTCCCGCTTCGGCGTGCGGGCGCTGCACACCGGGCGACAATAGATGCCGGTGGAAGAGACGCCGACGAAAAAACGGCCGTCGAATTTGCGGTCACGCGCGCGCAGCGCGTCGTACAACGCTTGCTGTTGAGTATTCATGGCAACGCTCGGGTTCGGTTTTTTCTGCATTATGGGGCTCGCCTGACGCGCTGACGTGCGGAATTCGGACATTAAGTTAAGCACGCCGCCGCCGCGCCCGCTAAATTTTTCGACACTCGCGCATTGGCGCATTGCCCGCCGGCCCCGTCTCGGGTAAAGTCGCCCCCCTTCATTGGCATGGGGACAAAAAAGAGATGTTTATTGGATTCGATTACGGGACAGCCAACTGTTCCGTTGCAGTGATGCGCGACCACGGCCCCGAGCTGTTGACGCTGGAAAACAACGAGCCGTATCTGCCTTCGATGCTGTGCGCGCCGACCCGCGAAGCGGTGAGCGAATGCCTGCACCGCCATTGGCAGGTGCCGACCGGCAGCGAAGAAAACCAGCAGCTGCTGCGCCGCGCCATCAGTTACAACCGCGAAGAAGACATTCCGGTCAACGGCGACAGCGTGCTGTTCGGCCTACAGGCGCTGGCGCACTATATGGAAGATCCCGAAGAGGTGTACTTCGTGCGCTCGCCGAAGTCCTTTCTCGGCGCCAACGGCCTGAAACCGCAGCAGATCGCGCTGTTCGAAGACCTGGTGTGCGCCATGATGTTCCACATCAAGCGCCAGGCGGAAAACGTGCTGCAGACCGGCATCGATCAGGCGGTGATCGGCCGGCCGATCAACTTCCAGGGCATCGGCGGCGACGAAGCCAACCGGCAGGCGCAGGGCATTTTGCAGCGCGCCGCCGAACGCGCCGGTTTCAAAGCCATTGAATTCCAGTTCGAGCCGGTGGCGGCCGGGCTGGACTTCGAGGCGACGCTGAGCGAAGAACAAACCGTGCTGGTGGTGGACATCGGCGGCGGCACCACCGACTGCTCGGTGCTGCTGATGGGGCCGCAGTGGCGCGACCGCGCCGATCGCCAGCAGAGCCTGCTGGGCCACAGCGGCTGCCGGGTCGGCGGTAACGATCTGGACATCATGCTGGCCTTCAAACAGCTGATGCCGCTGTTCGGCCTGGGCGGCGAAACCGCGAAGGGCATCGCCCTGCCGGCGCTGCCTTACTGGAACGCGGTGGCGACCAACGACGTGCCGGCGCAAAATGACTTCTACAGCGCCGCCAACGGCCGCGTCCTGCGCGATCTGATCCTCGACGCGGCGGAGCCGGAAAAGGTCAAACGCCTGCTGAAAGTGTACCAACAGCGCCTGAGCTACCGATTGGTGCGGGCGGCCGAAGAGAGTAAGATCGCCCTGTCCGGCCAAACGGCCATCAGCGCGCCGCTCAATTTCGTGCAGGCCGATCTGGCGGAGAGCATCAGCCAGGCTCAGCTCGCCGACGCCATTTCGCAGCCGTTGATGCGCATTCAGGAGCAGGTCAGCGCCGCGCTGGCCAGCAGCCAGACCGCGCCGCAGGTGATCTACCTGACCGGCGGCAGCGCACGCTCACCCCTGCTGCGCGCCGCGCTGCAACAGCAGCTGCCGGGCATTCCGATCGTCGGCGGTAACGACTTCGGCTCGGTCACCGCTGGGCTGGCGCGCTGGGCGCAAACGCTGTTCCGTTGACAGCCCAAGGGCGCGGCTCGCCGCGCCCTTGTTCATTGGAGGCTATGCATCATGTCAACCATCCTTACCCTCGACAGCGCCAGGCTGCGGCTGCGCGCCTGGCGCGACGACGATCTGCCGGCCTTCGCCGCGCTTAACGCCGATCCGCAGGTGATGCGCTATTTCCCGGCGACGATGACGGCCGAGGAAAGCCACGCGCAGGCCGAACGCATCCGCGCCTTCATGCAACAACATAGCTGGGGGCTATGGGCGGTGGAAGTGAAAGGCGGCGCGCCTTTTATCGGTTTTGTCGGGCTGGCGCGGCCGGGCGACGATCTGCCTTGTGCCCCCTGCGTGGAGATTGGCTGGCGGCTGGCGGCGGCTCACTGGGGCAACGGCTACGCCGCTGAGGCGGCGCGCGCCGCGCTGGCGTACGCCTTCGACACGCTGCACTTGCCGGAAGTGGTGTCCTTCACCGCCGAAAATAACCAGCCGTCGCGCCGGGTGATGACGCGCATCGGCATGCAGTTTGACGGCGAAACCTTCCTGCACCCGCGCCTGCCGACGGGCCATCCGCTGCAAAAGCACGTCTTGTATCGGCTGAACCGGCAAATGTGGCGCGAACGCCACGGCGATTAATACAGCGTATCCTTCAGCCGCTGCGGCAGCGCGCTGTCGTACTCCTCACCGTCGAAGCGCGTTTGGCTCACCGCGGCCAAAATATGGCCGGGGCTGGGCAGCGCCGAACGTTCGAGGCGGCTGCCCTCTTCCCACAATCCCGAACGCAAGATCGCCCGGCTGCACTGGAAGAACACCGCCTCCACCCGAATGCGCAGCACCGAACGCGGCAGCTGGTTGCGGTGGACGAAGCGCTGCAGCATCGCTGGCGCCACCACGATTTCCGCCCGCCCGTTAATTCGCAGCGTTTCGCCGATGCCGGGGATCAGCAACAGCAGCGCCACCCGGTTGTCGTGCAGGATATTGCGCAGGCTGTCGATGCGGTTATTGCCGCGACGGTCCGGCAGCAGCAGGGTTTTCTCGTCTTCGATATGGATAAAACCGGCCGGATCGCCGCGCGGAGAGACATCCATGCCGTCCGGCCCGACCGTCGAGAGCGCGGCAAACGGCGCCGCCTCGATAAACGGGCGGTACGCCGGGTGAATATAGCTGACTTCTTTAAAAACCGAGGGCGCGGCGGGTTTGCCGTACAGCTGTTCCAGCGTCGCGAGGTCGTTGATGATATCACCAGACATTGCGGGTTCCTGAATGGGCCATGTTAACCCCTTCAGCATAGAGCAAAATCGCCGCCGGGTAACGCCCCCTACTCGGCGCTGGCGTCGTTCAGCGCCTGAATGTCGTCCGCATCCAGCGTCAGGCGGGTGGCGCTGACCAACTCATCCAGCTGCGGCAACGAGGTCGCACTGACGATCGGCGCGGTGATGCTCGGGCGCGCTATCAGCCAGGCCAGCGAAACCTGCGCCGGGGAGCTGCCGTGTTTGCCCGCCACCTGATCCAGCGCCGCCAGAATGCGGAAACCGCGCGGGTTCAGGTAGCGTTCGACGATGCGATCGCCGCGCTGGCTTTTGCCCTCGTCCGCTTTGCTGCGGTATTTGCCGGTCAGAAAACCACTGGCCAGCGCGAAGAAGTTGATCACCCCGAGGCCATGGCGCTGCGCCACGCCTTCCAGCTCGGCTTCATACCCTTCGCGCGCATACAGGTTATATTCCGGCTGCAGGGTTTCGTAGCGCGCCAATCCGTTGCTCTCGCTCACCCGCAGCGCTTCTTCCAGGCGATCCGCCTGATAGTTGGAGGCGCCGATCGCCCGCACCTTGCCGGCCTTGATCAGCGCATCGAACGCCGCCAACGTCTCTTCCAGCGGCGTATCGCGGTCATCGTCGTGCGACTGATAAAGATCGATATAATCGGTTTGCAGGCGACGCAGCGAGTCCTCCACCGCCTGCTGAATATAGCGCGGCGACAGCCCCTGCTTGCCTTCGCCCATCGGTTTGCCCACCTTGGTGGCGATGATCACCTGGTCGCGCTTGCCGCTCTTCTTCAGCCATTCGCCGATGACGGTTTCCGATTCGCCGCCCCGGTTGCCCGGCGCCCAGCTGGAATAAACGTCGGCGGTATCGATAAAGTTGAGCTGATTGTCCACCAGCGCATCCAGCAGGCTGAACGAGGTCGCTTGATCCGCCGTCCAGCCGAACACGTTGCCACCGAAGGTTAACGCCGGCACCTGAATGCCTGAACGACCCAGTTGTTTCTTGCTCATCACAAAGGCTCCATGGGTTAAATGATTTGCCTGTTAATTATTAGCGCCAAATACAGGAAATCGTTAAAACGTATTGGCTATAAGCCGGAATAAATCACTTATAAACATAGCACGCGCAAATCACCCAGTTATTAAGACAATGCTGACGGTTCCTCCATATTTCCTTCATTTTTATGCCGTCTTCGCTGGCTAAACTAGTATCCTGTAAGGAGTGTCATTTTTGTGGCAATGAGTGCCCGCGCCCCTGCCTTTTGGAGAGAATTTTCACCACCATGAATGCAAAACCCCAACGTCGTTCCCTGCTGCTGCGCCTGCTGGTTGCGGCGATTGCGATCATCGTCGCCGTTCTGGCCTGGCGCCATTTCAGCGCCGCCCAACCGACCGCTGGGACGACGCCGGGCGCGCACCAGGCCGCCGGTAAAACGGGAGCGGGCCGCGCGGCGGGCGGCAGACGCGGCGCGCCGATGTCGCCGGTGCAAGCGGCGACCGCCACGCAACAGACGGTGCCACGCTATCTTTCCGGCTTGGGCACCGCCACCGCCGCCAATACCGTGACCGTCACCAGCCGGGTCGATGGCCAACTGATGGCGATCCACTTTACCGAAGGCCAGCAGGTCAAAGCCGGCGATCTGCTGGCGGAAATCGATCCCCGGCCATTCCAGGTTCAGTTGACCCAGGCTCAGGGGCAGTTGGCAAAAGATCAGGCCACGCTGGCCAACGCCCGACGCGATTTGGCGCGCTATCAGCGGCTGGTGAAAACCAATCTGGTGTCCCGTCAGGAGCTGGATACGCAGGCCTCGCTGGTGCAGCAGACCGAAGGCGCGATCAAGGCCGATCAGGGCGCGGTCGACAGCGCCAAACTGCAGATCACCTACAGCCGCATCACTGCGCCAATCGACGGCCGCGTCGGCCTGAAACTGGTCGACGTCGGCAACTACGTTACCAGCGGCAGCACTACCGGTCTGGTGGTGATCACGCAGACGCACCCGATCGACGTGGTGTTCACGCTGCCCGAAGGCAGCATCGCCGATCTGCTCAAGGCGCAAAAAGCCGGGCCGGTGAGCGTCGAAGCCTGGGATCGCACCAACCAGAACAAGCTGACGACCGGTTCGCTGCTGAGCCTGGACAACCAAATTGATACCGCCACCGGCACCATCAAGCTGAAAGCGCGCTTCGCCAACGAAGATGACGCGCTGTTCCCCAATCAGTTCGTCAACGCGCAGCTGCAGGTGGATACCCTGCACGATGCGGTGGTGATCCCGACCGCTGCGCTGCAGATGGGCAACGAGGGCAACTTCGTTTGGACGCTCGGCGAAGACAACAAGGTCAGCAAACATCGGGTCACCGCCGGCGTGCAGGACAGCCGGCAGGTGGTGATCAGCGCCGGTCTCAACGCCGGCGATCGGGTGGTGACCGACGGCATCGATCGCCTGACCGAAGGCATGCAGGTGGAAGTGCTCGCGCCGAGCGAAGCGCCGGCGGCGGCCAACGCCAAGCGCGAACCTGACGTTCAGAGGAAGTCCTGATGCAGGTGATGCCTCCCAACGCCGGCGGCGGTCCGTCCCGCCTGTTTATTCTGCGTCCGGTCGCCACCACGCTGCTGATGGTGGCAATATTGCTGGCGGGGATTATCGGTTATCGCGCGCTGCCGGTGTCCGCCCTGCCGGAGGTGGATTACCCCACTATCCAGGTGGTGACGCTGTACCCCGGCGCCAGCCCGGACGTGGTGACCTCCGCCATTACCGCGCCGCTGGAACGCCAGTTCGGCCAGATGTCCGGCCTGAAGCAAATGGCGTCGCAAAGCTCCGGCGGCGCCTCGGTGGTCACACTGCAGTTCCAGTTGGCGCTGCCGCTCGACGTCGCGGAGCAGGAAGTGCAGGCGGCGATCAACTCCGCCACCAACCTGCTGCCGACCGATTTGCCTTACCCGCCGATCTACAGCAAGGTTAACCCCGCCGATCCGCCGATCCTGACGCTGGCCGTGACCTCCACCGCCATGCCGATGACGCAGGTGGAAGACATGGTGGAAACCCGCGTGGCGCAAAAAATTTCTCAGGTGACCGGCGTCGGCCTGGTGACGCTGGCCGGCGGCCAACGCCCGGCAGTGCGCGTAAAATTGAACGCGGCGGCGGTCGCCGCCTATGGCCTGAACAGTGAAACCATTCGCGCCGCCATCAGCAACGCCAACGTCAACTCGGCGAAAGGCAGCCTTGACGGCCCGACCCGATCGGTCACCCTCTCCGCCAACGACCAAATGAAATCTGCCGACGACTATCGCCAGCTGATCGTCGCCTATCAGAACGGCGCGGCGATCCGCCTGCAGGATATCGCCACCATCGAACAAGGGGCGGAAAATACCCGACTGGCGGCCTGGGCCAACAAGCAACAGGCGATCGTGCTGAACATCCAACGCCAGCCCGGCGTCAACGTCATCACCACCGCCGACAGCATCCGCGAAATGCTGCCGACGCTGATTAAAAGCCTGCCCAAGTCAGTCGACGTCAAGGTGTTGACCGATCGCACCACCACCATCCGCGCCTCGGTCAGCGACGTGCAGTTCGAGCTGCTGCTGGCGATCGCGCTGGTGGTGATGGTGATCTACGTGTTCCTGCGCAACGTGCCGGCGACCATTATCCCCAGCGTGGCGGTGCCGCTGTCGCTGGTGGGCACCTTCGCCGCCATGTACTTCCTTGGCTTCTCCATCAACAACCTGACGCTGATGGCGCTGACCATCGCCACCGGCTTCGTGGTGGACGACGCCATCGTGGTGATCGAGAACATCTCGCGCTACATCGAGAAAGGGGAAAAACCGCTCGACGCCGCGTTGAAAGGGGCCGGCGAGATCGGCTTCACCATCATCTCTCTGACCTTCTCGCTGGTGGCGGTGCTGATCCCGCTGCTGTTCATGGGCGACATCGTCGGCCGCCTGTTCCGCGAGTTCGCCGTCACGCTGGCGGTGGCAATTTTGATCTCCGCCGTGGTGTCGCTGACGCTGACGCCGATGATGTGCGCACGCATGCTCAGCCACGAATCGCTGCGCAAGCAGAACCGTTTTTCCGCCGCCTCCGAACGCTTTTTCGACCGGGTGATCGCGCAATATGGCAAGTGGCTGAAAACGGTGCTTAACCATCCCTGGCTGACGCTCGGCGTGGCCGTGGGCACGCTGGCGCTGACGGTATTGCTGTACCTGCTGATCCCGAAAGGTTTCTTCCCGGTGCAGGACAACGGCATCATTCAGGGCACGCTGGAGGCGCCGCAGAGCGTCTCGTTCAGCAACATGGCCGAGCGCCAGCAGCAGGTCGCGGCGCAGATCCTCAAAGATCCGGCGGTGGAGAGCCTGACCTCGTTCGTCGGCGTCGACGGCAGCAACGCCACGCTCAACAGCGGCCGGCTGCAGATCAACCTGAAGCCGCTGAGCGAACGCAGCGAGCGCATTCCGGCGATCATCAGCCGCCTGCAGCAGCAAACGGCGCAGTTCCCCGGCGTGAAGCTGTATCTGCAACCGGTGCAGGACCTGACCATCGATACCCAGGTCAGCCGCACCCAGTACCAGTTCACCCTGCAGGCGATGTCGCTGGACGATCTCAGCCTGTGGGTGCCGCAGCTGATGGATGAGCTGAAGCAAACCCCGCAGCTGGCGGACGTCACCAGCGACTGGCAGGATCAGGGGCTGGTGGCCTATGTCAACGTCGATCGCGATTCGGCCTCCCGCCTCGGCGTCACCATGAGCGACGTGGACAATGCGCTGTACAACGCGTTCGGCCAGCGCCTGATCTCCACCATCTACACCCAGGCCAACCAATACCGCGTGGTGCTGGAGCACGACGTCAGCGCGACACCGGGGTTGGCGGCGCTCAATGAGATCCGTCTGAGCGGCAACGACGGCGCCGTGGTGCCGCTGAGCGCCATCGCCAAAATCGAAGAGCGCTTCGGCCCGCTGTCGGTGAACCATCTCGACCAGTTCCCGTCGGCCACCGTTTCGTTCAACGTCGCCGACGGCTACTCGCTCGGCGAGGCGGTCGACGCGGTCACCCAGGCGGAAAAAAATCTCAATATGCCAAGGGACATCACCACCCAATTCCAGGGGGCGACCCTGGCCTTCCAGGCGGCGCTCGGCAGCACGCTGTGGCTGATTTTGGCGGCGGTGGTGGCGATGTACATCGTGCTGGGCGTGCTGTATGAAAGCTTCATTCATCCGGTCACCATCCTCTCCACTCTGCCGACCGCCGGGGTCGGCGCCCTGTTGGCGCTAATGTTGGCCGGCAGCGAGCTGGACGTGATCGCCATCATCGGCATCATCCTGCTGATCGGCATTGTGAAGAAGAACGCCATCATGATGATCGACTTCGCGCTGGCGGCGGAACGCGAGCAGGGTTTATCGCCGCGCGACGCCATCTATCAGGCCTGTCTGCTGCGTTTCCGGCCGATCTTGATGACCACGCTGGCGGCCTTGCTCGGCGCGTTGCCGCTGATGCTGAGCACCGGCGTCGGCGCTGAGCTGCGGCATCCGCTCGGCGTCTGTATGGTCGGCGGTTTGATCATGAGCCAGATCCTGACGCTGTTCACCACGCCGGTGATCTACCTGCTGTTTGACAAGCTGGCGCGCAACACGCATCGCCAGCTGGATACGCAGGAGCTGCCGTGAAATTCTTCGCCCTGTTCATTCACCGGCCGGTGGCCACCACCCTGCTGACGCTGGCCATCGCCATCAGCGGCGCGATCGGCTTTCGCCTGCTGCCGGTGTCGCCGCTGCCGCAGGTGGATTTTCCGGTGATTTCGATCAGCGCGTCGCTGCCGGGCGCCTCGCCGGAAACCATGGCGTCCTCGGTGGCGACGCCGCTGGAGCGCGCGCTGGGCCGCATCGCCGGGGTTAACGAAATGACCTCGATGAGTTCGCTCGGCAGTACCCGCGTCATTTTGCAGTTCGATCTCGATCGCGACATCAACGGCGCCGCGCGCGACGTGCAGGCGGCGATCAACGCCGCGCAAAGCCTGCTGCCGACCGGCATGCCGAGCCGCCCCAGCTACCGTAAGGTCAACCCTTCCGACGCGCCGATCATGATCCTGACGCTGACCTCGGACACCTACAGTCAGGGGCAGCTTTACGATTTCGCCTCCACCCAGCTGGCGCAGAAGATCAGCCAGACCGAGGGCGTCGGCGACGTTTCCGTAGGCGGCAGCTCGCTGCCGGCGGTGCGGGTGGAGCTGAACCCTTCGGCGCTGTTCAATCAGGGCGTGTCGCTGGACAGCGTGCGGCAGGCCATCGCCAACGCCAACGTGCGCCGTCCGCAGGGCGCCGTGGAAAACCCGCAGCAGCGCTGGCAGATCCAGGCCAACGACGCGCTGAAAACCGCCGATGCTTATCGTCCGCTGATCATTCATTACAACAACGGCTCGGCGGTGCGTTTAGCCGACGTGGCCGAGGTCAAAGACTCGGTGCAAGACGTGCGTAACGCCGGGATGACCGACGCCAAACCGGCGATCATTCTGGCCATCAGCCGCGCGCCGGACGCCAACATCATCGAAACCGTCGAACGCATTCGCGCCGAGCTGCCCGCCCTGCAGGAGAATATCCCGGCCTCGATTCAACTCAACGTCGCGCAGGATCGTTCGCCAACCATCCGCGCGTCGCTGGCCGAGGTGGAACAGTCGCTGGCGATCGCCATCGGGCTGGTGATCCTGGTGGTGTTCATCTTCCTGCGCTCCGGGCGCGCCACGCTGATCCCGGCGGTCGCCGTGCCGGTGTCGCTGATCGGCTCGTTCGCCGCCATGTATCTGTGCGGCTTCAGCCTCAACAACCTGTCGCTGATGGCGCTGACCATCGCCACCGGCTTTGTGGTGGACGACGCCATCGTGGTGCTGGAAAACATTTCCCGCCACGTCGAGGCCGGCATGAAACCGATCAACGCCGCGCTGCTGGGCGCGCGGGAAGTCGGCTTCACCGTGCTGTCGATGAGCGTTTCGCTGGTGGCGGTGTTTATCCCGCTGCTGCTGATGGAAGGCCTGCCCGGCCGGCTATTCCGCGAGTTCGCCGTCACCCTGTCGGTATCGATCGGGCTGTCGCTCATCGTCTCGCTGACGCTCACGCCGATGATGTGTGCCTATTTGCTGCGCCACCAGCCGGCGCGTTCGCAGCGGCGCGCGCGCGGCTTCGGCAAAATGCTGCTGGCGCTGCAGCAGGGTTACGGACGCTCGCTGAACTGGGTGCTCGGCCACTCGCGCTGGGTGCTGGCGGTGTTCCTCGCCACCGTTGCGCTCAACGTCTGGCTGTATATCAGCATCCCGAAAACCTTCTTCCCTGAACAGGATACCGGGCGTCTGATGGGCTTTATCCAGGCCGACCAAAGCATTTCGTTCCAGGCGATGCGCGGCAAACTGGAAGACTTCATGAAAATCGTGCGCGAAGATCCGGACGTGGAAAACGTCACCGGTTTTACCGGCGGCTCGCGCACCAACAGCGGTTCGATGTTCATCTCACTGAAACCCCTGTCGGTACGCAGCGACGACGCGCAGAAAGTGATCGCCCGCCTGCGTGCCCGCCTGGCCAAAGAACCGGGCGCCAGCCTGTTTCTGATGGCGGTACAGGATATCCGCGTCGGCGGCCGGCAGGCCAACGCCAGCTACCAATATACGCTGCTGGCGGACGATCTCGCCGCGCTGCGCGAATGGGAGCCGAAGATCCGCATCGCGCTGGCCGCATTGCCCGAGCTGGCGGACGTCAACTCGGATCAGCAGGATAAAGGCTCGGAGATGGATCTGGTCTACGATCGCGAAACCATGGCGCGCCTCGGCATTTCGGTGTCCGACGCCAACAACCTGTTGAACAACGCCTTCGGCCAGCGACAGATTTCGACCATCTATCAACCGCTCAACCAATACAAAGTCGTGATGGAAGTGGCGCCGCCCTACACTCAGGACGTGAGCTCGTTGGACAAAATGTTCATCATCAACAACGAAGGCAAGGCGATACCGCTCTCCTACTTCGCCAGTTGGCGACCGGCCAACGCGCCGCTGTCGGTAAACCATCAGGGGCTGTCCGCCGCCTCGACCATCTCCTTTAACCTGCCGGACGGCGGCAGCCTGTCGGACGCCACCGCGGCGGTAGAGCGCACCATGACTCAGCTCGGCGTGCCGTCCACGGTGCGCGGCGCGTTCGCCGGCACCGCCCAGGTATTCCAGGACACCCTGAAGTCGCAGCTCATCCTGATCCTGGCAGCGATCGCCACGGTGTATATCGTGCTCGGCGTGCTGTATGAGAGCTATATCCATCCGCTGACCATCCTTTCCACGCTGCCTTCCGCCGGCGTGGGGGCGCTGCTGGCGCTCGAGCTGTTCGGCGCACCGTTCAGCCTGATCGCGCTGATCGGCATCATGCTGTTGATCGGTATCGTGAAGAAAAATGCCATCATGATGGTCGACTTCGCGCTCGAAGCGCAGCGCAACGGCGGCATCAGCGCCCGCGAGGCGATTTTCCAGGCCAGCCTGCTGCGTTTCCGGCCGATCATGATGACCACGCTGGCGGCGTTGTTCGGCGCGCTGCCGCTGGTGCTGACCCGCGGCGACGGCGCGGAACTGCGCCAGCCGCTCGGCATCACCATCGCCGGCGGCCTGGTGATGAGCCAGCTGCTGACGCTGTACACCACCCCGGTGGTCTACCTTTACTTCGACCGGCTGCAGGCGAAGTTCCGCCGCAACAAGCAACTGGCCCCGCTGCCCCATTAATGGCCGACCGATGCTGATGAAACACACCGCCACAGTACGCTGGCAACTCTGGATAGTGGCATTCGGCTTCTTTATGCAGACGCTGGATACCACTATCGTCAACACCGCCCTGCCCTCGATGGCCGCCAGCCTGGGGGAGAACCCGCTGCGCATGCAGTCGGTGATCGTCTCCTATGTGCTGACGGTGGCGGTGACGCTGCCGGCCAGCGGCTGGCTGGCGGACAAGGTCGGCGTACAGCGGGTGTTTTTCAGCGCCATCGTGCTGTTCACCCTCGGTTCCCTCCTCTGCGCCCGCTCGGAAACCCTGAACGAACTGATCGCCTCGCGCGTGCTTCAGGGCGTCGGCGGCGCGATGATGGTGCCGGTCGGCCGCCTGACGGTGATGAAAATCGTGCCGCGCGAGCAGTACATGGCGGCGATGACCTTCGTAACGCTGCCAGGCCAAATCGGCCCGCTGATGGGGCCGGCGCTGGGTGGCTTCCTGGTGCAATACGCCAGCTGGCATTGGATTTTCCTGATCAATATTCCGGTGGGCATCGTGGGCGCCATCGCTACGCTGCTGCTGATGCCCAACTACCAAATGCAGACCCGCCGCTTCGACGTCAGCGGCTTTCTCCTGCTGGCGATCGGCATGGCGTCGCTGACGCTGGCGCTCGACGGCCACAAAGGCATGGGGCTGTCCGGCGGCGCCATCGCCGGCCTGGTGGCGCTGGGCGTGGCGGCGCTGTTGGGGTATGTTTGGCATGCTTACGGCAATAGCCGCGCCCTGTTCTCGCTGCGGCTGCTGCGCACCCCGACTTACAAGATCGGACTGCTGGCCAGCCTGCTGGGGCGCATCGGCAGCGGCATGCTGCCGTTCATGACGCCGCTGTTTCTGCAGGTGGGCATGGGCTTCTCGCCGTTCCACGCCGGGCTGATGATGATCCCGATGATCATCGGCAGCATGGGCATGAAGCGCATCGTGGTGCAGGTGGTCAACCGCTTCGGCTACCGCAACGTGCTGGTGGCCGCCACGCTGCTGCTGGCGCTGGTCAGCCTGAGTTTCCTGCTGGCGGCGATGCTCGGCTGGCTGTGGCTGCTGCCGGTGGTGCTGTTCTTCCAGGGGATGGTCAACTCGCTGCGCTTCTCGGCGATGAACACCCTGACGCTGAAAGATCTGCCGGACCGGCTGGCCAGCAGCGGCAACAGCCTGCTGTCGATGGTCATGCAGCTGTCGATGAGCCTCGGCGTCAGCGTCGCCGGCATCTTAATCGGCAGCTTCGCCCATCACCAGGTGGTGGCCGATAGCCCAGCCATTCACAGCGCATTTATTTACAGCTACTGCTGTATGGCGTTGATTATCGCCCTGCCCGCGCTCGCCTTCGCGCGCGTGCCGGCCGATAGCGCGCCCAACCGCACGCTGACCAAAGAGCCGGGTACCGGCTCAACGAGGTTGCAATGAGGATAGGCATTACCGGGAAGCTGTTCCTGGCCATTTTCGCTACCTGCATGCTGGTGTTGATCACCATGCATTGGGGGGTGCGCGTCAGCTTTGAGCGCGGCTTTATCGATTACATCAAGAGCAGCAACGAGCAGCGCATCAACATGCTGAGCGAAGCGCTGGAGGAACAGTACAGCCACCATGGCAATTGGATATTCCTGCGCAACAACGATCAGGTGGTCTACCAAATCATGCGTTCGTTCGAACAGAATAGCGACAGCAGCCACAATCTGCCGCCCAAGGGCTGGCGCACCCAGTTTTGGGTGGTGGACAGCCAGTTCAATCGGCTGGTCGGGCATTCCGGCCCGTTGCCGAAAGAGGGGCCGCGCCACCCAATCCGCTATAACAACGAGATCGTCGGCTGGGTGCTCACCACCCCGGTCGAGCGCCTGACGCGCAATACGGACATCAACTTCGATCGCCAGCAGCGGCGCACCAGTTGGATTATCGTCGCGCTCTCCACCCTGTTGGCAGCGGCAGTGACCTGGCTGCTGTCGCGCGGCATGCTGGCCCCGGTCAAGCGCCTGGTGGCGGGCACCCACCGCCTGGCGGCGGGCGATTTCACCACCCGCGTGGCGGTCAGCAGCCAGGATGAACTGGGCAGGCTGGCGCACGACTTCAACCAGTTGGCCACCTCGCTGGAAAAAAACGAGCAGATGCGTCGCGCCTTTATGGCCGACGTGTCGCACGAGCTACGCACGCCGCTGGCGGTGCTGCGCGGCGAGCTGGAGGCGCTGCAGGACGGCGTGCGCCAGCCGACGCCGGCGTCGCTAAGCTCGCTGCAGGCTGAGGTATCCACCTTGACCAAACTGGTCGACGACCTGCACCAGCTGTCGCTCTCCGATCTCGGCGCGCTGGCCTATCGCAAGGCGCAGGTGGACTGCGTGCACCTGGTGCAGATCGCCGTTGCCGCCTTCCGTGAACGCTTCCGCGCCAAAGGGCTGGAGATCGTCACCCATCTGCCGGCCCAGGCGCCGCTGTTCGGCGATCCCGATCGCCTGAATCAGCTGTTCAATAACCTGCTGGAAAACAGCCTGCGTTACACCGACGCCGGCGGCCGGCTGGAGATCGGCGCCGAGCTGCAGCCGGGGAGACTGATCCTCTGCTGGCAGGACAGCGCGCCGGGCATCAGCGATCAGCAACTGACGCGCATTTTCGAACGCTTCTATCGGGCGGAGGGTTCACGCAACCGCGCCAGCGGCGGCTCAGGGCTGGGGTTGGCGATCTGCCACAACATCGTGGAAGCGCACGACGGGAAAATCCGCGCCGAGCATTCGCCTTTAGGCGGCGTGCGCATTACAGTAGAATTTGCTACCCCGATAAAAAATAAGGCGCCCTGATGGACATTCAGAATCAACCCGTGCAGATCATGATTGTTGAAGATGAGCCCAAGCTGGGCCAGCTGCTGGTGGATTATCTGCAGGCGGCGGGCTACGCCACCCGCTGGCTGACCAACGGTAATGAAGTGGTGCCGACCGTGCACCAGCATCCGCCGGCGCTGATCTTACTCGACCTGATGTTGCCAGGGGCCGACGGCCTGACGGTGTGCCGCGAGCTGCGCCGCTTCAGCGACGTGCCCATCGTGATGGTGACGGCGAAAATCGAAGAGATTGACCGCCTGTTGGGATTGGAGATCGGCGCCGACGATTACATCTGCAAACCCTACAGCCCGCGTGAAGTGGTGGCGCGAGTGAAAACCATCCTGCGCCGCAGCTATCGGCCGCAGGAGAACGCGCGGGAAGATGATCTGCTGCACATCGATGAACCGCGCTTCCAGGCCAGCTATCAGGGGCAGTTGCTGGATCTGACGCCGGCGGAGTTCCGCCTGCTGAAAACGCTGGCCAGCCAGCCAGGCAACGTGTTTTCTCGCGAGCAGCTGCTGAACAACCTGTACGACGACTACCGGGTGGTCACCGACCGCACCATCGACAGCCACATCAAAAACCTGCGCCGCAAGCTGGAACTGATCGACGGGGAAAAATCCTTTATTCGCTCGGTATACGGTGTGGGCTACCGCTGGGAAGCCGAGCCCTGCCGGCTGATGAATGGGGTTTAGAGGGAAATCAGCGCGTCCAGTCTTCAACCGCCAACCCGGGCACCATGGCGAATGCGCGATCGTTGGTCACCAGCGTCGCGCCACGGCTCTGCGCGTGAGCGGCGATCAGTTGATCCATCGCGCCCATGATTTTGCCCTTTCTCCCCATGTTTGCCCGCATTTCACCGTAGCAGCGGGCGGCCTCGCGATCCCATGCATAGACCGTCACCGCAGCAAGAAAGGCCTCGACCATGCTTTGCAACGCTTTGTTCCGCCGTTTGGCCACACCGTAAAGCAGTTCCGCCTCCGTGACGCTGGAAATACATACGGCAGAAGGCGGGAGCTTTTGCATGACGTTAAGCACCTGCGGATGCTGCCGAAACAAGTGGCTGACGGTGTTGGTATCAAACATGTACATCGCCTACTCTTCCTCTGAGAATGGATCGCGGTCTGCAACCCCTTGCTGACGATCTTCCGCGCCAAGAAACTCTTGCGGCACCGGCGTTTGGGCGATAATGCTCAGCAGCGGTGCCCAGCTGTCCGGCTTTGCCGGATATTTGGATAAAATCACGTTTCCCTCCCGATCGCGACGGATATACACACGATCCGTATCAAATTCAAATTCCACCGGTAACCTCACCGCCTGATTTCTACCGTTTTTAAACAGCTTGGCGATTCTTTCCATCTCGACACTCCACAGCAGGCATAGGCCAAAGCATATGCCTGCAGCGCGTCGATGCCAAGATCTATCGCTCACTTTTCACTCACCTTTACGTAGCGGGCAAACGGTAACGCGCAATGCTGCTCGATGAAACCACGTAATTGTCATTATGCGGCGCACTGCGCAATCACCGCGCCTTTCCTTAGCTTCCCGTGCGGCGCCGGGCTCACCGAATGAAAACTCCGCGCCGGCGCAAAAAAACTGCGCATTTTTTCGACTAAGCTGCTGTGAGGTTTAGCCGCCGATTTTCAAGCGATTGGCTACACTTACATCACGAATCGGAACCTACAGGAGAAGAACCATGGCAATCGGTCATTACGAGCTGAAAAAAGCAAAGAACGGACAGTACCACTTCAACCTGAAAGCCAGTAACGGCGAAATTATTCTGGCCAGCGAGATGTATGCCAGCAAAGCCTCGGCGGAGAACGGCATCGCCTCGGTGCAGACCAATTCACCGCACGAAGCGCAGTACGAACTGAAGCACAGCGCCAGCAATCAGCCCTATTTTGTGCTGAAGGCCAAGAACCATCAGGTGATCGGCGTCAGCGAAATGTACAGCTCCGAAAGCGCGGCCAAAAACGGTATCCAGTCGGTGACGAAAAACGGCCCGACCACCGATATCCGCGATTTGAGCGCCTGATCCCCCGTTTCGCCCGCGCGGTGGCCGCCACCGCGCGTTTTCCGTTTGACCGGGATCAATCTCCCTTGAATAAATCTGGTTAACTGCTGATTTCTTGCCGCGCTGCGGCTACAATCCCCCGTTTTTACTGCGCCATCAGGTGGCGTGGTGCTGACCTGAAATCAGACCGAGACACACTATGTTTACACCGGAACTTCTCTCCCCGGCCGGAACGCTGAAAAACATGCGTTACGCCTTTGCCTACGGCGCCGATGCGGTTTACGCCGGCCAGCCGCGCTACAGCCTGCGGGTACGCAACAACGAGTTCAACCACGAGAATCTGGCGCAGGGCATCAACGAAGCGCATGCGCTGGGCAAAAAATTCTACGTGGTGGTGAATATCGCCCCGCACAACGCCAAGCTGAAAACCTTCTTGCGCGATCTGAAGCCGGTTATCGATATGGGCCCGGATGCGCTGATCATGTCCGATCCTGGCCTTATCATGATGGTGCGCGAAGCCTTCCCGCAGATGGACATCCACCTGTCGGTGCAGGCCAATGCCGTTAACTGGGCGACGGTGAAGTTCTGGAAGCAAATGGGCTTGACCCGCGTGATCCTGTCGCGCGAACTGTCGCTGGAAGAGATTGCCGAGATCCGCGCCGAAGTGCCGGACATGGAGCTGGAGATCTTCGTCCACGGCGCGCTGTGCATGGCCTACTCCGGCCGCTGCCTGCTGTCCGGCTACATCAACAAACGCGATCCCAATCAGGGTACCTGCACCAATGCCTGCCGCTGGCAGTACAAAGCGGAGGAAGGCAAAGAGGACGACACCGGCAATATCGTGCACCTGCACGAACCGATCCCGGTGCAGACCGTCGAGCCGACGCTGGGCATCGGCGCGCCGACCGACAAGGTGTTCATGCTGTCTGAAGCGCAAAAGCCAGGTGAATATATGAGCGCCTTCGAAGACGAACACGGCACCTATATCATGAACTCCAAGGATCTGCGCGCCATCCAGCACGTGGAGCGTCTGACGCAGCTCGGCGTGCATTCGCTGAAGATCGAAGGGCGCACCAAGTCCTTCTACTACTGCGCCCGCACCGCCCAGGTCTACCGCCGCGCCATCGACGACGCCGTTGCCGGCAAACCGTTCGATCCGACCCTGCTCACCACGCTGGAAGGCCTGGCGCACCGCGGCTATACCGAAGGCTTCCTGCGCCGCCACGTGCACGAAGCACAGCAGAATTACGAATACGGCTCTTCGCTCTCCGAGCGCCAGCAGTTCGTCGGCGAGTTCACCGGCGTGCGCCGCGAAGGCTGGGCGGAAGTCGACGTGAAGAATAAATTCTCACTCGGCGACAGCGTCGAGATGATGACGCCAGGCGGCAACGTGCTGTTCACCCTCGAAAGCATGCAAAATAAGAAAGGCGAGCCGATTGAGGTCGCGCCGGGCAACGGCCATATCGTTTATTTGCCGATCCCGCAGGATATTGATCTCAATTATGCATTGCTGATCCGCAATTTGGCGGAAGAAAATAGCGCCGGAGCCTAACAATCAATCGTCGCCATTCGGCGGCGATTTTTAGCAAATATTAGAATTGGATCACATCAATGTGCCCGCAGCTTGGTTACTATCACGCTGCTTAAAACGAACAACGAAAATATTTGCATAGCAATACTAGGAACCACCTCCTTAGCCGGCCCAATCTCCCTTGGGCTGGCTTTTTCTTTATGGGTCCGCCATTGCCGCCGGTGCGCCTATTTTTCATTACGTTTTCCCGTTATCCATTTTAATAAAAATAATAACGCCACATCGATATATAAATAACGCTATAGCGATTAATCCTGCCGCCATTAAAATTCCGCTTATTGTCAGGTTAAATTCAGATAAATTCGCATCGTCTTCATATTCACGGCACAATAGGAAATAACCGGAATTAGCTGAATATTCTGATGGCTTGGCGGCGTAGGCTGGTTTATCTTGAGGCATTCTTGGTTTTCCGCCGGAGGGGATCGGTAATGCCTCAACACTCACATGCAGCCGCCCTGCTTATTCTCAACGGCAAGGGCGCCGGCAACGAAGAACTGCGTCAGGCGGTCACACGGCTGCGCGAAGAGCAAATCACGCTGTACGTGCGCGTGACCTGGGAGCACGGCGACGCCGCGCGCTACGTCGCGGAAGCTGCACAACTCGGCGTCGGCACCGTCGTCGCCGGCGGCGGTGACGGCACCATCAACGAAGTGGCCGCCGCGCTGGTGCAGCTGCCGGCGCATAACCGGCCGGCGCTGGGCATTCTGCCGCTCGGCACCGCCAACGACTTCGCCATGGCGTGCAATATCCCCCCATCCCCCGAACTGGCGCTGCAGCTGGCGATCAAGGGCCGCTCGGTGCCGATCGATCTGGCGAAGGTCAACGGCGAGCGCTACTTCATCAACATGGCCACCGGCGGCTTCGGCACCCGCATCACCACCGAGACACCGGAGAAGTTGAAGGCGGCCTTGGGCGGCGTGTCCTACTTCGTGCACGGCTTGCTGCGCATGGATACGCTGCAGGCCGACCGCTGTGAAATCCGCGGGCCGGACTTCCGCTGGGCCGGCGAAGCATTGGTGATCGGCATCGGCAACGGCAAGCAGGCCGGCGGCGGCCAGGAACTGTGCCCCAGCGCGCTGATCAACGACGGCCTGCTGCAGCTGCGCCTGCTGATCGCCGATGAACTGCTGCCGGCGCTGGTCGCCGCCCTGTTCAACGACGAAGAGAGCAACAGCATCCTCAGCGCGGCGCTGCCGTGGCTCGAGATCGACGCGCCGCATGAGATGACCTTCAACCTCGACGGCGAACCGCTCAAAGGCCGCCATTTCCGCATCGAAGTGTTGCCGCAGGCCATCGAATGCCGCCTGCCGCCTAACTGCGCCCTGCTGGGCTGACCTTGTCGGGCGCAGCCGCTGCGCCCCACTTCTTCCCCTCCGTTCATCCGCTTCCACTCGCGATCAAATGTGATCCTCTCCGGCAAATTCATCAATTCATACTTGTATGGTAGTTGGTTCATGACGTATTTTCGCGCTATCTCTCCGCAGCTACAGGATGTGAAGGTTATGAAAATCGTCAACGCCGAGGTGTTCGTCACCTGCCCGGGGCGCAACTTTGTCACGCTGAAAATCACCACCGATGACGGCATCATCGGCCTCGGTGACGCCACGCTGAACGGGCGCGAATTGCCGGTGGCCTCTTACCTGAAAGATCACCTCTGCCCGCAGTTGATCGGCCGCGACGCGCAGCGGATCGAAGACCTCTGGCAATTCTTCTACAAAGGCGCTTACTGGCGGCGCGGCCCGGTGACCATGTCGGCCATTTCCGCCGTCGACATGGCGCTGTGGGACATCAAGGCCAAGGCCGCCAACATGCCGCTGTATCAGCTGTTGGGCGGCGCCTCACGTTCGGGAGTGATGGTGTATTGCCATACCACCGGCCACTCGATCGACGAGGTGCTCGACGACTACGCCAAACATAAAGAACAAGGCTTCAAGGCGATCCGCGTGCAATGCGGCGTGCCCGGCATGAAAACCACCTACGGCATGGCCAAGGGCAAAGGCCAGGCCTATGAGCCGGCCACCAAGGGTGACTGGCCGGAAGAGCAGCTGTGGTCGACGGAAAAATACCTCGATTTCACCCCCAAACTGTTCGACGCGGTGCGCAACAGGTTCGGCTTCAACGAGCACCTGCTGCACGACATGCACCATCGCCTGACGCCAATTGAAGCGGCGCGCTTTGGTAAAAGCGCCGAGCCGTATCGCCTGTTCTGGATGGAGGATCCGACGCCGGCGGAAAATCAGGCCTGTTTCCGCCTGATCCGCCAGCATACCGTCACGCCGATCGCCGTCGGCGAGGTGTTCAACAGCATCTGGGACTGCAAACAGCTGATCGAAGAACAGCTGATCGACTACATCCGCACCACCCTGACGCACGCGGGCGGCATTACCGGCATGCGGCGCATCGCCGACTTCGCCTCGCTGTATCAGGTGCGCACCGGTTCTCACGGCCCTTCCGATCTGTCGCCGATCTGCATGGCGGCGGCGCTGCATTTCGATCTGTGGGTGCCGAACTTCGGCGTGCAGGAATACATGGGCTATTCCGAGCAGATGCTCGAGGTGTTCCCGCACAGCTGGACGTTCGACGACGGCTATATGCATCCGGGCGACAAGCCGGGCATCGGCATCGAGTTCGATGAGAAGCTGGCGGCCCGTTACCCGTATGAACCGGCCTACCTGCCGGTCGCGCGTCTGGAGGATGGCACCTTATGGAACTGGTAAACACCATGCGCAGCGTCGTGATCGAACAGCCCGGGCGCCTGGCGCTGCAGACGCGCGCGCTGCCGCAACCGGCGGCCGGCGAGGTGCGGGTCAAGGTGAAATTCGCCGGCATCTGCGGCTCCGACGTCCATATCTATCACGGCCATAACCCGTTCGCCCGCTACCCGCGGGTGATCGGCCACGAGTTCTTCGGCCTGATCGATGCGCTGGGCGAAGGCGTCGATCCGGCGCGCCTCGGCGAACGCGTCTCGGTAGACCCGGTGGTGAGCTGCGGCCACTGCTATCCCTGTTCGGTCGGCCGCCCCAACGTCTGCACCTCGCTGCAGGTGATCGGCGTGCACCGCGACGGCGGCTTCAGCGACTACGCCTGCGTGCCGGCACGCAACGCCTATCCGGTTCCGGCCGCCATCAGCGATCGCCACGCCGCGATGATCGAGCCCTTCAGCATCGCCGCCAACATTACCGCCCATCTGCAACCGCGCCCCGACGACATCGCGCTGATCTACGGCGCCGGGCCGATGGGGCTCACGGTGATCCAGACGCTGAAAGGCGTGTACGGCGTCAAGCAGGTGTGGGTCGTCGATCGCATCGCCGAACGGCTGGACATGGCACGCGCCAACGGTGCCGACGAAGTATTCAACAACGCCGAGGCCGCATTGCCGCAGGCGCTGCAGCAGCGCGGCGTTCAGCCGACGCTGATCGTCGATGCCGCCTGCCACCCCGCCATTTTGCCGGAGGCGATCGCGCTGGCTTCGCCGGCGGCGCGCATCGGCATCATGGGCTTTTCCGGCGACGCTTGCACCCTGACCCAGCAGAGCATCACCAGCAAGGAGCTGTCGATCTTCTCCTCGCGCCTGAACAGCGCGCGCTTCCCACAGGTGATCGCCTGGATGGCGGACGGCAAGCTAGACCCGCAGCGGCTACTCACCCACTGCGTGCCCGCCGGCGACGTCGAACGGGCAATGCAGATGTTCGAGCGGGATCAGCGCACCTGCTGCAAGGTACTGCTGCAGTTCGAGTAACGTCACGGCAGCATCGGGGCATGGGGCGGCACCCGCCGCCCGTGCAAACAACGAAGCATCACGATTAAAACGACACCCAGTGGAGTGCTTTATGTTTAAAAACCTGCGTTGGACCATCGTGTTCCTGCTGTTCATGGTCTACATGATCAACTACCTCGATCGCGTGGCGCTGTCGATCACCGTGCCGATGATCGAACAGGATCTGATGCTGAACGCCGAACAGTTCGGCCTGATCTTCGGCAGCTTCTTCTTCGGCTACGCCATCTTCAACTTCGTCGGCGGGCTGGCGGTCGACCGCTTCGGCCCGACGCTGGTGCTGGGCGTGGCGGTCGGCCTGTGGTCCATCTTCTGCGGCATGACGGCGATCGCCACCGGCTTTTACTCAATGCTGATCCTGCGCGTCCTGTTCGGCATGGCCGAAGGGCCGATCTGCGCCTCGGCCAACAAGATGATCAACGGCTGGTTCCCGAAGAAACAGGCGGCGACCGCTATGGGCCTGCTCAGCGCCGGTTCACCGTTGGGCGGCGCGGTGGCCGGGCCGATCGTCGGCTATCTGGCGCTGGCGTTCGGCTGGCGGCCGGCGTTTATGATCATCTGCGCCATCGGCATCGTCTGGATGCTGGTGTGGTTCTTCGTGGTGGCGGATAACCCGGCGAAAAGCCAACGCGTCAGCAACGAAGAACGGGCGCTGATCGCACAGTTGAAACAGGAAAATCTCGGCGAGGAAAGCGCGCTGAGCGACGCCGTTCACGGGCTGGGTTACTACCTGAAGCAGCCGATCATTCTGGTCACCGCCTTCGCCTTCTTCTGCTACAACTACATTCTGTTCTTCTTCCTGAGCTGGTTCCCCTCGTATCTGGTGCAGGCGCACAACCTGAACATCAAAGAGATGAGCCTGACCACGATGATCCCGTGGATCGTCGGCTTCGTCGGGCTGGCGCTCGGGGGCTATATTTCCGACAAGATCTTCAACATCACCGGCAAATTGCTGCTGTCGCGCAAGATCGTGCTGGTCACCAGCCTGCTGGCGGCGGCGGTGTGCGTGGCGCTGGCAGGCACTGTCAGCAGCGTGGTGCCGGCGGTGATGCTGATGTCGGTGTCGATCTTCTTCCTTTACATCACCGGCGCTCTCTACTGGGCGATCATCCAGGACGTGGTGCATAAATCCCGGGTCGGCGGCGCCAGCGGGTTCATTCATTTGATCGGCAGCGTCTCCGGCATCATCGGGCCGATCGTCACCGGCTACATCGTGCAGAACACCGGCAAATTCGACAGCGCCTTTATGCTGGCGGGCGGCGTCGCCGCGCTGGGCGCGCTGCTGGTGCTGCTGGTGATCAAGGCGCCGCGCGCAACGGCGGGCGTGCAAATCTTAAAACCCTAACGCCAGACGGGGCGGCTTCGCCCCTTTGCTTACCTCTCCAGGGACATTGAACATGAGACTTTCCGACCACAGCGCGCTGCCGGCCGCCGTTATCCGGCCCGGCTACGCACGTGAGCGCGTGAAACCGCGCATGGCGCATATCGGCTTCGGCGCGTTTCACCGCGCGCACCAGGCGATGTACGCCGACAGGCTGGCCAGCGAGCACGGCAGTGACTGGGGTTACTGCGAAATCAGCATGCAGCACGGCCAGCAAAAGATCGCCGACCTACGGCAACAGGACCTGCTGTTCTCGGTGGCGGAGATGGACGACGACGGCTGGCGGGGCCGGGTCATCGGCGTGGTTCGCCAGGCGCTGCACTTGCAAACCGACGGGCTGGCGGCGGTGCTGGCGGCCCTGACACAGCCTGAGATCGCCATCGTCTCGCTGACCATCAGCGAAAAGGGCTATTGCTACCACCCCGCCAGCGGTCGGCTGATGGAGGAACACCCGGCGATCGCGCACGATATCGCCCACCCGGCACAGCCGCAGTCGGCGCCGGGGCTGCTGCTGGCGGCGCTGCGCCTGCGCCGTGAACGCGGGCTGCCGCCGTTCGCCGTGATGTCCTGCGATAACATGCCGGCTAACGGCCGGGTCACGCGCCAGGTGCTGGTCGAACTGGCGCAGCGGCAGGATCCGGCGTTGGCCGACTGGGTGCGTCAAGAGGTCGCCTTCCCTTCCACCATGGTGGATCGCATCGTGCCGGCGGTAACGCCGGAGGCCCGCCGACAGTTGCGCACCTGGCTGGGCGGCGTCGAGGATGACGTCAGCGTGGCCTGCGAGCCGTTCAGCCAGTGGGTCATTGAGGACCGATTTCCTCAGGGGCGCCCGGCCTGGGAAAAGGCCGGCGCCGAACTGGTGAGCGACGTGCTGCCGTATGAGGAGATGAAGCTGCGCATGCTGAACGGCAGCCATTCGTTCCTCGCCTACCTCGGCTATCTGGCCGGTTATCAGCACGTCGGCGACTGTATGCAGGATGCGGAATTTGTCCGCGCCGCCCGTCACCTGATGCTGGCGGAACAGGCGCCGACCCTGCAGGTGCCGAACGTCGATTTGGCGCAGTATGCCGACTCGCTGCTGCAGCGTTACCGCAACCGCGCGCTGAAGCACCGCACCGCGCAGATCGCCATGGACGGCACGCAGAAGCTGCCGCAACGGCTGCTGGACGCGATCCGCTGGCATCTGGCGCGCGGCAGCCGCTTCGACTGCCTGGCGCTGGGCGTCGCCGGCTGGATGCGCTACGTCGGCGGCCGCGATGAACAAGGCGAGCCGATCGCCATCAGCGACCCGCTGCGCGAGCGCCTCGCCGCGTTGGTCGCCGGCAGCGAGGAAGGCCGGCCCCGCGTCCTGGCGCTGCTGCAACTCGACAGCGTCTTCGGCCACGATCTGCCCGATTCGCCTGACTTCGTCCGCGCCGTCAGCCACGCTTATCATCAACTGCTGAGCCAGGGGGCCAAAGCCGCCGTCGCCGCTCTGCCGCTTACCGACCGGGAGGTTTCCGATGACCGTCACCACGCATAACGCCGTCAATACCGGCAATCAACCGCTGCTGCGGCGCGTCGCCAGCGCTTCGGCCATCGGTACCGCCGCCGAATATTATGATTTCTTCGCTTACGGCACCGCCGCGGTGCTGTTCTTCGGCCAGCTGTTTTTCCCCAGCGCCGATCCGCTGATCAGCACGCTGGCGGCCTTCGCCACCTACGCGGTCGGTTTCCTGGCGCGCCCGCTGGGCGGCATCGTGTTCGGCCACATCGGCGACAAGGTCGGCCGCAAGAAGGCGCTGGTGATCACCATCCTGATCGTCGGCCTCGGCACCTTCTGCATCGGCCTGCTGCCCACCTATGAGCAGATCGGCATCTGGGCGCCGCTCGCGCTGATCTTTATCCGCGTGCTGCAGGGCTTCGGCGTCGGCGGCGAACAGGCAGGCGCGGTGCTGATGACCGCCGAATATGCGCCGCCGCCCCAGCGTGGCTTCTACGCCAGTTGGGTGCAGATCGGCGCGCCCGCCGGTTTCCTGCTGCCGTCCGGGCTGTTCGCGCTGCTGACCGCCGTGCTGTCACCGGCGCAGATGCTGGACTGGGGCTGGCGCATTCCGTTCCTGCTCAGCCTGCTGCTGGTGCTGGTCGGGCTGTTTATTCGCCTGAGGATCGACGAATCGCCGGTGTTTACCCAGATCCGCGCCACCAAAGCGGTGGAGAGCCGGCCGGTGGTGGAAGTGGCCCGCCGCTATCCCGGCCTTATCGGCAAAGGGGTATGTGCCAAGCTGATCGAAGCCTGCGCCTTCGCCATGTTCACGGTGATCGTATTGGCCTACGGCAAGGCCAACCACCTCAACGAAACCATTCTGCTGGAGGCGATGATCGTGGCGGTGCTGCTGGAGATTTTCGCCATTCCGCTGATGGGCCGCCTCTCCGATCGGCTGGGGCGCAAACCGGTTTACATCGCCGGCGCGCTGCTGCAGGTGGTGTGCATCGTGCCGTTCTTTATGGCGATCAACCTCGATAGCTTCTGGGTGACGCAGATCGCCATGATCGTGGTGCTGACCTTCGGCCACAGCATGTGCTACGCGCCGCAGGCCTCCTACTTCCCGGAGCTGTTCCCCACCCGCGTGCGCTGCAGCGGCATCGCGCTGATCTGGCAGATCGGCTCGCTGATCGGCAGCGGCATTCTCGGGCTGTTGGCGGTGAAGATCCTGCAGGTGACCGGCGGCCACTACTACGGGCTGGCGGGGTACATGATGGTGCTGGGCGTGGTGTCGGCCATCGGCCTGAGCCTGATGCCGGAAACTGCGCCAGCGCGGCGCAAGCAGGAATATCAGGATTGGCATCACTGAGTTACCCTGCTCGGCGGGCGGATTTATCCCCCCGCCCTTAACCAATAATCTGCTAGTATGGTGGCATTCGAATTCCAGCCAGATGCCTGATTGTCGCCATGTCTGAAACGTACAGCCTCACCAACAACGTCCCGGTCAACCAACAGATCTATCGCTTCCTGCGCAAGGATATCGTCGACTGCACCATCCCCCCCGGCACCCTGCTGTCCGAGAAAGAGATTTCTACCCGCTTTTGCGTTTCGCGCCAGCCGGTGCGCGAAGCCTTCATCAAGCTGGCGGAGGCCGGCCTGGTGCAGATCCTGCCGCAGCGCGGCACCTTCGTGATGAAGATTTCCGCCAAGCGCGTGGCCGACGGGCGCTTTATCCGTCAGGCGGTGGAATGCGCCATCGTGCGCCGCGCGGCCGAGCGCGCCACCCCGGCGCAGCTGATGACGCTGGAGCATAATCTGCACCGCCAGGCGCTGGCGGCGCAGAACGGGCAAACGCGCGAGTTTTTGGCGCTGGACGACGAATTCCACCAACTGCTGACCCAGTTTGCCGACTGCCCGCTGGCGTGGGAGACCATCGAAACCATCAAGGCCACCATGGATCGAGTGCGTTTCCTCAGCCTGAGCGAAGTCTCGCCGCCAGAGAGCCTGATCAAGCAGCACTACCGCATCTACGAGGCGCTGAAAGCGCGCGATGCCGAGGCGGCGGAGCGCGCCATCCACGATCACCTGCAGGAGATGATCTACTCCATCACCCCGATCGCCCTGCAGAACACCGAGTGGTTCGAGATCGAATAATCAATCGCTTAGCGCGCCGGGGGCGATCGCCCCCGCGTATTTGGCCACGCCAATGGCATTTCCTCTCAATCGCATCTATTGTTTGTCCTTGCCGGATCAAGTTCGGTAGCATCGCTTTACAGCTTCAATCACCGCTTTTTTACTGCGCCGGTGGTCAAAAACCCTTGCATTGCCGGTGTATGAAGAAGCTTAATCGGGAGTGAATCATGACTGATATTGTGCAGTTGCTAGGAAAGGAAGCGGAAGATCTGCTGCAACACCGCTGTACCACTATCCCCGCCGAGAATCTCTACCTGCCGGGCGACGACTTCGTCGACCGCGTAATGATCGATAACAACCGCCCCAACAGCGTGCTGCGTTCGATGCAAACCCTGTTCAACCACGGCCGCCTGGCCGGCACCGGCTACCTGTCTATCCTGCCGGTCGATCAGGGCATAGAGCACTCCGCCGCCGCCTCGTTCGCCGCCAACCCGCTGTATTTCGATCCGAAGAACATCGTCGAGCTGGCGATTGAAGCTGGCTGTAACTGCGTCGCCTCCACTTACGGCGTGCTGGCGTCGGTATCGCGCCGCTACGCGCACAAGATCCCGTTCCTGGTCAAACTCAACCACAACGAAACGCTGAGCTACCCGACCCAGTACGACCAGACCCTGTACGCCAGCGTCGAGCAGGCATTCAACATGGGCGCGGTGGCGGTCGGCGCCACCATTTACTTCGGCTCCGAGCAGTCGCGCCGCCAGATCGAAGAGATCTCGATCGCCTTCGAGCGCGCGCATGAGCTGGGCATGGTCACCGTGTTGTGGGCCTATCTGCGTAACCCGGCGTTCACCAAGGACGGCGTGGACTACCACTCCAGCGCCGATCTGACCGGCCAGGCTAACCACATCGCCGCCACCATCGGCGCCGACATCGTCAAACAGAAAATGGCGGAAAACAACGGCGGCTACCGTGCGGTGAAATTCGGCTATACCGACGATCGCGTCTACAACAAACTGACCACCGATCACCCGATCGATCTGGTGCGCTACCAGCTGGCCAACTGCTACATGGGCCGCGCTGGACTGATCAACTCCGGCGGCGCCGCCGGTGAGAACGACCTGCAGGAATCGGTGCGCACCGCGGTGATCAACAAACGCGCCGGCGGCATGGGCCTGATCCTGGGGCGCAAGGCGTTCAAGAAATCGATGAAAGACGGCGTGGCGCTGATCAACGCCGTGCAAGACGCCTACCTGGACAAGAAGGTCACTATCGCCTGATGTGACGGACCGCCTGTCCCAAAGCCCGGTTCGCCGGGCTTTTTTGTGCCCGTCCCCCTAAACCCGACGCCGTCAACCTTCTCTTTCTTTCACCTTAAACTTTCAAAATAAAATATTTATCTTTCAAATTGTGATCTATTTAAAACAAATAGCCCACCAAAGTGACTACTGTAAGGCCCATGGCGACAGAGCCGCCGTTCGCTCCAGGCCATATCAGTCCATTACAGGAGAACATAATGATTGAGCTAATCACCCACGGCGCCGAGTGGTTTATCGGCCTGTTTCAGAAAGGCGGTGAAGTGTTTGTCGGCATGGTGACCGGCATTTTACCTTTGTTGATCAGCCTGTTGGTTATCATGAACGCGCTGATCAAATTTGTTGGCCAGGAACGTATCGAACGATTGGCGCAGCGCTGCGCGGGCAACCCCGTTTCGCGTTATCTGCTGCTGCCGCTAATTGGCACCTTTGTCTTCTGCAACCCGATGACCCTCAGCCTGGGGCGCTTCATGCCGGAGAAATACAAGCCGAGCTACTACGCGGCGGCCTCCTACAGCTGCCACTCGATGAACGGCCTGTTTCCGCACATCAACCCCGGCGAACTGTTCGTTTATCTCGGCATCGCCAGCGGCCTGACCACCCTCGGTCTGCCGCTCGGCCCGCTGGCGGTGAGCTATTTCCTGGTGGGGCTGTTCACCAACTTCTTCCGCGGCTGGGTCACCGATCTGACCACCAGCCTGTTTGAACGCAAGATGGGCATCCGTCTGGATCGCCAGGTGCAACTTTAATTCGTGGAGTGCAGCATGAGTGCTTATATCCGTATTGAAAAAGGCGCCAGCGGCTGGGGCGGCCCCCTGGAATTGCCGATCGAACCCGGTAAAAAAGTGGTGTACATCACCGCCGGCACCCGGCCTTCGATCGTCGATCGCCTCAGCGAATTGACCGGCTGGCCGGCCGTCGACGGTTTCAAAGAGGGCGAGCCGCCGGCGGAAGAGATCGGCGTGGCGGTGATCGACTGCGGCGGCACCCTGCGCTGCGGCCTGTATCCGAAACGCCGCATTCCGACAGTCAACATCCACGCCACCGGCCAGTCCGGCCCGCTGGCGCAGTTTATCCTCGAAGACATCTATGTCTCCGGCGTGCGCGACCACAACATCAGCCGAATCGAAGCGGCAGATAGCCAACCCGCCGCCGCCGTTGCAGCGCCGCCCAAGGCGCGCGACTACGACACCAGCAAGAAAATCACCGAGCAAAGCGACGGGCTGTTGGCGAAGGTCGGCATGGGCATGGGATCGGTGGTGGCGGTGTTCTTCCAGGCCGGGCGCGACACCATCGACACCGTGCTGAAGACCATCCTGCCGTTTATGGCGTTCGTCTCGGCCTTGATCGGCATCATCATGGCCTCCGGCCTCGGGGACTTTATCGCTCACGGCCTGACGCCGCTGGCCAATAGCCCGATCGGCCTGGTAACGCTGGCGCTGATCTGCTCATTCCCGCTGCTGTCGCCGTTCCTCGGCCCCGGCGCGGTCATCGCCCAGGTGATCGGCGTGCTGGTCGGGGTGCAGATCGGCCTCGGCCATATTCCGCCGCAGCTGGCGCTGCCCGCACTGTTCGCCATCAACGCGCAGGCCGCCTGCGACTTCATTCCGGTCGGCCTGTCGCTGGCGGAAGCCAAGCAGGACACCGTGCGAGTCGGCGTGCCTTCAGTGCTGGTCGGCCGCTTCCTGACCGGCGCGCCGACGGTGTTGATCGCCTGGGCCGCCTCGGCCTTCATTTATCAATAAGTTGATCCCTAGGGAGACATTTATGCACACCATTTTTCATACCACCATCACACAGATCGGCGGCTGCGCCCGCGACGCGTTGCTGGACAACATGCTGATCACTTTCCGTGAAGGTGCGCCGGCGGATATCGAAGAGTTCTGCTTCATCCACCGCCACGGTGCGACCGCCGGCGAGCTGCAGGTCGGCGGCGTGATGGAGCTGGCGCAGCAGCGCTACGCCATCACCGCCGTCGGCAGCGTCGCCACGCAGAATCTGCGCGAACTGGGCCACATCACCGTGCGCTTCGACGGCGAAGCCGAAGCCGAATTCCCCGGATCGATCCACGTATCCGGCCCGACGCCGACCGATATCCCGTTGGGCAGCACGCTGTCATTTATCGCATAAGGAGTAGACCATGTCTGAAGTAGCTGTAGTGATTGGCGGCGGCCAAACGTTAGGCGCCTTTTTGTCCCACGGGCTGGCGCAGGCCGGTTATCGGGTGGCGGTGGCCGATCTGAACGCCGACAATGCCAATCGGGTGGCACAGCAGATCAACGAAGCGTTTGGCGCAGGTAGCGCCTGCGGTTTTCAGGCCGACGCCACCGACGAGCAGAGCGTGATCGCGTTGGCAGCGGCGGTTGACCGGGCATTCGGCCAGGCCAACCTGCTGGTGTACAGCGCCGGCATCGCCAAGGCGGCGCCGATCACCGACTTCCCGCTGGGCGACTTCGACCGCTCGCTGCAGGTGAACCTGGTGGGCTATTTCCTCTGCGCCCGCGAGTTCTCGCGCCTGATGATCCGCGACGGCATCGCCGGGCGCATCATTCAGATCAACTCCAAGTCCGGCAAGGTCGGCAGCAAGCACAACTCCGGCTACAGCGCCGCCAAGTTCGGCGGCGTGGGGCTGACGCAGTCGCTGGCGCTCGATCTGGCGGAGTACGGCATCACCGTGCATTCGCTGATGCTCGGCAACCTGCTGAAGTCGCCGATGTTCCAGTCGCTGCTGCCGCAATACGCGCAAAAACTGGGCATCGCACCGGACCAGGTGGAGCAGTACTACATCGACAAGGTGCCGCTGAAACGCGGTTGCGACTATCAGGACGTGCTGAACACCCTGCTGTTCTACGCCAGCGAGAAGGCCTCTTACTGCACCGGCCAGTCGATCAACATCACCGGCGGCCAGGTAATGTTCTGACGCCACCGACGCCCCCTCCCGCGGAAGGGGGCCTAAGGAGAACCCCATGACACAAGCTCTGATCGCCTTCGCACTGCTGGCCTGGCTGCTGCAAATCGCCTTCGGCTGGTGGCAACTGCAGCGCTTCAACCGCGCCTTCGACGGCCTGTGCCAACTGGGCGCCGTCGGCGTCGGCCGTTCCGGCGGCCGTTTCCGCCCGCGGGTGGTGCTGGCGCTGGCCTTCGATGCCGATCGGCGGGTGTGCGGCAGCCTGTTGCTACGCGGCCTGACCGTTTTCGCCCAGCCCCGCCCGCTGCCTCGATTACACGGTTTGCATCAGCGGGATTTGCGCCCGGATGTGATCTTCCCCGAGGATCGCGCATGCCAGTCTGCACTATCGTTAGCGATTGAACCCAAATCGTGATATTTTCACATTAAAAGGCATTACCTTTCATAGTGAATTATTCAGCGAGGGGAAATGCCCCACTCTTGTGAACGGGAATCGCGATGAAACCAAAGCAGCGGCAGGCCGCTATCCTTGAATATCTGCAGCGGCATGGCAAAACGGCAGTGGACGCCCTGGCAGAGCATTTCTCCACCACCGGCACCACCATCCGCAAGGATCTCACCCTGCTGGAAGACGAAGGCGAGGTGATCCGCACCTACGGCGGCGTGGTGCTCAGCCGCGACGACGGCGATCAGCCGATCGACCGCAAAACCCATATCAATACCGAGAAAAAGCGCCACATCGCCAGCGCCGCTGTGGCGCTGATCGCCGACGGGGACTCGCTGATCTTCGACGCCGGCAGCACGGTGCTGCAGATGGTGCCGCACCTGGCGCAGTTCAATAACATCACGGTGATGACCAATAGCCTGACCATCGTCAACGCGCTGGTGGAGCTGGACAACGATCAGACCATCCTGATGCCAGGCGGCACCTACCGCAAAAAATCGGCCTCGTTCCACGGCAGCCTGGCCGAATCGGCGTTCCAGCAGTTCAGCTTCGACAAGCTGTTTATCGGCGCGGACGGCGTCGATCTCAACGCCGGCGTCACCACTTTCAACGAAGTGCACAACGTCAGCAAAGCGATGTGCGAAGCCGCCGGCCGCATTATTCTGTTGGTAGACTCCTCGAAATTCGGCCGCAAGAGCCCGAACGTGGTGTGCGAACTCAGCGCCGTCGACACGCTGATCACCGACCGAGACATCAACCCCGATTACCTCGCCGCCCTGCAGGCGAAAGGCATCAATATCCTTCTGGTAGGAGACCCCGATGAGTAACGCCAACGCCCTGCTCGCCTTCGCCCGCGAAACGCTGGAGATCGAGCTGACCGAAGCGCAGCGCCTGCTGGCGCGCCTGGACGACAACTTCGTCTGCGCCTGCGAACTGCTGCTGAACTGCCGTGGCAAAGCGGTGATTTCCGGCATCGGCAAGTCCGGCCATATCGGCAAGAAGATCGCCGCGTCGCTGGCCAGCACCGGCACGCCGTCGTTCTTCGTGCACCCGGCCGAGGCGCTGCACGGCGATCTCGGCATGATCGGCGCCGACGACGTGGTGGTGTTCATCTCCTACTCCGGCCGCGCCAAAGAGCTGGACCTGATCCTGCCGCTGCTGGCGGAGAACGGTATTCCGGTGATCGCCGTTACCGGCGGCAAAGAGTCGCCGCTGGCGCAGGCCGCGGCCTGCGTGTTGGATATCGGCGTCGAGCGAGAAGCCTGCCCAATGGGGCTGGCGCCCACCTCCAGCGCGGTCAACACCCTGATGATGGGCGATGCCCTGGCGATGGCGCTGATGCGCCAGCGCGGTTTCAACGCGGAAGACTTCGCCCGCTCGCACCCGGGCGGCAGTCTGGGCGCGCGCCTGCTGAACCGCGTGCATCACCTGATGCGCACCGGCGATCGCCTGCCGCGCGTGAGCGAAAGCGCCAACGTGATGGAAGCGATGCTGGAACTGAGCCGCACCGGGCTCGGGTTGGTGGCGGTCTGCGACGCGCAGCAGCGGGTGGTGGGCGTATTTACCGACGGCGACCTGCGCCGCTGGCTGGTGAAGGGCAACAGCCTGCAGGATCCGCTCAGCCCGGCGATCACCCGCCCCGGCTATCGGCTGCCGGAGCAGTGGCGCGCCGGCGAGGCGCTGGAAGCGCTGCACGAACAGCACATCAGCGCGGCCCCGGTGGTCGATATGGACGGTGTGTTGGTGGGGGCGCTCAACCTGCACGATCTGCATCAGGCCGGCATCGGCTGATCAACGCCGGGGGCGCCATCACCGGCGCCCCCGGTCAGATCATTTCCAATCGGGATTGTTCTCGAACTGCTGCTTCAGCAGCGCTTTCATGTCGTCATTCGGCTTGCCTAGCCACTGGTACTTGGCGTATTTCTTCGGATGATCGACGGCTTCCGGCCGATCTTCCACCGCGACCCGCACGCCCCAGGCCTGAGATTTATCCGCGCTGAACGCCACGATCAAAAAGTTGTTGCCGCAGTCGTGCGGCTTGCACAGGTTGCCGACCAGATACTCTTTGCCCTTCCAGCTCAGGTTCTGCGCCGGCGTAGAGGTGCCGACGCCCTTGCGCGCCCAGCCCGGCATCCGCGCCTGGCCTTTCACCATGTTTTGCCAGCTGGCCTGATACCCCGGCTGCTGAATTAAATCCGACGTGGTGACGATCTGCTGGGCAAAGCTGCCCGCGCTGAAGCTGAGCAGTGCGCCGAAGAGGGCGCAACGCAGCGCCTGGTGTCCCGTCATAGTCCTTCTCCCTAGGTTAAATCAGGTTTCGCCCGTCAAACCGGGCCTGAACTAGTCAGACCACGGTTGCGGCAAAAAGTTGACTCACCACCAGGCGTGAAAATGATGCACCGGCCCGATGCCGTGCCCCACTTCCAGGGTGTCCGCCTGTTGCAGCGCGTGTTGCAGGTAGTCCTTGGCGGCGGCCACCGTGGCCGCCCAGTCGGCATGGCGCGGGCGCAGCGCCGCCAGCGCGGCCGAGAGCGTGCAACCGGTGCCGTGGGTGTGGCGGGTGGCGACGCGCGGCGCGGTAAAGCGCTGCTCGCCTTCTGCGGTAAACAGCCAGTCCGGGCTCTCACTTTCGCTCAGGTGGCCGCCCTTCATCAGCACCGCTCGGCAGCCCATCGCCAGCAGCGCCCGTCCCTGCTCGCGCATCTGCGCTTCATCTTCCGCCGGCGCGCACGCCAGCAGCGCCGCCGCTTCTGGCAGGTTCGGCGTAATGATCGACACCAGCGGCAACAGCTCGCGCCGGATAGACGCCACCGCCTCCGGCGCCAGCAACGGATCGCCGCTTTTCGCCAGCATCACGGTGTCTAGCACCACGAATTCCGGCCGGTAATGGCGCAGCCGTTCGGCCACCGCCTGCACGATGTCAGCGTTGGCCAGCATGCCGATCTTGACGCTGTCGATGCGCACGTCGCTGAACACCGAGTCCAGCTGCGCGGCGACAAATGCCGGATCGATGTAATACACCGACTGCACGCCGCGGGTATTCTGCGCCACCAGCGCGGTGATCACCGAGGTGCCGTAGGCGCCAAGCGCCGAGAAGGCCTTCAGATCGGCCTGAATGCCGGCGCCGCCGCTGGGATCGGTGCCGGCGATGGTCAGCGCGTTAATGCGTTTCATCACAGATCCTCCCCGCGCAGTTGATACAGCGCGTCGAGGAACGCCGGCGTAAAGCTGCCCGGCCCGGCGGCCTGCCTGGCCGCGAGGCCGCCGCAGTGGGACATCACCCGGCAGGCGGCCGCCACGTTGTCCAGGCGATCGCCCGGCAGGGCGCAAAACGCCGCCGCCACCGCCGACAGCGCGCAGCCGGTGCCCACCACCCGCGTCATCAGCGGGGAGCCGCCTTCGATCGCCCAATCGCGTTGGCCGTCGGTGACGTAATCCACCGCGCCGGTGACCGCTACTACCGCACCGCTGCGCTGCGCCAGCTCACGCGCGGCGGGCAATGCCGCCAAGGAATCGTCGCCGCTGTCCACGCCGCGGCCGCTGGCCAGCAACCCGCTGAGCGCCATGATTTCCGAGGCGTTGCCGCGTATCGCCGCCGGTTTCTCGTCCAGCAGCTGTTTGGCGAAGGCGGTGCGGTAGGAGAGCGCGCCAACCGCCACCGGATCCAGCGTCCAGGGCTTGCCGGCCCGATTGGCGGCGGCCACCGCCGCGCGCATCGATTCGGCGCGCAGCGCGTTGAGGGTGCCGACGTTGATCAGCAGGCCGTCGGCCAACGCGCTGAACTGCGCCGCCTCTTGCGGCTCCACCACCATCGCCGGGGAGGCGCCGAGCGCCAGCAGCACGTTGGCGGTCAGCGATTGCACCACTTCGTTGGTCAGGCAGTGGATCAGCGGAGGCCGCTGTTGGAATTGAGTCAGGCAGGCCGCGGCGCGCGCGCCGGGTAGTGCATCAGGTCGAGCGATCATATTCCTCCCAACCGGCGTTCAAGAAGGCGGCGCCGGTTGGGCGGCCGTGACTTCCCTACGCTGGCATTATCCAGATCAGGTAATACGGGTATTTCTCAGCCTTCACGCAGAAGGGCACCCCGAGTCATGAAAATCAATAGGTTGTGATCAACGTTGCGTTAATCCCTGAGCGAGATGGTAATGCCAGCGGGAAGTCTTGTAAACGGCAAAAGCGGCCCTTCTGGGCTGTGTATGACAGGTTGAGTGACACAATGTTTGCCATGTAGAATACTCTTAAGTCGTCAACTATCGTATAAAAAGAGGCCATGATGGATTTACAAGCATGGGATAACGTTATCTCCATCGCTTCGAATACTGTAACAGCGTTGAGTGTGGTTGGCGGCGTCATCTTTGGAGGGATTAAACTTCAGGAGATGGTGAAGACGAGAAAAATGGAGCGGGCAATTGATTCAGCAATCGCTCTTAAAGAAGAGATTGATGGCACTAGAAGCCGTTACAATCGTATGCGCTTTGACTTAAACCGCATCATGACGTTTCTCGACACACTGGCGAAGTCAGGACAAAGAGCCGACGAAGAAAGCTATTACCATATTCAAGATTCCTTGAAAGATATGACGGAAAATACCTTTCGCATTGGTAGTTCTTTCATCAAATTACGTCACTATAATGTTCTGATTAAAGAGGTTTCCTGGGAGCCATTCAACACCCTTCTTCACTCTGCTGGTAATACGCAAATTGCCATCTCAAAACTGATGACTCTCATCATGCAGGCTATGCTTAAAGAACAGATAACACTAGAAGACTTCATGGCAATACGTAACGCTTATGATGAACATGGTGCAAAGATGAAAGATGTAAATCAAGCTATCTCTGGTTTAGATATCATTAGATTTGACAATCTTTTTGACTTCAGCAAAGTACATAAAAAAAGCCGGGATTAACCCGGCTCTTATGTTTTCAGTTGTCACTGTTCGCTGAGATAGTACCTGATAGCGCTGTCGAATCCATGCGTATGTATGCGGCCAGTAGACTGGAGCAACTACACTCAAACCTGCGCGCTAACGCTGATATGTTGATAACCGCGTCATCGTTTGTACCGTCTAAGAGCCACTGCATCAGCGGCATGTTGCCAGTATTACTCGACCACTACAGTACGGGCATTCATCTCAGGCGGTCACGCTGGCATACTGTGGCATCATGGATCGTGATGTCGAGGACGTATATAACGGGATCTACTGCTAACCCCGATATTAAAGGAAAGAATTGATGGGTGAATTTATAGTATACACATTGAAAAGCGACTTCTTTATAAACTTGTTGATGAGCCTTACCACAGGCGGGTACATGGGTATTGTAGTGTCAAAAGCTGTCGCCTTTTCTAACATTAAAAAGGAAGCGTTACGCATCGTTCGAACCATTGATACACTTGGGCCAAATGGCCCTGTATTCCATAAAACTGAGGATGTCACGACCTTGCTCCTCTTGAGCTCTGAACTTCTGGGGCTTAAACATAAAAAAGCAGCAGGTGTTATTAACAATGTTTTTAGCGATATTAACAAGGAAATCGTCAGTCCTTCCTTGGATTCATCTGTCAGAGGTGAAATCCTTGCCAATGCTCAAAAAAATATCAGAACCTTACCTGCCAACAAGCTTGCTCTCTTCAATCCTTTCGACTTCAGTTTATAAGGCTTTTGGAGAACAAAAATAACCTTACTATGTGTACTGGCACTACTGCCATTGGCTGCTCATGCTTTGACTGTCATTTTTACACTTCAGGATGTCATCGAGGCTGCTGATGGCAAAATATGCGTATATGATGACCATCTGCGAACCGAAAACATCAAGATCCGCAATGGTCAATGTAGTCATACTAAAATTTTCACTTTCGATTAAAGGTAGTTTTACATACCCTGCAATACCAGTTTGGTTTCTCTACAAATGAGCCAAGTCCAGTATATGCTTTTTCACGTGATTCCATGTGAATCTTTTTATTCTCGCTCTCGTAACACTTCGGACAAAATGCAGTGTCATCATCTTCAGTCCAAAACACACCGTCCCGAAACGAAAATGCTGTTTTATCCTTCAGTTTTTCTTCAAGATCCTTGATATTTTGTTCTGCATCAAATAGTAAAGCTTGAGTAGTTATAACTTCAATTTTGACGCTGGCAAGCTCTGTCATGAGGTTTGCAAGTTCAAGCTTTAGGGTTGCCTTATCAAGCTCACCACCATCATCAGCAAGCTTCTTTGCAATACCAACAGCTTTATCAATTATTCCTACAGCGGCCGCTGTGCTTGCTAACATTCCAGACATAAATAGCGTCTCTCCAGTCTATTATGTGGCTATTACCGATACGAAGCTGTAACACCATCCAAATATCCTTGAGCATATGCTGCATGTGGACTCTTATGACGGACAGTGCCAGCTTGGCTTTCATGTAAAGAATCAAGATCAATATTCAGAATCTCTGATCGTATTAATCCTGCTTGATAACCTTTTTCGTAAGCACAACCGCAACATTTATGTCTGCCAATACCACCTTGATCGTCGGGCAGATGTTCAAAAAAATCCCAATAACGGTGCCGATCTGTACATCTTGCCATTACTCATCCTCATCTGGCTGGAATTAACTTAAACTTTATATGGTTATCTAAAAATGCACTTTCAAGTCAAATCTTACTTATTTTTTTGATAGGCTTCACATTTCAACATCACTATGTTCCAACAACTAACCCAAGCCATCAATCACATAGCGGGAACATATGAAGATAGCGCCTGGTGATTCCTGAACCGCTCTTCTCGCTCGCGCATTATCGACAGGACTGGCGACCTACCTCTGCGGCATTCACGCACGCTCTTCACAGGTGCGAGCAATCAACAAAACGGAAAGCGTCGAACGCTTCTTTGATAAGGAAAACGTTATTGAAGAGCGCGAAATACTTTATGAATTCAGCAACGGCGTCACCCTCTTGTGCAAGATGGAGTCGGATAGTTTTCAATCCGACGATCTGTGCCGCAAATGCTGGATAAGCTACGAAGTCGTACACGACGGCGGCCATGCCGTCTCGCCGAGAAAAAAGCAGTTTTATAATCGCTGCCAGGAAGTGTTCTGGATGAAAATGCAGGCGGAGCACGCCTGACGACATATCGCCACGCGCTTAAGATGGCCGTGCACGCCCGGTGCAATGCGCTATAGTGAGCACAAACCACCGGGAGATGCCATGCAGATAAGACCCTACCAAGAGACCGATCGCCCCTTCCTGCGCACGCTGTACCTGGCGTCGCGCAAGGCGGCGTTCGGCTGGCGCGATACCTCAAACTATCAGTTGGAAGATTTCGACGGCGCGACGCTGGGCGAAGCGATTTGGGTGGCGGAAGACGGCGGCACGCTGCTGGGATTCGTCTCCGTCTACCGCGAAGACAACTTCATTCATAACCTGTATGTCGATCCCCATCAGCCGCCGCGCGGCGTCGGCAGTGCGCTACTGCAGGCAGCGCAAGCCACCTTCACCGCCACCGGCTCGCTGAAATGCCTGGTGAAGAATGAAAAGGCGCTGGCGTTCTACCGCAAACACGGTTGGCGCATCATCTCTACCGGCAACGCCGGCGAAGAAGATTATTACCTGATGCATTCACCGGCCCGCTAACGCCGCCTTTCCCGTCACAGAACTCATTAATGATAATGGATTTCATTATCATTTAAGCATACCCTTCCTTGTCTCTCTCAATGAACTCTGCAAGGAAGGTTATGCAACATCAAACGGATACTCGCTTCCCCGATGCCGCAGCGGCGGATTACGATCGCCGTATCCTGACCCTGGTGCCCGGCTATCAGTTTGCCCAGGCTTTGCTGACGGCGACGCTCGCGCAGACGCTGCCGAATGACGCCACGCTGTTGCTGGCCGGCTGCGGCACCGGCAGTGAACTGGAGGCGCTGGCCGCCGCCAACGCCAACTGGCGTTTCAGCGCCGTGGAACCCTCCGCCGGCATGCTGGCGGCCGCACGCGCCAAGGCCGAAGCCGCGGGTTATGCACAACGGGTGAGTTTCCAACCCACCTTGCTGCAACAAGCGCCGCAAACCCGCCACGATGCGGCGGTGTGCTCATTGGTGCTGCACTTTATCGCCGACGATGGCGCCAAACTGGATTTTCTGCAGCAGTTGGCGCAGCGCCTCTCCCCCGCCGCACCGCTGCTGCTGTTCGACTATCAACCGGAGGGCCTGCCCGCCAGCCACTACCAACATTGGCTGCAAAGCGCCGGGCATTCGGCGGCGCAGGCGCAGGAGGTGATCGAACGCACCCGCCGCAACTGGCACCCGATGACGGCGGCGCGCAGCCGTCTCCTCCTGGCGGAAAGCGGCTTCACCGCGCCTCAGCAGCTGTGCGGTGCGCTGGGCTTCCAGCTTTCACTGCTCCACCGCCGTCGCTGAGGGCGGCATCCCGCGAAGCGTCAGCCGCCAAAACAGCAACGCGCTCAGGCTGACGCCCGCCCCCAGCCAGCAGACGCCGCTCCAGCCCGCCCAGGCGTACATATGGGTGCCGGCAAAGGCGCCCAGCCCGCTGCCGACGGCGTAAAACAGCATATAGCAGCCCACCAGCCGGCTGTGCGACTGCGGGTGTGCACTGAAGATCATGCTCTGGTTCAGCACGTGGATCGCCTGGCCCGCCAGATCCAGCAGCACGATGCCCGCCACCAGCCAAACCAGGCCGCTGCCGAGCAAACCGAGCGGCAGCCAGGCCAGCGTCAACAGCAGCAGACACACGCCGCTGGCCGCCTGCCCCAACCCGCGATCCGCCAGATGCCCGGCGCGCACCGCCGCCAGCGCGCCCACCGCACCGACCAGGCCGAACGCCCCCACCGCGGCATGGCTGAAGCTGAACGGCGCCTGGCTCAGCGGCAACACCAGTGAACTCCAAAAGAGGCTGAAAGCGCCGAACATCAGCAGCGCCAGCATGCCGCGAATTTGCAGCGTGCGGTCATGCAGCAACAGGGTCAGCATTGAACGCAGCAGCGCGGGATAACTCAGCGTACTGGGAGCGGTGCGCGGCGCAGGCAGCAGGCGCAACAGGATCGGCAGCAATACCAGCGTCACCCCGGCGGAGAAAAAATACACCGTGCGCCAGCCGCCAACGTCCGCCAGCGCACCGGACAATGTGCGCGCCAACAGCAATCCCAGCACCACTCCTCCCTGCGCCGCACCAACCACCCGCCCGCGCTCCTGCGGCGGCGCCAGTGCCGCGGCAAAAGCGATCAGCCCCTGCGTCATGGCGGTGCCCAATAAGCCTACCAACAACATCCCTACCAGCAGCCCGGATGCGCTATGCGCCCAGCCTACCAGCAACAGCGCGCCAATCAGCCCCAGCTGCTGCCCCGCCAGCAACCGATGCCGGTTCAACCGATCCCCCAGCGGCACCACCAACAGCAGCGCCAGCGCGCAGCCCAACTGAGTCACGGAGATCACCATGCCGACCGCCGCCAGGCTGATGGAAAAATCATGGGCGATAGCGTCCAGCAACGGCTGCGCATAATAAACGTTGGCCACGCTAAAGGCGCTGGCACCGGCCAGCAGCAGCACCAGGGTGGCCGGCAGGCGCCCTAGCGCCGCACAGGGGGGATCCAGCAGTTTGTCGCTCATTACACACCTCAATCTGGTTTCATTATTAAACCCAATGAACTTTAGGCGCAGAGGTTTTATAATGCAACCAGAATGTGCAGCTGGAGATAACCGCCGTGAAACGTAAAAGCCTGGAAGACGCGCCGTGCCCGGTGGCGCGCACGCTGGATGTGATTGGCGACTGGTGGTCGCTGCTGATCGTGCGCGACGCCTTCGACGGCGTCACCCGCTTTAGCGAATTTCAAAAAGGGCTGGGGATGGCGAAGAACATCCTTGCCACCCGCCTGCGCGCGCTGGTGACGCACGGCGTGCTGGAGATCGTGCCCGCCGCAGACGGCAGCGCCTATCAGGAATATGTGCTGACCGAGAAAGGCCGCGGGCTGTTTCCGGTGATCGTCGGCCTGCGCCAGTGGGGGGAAGATCATCTGTTCGCCGAGGGAGAAGCGCACTCAACGCTGGTGGAAAGCGACAGCGGCCGCCCCGTCCCGCGCCTGACGCCGATCGGCAGCGCCGGGCAAACGCTCACCCCGCTGAATACCCGGGTGGTGAAGGTGGAGGAACGGTGATGAGAGTTAGTGGCGGTGCCCGCAGCTCACCCGCTGAAAAACCTGGCGGATAAAGAGCCATTCCAGACACCCGGCCAGCAGATAAACCGCGCCAAAAACGAGCGCACCAAACCATTCCGTACCGTTAAAATGGAAAAACCCACTGGCGTCAATCAGCCAAGCGGTTTGATTCTGGTTTAGCCTGGGTACAGGAAAAAGCTTTATTGTCAGCACAGCCAGCCCAACAACAGCCAATGCGTTAGCGAGCAACAGGGCAAGTTTTTTCATAGCCTTTCATTCTACAACCTAACGCAGTCCAACAAACTAAACCTAAGAACATGCGTTAATGGTTAACCCTCAGGTTGCCCCGTTCGTCGGAGACAACCATGAATGCGGCGGTAATCAAATGCGAACCTTCGGGTGTCTGTATATCGTAGGCGACGGAATAACGCTTCCCTGGCCGAAAAGCATAGTCGAATACCGGCATGCACCTCCCCGGCTCAACGAAGAAAACGTCATTATCGATAGCTTTAATGAGCTTATCGCCTGATTCGCTATAAATCTGAACGAAGCGAATATTATCCCCTGCCTTCATAGAAGAAAGAATGCAGACATGGTTATCTTTGGCAGTGACGACGGCGGGGAAGCGCGGAGTCAGCTTATCGCCAGGCCCCGGACAGCCGACCAGGAGGCAGGCCGTGAATAGAACCAAATATTTTTTCATGCTCCCCTCATCCCTTAATAATTTTTTGATAAAGTGCATGAATGTCACGCAAACTATCGGTTCCCCTGTACTTGCCCACTCGTCCAGGACGTTGATAATAACGCCACGTTTCAATACCATAAACCAACAGCAGCCAGTAATCAGCAAAAATCGAAGCTTGTTGCTCCAGCGAGTAATCAGTAATTTTATTCTTATCAAGACGATAGTTGTACTCAGCCGCCCAACTAAACAACCCACGCATTCTTACCCATTGTCCATGCTGATGCTGCCATACATGCCCCAACTCATGGATGAAAAGATGTTTTTCTTCTATCAGAACCGTGTTATCAGAAAAATCGTCTTTATAGAGTTCCCTCCGTAACCATAACTCGCCATTAGGTGCCATGGCATAACTTCTGTTTTGTAAGCCAAACGGGAAATAGCTATCACAGTGTATCCATACACGACCATATATAATTGAGCTTCCATATATATGGCGAGCCAATTTAATTTCCCCCATGGTCATACGTCGTAACGTCCCTTCCTCGGCTAATGCGTTCATTTATCCCTCCATGAATTTATCAATATCCTAATGCTTTTCTAAAATGAATCTATACATGAACGCTTAAATGGTTTAATTTGGCACAATCCATTTATAACCTGAATAATTTGCAGAAAAATCCTCATCGATTTTCTATAATTAATTAAACGAAAAAAACATATTGCAAATACCTTTGTAGTAGCCGCGGTCAGGATACCCTTATCCAGCCCCCCCTGCATGATTCGCTTCGCAGCGTCATCCGGGTAATGTATAGTCCGCGTTTTACGGAGATCCCATGCTGACTAACTCATCCATTCGTCTGAACAAATACATTAGCGAGAGTGGCATCTGCTCACGCCGCGACGCCGATCGATACATCGAACAGGGCAACGTTTTCATCAACGGTAAACGCGCCACCGTTGGCGCTCAGGTATTTGCCGGCGATGTGGTGAAGGTTAACGGTCAGCTGATCGAACCGCGCAATGAAGAAGATCTGGTGCTGATCGCGCTGAACAAACCGGTCGGCATCGTCACCACCACCGAAGACGGCGAGCGCGACAACATCGCCGACTTCGTCAACCACAGCAAACGCATCTTCCCGATCGGCCGTTTGGACAAGGATTCACAGGGGCTGATCTTTCTGACCAACCACGGTGACCTGGTCAACAAGATCCTGCGCGCCGGCAACAATCATGAGAAAGAGTATCTGGTGACGGTCAACAAGCCGGTGACCGACGAGTTTATTCGCGGCATGGGCGCCGGCGTGCCGATGCTGGGCACCGTGACCAAAAAGTGCAAGGTGAAGAAAGAGGCGCCGTTCGTGTTCCGCATCACGCTGGTCCAGGGGCTGAACCGCCAGATCCGCCGCATGTGCGAACACTTCGGCTATGAGGTCACCAAGCTGGAACGCACGCGCATCATGAACGTCAGCCTGAAAGGGTTGCCGCTGGGCGAGTGGCGCGATCTGACCGATGACGAGCTGATTGAGCTGTTCAAGCTGATTGAAGGCTCTTCGTCCGAGGCTAAACCGACGAAGAAAGCCCCGGCCAAATCTGCCCCTGCGAAAAAACCGAACGCCGGCGGGCCGAAAGGCGCCGACAAAGCCGCTGCGCCAGCCGGCCGCAAGCGCTTTACCCAGCCAGGGCGCAAGAAAAAAGGGCGTTAACGCCCTTTCTCCCTCGCTCAGCCCGCCTTTGCGCGGGCTTTTTCATCATAAAAGTCAGCCACAGGCCGCCACTGCGTTCTCACCATAAAAAAGGCCCGCATCAAGCGGGCCTGCAAGTACCAGAGAAGTCTAGAGGAAAAATCAGAACGACCAGCGCAGGTTGGCGTTGACCGAATTAACGCGAGTATCGGCGCCAAATTGCCCCTGATAGCCGACATCCAGTGTCGCGGCGTGCGACAGTTTCACGCTCACACCGATATCGCCCACCATCACGTTGTCATCCACGGCCTGGCCCTGCGTGACGAACGCGTCGCTGCCAGCAAACGCCATGCGCGATGAAGTGTTCTTATCGCCGTAGGCGTGCTGCCAGCCGAGTGAGCCGTAAAGGCTGACGTTCTTCGGCAGTTCGGTCACGCCGCGCACCCCGAGCGTAGAGTAGAAGGTGTTCATCGTTTCATTGCGCACGCTCAGCGCCGCCGCGCCACCCGACTCCTGGAAGCTGTCGGTATGCAGGCGGATGTAGCTCAGGTTGATGAACGGTTCGACGTTCATCTCCGGCTGGCCGAAACGGTAACCCGCTTCGGTGAACGCCAGCAGCGAGTTCGCGTCATAATCCGACTTCAGCCGATCCGAGAAGCCGCTGAAATCGACGTTGCGCTTGCCTTCAATCTTATGCCAGGTGTAACCCAGCGCGCCGCGCAGCGAGAACGCATCCTGCTGCCCCGCCGCATACAGGCCGAGGTGGTAGTTGTCGGTATCGGCCTTGGAACGGCGGCTGTCGACGTCGTAGTCGCCGCGGCTGTAACCAAAGTAGCCGCCGATGCGCACGTTATGGTCCGCCAGCTTGCGATCCGCCCCCAACAGGAAGCCGGTGGTGTTGCCATCCAGCTTGCCCACGTTGCCGTTGCCGCTGTTTTTGCCCCAGGAACTGAAGGTTTGCCCCCAAACGCCGCTGTTTTGCGCCTGCGCCGGTTGCACCAGCGACATCGCCAACGGCGGTATCGGCAGGCTGTCATTGTCGAACAGGCGCAGCATGCGCTGGTTCAGCACGTTGAACAGCTGGGTGCTGCCGGCGATCAGGTTAGACTGCATCGACGGATAGACTTCACCGGACAGCTGATTGAACGCCTCGCGCGCTTCCGGCGCGCTCAGCAGCAGCAGCGAGTTATACAGCGCCAGCGAAGGGCCGCTCTGCGCCAGCGTCGAGAGCGCGCCAGCGGTATTCCACTGGTTGCCGCTCTCGGCCACCGTTTGGAAAATGCCCGGTTTGCCGCTGCCTGGATTCTCGCCCCCCGGATTTTCACCGCCTGGGTTTTCTCCGCCCGGATTCTCGCCCCCTGGATTCTCGCCCCCTGGGTTTTCCCCGCCCGGATTCTCGCCCCCTGGATTCTCACCGCCTGGATTCTCACCGCCTGGGTTTTCCCCACCCGGGTTCTCGCCGCCAGGGTTTTCACCGCCCGTGTCTTTCTGCGCGATGGTCAGATCCACGGCGTTGGCGCTGTGGTTCAACGCCACATCGAGGAAGGCGGACTTGGAAACCGCCGACGCGAACTGGCCGTCAATGCCGCCGTCCGAGGTCAGAATGCGGTAGCTTTGGCCAGTTTTATAGCTGGTTTGCGGATCCAGCGCCGTCACCTGCACCTTGGCCCGATCGCTGATGGTGGTTTTGCCCGCCACCAGCAGTTGGTCGCTGCGGCCGTCGCCGGCGATATCGACGTCATAGAAGGATTCGCCGATAAAGTTCAGGTAGCGTTTCAGCGTCAGCGTGCCGATATTGCCGTCGCCGGGCGAGATATGGCCGCCGGACAGGATCTCGGTCTGGCCCAGCGTGCCGTTGCCGCCCAGCGTGCCGCCGGCCTTGATCGACGCGGCGCTGCTGTAGCCCTGCCCGTTATTGACGTCGGAACCCGCCGTCGCATTGAGGATCAGCGTGCCGCCGTTTTCGGCGCTGAGGGTTTGGATCTCGAAAATGTCGTCTTCTTTCTGGGTATTGATGTCGCTGGCGATGATGAGCTTACCGCCGCGCGCGGTGACGTTTGCCTGCAGGCCAGTGAGATCGCCGTTCAGCGTCGTGTGCCCGGCGGTGTTGATCACCTCGCCTTCGCCGCTCATCTTGTTGCTGAAGACGTAATTACCGTCGGTATGGTTAAAGTACACATAGCTGCGGAACAATCCGCCCCGCAGGGCGATCGCCGTCTGGGCATCGATAGTGCCAGCAGCGCCCGCCGCGCCGAGCGTCGGCTCGGTCAACCCGGTGCCGGTATCCATGTTGCCGCGGCTGCCGATAATCAGCGCGCCGCGGTTAGAACCGGAACCGGTCTTGCCCAGCACCACTTCGTTGCCGCCGGCGGAGAATGTCCCGCCGTCCATGACCGCCAACACGCCATTGCCGTAATCGCCGACGTTGACGCTGCTGCCGCTGGTAAACCGTGAGCCGCTGCCGGCGATCGTCAGCTCGGCGGTTTTACGCGCGCCGGAGACGCCCGCCACCTGAATATTACCGACGTTGACCACGCCGCCGTTCAGCACGTCCAGATCGCCGTAAAGCGTGAGCGCACGGCCGACGTTCCATTGGGAATTAGCCCCCGTGACCGTGGCTTTCGGGCTCAGCATATCGCTCTCGCCCGGCCCGCTGCCATTGCCGATGCGTGCGTCAAAGGCGGTATTCAGCACCGCGCCGTCTTCAATCGCCAGCGTGGATCGTGCCCCTAAATCGGTGCCGACGCTGAGAAAATTGCTGGTGACGCGAGAACCGGCGCCGGTGGCGATAAGGTGGCTGTCATAGCCACGGGTGGTGCCGACCACGATCTCTTTCGCGCTGGCCAGCGCACCGTCTTCAACCCGCAAGGTGCCCCGCCCCAGATTCAGGCCGCCACGCAGCACGAACTGATCGTTCACCGCGTTCAGCTCGGCGTTCGGCCCGCGGACCGTGACTACGCTGTCATGAATTTGGCCGTTGAACATCCGGCCAATATTGATGTTATAGGCGCTGATCTTGCCATTCTCGATCAGCAGATTGCCGCTTTGATTGCGGCCGACGTAAACGTCCCCGGTGTAGGCCAATGATTCGGTAATTTTTGAGTCGCCGTCAAAAATGGCATCGTCTGCGCGAGCGATATCGGCGGGCGCCAGCATCAACAGCGGCGCAGAAAATAGAGCGAGGTAAAGTTTGGAAAGCGGTGTACTAACCGCTAAAGGGTGCGATGTCTTGTCATTCACGGGCTATCTCCGTACTCGTTAGCGTGATGTCGCGAAATTTATTGTTATAGGAAAACTCAATACACTAGAGGAGGTGTGAGGCGTTATTTCGCGCACGCCGGTTTAGTGATCGTCGAAGCAAAAGCTTATTGCCCCCCGGCGCTGACGCTCCGACGATGGAAAACCAGGAAGCGGCAATACCGCCCCCGAAGCGAATTATTTATGCGTGACCACCGGCGTACAGGTCGGCGCGCTCAGCGACGGCGACGAACCTAAAATTCCCGGCATCATCAGCGATGAGCAATCAAAAATACGGCCTTTTTCCGTGGTGGCGCGATAAGAAAGTTTTTGGCCGCCCAGCGCATCTGGCTGTGCGCCATTGACGTTGGTCACGGTAATTTCGTCCGATGAGCCCAGGCCCAGCATTTTGGCGGTTTCCGCCTGCAGTAATGGAATGGCCTGATCGGTTTTCAGGGTGGAACAACCGGCTATCATCATCGTAACGGTTAAAGCGATAAGTGGTTTCTTCATAAATTATCCTTTATAACCAATCAGTTAAAATTACCGATTAGCTTTATGTTTTCTCTTATCCAAATCCTCGAATAATATATTTCCCTTTCCTAAACGAAAAAACCCTCCTAAAGTAGGGAGGGTTGATAATAATTCATCAGACCTATCTGATATTTGAAGGCGAAAGGAGAATCCTTTGGGGCAGGATTATGCGTTGGTCGTTGATGACCATCCATTGGTAGCAAGCGGCATCGCCAATTTTCTCAGCACGCATTGCCGATTCAAACAGGCGCATGTGGTGACCAATGAAGAGAATTGCTACCGCCATATTAGGGAAAATGGCCCACCGCGTTTACTGGTGATTGATTTTTGGCTCTCTTCCGGTACGGCGTTGAAATTACTCAAAGAAGTAAAACAACGTTATCCGCAGGTGCGGATTTTGGTGGTCAGCGGCGACGAGAATAACGATATCTGGCAGAAAGTGCACAATGCCGGCGGGCATGGGTTCGTGTTAAAAAATGAACCGCCAGAATTATTCGCCAGGGCGGTTTTTGCGCTGAATAACAATCAGGAATGGTTCCCGGAAGGCAATGAAGCCGCCATTAAAAACAACCATGACCATTTAAATAAATTCAATTTAACGCCGAGGCAATTAGACGTATTAACTATGATGCTGCGCGGCCTGCCAAATAAAAGAATTGCGACGCAACTGTCTATTTCAGAACCCACCGTCAAAGAGCATATCAGCAATATCTTGAAAAAGATCGGCGTCAACAGCCGGGTGGAAGCTATCACGCTGTTGCACGGCAAACGGGATCCGTCGTCATGAGGTTTTTCCAGCATTTACAAAATGATGGCATCTCTCCACGCGCGCAGATCCGCCTGCTGGACAACACCTTCATGCGGCTGGTGTTCAGCTTCACCGCCGTGCCCTTCGTCGGCATTCCGTTCGCCATCTGGATTTATTTGCTGGGTGATGAACTCGGCCCAACCATTACCTGGATCATCGTTTACCTGCTATGCGCCGTGGCGATCCGAATAGGACATCGTCGCTATCTGCATGAGGCCAAAGAAAATGATGAAGACACCGTGCTGCGCCGCTGGCTGCCGCGCATTAATAAGGTGGCGTTTATTCACGGGTTGGGGATCTCATCACTCTATTTAATTACGCCGCAGACCCATAACTTTGACTTTTTCCTGCTGCTCAATATCAGCATCGCTGCGATCGTCGCCGCCAACGCAACGCACCTGACGCCCGTCATCAGCACCTTTACCCGCTTTTTCTTCGCCTCCTGGGGGCTGCTGAACCTCGGCATCATCTGGCGGCTGGAAGACGTGATGTTCATCGTACTGATGCTGAACTTGCTGTACGGCTTCGCCATTTACCGCCACGCATTAACCTCGCATGCGTTCTTTATCCAGCAGGCGCTGCTCGAAGAACAAAGCTCGCGCCTGGCGGAGCAGTTCCGCCAGGCTAAAGAAGAGGCGGAACAGGCGCTGCTGGACAAGAACCAGTTCCTGACCACCGCCAGCCACGATCTGCGCCAGCCGGTGCACGCCATGGGTTTTCTGATCGAAGCCATCATCCACAAAAACCGGGACGACAGCCTGACGCCGCAACTGCTGGATCTGCAGCAGAGCGTGCGTTCGGTGCATTTGATGTTCAATTCGTTGCTCGATCTCAGCAAGATCGAATCCGGCAACGTGCGTACCGCCGCCACCCATGTGGATATCGGCGCCCTGCTCGACTCGGTGGTCACCCTGTTCCGCGAAGAGGCCAACAGCCGCGCCCTGGCGCTGCGCACCTGGCGGCCTAGACGGCGTATCAGCGTGATGGGCGATCCGCTGCTGGTGCGGCAATCGCTGATCAACCTGATCCAAAACGCCCTGCGCTATACGCAACAGGGCGGCGTGTTGATCGCCATCCGCCCACGCGGCCCCGAGTGCCTGGTGGAAGTGTGGGACACCGGCGTGGGCATCGCCGACGAAGAGAAAAGCAAAATCTTCTCCCCTTACTACCGCCCTGAACTGGCGTGGAAAATCGACAGCGCCGGCCACGGGCTGGGGCTGGCGGTGGTGGCGCGCTGCGCCAAGCTGATGAAGGTGAAGTACGGCATGCACTCCGTCGAAGGCAAAGGTTCGCGCTTCTGGATGCGCTTCACGCAATACAGCGGCGAAGACAAAGCGCCGGACACCGCGGCCGCCTACGACAACACCGCCACGCCTATCCGCTATGCGCCGCTGCGCGGCGCCTGCCTGGTGGTGGACGACGATCCCTTGGTGACCTCCGCCTGGGAGAGCCTGATGAGCACCTGGGGCATCACCGTGCGCTGCGCGGCCTCCGCCGAGGAAGCCTTCGCCATTGTCGAGGACGGTTTTACGCCGTTCGCCGTGCTGTGCGACCAGCGCCTGCGCTCCGGCGAGAGCGGTTTCGACATCCTGAAAGCGCTGTTCGAACGCCTGCCGGACGTGAGCGGCGCGATGGTCAGCGGCGAGTTCAACTCACAGATATTGCAAGAGGCCGAGCAGGAAGGCTATCTGGTGCTGCGCAAGCCGCTGGAGCCGGCCAGGCTGCATGCGCTGCTGACGCAGTGGGGGGCGGGCTAGCGCGAGGCGGTGCCTTAGCGGGCAAGATGCCGCAGCAGGCCTTCAAGGTTGCGCTCCCCCTCCGGGGTTTGCGCACCGGCTTTCAGCCCACCGCGGATCAACCGCTCCGCGGCCGGGCGTGCGAACAATCCCGCCCAGGCGTCGTGCTCGCGATAAAAACCGGCCTGCAGATCCGGTGCAGGCATCGCCTGTTTGGCCGCCGCAATCACCCCCGCAGGCAATGCCGCGATATTGCGCGCTAACTGCTCGACGAAATCATCCAGCTCGGCGGCAGGCAAGGCGCGGTTAATCCAGCCGTAGCGTTCTGCGGTAGCGGCATCGATGAGATCGGCGCCCAGGATCACTTCCAGAGCGCGGCCGCGCGTCATTCGGCTCGTCAGATACTGCGTCGCACCGCCGCCGGGCGTAATGCCCATCAAGGCCTCGCACTGGGCCAGCCCCGCCGCTTCCCGTGCCGCGAAAGCCATATCGGCCGCCGCCACAAACTCGGCGCCACCGCCGCGCGCCAGCCCGGCCAGCTTAACGAGAGTGACCTGCGGCTGGCTACGCAGCAGCTCGCCAAACGCCTGGAACGGATTTAGCCCCTCCGGCGCGTTGCTCGCCAGTTCGTCGAAAGCGTGCGGCTCATCGATCAAGGTCATGTCGACGTGAGCAATAAAGAACGCTGGGTTCGCGCTCTGGAACACCAACACCCGCGTATCCGGATCGTCACGCACCGCCAGCAATAAACGGCTGATTTCCGACATCAGCGCCACATCAAGCACGTTTACCGGTGGGTTATCGATAGCGATCGTCATCACGCCGTGCGCATGAGACAGCCTGAGCTTGCTGAAATCTGTATCTGTCATCTCAATGTCCTTTTACCTGGGGTACAAGTGCGGGTTTTTCACGCCGTGTGTCGAATGGTATACTTTGCATACCTGGCGTCAATTACGCACCTTAAGCATCCCAGGGATGCAGGAGGATACCGATGGATAAGACCGACCTTGTTTACCGCGCCGACTGCCCAAGCCGCATCGTCCTCGATCAGATTGCCGATAAATGGTCCATGATGGTGCTGGAAGTGCTGCGTGAACCGCAGCGCTTCAACGCCATCAAGCGCCGTTTGGATGGCGTCACACAACGCGTGCTGACCCAGACCCTGCGCAAGCTGGAACGCAACGGCATGGTGCATCGCAAAGTGTTGGACGGGCGGGTGCTTGGCGTCGAGTATTCGCTGACGCCGCTTGGCAAATCCCTGCAGGGGCCGTTCTCGATACTGTTCGACTGGACGTTAGGGAATATCGAGGCGATTCAGGAGTGCCAACGTAAGTATGATGAGCAGGGCGAGTGATGCGATCCCCCATAGATAGGTTCAGAGAGATCGAGCATGGCCGCGTTCTTTTTAACGTAACCGATGGTCTCTACTTTCTTCATGCCCCAGGCGCTATCAATCATACCAAGGTCTGAATATAGGCCATATTTAGACCACAAACGATGTTCGGCTTTACTTATGGCTGGCATCAGGCAGAAAATGTTTGGCCATATAAAGAAAAACCCTCTGTAAAAACAGAGGGTTTTAGTCACTTAGGCTTGTTTACGAACAGGCTGCGGGAAGTGTTAAATCATTCCCACTCAATCGTCGCCGGCGGCTTGCCGCTGATGTCGTACACCACGCGGGAGATGCCGTCCACTTCGTTGATGATGCGGTTGGAGACGCGGCCGAGGAAGTCATACGGCAGGTGCGCCCAGTGCGCGGTCATGAAGTCGATGGTTTCTACCGCACGCAGGGAGACCACCCAGTCGTATTTGCGGCCGTCGCCCATCACGCCGACCGAACGCACCGGCAGGAACACGGTGAACGCCTGGCTGACTTTGTTGTACAGGTCGGCTTTGTGCAGCTCTTCGATGAAGATGGCATCGGCGCGGCGCAGCAGATCGCAGTACTCTTTCTTCACTTCGCCCAGCACGCGCACGCCCAGACCCGGGCCCGGGAACGGGTGACGGAACAGCATGTCGTACGGCAGGCCCAGCTCCAGGCCGATCTTGCGCACTTCGTCTTTGAACAGCTCTTTCAGCGGCTCGACCAGGCCCAGCTTCATCTCTTTCGGCAGGCCGCCCACGTTGTGGTGCGATTTGATCACGTGCGCTTTGCCGGTGGCGGAAGCGGCGGATTCGATCACGTCCGGGTAGATGGTGCCCTGTGCCAGCCATTTCACCTGCTCTTGCTTGCAGGCTTCTTCGTCGAACACTTCAACGAACACACGGCCGATGATTTTACGCTTGGCTTCCGGCTCGTCCACGCCCGCCAGTGCGGTCAGGAAGCGGTTTTCCGCCTCAACGTGCACGATGTTCAGGCCGAAGTGGTCGCCGAACATTTCCATCACCTGCTTGGCTTCGTTCAGGCGCAGCAGGCCGTTGTCGACGAACACGCAGGTCAGGCGTTTGCCGATGGCCCGGTGCAGCAGCATCGCGGTCACGGAGGAGTCGACGCCGCCGGACAGGCCGAGGATCACGTGGTCTTCACCCACCTGCTCGCGGATGCGCTCGACCGCATCTTCAATGATGGTGGCCGGGGTCCACAGGGCTTCACACTGGCAGATGTCCAGTACGAAGCGCTCCAGCATGCGCTGGCCCTGGCGGGTGTGGGTCACTTCCGGGTGGAACTGCACGCCGTAGAAGCGTTTTTCTTCGTTGGCCATAATAGCGAACGGGCAGGTATCGGTGCTGGCGATGGTCACGAAGTCGGACGGGATTGCGGTCACTTTGTCGCCGTGGCTCATCCACACGTCCAGCAGCGGTTTGCCGGCCGGGCTGATGGCGTCTTCGATGTCGCGCAGCAGCGCGCTCTCTTTGACGATTTCCACCTGCGCGTAGCCGAACTCGCGTTCGTTGGAACCCTGCACATGGCCACCCAGCTGCATCGCCATGGTCTGCATGCCGTAGCACACGCCCAGCACCGGCACGCCGGCGTTGAACACGTAGTCAGGGGCGCGCGGGCTGCCGGCTTCGGTGGTGCTTTCCGGGCCGCCGGACAGGATGATGCCGCTTGGGTTGAATTCGCGGATCTGCGCTTCGCTAACGTCCCAGGCCCACAGTTCGCAGTAAACGCCGATTTCGCGCACGCGGCGGGCGACCAGTTGAGTGTATTGCGAACCGAAGTCCAGTATCAGGATGCGATGCTTATGGATATTTTGTGTCATGTGAGGCGAATTCCAGCAACAAGAGAAAAAGAGCGAAAATGTGTGTTTCGGGATGGGGCTTGGCGCCCCACCCCGGCCTCTCACTCAGGAGAGGTTAAGGCATCAGCCCATGCGGTAGTTCGGCGACTCTTTGGTGATGGTCACGTCGTGCACGTGGCTTTCCTGAATGCCGGCGCCACTGATGCGCACGAACTCCGCCTTGGTGCGCAGATCGTCGATGGTGGCGCAGCCGGTCAGGCCCATGCAGGAGCGCAGGCCGCCCATCTGCTGGTGCACGATGGCTTTCAGCATGCCTTTATAGGCGACGCGGCCTTCGATACCTTCCGGCACCAGTTTGTCGGCGGCGTTATCGGTCTGGAAGTAACGGTCGGAAGAACCTTTGGACATCGCGCCCAGCGAGCCCATGCCGCGGTAAGATTTGAACGAACGGCCCTGATACAGCTCGATTTCGCCCGGGGATTCTTCGGTGCCCGCCAGCATAGAGCCGACCATCACGCAGGATGCGCCCGCGGCGATCGCTTTGGCGATGTCGCCGGAGAAGCGGATGCCGCCGTCGGCGATAACCGGAATGCCGGTGCCTTCCAGCGCTTCCACCGCGTCGGCGATGGCGGTGATCTGCGGTACGCCCACGCCGGTCACGATGCGGGTGGTGCAGATGGAGCCAGGGCCGATACCCACTTTCACCGCGCTCACGCCGGCTTCAGCCAGCGCTTTGGCGCCCGCTGCGGTCGCGACGTTGCCGCCGACGATCTGCAGATCCGGGTATTTGGCGCGAGTTTCGCGGATGCGCTGCAACACGCCTTCGGAGTGGCCATGCGAGGAGTCGATCAGCAGGACGTCAACGCCTGCCGCCACCAGCGCGTCAACGCGCTCTTCGTTGCCGGCGCCGGCGCCGACCGCCGCGCCCACGCGCAGACGGCCGTGCTCGTCTTTACAGGCGTTCGGCTTACGTTCCGCTTTCTGGAAGTCTTTAACGGTGATCATGCCCAGCAGGTGGAAGCTGTCGTCCACCACCAGCGCTTTTTCTACGCGCTTTTCGTGCATCTTCTGCAGCACCACGTCACGCGCTTCACCTTCTTTCACGGTGACCAGGCGATCTTTCGGCGTCATCACCGCAGTCACCGGCTGAGACAGATCGGTCACGAAGCGCACGTCACGGCCGGTGATGATGCCGACCAGCTCGTTGTCTTCGGTAACGACCGGGTAACCGGCGAAGCCGTTGCGCGCGGTCAGCTCTTTCACTTCCTGCAGCGTGGTGGACGGGGTAACGGTCTGCGGGTCGGTAACTACGCCGCTTTCATGCTTCTTCACGCGGCTGACTTCTTCAGCCTGGCGCTCGATGGACATGTTTTTGTGGATGAAGCCCAGGCCGCCTTCCTGCGCCAGCGCGATGGCCAGGCCGGATTCGGTCACGGTATCCATGGCTGCGGACAGCATAGGGATGTTCAGGCGGATGGTTTTGGTCAGTTGAGTGCCGAGCTCTGCGGTGTTAGGCAGAACCGTGGAGTGGGCTGGAACCAGGAGGACGTCGTCAAACGTCAGAGCTTCTTTAGCGATACGTAGCATGGGCAATATCTCACCAGGGTGGGCTGTGAAAAAGATAAAATATTGCCGCGGCATTATACAGAGCGGAATCGGTTGCCTCCAGCACTTTCTTACAAAAAGTCTTGATTACCTTTTTCAGCCATGTAGTATCGACCAATTAAGTGATTGTTTTGAAATTTGATCTGGGTCACATGTCGCTACCTGTTTCGCCTTCCATTTTTACCGTAAGCCGCCTGAATCAGACGGTTCGCCAACTGCTGGAAATGGAAATGGGGCAGATTTGGCTCTCCGCCGAGATCTCCAACCTCTCCCAGCCCGCCTCCGGCCACTGGTATTTCACCCTGAAAGACGACCGCGCCCAGGTACGCTGCGCGATGTTCCGCAACAGCAATCGCCGCGTCACCTTCCGGCCGCAAAACGGCCAGCAGGTCTTGGTGCGCGCCAGCATCACGCTGTATGAACCGCGCGGCGACTACCAGCTGATCGCCGAGAGCATGCAGCCCGCCGGCGACGGCCTGCTGCAGCAACAGTTCGAGCAGCTGAAACAGCGCCTGAGCGCCGAAGGGCTGTTCGATCAGCAGTTCAAGCAGCCGCTGCCCGCCCCGGCCAAACGCGTCGGGGTGATCACCTCCGCCAGCGGCGCGGCGCTGCACGATATCCTGCAGGTGTTGCAGCGGCGCGATCCATCGCTGCCGATCGTCATCTACCCCACCTCGGTGCAGGGCGCGGAAGCGCCGATGCAGATCGTGCGCGCCATCGAGACCGCCAACCGCCGCGATGAATGCGACGTGCTGATCGTCGGCCGCGGCGGCGGTTCGCTGGAAGATCTGTGGAGCTTCAACGACGAACGCGTGGCGCGGGCGATCTTCGCCAGCCGCATTCCGATCGTCAGCGCCGTCGGCCATGAAACCGACGTCACCATCGCCGACTTCGTCGCCGATCTGCGCGCGCCGACCCCTTCCGCCGCCGCCGAACTGGTCAGCCGCAATCAGCTTGAGCTGTTGCGCCAGCTGCAGTCGCAGCAGCAGCGGCTGGAGATGGCGATGGATTACTACCTGGCGCAGCGCCAGCAGCAGTTCACCCGCATTCACCACCGTTTACAGCAGCAGCATCCGCATCTGCGCCTGGCGCGCCAGCAGACGCTGCTGTTCAAGCTGCAGCGCCGGATGGAAGACGGCATGCAGCAACAGCTGCGCCTGGCCGCCCGCCGCAGCGAACGCGCCCAGCAGCGGCTGGCGCAGGTGCAGCCGCAGGGCCGTATTCACCGCTACCAACAACGCGTGCAGCAGCAGGAATACCGTCTGCAGCAGGCGATGGAGCGCCAGCTCAACGCCTACCGCCAGCGCTTCGGCGTGGCCTGCAGCCAGTTGGAGACCGTCAGCCCGCTGGCGACGCTGGCGCGCGGCTACAGCGTGACGCAAACCCCGCGCGGTGAGCTGCTGAAAACCACCAAGCAGGCGCAGGTCGGCGAACTGCTGAAAACCCGCCTGCAGGACGGCTGGGTGGAAAGCGAGGTGAAAACCATCACCGTCGCCAAAAAGCCGCGCAAGAAGCGCGCGACCGAGTAACCCCCCTACTCCAGCGTAAAACGCTCGCCCGGTTCGCCGTTCACCCACAGCGCGCGCGTTTCACCTTCCGGCAGGCTGAGCGCCAGCGTGCGCCAAGCCGGGCGGAAACGCCCTTCCGTCGTGATATCCAGCATAATGCGCTGATTGTCGCAGCGCATTTCCCAGCGCAGCCACAGCGCATCGCCCTGCCGCCAGCCGTCGCTTTCACCGTCGTCCTCAAACAACAACCCACTGCTTGCACCGCAGCCCTTGAGCGGAAACAGCCGCAGCTCGCGCCGATCGTCGGCGGCCACGTCCACATGCGCCAGCCGCTGCGACAGCGGCAGCGCCGCCCCGGCACGCACCAGCAACGGCAGGCGCTCCAGCGGCGCCGCCAGCGCCACCGTCTGGCCGCCGCCGAACCACTGGCCGCTGTAGAAGCAGTACCAGCCTTCGCCGTTGTCCGGCAAATACACCGAACGCCGGCGCTGCGCCGGTTCCACCACGCTGGCCACCAGCAGATCGCGGCCAATCAGAAAATCGTCGTTCTCGCCGAAGGTGCGCGCATCCTGTTCGTGATCGAGGAAGGTCGGGCGCAGCATCGGCTCGTCGTCAACGCAGGCCTGCCACAGCAGGGTGTAGAAATACGGCAGCAGCCGATAACGCAGATTGATCGCCTCGCGCACCGCCGGGGTGGCGGCCGGGTACATCCAGGGCTCGTTGACCGTGGCGTCGTCGTTCCAGGAGTGGATAGTGAAACGCGGATGCATCACGCCGTTTTGCACCCAGCGCACCAGCAGCTCCGCGTCCGGTTTGTCGCCGGAGAAGCCGCCGACGTCGTGGCCGAGGTTATACAGCCCGGACAGGCTCATGCCCAGCCCCATGCGGATGTTGTAGCGCAGCGTCTGCCAACTGGTGCGGTTGTCGCCGCTCCAGGTCTGCACATAGCGCTGCATGCCGGCGCAGCCGGAGCGCGAGATCAGGTACGGCCGCCGCTGCGGCGCGAAGCGCTGCTGGGCCTCCATCGAGGCGCGCATCATCAGCAATGGCATCACCGGTCGGATATGCTTGATGGCGATCGGCCGCCCAAAGCCGTGGCAGCGCGCTTCGCCATCCCACACTTCGTACTCGTTGTTGTCATTCCAGGTGGAATCGATGCCCATCTCCAGCAGCTGCTGCGTGACACCCTGCTGCCACCAGCGCACCGTCGCCGGGTTAGTGAAGTCGAGGTGCGATCCTTCGTCGTCCCAGAAGCTGGAGCGCTCCGGCGCGTCGCTTTGCGAATCGCGGATAAACAGCCCCTGCGCCGCCACCGCCTGATACTGCGGGTGATCCTGCAGCAGGCACGGCTTGATGTTGGCCGCCAGCCTGAGGCCGGCGTCGTGAAACGCCTGGCTGAGCAGCTTGGGCTGCGGCACCTTGTCGTAGTTCCAGTTGAACACGTAGCGCTTGTTATTGATCGAGGTGTAGCCCGACGACAGCTGGAAAGAGTCGCAGGGTATGGCGTGTTGACGGCACAGCGCGATGAACTGCTGCAGCTGCTGCTGGGCGTCCGGCGCGTCGGTGTAGTGCATGGTCGAACCGCTGTAGCCCTGGCTCCACTTCGGCCCGAAGTGGGTGCGGCCGGTCAGGCGCACGAAGGCCTTGGTGACGTCCAAAACCTTCGGCCCGAGGAACAGGTAGTAATCCAGATCGCCCGCTTCGGCCTGATAGCGGCGGTAGGCCGCGTGGTAGTTGTCTATCTCGTTGCCCAGATCCAGCCAGCAGTTGCTCAGGTTATCGTAGAACAGGCCAAAGCTCGCCTCCGGCCCACGGGTGATGGTAAACGGAATGTGCTTGTACAGCGGATCGGTGCTGGCGGCGTTGTAGCCCATGGCGTCCAGATTGCGCATCTCAAAGCGGCGGCCGGTGCGTTCCAGATCGCCGGCCTTCTCCCCCAGGCCGTAATAGCGCTCATCGGCGAAACGCCGCTGGTAATGCGCCACGCCGTCGCCGTGCGCATTGAGCAGGTAGGCGCTGGTTGGCCGATCCGACGCCAGCGGCCGCCACTCGCCGTCGGCATTGCAATACTCCCACGCCAGCCACAGCGGCTGATGCACCGTCACGCGCAGCAGCGGCGTGCTGACCACCAGCCGATCGCCCTCCCGGCGCAGCTGATAGCCCGGCAGGCTGAAACCGGCGACGCTGAGCCGATCGCGCCCTTCCCAAGGCACATCCTCCTGCGGCGCGATGCTCCAGGTGCGATCCAGCGCCAGCCCGCCATCACGTTTGATCAACACGCGGAACAGACCGTCTTCCAGCACGTACAGGCAGAAACGGTGGCGTTCATCGACCAGCAACTCGACGTGGTCGGCATGCTGCGCCGCCAGCGTCCAATTTTTCAACGTTTTCATAAATATTCCACTTAGCTGTGTGAAGGAGTTTTCTTACCGCCGCGCTCCGCAATCAGGGCAATCAGGAACAGGGCGCCGATCAAATCGAAGAAGCCCATCGCGATAAACAGCGGGTTGAAGCCGAGGGTGTCGGATACCGCGCCGATCAGGAGCGTGAACAGGAAGCTGGCGATCCAGGCGCTGGAGCCGCGCATGCCGTTGACCGTCGCCATTTGGTTCTTATCGAACGATTCCACCACCAGGGCGCTGAGCATGCAGGAGATCACCTGATGGCCGAACCCGCCGATCGAGATCAGCGCGATCGCCACATAGGGATCTTGGGTGATCGCGACAAACGCCAGCGACACCATCAGGAAAGCGCCGGTCACCGAGCTGGCGACCACCGAGTTAACGCGGCTGCAGCCGAACCATTTGCGGTACAGGGTGGTGAGATAGCCGCTGGCGACGCTGCCGATATCCGCCGCCAGGAACGGCAGCCAGGCGAACATCGCGATCTGTTTCAGATCCATGCCGCGTTCGGTGGCCAGGTACAGCGGCACCCAGAAGCTGAAGACCGCCCAGGCCGGCTCGGCGAGAAAGGCCGGGATGGCGATGCCGTAAAATTTCTTGTTCTTGCACAGGCTGGCCAGCGAGGTGAGAAACGGCAGCTTCGGCAGTACCGGCTCGTTGTCTTCGCGGATCAGATCCAACTCTTGCTGGCTGAGGTTCGGGTGCTGCTGCGGCGAGTGGTAGAACAGCCACCACAGCACCACCCAAATAAGCGCCAGCCCGCCGGAGAACAGGAAGGCGCCTTGCCAGCCGAAGGAGACGTGAGCGATGACGATGATCGGCGGGGCCAGCATGGCGCCGATGGAGAAACCGACGCCCGCCCAGCCGGCAGCGATCGGCCGCTCCTTCTTCGGGAACCAATCGGAGATCGCCTTGGCGTTGGCCGGGGTGGCCGCCGCCTCCGCGCCTCCCATGAAGAAGCGCAGAATGGCCAGTTGCAGCCAGCTGCCGGCGCCGGCGTGCAACATGCATACCACCGCCCAAATGCCGGCGCAGATCAGAAAGCCCATCTTCAGGCCGATAACGTCGATCAGCCAGCCGCAGATCGGCTGAAACACCGTGTAGGCCAGCTGGAACGACGCCACCACCCAGGCATATTGCTCGGTGCTCATGTTCAGGCTGGTTTTCAGCTCCGGCGCCAAAATGCCCAGCGAGTTGCGGGTGATGTAGTTGACCGTGACGCCCAGCAAGAACAGCGCCAGCATCCACCAGCGCAGCGATTTGAACTTGCGCCGGCCGCTCTGCGCGACCGCCTGATTGATCTCCACACTCATCGGTTCTCTCCCCGCGGCCGCCGGCTACGGCGACGCGCGTTTTGGTAGGGTACGTTGTGCTATCAAACACGGGACGGTGAAAGCGGGTCGGCGCCGTATCATTGGCCGAAAGACAATCACAACCCCATGATTTATTTTTTGTTTTCTTTTTCGCACACCGTTAAAATTGGACTGACAGGTCGCTAAAATTGGTGTACCAATGCAGACTACTCAGCGAGAGCGCGCAGCGAAACGGGGTTTTTTGCAAAGATTTTCACAGGTGGGTGAAAAAATAGTCATAATGGGCATGAAAGCCGGTCAAGACGCTGAAAATCCGCGGTGAAAATATTCTCATGGACGAATTTGAAGGAGATCACAGAATGAACGGAAAGCTGAAAATTCAGGAGATCGCTCGCCAAACCGGGTTGTCGATCAGCACCGTTTCCCGCGTGCTGGCGGGCAAGGCCAACACCAGCGCCGAGGCGCGCCGCAAGGTGCTGGACTGTGCGCAGCAAAACGGCATTCTGCAGGGTATTTCCAGCGGCCGGCTGATGCTGAACAACGTGATGGTGTTCGCGCCGCAGCGCGCGTTCGACGTACGCACCGACATCTTCTACTACAAGGTCATTCAGGGTATCGCCGCCGCGCTGATGGAGCACGAGGTGCGCATCCGCTACTGCGGGCTGGAAGAGCAACACAGCGACGGCGCGCTGTTTCTGGAAAAGATGAGCGACCCGCACACCGAAGCGGCGCTGATCATCGGCATCGACGACGAGCATATCCACACCCTGGCCGCCGATCTGCACAAGCCCTGCGTGCTGATCAACTGCAGCGATCGGCAGATGCGGCTGGACAGCGTCTCGCCGGATCATCAGCTGATCGGCGACTATTCCGCCAGCTACCTATTTCAGCAGGGGCATAGCCATATCCTCAATCTGCAGTGTCTGCGCCGCCACACCATGGAGCTGCGGCTGGCGGGCATTCGGCAGGCCTACGCCCGGCATCATCTGCCGTTCGACGATGGCAGCCATCTGGTCACCACCTCCGGCTTCGGCAGTGAAGAGGCCGAGCAGGCGCTGACCACCTATCTCGATGGCCTCCACGGCCACTCCCCGCTGCCGACGGCGATCCTGGCCGGCGGCGACTACATGGCGGTCGGGGCGGTCAAGGCGCTCAACAAGCGGGGGCTGAACGTGCCGGGCTACGTCTCGGTGATGAGCACCGACGGCTTCAACCTGGCGGAAATCCACGATGTGCCGCTGACCTCGGTGCAGGTGCCGCGCGACGAATTGGGTTACGAGGCGATCCAGCTGCTGCAGCGGCGCATGCTGCGCGCCGACGCGCCGCCGTGCAACCTGCTGCTGCATGGCCGGTTGGCGGTACGCGCCTCGGTGCGGCGCATCAGCCCGCACAAGACCGCGCCGGCGGTGAGCACGCATAACCACAGGCTTTATGACGAGTAGGCTACACTTAGGCACAGTGCATTCATTCGATGAGGTAAAATTTTTGCCTAAGGAGAGCCACTATGCCAGCCCAGCGCATGCGTTCCGTCATTCCTCCCTACATGCTGCGCCGCATTATTGAACACGGTAACGCCCCGCAGCGCGACTGCGCGCTGCACACCCTGAACCACGTGCAAAGCCTGCTCGGCAACAAGCCGCTGCGTTCACCGACCGAGAAAAACGCCCGAGCCGGCGAAGCGCTCCGCGATATCTACGACGCCCAGAACGGCACCCAACTGCCCGGCAAACAGGTGCGCAAGGAGGGGCAGCCCAGCAACCACGACGTGGCGGTGGACGAGGCCTACGACTATCTCGGCGTCACCTACGATTTCTTCTGGCAGGCCTACCGGCGCAATTCGCTGGATAATAAAGGGCTGCCGCTGGTCGGCAGCGTACATTACGGCAAGGAGTACCAAAACGCCTTCTGGAACGGCCAGCAGATGGTGTTCGGCGACGGCGACGGCGAGATCTTCAACCGTTTCACCATCGCCATCGACGTGGTCGGCCACGAGCTGGCGCACGGCGTGACCGAGAGCGAAGCCGGGCTGATCTACTACCAGCAGTCCGGGGCGCTCAATGAGTCGCTGTCTGACGTATTCGGCTCGTTGGTCAAGCAGTTCCACCTGCAGCAAACCGCCGATAAAGCCGACTGGCTGATCGGCGCCGGGCTGCTCGCCAAGGGCATCAAAGGCAAAGGGCTGCGCTCGATGTCGGCACCCGGCACCGCCTACGACGATCCGCTGCTGGGCAAAGACCCGCAGCCCGCCAGCATGAAGGATTATATCCAGACCAAGGAAGACAACGGCGGCGTACACCTCAACTCCGGCATTCCCAACCGCGCGTTCTACCTGGCGGCAACCGCGCTGGGCGGCTTCGCTTGGGAAAAAGCCGGCTACGTCTGGTATGACACGGTGTGCGACAAAGCGCTGCCGCAAAACGCCGACTTCGCCACCTTCGCCCGCGCCACGGTGAAACATGCGCTAGCGCGTTTCGACCAGAGCGTGGCGGACAAGGTGCAACAGGCCTGGCATCAGGTGGGGGTGGAGTAATGAAACCGCTGCCGACGCTCAATCAGGATACGGTCATTGAGCTGGCGCGCGAGGGAGGCTTCGCCTACATTCCCAAACTGGCGGGCCAGCGCCGCATTGCGCTGGCCGATATCACGCCGGAGCAACGGCAGCGCCTGAATCAGTTGCTGAATCAGACACTGCCGTACGCCCAGGAAGAGGGCCAACCCAACTCCCCCGGCTGCGGCGACCAGCGCTACTACCGCGTACAGATCAACTACACCAGCCCCACCCTGAGCACCGAGATCGTGCTGTTAATCCCGGAAAGCAGCGCGCCGCAGGCGCTGGTGGATTTGTGGAAAACCGGCCAGGTGGATGAGTGAGGGCTTACAGCGGCTGATAGCTGAAATTCACCCGTTTTTTGGAGATCAGCCCGTGCCCGTTCTGGCACAGGTAATCCACCGCCCCGCAGGCTTTCAATTCTTGCAGCGGCTGCCCGCACTCCGGGCAGCTCGCCAGCTGCCGATAATCGCAGAGGCAGGCTTCACAATGGTAATGACCCGCTACCCACTTCATGGTTTGACGACAGTGCGGACAATGCGCATCCATAACGGCTCCCAGGTTAAATCGCGCCCCATGAGCGCAAGAAATAGATCCCCAACGCGGTGGTGAAGAACGACCCGACGGTGGTGATAGCGATAATGTTGGCCGCCAGCGTGGCGTTGCCGCCCATGGCGCGCGTCATCACATAGCTGCCCGAAGCGGTCGGCGTGGCGGAAAACAGGAAGATAATGCCCAGCGCCGCACCCTGAAACCCGCACAGCCAGCCGGCCAGCGTCATCAGGCACGGCACCAGAAACAGCTTGGCCGCCGACGACAGCGCCGCCACGTTGGACGAGCGGAACATGGCGCGAAAATCCAGGCTGGCGCCGGTGCACAGCAGTGCCAGCGGCAGCGACAGCGCGGAGATATAGCTGCCGGTCTGGCGGATCACGGTCGGGATGCCCAGCCCGGTTTGCGCATACAGCAGCCCGCACACCAGGCCGATGATCAGCGGGTTGGTAACGATGCTGCGCAGCAGCGACAGGTGGCTGATTTTCTTGCCCTGCCCACCCTGTAGGCTGCGCGTGAGGGTGATCACCGACAGTATGTTGAACAGGATCACCGTCACCGTCAGGTACAGCGAGGCGAGCGCAATGCCTTCGCTGCCATAGGCGGTCATGGCGTAGGCCAGGCCGACGATGGCGGTATTGGCGCGGAAACCGCCCTGCACGAACACCCCGCGCTCACGCGGTTCTTTCACCAGCCACTTGGCCGCCAGCTCCAAGAGCAGGAAGGTCGCCAGCGTGCCGACCGCGCCGAACAGCACCAGCGGCAGGTTGCCGAGCAGCTGCGGGTGGTTGGTGGCGATGCTGAAAAACAGCAGGCACGGCAGCGCCAGATTGAACACCAGGCGGGTCGCGCCGTCGACAAAGCGGTCATCCATCAGGCGCCAATGGCGCAGCAGGATCCCCAGCAGCATCATCAGCAGATTCGGCACGGTGACGTTAAACGCAAAACTCCAGGTTTCCCAGGACATGGTGTTCCTTCAGGCAGGCGAGGTAATCTTCAGATAATAAAACGATTTCGGGCCAATAAAAAAGGGGCGCGGCATTACTGCCGCGCCCCTCATGAGCAATTACTTGCTCTTTTTCAGGTGGCTCATCAGGCGCTTGCGCTTACGCATCTGGGTCGGCGTCAGCAGGTTGCGTTTGCCGGCGAACGGGTTGTCACCCTCTTTGAACTGGATGCGGATCGGCGTCCCCATCACGTTCAGCGAGCGGCGGAAGTAGTTCATCAGATAGCGCTTGTACGAATCGGCCAGATCGCTGACCTGGTTGCCGTGGATCACCACGATCGGCGGGTTATAACCGCCGGCGTGGGCATATTTCAGCTTCACGCGGCGGCCGCGCACCAACGGCGGCTGGTGATCGTCAACCGCCATCTGCATGATTTTGGTCAGCATCGAGGTGTTTACGCGGCGGGTTGCGCACTCGTACGCTTCCTGTACCGATTCGAACAGGTTGCCGACACCGCTGCCGTGCAGGGCGGAAATAAAGTGCACGCGCGCGAAGTCGACGAAGCCCAGACGCAGGTCGAGCATCTCTTTCACGTGCTCGCGATCTTCTTCGCTCATGCCGTCCCACTTGTTGACCGCAATCACCAGTGAGCGCCCACTGTTGAGGATAAAGCCGAGCAGCGAGAGATCCTGATCGGAGATGCCTTCACGCGCGTCGATCACCAGCAGCACCACGTTGGCGTCTTCAATCGCCTGCAGGGTCTTGATCACCGAGAACTTCTCGACGGTTTCAGTCACCTTGCCGCGTTTACGCACCCCGGCGGTGTCGATCAGCACATATTCGCGTTCGTCGCGCACCATCGGAATGTAGATGCTGTCGCGGGTGGTGCCCGGCATGTCATACACCACCACGCGCTCCTCGCCGAGGATGCGGTTAGTCAGCGTAGACTTACCGACGTTCGGGCGGCCGACGATCGCCAGTTTGATCGGCAGATCCTGCGGGTTGAACGCTTCTTCCGGCTCTTCGTCTTCTTCGCCTTCCAGCGTTTCACCGTTTTGCTCGGCCCAGTAAGCGGCATTGGCCTCTTCCTCGGTCAGCTCGACGTCTTCCGGTTTTTCCGGCACGAACGGCACCAGCACGTGTTCAATCAGCTGGGTCACGCCACGGCCGTGAGAAGCGGCGATAGCGAACACTTCACCCAGGCCGAGCGAGTAGAAATCGGCGGTGGCGGTGTCCGGGTCCAGGCCGTCGGTCTTGTTGGCCACCAGGAAGGTCGCCTTTTGGCGGCTGCGCAGGTGCTGGGCGATGCCCTGATCCGCCGGCATCAGGCCGGCGCGGGCGTCGACCATGAACAGCACGATGTCCGCTTCTTCGATCGCCAGCAGCGACTGACCGGCCATGCGCGTTTCGACGCCGTCTTCGGTGCCGTCGATACCGCCGGTATCGACGATGATGAATTCATTGCCTTCGATTTCAGCACGACCATACTTGCGGTCACGCGTCAGCCCCGGGAAATCCGCCACCAGCGCATCACGCGTATGGGTTAAACGGTTGAACAAGGTGGATTTACCCACATTCGGGCGCCCGACCAGCGCGACGACAGGTATCATTGTTGAAGCCTCATTACTTAATAATCAATGCGTTACTGCACTGTGGATAGACACCAGCGGTGCAGCTTATAAAATACGAAACGGCCCCTGAACATTCAGGAGCCGTTTTCCCCTTCATCTTTCGCGCCACAGCGGCGTTGTCTGCGCACCTTCGCCTCGGTCACTTAGCTCACTAAGCTCCCGAGGACTCATGCGCTTGCCGCCTGGCTGCAACCCGAAATCTTTCGGGCGCAAGAAGGGTCACGACGAGCGGCGTTAGCGGGTGAAAGCGTAAACTTTCCCACCGCGAGCCTGGATGACCAGCTTGTCGCCGGCCACCATCGGCGCAGACAGGAAGCCGGAGCTGTCCACTTCCTGCTGGGCGACAAAACGGCCATCGGTGGTGTTGATCCAGTGCAGATAGCCTTCGGCGTCACCGGTCACCAGATAGCCATTATACATCACCGGCGGCGTCAGGTTGCGGTGCAGCAGATCGCTCTGCGTCCACACGGTCACGCCGCCTTCGGTGCTGAGCGCGACGACGCGATCGTTTTGGTCGATCAGGTAGATGCGGCCCGCGTCGACGATGAAATCGTTCACCGAACCCAGCTCGCGTTTCCAGATGATCTGGCCGGAACGCAGATCCAGCGCCGTCAGGTTGCCGTTGTAGCCCAGCGCGTAGACCACGCCGTCAACGATCACCGGCGTGGTGTCCACGTCGTTCAGGCGATCGATTTCGGTCGCGCCGCTCGGCTGAGAAATGCGCTGTTGCCAGATCAGTTGACCCTGCTGCATCAGCACGGCGCTGACGCGGCCGTTGTCACCGCCGACGATGGCGGCGCCAAAGGCGACGGCCGGCGCGGATTCACCGCGCAGCGACAGCGAAGGCATGTCCAGGTTAACCGTCCATTTCACCGCGCCGTCGGCCTCGTTCAGCGCCTGCAGCATGCCGTTGGAGGTGTGCACCAACACCATGCCGTCGCTGACAACCGGACGGGAGATCGCTTCGCCGGCCACTTTGGTCTGCCAGGCGATGGCGCCGTCGGCGGTGTTCAATGCGTAAACCACCGCTTTTTCGCTGCCGACGTAAACCTTGTCACCCGCGACCGTCAGGCCGCCCGACAGCAGCGCAGACAGGTTGCTGGAGAAGAAACCGGTCTTCTCCGAGAGATTGACCTTCCACTTCTCGTTGCCGCTGTCGGCGTCCATCGCTTTCACGATGCCGAAGCGATCGGCGGCGTAAATGGTGCTGTCCTGATAGGCCGGACGCAGGTGGGAGTAATACTCACCGATACCGTCGCCCACCGAGGTGCTCCACGCCTTGTTCGGCGTAAACTGATTTTCAACTTTCGGCAACGGCGACATGGTAACCACGTCTTCTTCGCTGTTAAACAGCGAGCAACCACTCAGCAAGGCAGCGGAAACCAGTCCGACCAAGAGTGTTTTACGCAATTGCATGGGAATTCCCCTTAGCTGGACAAGTTATTCAATTTCATGCGCAGCAGAACCTGCAGCGCCTGAGAAGCGTTGGACTCAATGCCTTTGCTGTAAGCTTCGCGCGCGCCCTTGGCGTCGCCCTTGGCCAGCAGCACATCGCCGCGCACATCCTGCATCATCGCCGCCCAGCCTTCGCCTTTCACGCCATCCAGCGTTTTCAGCGCTTCATCCAGCTTTTTCTCCTGCAGCTGGACGCGCGCCAGACGCAGGTCGATCATCGCCAACAGGTTGTCGTCTTTGGTCTGGCCCTGCGCCAGCGCCAGTTGTTGTTCCGCCTTGGCGAAATCATTCTGTTCGACAAAGTGCTTGGCCAACTGCAGCGCGGCCAATACGCCGTAGCTGTTGCTGTTAGCCTGGACAAATTTCTCCGCGGCAGCCACGTCATCGGGCTTGCCGGCCGCCAGCCGATCGCTGGCTTCCTGATAGGATTGCGATGCCGCCATCATGTTGGAGTTTTCATGGCTCTGCCAGTAACGCCAGCCAACCAGGGCACCAATTCCGAGCACCACGCCCACCGCCAGCGCTTTGCCGTTCTCGGCAAAGAACCGACGCAGTGCGTCGACTTGTTCGTTTTCAGTGGTATAGACTTCCACGGTGTCCTTCTCCTTAACCTAACATCAAAGCCAGACGCGCAGCGACTTCGCTTTGCGCCAGCGTTTCTTGTTCACCACTGCGCAGGTCTTTCACCACCACCTGCTGCGCCGCCACTTCGCTCTCACCCAGGATCAGCGCGATACGCGCGCCCCATTTGTCCGCACGGGTGATCTGCTTCTTGAAGTTGCCGCCGCCGTAATTGGTCATCAGCTTCAGCTGCGGCGCCGCATCGCGCACCTGTTCAGCCAGCTGCATCGCCGCGCTCTGGGTGCCCGCGCCGGAAGAGATGACGTACACGTCGATAGCCGACGGCGCCTTGAATTCCGGGTTAACCGCCTGCACCAGCAACACCAGGCGCTCGAGGCCCATGGCGAAACCGACCGCCGGGGTGGCACGGCCGCCCAATTGCTCGACCAAGCCGTCGTAACGGCCGCCCGCACAGACGGTGCCCTGCGCGCCCAGGCTGGTGGTCACCCACTCAAACACGGTGCGGTTGTAGTAATCCAGACCGCGCACCAGGCGCTCGTTAACGGTATATGGGATACCTGCCTGCGCCAAAAGTTCACACAGACCGGCGAAGTGAGCACGGGATTCTTCGTCCAGGTACTCGGACAGGCGCGGCGCGTCGTTCAACAGCGCCTGCACCTCAGGATTCTTGGAGTCCAGCACGCGCAGCGGGTTGCTGTACATGCGGCGTTTACAGTCTTCGTCCAGCACCTCGACGTGCTGCTCCAGGAACGCCACCAGCGCGTCGCGGTAGTTGGCGCGCGCTTCCAGCGAACCGATCGAGTTCAGCTCCAGCTTGACGTGCTCGGCGATGCCCAGCGCTTTCCACCAGCGGGCGGTCAGCAGGATCAACTCAGCGTCGATATCCGGGCCTTGCAGGCCGAACACTTCCGCGCCCAGCTGATGGAACTGGCGATAGCGGCCCTTCTGCGGGCGCTCGTAGCGGAACATCGGGCCGATGTACCACAGACGCTGTTCCTGATTGTACAGCAGACCATGTTCGATGCCGGCGCGCACGCAGCCGGCCGTCCCTTCCGGACGCAGCGTCAGGCTTTCGCCGTTGCGGTCTTCGAAGGTATACATCTCTTTTTCCACGACGTCGGTCACTTCGCCGATCGCGCGTTTGAATAACGGGGTCTGCTCTACAATCGGCAACCGGATTTCGCTGTAACCGTAGCCGCCCAGCACCTGCTTGAGGGTGCCTTCAATACGCTGCCATAATGCCGTTTCTTCCGGCAGGTAGTCGTTCATGCCGCGAATGGCTTGAATGTTCTTTGCCACGTGAGTTCTCTGTCCGTTGTCTGTAAAAATGAACCCGATTATAGGGACTTTGCCGCCCGGTATTCAACGCGGATGCGGTTTTCTGCCCTTCAGGCTCATAAACAAGCGGGCCAACTGGCCCGCCGTGTAGCGATAACGCTTATTTTTCCAGCAGGTTGACCGTGATGCGGTTGCTTTCGTCCATCATCGCGGCCTTGGCGCGAATTTTCGCTTCCAGCTGGTCGATCATCTGTTCGTTGTCGAAACGCTCTTTCTGGCGCACGCCGTCTTCATAGAAGCCGCTCTTCTTGTGGCCGCCGGTCACGCCCATGGTGGACACCAGCGCTTCGCCCGGGCCATTCACCACGCAACCGATGATCGAGACGTCCATCGGCGTGATGATGTCTTCCAGGCGCTGCTCCAGCGCGTTCACCGTGCCAATCACATCGAACTCCTGACGCGAACAGGTCGGGCAGGCGATGAAGTTGATGCCGCGCGCGCGGATGCGCAGCGACTTCAGAATGTCGAAACCGACCTTCACTTCTTCAACCGGATCCGCCGCCAGCGAGATGCGCAGGGTATCGCCGATGCCTTCAGACAGCAGCATGCCCAGGCCGATGGCCGATTTGACCGCCCCGCTGCGCGCGCCGCCGGCTTCGGTGATGCCCAGATGCAGCGGCTGATCGATGCGCGACGCCAGCAAGCGATAGGATTGCACCGCCAGGAACACGTCCGACGCCTTGACGCTGACCTTGAACTGGTCGAAGTTGAGACGATCGAGGATGTCCACGTGGCGCATGGCGGATTCCAACAGCGCTTCCGGCGTAGGTTCGCCGTACTTTTCCTGCAGGTCTTTCTCCAGCGAGCCGCCGTTGACGCCGATGCGAATCGGGATGTTCTTGTCGCGGGCGCAGTCCACCACCGAGCGAATGCGCGATTCGTTGCCGATGTTGCCCGGGTTGATGCGCAGGCAGTCTACGCCATATTCGGCAACCTGCAGCGCGATGCGATAATCGAAGTGGATATCGGCGACCAGCGGCACGTTGACCTGCTGCTTGATCAGTTTGAACGCCTCGGCGGCGTCCATGGTAGGAACCGAAACGCGGACGATGTCGACGCCCACGCGCTCCAGCGCTTTGATCTGATTAACCGTTGCTTCAACATCGGTGGTACGGGTGTTGGTCATCGACTGCACGGCAATCGGCGCGCCATCACCAATAGGCACCTTGCCGACGTAAATGCGTGTAGATTTTCGACGGTTGATGGGCGCTTGGTTATGCATTACTTACTCTCCATTGCTGCTCTGACATCACGACCAGCCGCGCGATTACTGCGCGGCGACGGTCAGGCGAGCAACACGGTTTGACTTAACGAACCGGCTTAAATCAACCGGTTTACCCTGATACTGGATCTGAACTGCCGCCGGCGCGCCGATGGTCAGTTTATACGGCGCAGTGCCGGTCAGGTTCAGCTTGCCACCTTGCTTCTGGGTGCCGCTGAACAGCGTTTTACCGCTCGCGTCGGTCACCTGCAGCCAGCAGTCGGCGGAGAAATCCATCACCAGCGCGTTCGGATCGGCCGCCGGCGCAGCCACGCCCGCATCGGCGGTCGGCAACGGCGCTTGTGCCGCCGGCGCGGTTTCCGGCAGGGTTGTCTGGCTTGGCGACACCACGGCAGGCTGCTGCTGGGCCGCGCTCGGCGCCTGGGCGGTCGCCGCAGGCGTCTGAGCCGCTGCGCCGGTATCAGCCGGCGTAGCGCTGTTGTCGACCAACGGCACGTTGGTGCCGGCGTCGGCATTGCCGTCGGTCAGCGGCACGGACTGCCCTTCGTTATTCTGTGAAAGCTGCGCCGAGGATTGATCGGCCATGGTGGCGATCTCTTCCTGCTGCGCCTTGTGGTTTTGCCACCACCAAGCGCCGGTCAGGCCGATCACCACGAACACGATAAGCCAGGTGAAGCTCATCAGCCAGCCGTCGCGTTTCTTGCGGCGCTTGCCCAGCGAGAAGCTTTGCATCGGCGCCACTTTCGCCATCTTCAACGGCGCCTGCTTGGCCAGCATCGGCAGCAGTTCGTCTTCCGGCAAATGCACCAGCTTGGCGTAGGAACGGATGTAGCCGCGCACGAAGGTGGACGCGAGGTCAGCAGACACGCTGTCTTCCTCGATATCGCGCACGGTGGACATTTTGAGACACAGGCGTTCTGCAACGGTCTGTTGGCTCAGCCCGAGTTGCTCACGGGCCTGACGCAGGCGCTGGCCCGTCGTCATGGATACGGTTTTATCTTGGGAGGCTTCAGTATTCATTAGCTAAGAACTGCTGGTACTGTTTGGATTGTGGAAAACTTCGCGCTAGCTGCTTGCCATAGCGTTGAACGCTATCCTGGCGGCCGGCTGACGCGGCGAAACGAATCTGTAACCATAAGCTGCTGGCGCTGGCCGGCAGAACATGCTGATAAACATCCAATAAAAGTTGCGACTGGGCGCGCTTCCCTTCTCCAAATTGCTTTTCGGCCTCCGCCAACAGCGGAGTGCCTTTGTCCGGATCGACTTTTAGCGCGCGGCTCAACAGCGTGCGCGCCTCATCGTTTTGTCCGGCCTTGAGAAAACAGTAACCTGCGTTTTCCAGGCTGTCGGCGACCTGGCCATAATCGGGCACCAGCGCCGCAGCGCTAAACTGCTGTTGCGCCGGTACATACTGCCCTAAACCGCAAAGAAACGCACCGTAATTATTCAATACGGTGCCATTGCCCGGCGCAAGTTTGAGCGCTTGCCGATAACGCTGTTCGGCCTCGGTGTTTTCACCGTTCCGCTGCGCGTAGAGCGCCATGCCCAACTGCGTGCGGTAATCCTGTGGGGCCGCGTCCAGCGCCTTTTCCAGGTTCTGGCGCGCGGCGTCCATGTCGCCTTGCTGCAGGTACTCCAGGCCCAGTTGCAACCGCGTCTGGCCCGCCTCAGAGACTTGTGCTTCCTTTTCCGGCGCTGAACCGGAACACCCGGCCAACAACCCGGCCGCCAGCCACATACCCCACAGTTTCAGCTTCATGCCCGCATTCATTTCCTTATCGGCCGTCAGCTAACGCCCGCCAGCGACATGCTTGCGCATAACAGGCTGTTAGATAACAAAAAATGGTGCTATAGGATTCAGACCGCCCGTACGTTGATAGGTTCCCCGGCCATTTTCTTCTTCAGGGTACGCTTGGTACGGTCGATCACTTCACCCGCCAGTTGCCCGCAGGCGGCGTCGATATCGTCACCACGGGTTTTACGAACAATAGTCGTAAAGCCGTATTCCATCAACACCTTGGAGAAACGATCCACCCGGCTGTTGGAGCTGCGGCCGTAGGGGGCGCCCGGGAACGGGTTCCATGGGATCAGGTTAATCTTGCACGGCGTGTCTTTCAGCACTTCCGCCAGCTGATGCGCATCGTCGGTGCTGTCGTTGATATGATCCAACATCACGTACTCGACGGTCACGCGGCCCTGGTTGGCGTTGGATTTCTCCAGATAGCGACGCACTGCGGACAGGAAGGTCTCGATGTTGTATTTGCGGTTGATCGGCACGATCTCATCGCGGATGGTGTCGTTCGGCGCGTGCAGCGAAATCGCCAGCGCCACGTCGATCATGTCGCCCAGCTTGTCCAGCGCTGGCACTACGCCAGAAGTAGACAGGGTCACGCGGCGTTTGGACAGGCCAAAGCCGAAGTCGTCCAGCATGATTTCCATCGCCGGCACCACGTTGTTCAAGTTGAGCAGCGGCTCGCCCATGCCCATCATCACCACGTTGGTGATCGGACGTTGGCCGGTCACCTTCAGCGCGCCGATGATTTTCGCCGCGCGCCACACCTGGCCAATGATTTCCGACACGCGCAGGTTGCGGTTGAAGCCCTGCTGCGCCGTCGAACAGAATTTGCACTCCAGCGCGCAGCCTACCTGCGAGGAGACGCACAGCGTCGCGCGGTCGGCTTCCGGGATGTACACGGTTTCGACCTGCTGATCGCCGACTTTAATCGCCCACTTGATGGTGCCGTCGGCCGAACGCTGTTCTTCCGCCACTTCCGGCGCGCGGATTTCCGCCACGCGCTGCAGCTTGCCGCGCAGGACTTTGTTGATGTCGGTCATCTGCTCGAAATCGTCGCAGCAGTAGTGGTAAATCCACTTCATCACCTGATCGGCGCGGAACGGCTTCTCGCCCATTTCGGCGAAGAACTCGCGCATTTGCTGGCGGTTCAGATCCAGCAGGTTGATTTTGGCCGCAGCCGGTTGCTCCACGTTAACGGAGGGGGTAGTCAGCGAATTATTTTCAGACACGGTGTGCTCGGACGTGATGGGTTCTAACATAATGATCTCTGGCCTCGTTATTACACGTTATGGCGCTAAAGAATGGAAAGTAAGTTGTGCATTTCAGCCCGCGAGATTCGGGTGGCGGCACTAAAAACACGCCCCTGACAAGTCGTCTTATCAGGGGCGCGGCATTGTACAAATTTTAGTAGCGGGTTTCTATGGCTGAAAGGCATTCAGGGCATTTTTATTGTTTCAGCCGGTGAATGCCTGGCTATCAGCTCAGAAACGCGCGATTAACGTGCGCAGATTTCGCTTTCGTTGAAGAAGTAAGCGATTTCGCGCTGTGCGGATTCAACGGAGTCGGAACCGTGAACGGCGTTAGCGGTGAAGCTGTCCGCGTAGTCGGCGCGCAGGGTGCCGGCCAGTGCGTTGTCCGGGTTGGTTGCGCCCATGATGTCGCGGTTGCGCTGCACGGCGTTTTCAGATTCCAGAACCTGCACCATGATTGGGCCAGAGGTCATGAACTCAACCAGACCGTCGAAGAATGGACGGCCTTTGTGCTCAGCGTAGAAGCCTTCAGCTTGTTCGCGAGTCAGACGCAGCATTTTAGCGGCGATGATTTTGAAACCGGCGCGCTCGAAACGCGCGTAGATAGCGCCGATGTCGTTGTTGGCTACAGCGTTTGGTTTAACGATGGAAAAGGTACGTTCTACGGTCATGATGGCCTCTGTATGACTTCCAAAACAGGCCGGTCTGCAATGTTGCCGGCCTTCTCAAGTGGCGCAGATTATATGTGCGCCGTTAACGCTTGCCTACGGGAAAATCAACATTTCATTAAAAAAATATGATCTTCATGGGGCATTTTCGACCACGCGGCGGCGCTACTGGGTCTTGTCGGTAGACGGGATCAAATTGCGTAGCCAACTGCCCCAGCGGCGCTGATAAAACGGCTGCGTATGGGAGATCAGATAGTGGCTGATGCCGCGCTCGTTCTCCGACACCAGGCAGAAATCCACCGGTTCGTCGTTCGGCGCCGTTTCGCTGGCGACGCTGCCGGCCTCGTTGATCAGCGCCTCGATCTCCGCCGGCTCGGCGTCCACTTCCAGTCCGACCAGCAGATTCGGCTTCTCGTCCGCCGCCTGGTCATGCATCAGCGCCAGAAACGCGCGGCGCACCGGTTTGCGCTGGCTGAACAGCGTGGTCAACGCATCCACCATCGCCGACGGATATTCCTCGGGCTGCCCCAGCAGGATCTGGGTCTCTTTATCGACGTAATGCTCCACCGGTTTGACGACGCCGCCGGTCGCCAGCAGCATCGCCACCTCTTCCGGATAGAACTCTTTGCCGTACTCCGCCTTCGGGTTGAGGAACAGATCCGCGCCCAGGGTGATTTCGAACAGCACCCGCGCCGGCATGGCGATGAACGGCTGTTCGTCCTCAACGGCCTTCTGCAGTGCTTCCAGCGAGGTGAAGAACGGAATGATGCTGCCGCCGTCCTGCTTTTCCCAATGCTGGATATTGACCGGCGTATCCGCGTTCAGCGCGATGTCGCCGTCCTGCTGCACCTGCTCGCTGTCGCCGAGGATCAGCACCGTGGCCTCGAGCAGTTCACGGAAGAACGCCGGGCGGTGGGCCGGCTCCGTCACCGCCAGCTTCAGCAGGCGTTCAAGTTCGTTCTCGCTCGGGGCGGCATCGTGATGATGGGCACTCATGGCAAACTCCAGGATCAAATAGCGAGGCCCAGCATGCTGGGCCCCGAAGATAATGCGCATTCTAGCGCCCGATGCGGCGGGCGTTCAATTATTTGGCTTTGCTCAGCAGCAGGTTGGCCAGGGTACGCACGCCCAAACCGGTCGCGCCGGCCGACCACTGATCCACCGCGCCTTTGCGGTAGGTGGCGGAGCAGTCGATGTGCAGCCAGCCCTGTTGGTAATTCTTGACGAAGTGCGACAGGAAGGCCGCCGCGGTGCTGGCGCCGGCGGTGTAGGCCGGGCCGGCTACGTTGTTCAGCTCGGCGAAGTTGGACGGCAGCTGGCTACGGTGGAACTCGGCCAGGGGCAGACGCCAGAACGGCTCTTGCTCGGCGGCGGCGCTGCTCAACAGTTCCTGCGCCAGCGCATCGTCGAAGCTGAACAGGGCGTGGTAGTCGTTGCCCACTGCGGTTTTGGCCGCGCCGGTCAGGGTGGCGCAATCGATAATCAGCTGCGGATTCTGCTCAGAAGCGTCGATCAGGCCGTCGGCCAGCACCAGGCGCCCTTCCGCATCGGTGTTCATCACCTCAACGGTTTTGCCGTTGCGGTAGCGAATGATGTCACCCAGTTTGAAGGCGTTGCCGCTGACCATGTTGTCGGCGCAGCACAGGTACAGCTTCACGCGCTGCTTCAGGCCGCGCGCCGCCGCCAGCGCCAGGGCGCCGGTGATGGTGGCCGCACCGCCCATGTCAGCCTTCATCGAATCCATAAAGGCGCTCTGTTTCAGGCTATAACCGCCGGTATCGAAGGTGATGCCCTTGCCGACCAGGCAAGCGAACACCGGCGCGTCCGGGTTACCGGTCGGGTTGAAGTCCAGCGCCAGCAGCACCGGCGGGCGTTCGGAACCGCGGCCGACGGTGTGGATGCCAGCATAGTTCTGCTCGCGCAGATCTTCGCCCTTGGTGATACGGTAGCTGACGGCATCGCAGCCGACGTCGCACATCAAATCGACAGCGCGGGTCGCCAGTTGCTCCGGCCCCAGCTCTTCCGCCGGCATGTTGATGGTGTCACGCACCCAGTCGACGATCTTCAGGCGCTTATCCAGCTCCTGACGCGCGGCTTCCGGCAGTTCAGCCCATTCGACGTTGCGCTGCCCTTTCGGCCCGCGATAGCCTTGCCAGAACGCCCAGCTGTTTTCCAAATCCCAACCGTCGCCGGCCAGCTTGACGTTTTTGATGCCCTGGCCATCAATTTTGCGGCCCGCGCGCTGGATCGCGCCCAGCTTGTCGGCCCCGGTCAGGTGGATGGTCATCCCTTCGCCGTTGGTGCTCAGCAGCGCTTTCTCGCCCCAGCGGGCGTCGGCAGGTTGTTGCGACAGCGTGACCTGCATGAATTCTGTTGTCATAGCCTTCTTACTCCGGATTATTCTTTTATTAATCTTGTCGGATACAAAATAAACGGGCCGCCCATGGCAGCCCGTTACGCTATTTACTCCGCTTCATCTAACCAGACCAGCAGGATCGCTTCCAGTATTTTTTCGTTGGAAGCCTGCGGATCGTCGTCGAACTCTTCGAGATCGCAGATCCACTGATGCATGTCGGTAAAACGCACGGTTTTCGGATCGGTGTCCGGGTATTGGTCGTACAGGGCTTCGCCGATTTCACGGCTGTCGGTCCACTTCAGTCCCATTATGATCTCCGGGTTGACGCTGCGGCTAACAATTAATGCTCACGCGCGTGGTTGACGGTGTAGCGCGGCATTTCGACCACCAGATCTTCGTCGGCGACCAGCGCCTGGCAGCTCAGACGGCTTTCCGGCTCCAGCCCCCAGGCTTTGTCCAGCATGTCGTCTTCCAGCTCGCTGCTCTCTTCCAGCGAATCGAAGCCTTCACGCACGATGCAGTGGCAGGTGGTGCAGGCGCAGGATTTCTCGCAGGCGTGCTCGATTTCAATGCCGTTGCGCAGCGCAACGTTGAGGATCGACTCCCCTTTTTCGGCTTCCAGAACCGCCCCTTCCGGGCAAAGGTCTTGATGGGGCAGGAAAACAATTTTAGGCATGGTTAAACCTCATCCACAGAATGGCCAGCCAGCGCGCGGCGAATGGAAGCGTCCATGCGGCGCGCGGCAAAATCTTGCGTTTGTGCATCTAATGTTTTGATGGCGTCTTCGATAGCGGCGGGATCTTCACCCTGCGCCGCCTGCTGCAACGCCTGGGTCGCGGCGGCGATCGCCTGGCTTTCCGCCTCGCTCAGCAGCGCGGCGTCGGTGGCCAGCGCACCCTGCAGGCTTTCCAGCACCCGCGCGGCTTCCACGCGTTGCTCCGCCAGCTTGCGCGCGCCCACGTCGCTTTGCGCGTTGGCCATCGAATCCTTGATCATGCCGGCGATTTCGCTGTCCGACAGACCGTATGACGGCTTGACCTGGATCGAGGCTTCAACGCCGGTGGATTTCTCCATCGCGGTGACGCTCAGCAGACCATCGGCATCCACCTGGAAGGTGACGCGAATGTGCGCGCCCCCAGCAGGCAATGGCGGCAGGCCGCGCAGCGTGAAGCGCGCCAGCGAACGGCAATCCTGCACCAGCTCGCGCTCGCCCTGCAGCACGTGGATCATCATCGCGCTCTGGCCATCTTTAAAGGTGGTGAACTCCTGCGCGCGCGCCACCGGAATGGTGGTGTTGCGCGGGATCACTTTCTCCACCAGACCGCCCATGGTTTCCAGGCCCAGCGACAGCGGGATCACGTCCAGCAGCAGCATGTCGCTGTCCGGCTTGTTGCCCACCAGGATGTCGGCCTGGATCGCGGCGCCGATGGCGACCACTTTATCCGGATCGATCGACGTCAGCGGCGTGCGGCCGAAGAAGGCCCCCACCTGCTCACGCACCAGCGGCACGCGGGTGGAACCGCCGACCATCACCGCTTCCAGCACCTCGTCGGCGGCGACGCCGGCATCTTTCAGCGCGCGGCGGCAGGCCATCAACGTACGTTTCACCAGCGGAGCGATCAGCGCTTCGAACTGGGCGCGGGTCACCTCGCCCTGCCAGCCGGCTACCTCAACGCACACGCTGTCGGCATCGCTCAACGCGATTTTGGCGGCGATGGCGGCGTCCAGCAGTTGGCGCTGCACACCGTGATCGCTGCGATCGGCCACGCCGGCCTGCTCGCGCAGCCAGTCGGCCAGCAGGTGATCGAAATCGTCGCCGCCCAGCGCGGAATCGCCGCCGGTGGCCAGCACTTCGAACACGCCGCGGCTGAGGCGCAGAATGGAGATATCAAAGGTGCCACCGCCCAGATCGTAAACCGCGATCACCCCTTCCTGACCGGAATCCAGCCCGTAGGCAATCGCCGCCGCGGTCGGCTCATTCAGCAGGCGCAGGACGTGCAGGCCGGCCAGACGCGCCGCGTCTTTGGTGCCCTGGCGCTGCGCGTCGTCGAAGTAAGCGGGAACGGTAATCACGACGCCATCCAGCTCGCCTTCCAGCGCCGCTTGCGCGCGCGCGGACAGAGCCCGCAGGATATCGGCGGAGACGCCAACCGGGTTAACCGGGCCGGCGGCGGTGACGATCAGCGGCAGGCCGTTGTCGCTGGCCTGAAATTGATACGGCAGGTTCGGGTAACGTTGCTGCACGTCCGCCAACGAGCGACCCATCATGCGTTTGATGGAGCTGACGGTATTGGCCGGATCCTGCGCCGCCTGTTGGCGCGCATCCCAGCCGACGCGCTGCGCGTCCGCCTGATAATGCACCACCGAAGGCAGCAAATGGCGTCCCTGATCGTCGGCCAGCGTTTCCGCTTGCCCGCTGCGCACCGTGGCGACCAGCGAGTTGGTGGTGCCTAAGTCGATGCCGGCGGCCAGGCGTCGCTGGTGCGGCGCGGCGCTGAGGCCAGGCTCACTAATTTGTAATAAGGCCATGTTGAAGCTTCCACAATCAGAATCAGAAGGTGTTACTCAAAACCCAGCAGTTTTTCTTCGAGTTGTTCAACCTGTTGCTGGAGTTTGTCCAAAAAGCGCAGCTTGCGCACGGTGTCGGCGGCATCCGCCCACTGTTCACTGTCCAACTGCTGCAGCATCAGCGCGCTGCGCTGCTTGATGGAGGTGGCCAGCCGCGCGCCGAAATCGGCCAGCAGGCTTTCCGCCTCCGGCTTGCGCTCAATGGCGTCGAGCTCTTCGCGCAGCTCCAGCTGTTCCATCAGAAAGGCGGTGTCGCGCATCGTATGCTGTTCGTTGCCCAGATCGAAGCCGTGCAAAGATAGCATATACTCCGCGCGTTTTAACGGGTGCTTCAGCGACTGGTAGGCTTCGTTGATGGTCGCCGCCTGCTGCAACGCCATCAGGCGTTCGCGCTCCGGCTGGTTGGCGAAACGATCGGGGTGAAATTGGCGCTGCAGATCCTGGAAGCGGGACGCAAGCAGGCTGCCGTCCACGGTGTAGCGAACGGGCAGCCCGAATAAAGTAAAGTAATCCATAGCGTGCTCTGGGCGTTAGCGGATGAAGTTCCCCCGCCGAAACGGGGGAACACGATGGACTGTCAGACGTTGAAACTCTCGCCGCAGCCGCACTCGCTTGAGACGTTCGGGTTGTTGAACTTGAAGCCTTCGTTCAGGCCTTCCTTAACGAAATCAAGCTCGGTGCCGTCAAGGTAGACCAGGCTCTTGCCGTCGATGATCACCTTGATGCCTTTGTCTTCAAACACGATGTCGTCATCGTTGGCTTCGTCAACAAATTCCAGCACATAGGCCATCCCGGAGCAGCCGGAAGTTCGCACTCCCAGACGCAGGCCGAGACCCTTGCCGCGGTTCGTCAAAAACGCCTGAACACGCTGCGCAGCGCTGTCGCTCATGGTAATAGACATCACAACCTCACACTTCACATCAAAGCCCGGCGCGGCCGGGCCGATTCAGACAAATTACTTGGCGCTATGCTTGCTCTTATAGTCGGCAATCGCTGCTTTGATGGCGTCTTCAGCCAGGATCGAGCAGTGAATTTTGACCGGCGGCAATTCCAGCTCTTCGGCGATCTGGGTGTTTTTGATCGCTTCAGCCTGATCGAGCGACTTGCCTTTCATCCATTCGGTCACCAGCGAGCTGGAGGCGATGGCGGAACCGCAGCCATAAGTTTTAAAGCGCGCGTCTTCGATGATGCCTTCATCGTTAACCTTGATTTGCAGCTTCATCACGTCGCCGCAAGCCGGCGCCCCTACCATGCCGCTGCCGACGGTAGGATCTTCGTTGTCGAAAGAACCCACGTTACGCGGGTTTTCATAATGATCGATTACTTTTTCGCTGTAAGCCATGACCTTGCTCCTGAAACCTGAGAATTAATGATGCGCCCATTCGATGCTGTTGATGTCCACGCCCTGCTTGAACATCTCCCACAGTGGGGACAGATCGCGCAGACGGCCGATGGATTTACGCACCAGTTGAATGGTGTAGTCGATCTCTTCTTCCGTGGTGAAACGCCCCAGGGAGAAACGGATCGAGCTGTGCGCCAATTCATCGCTCATGCCCAGCGCGCGCAGCACGTAGGACGGCTCGAGGCTGGCGGAGGTACAGGCTGAACCGGAAGAAACGGCCAGGTCTTTCAGCGCCATGATCAGCGACTCGCCTTCAACGTAGTTGAAGCTGACGTTCAGGATGTTCGGTGCGCCGTGCTCCAGATCGCCGTTCAGATACACTTCTTCCATATCTTTCACGCCGTTCCACAGACGATCGCGCAGGGTGCGCAGACGCGCCATCTCTTCGGTCATCTCTTCTTTGGCGATGCGGTAAGCTTCGCCCATGCCGACGATCTGGTGGACAGGCAGGGTGCCGGAACGCATGCCGCGCTCGTGACCGCCGCCGTGCACCTGCGCTTCGATGCGGATGCGCGGCTTGCGACGCACGTACAGCGCGCCGATGCCTTTCGGGCCATAGATTTTGTGGCCGGAGAACGACATCAGGTCGACTTTCAGCTTGCTCAGATCGATAGGCAGTTTGCCCACGCTCTGGGTGGCGTCAACGTGGTAGATGATACCGCGCGCACGGCACATTTCACCGATCGCTTCGATGTCCTGCACCACGCCGATTTCGTTGTTGACGTGCATGATGGAGACCAGGATGGTGTCATCGCGCAGCGCCGCTTCGAGATCCTGCAGGCTGATGATGCCGTTGCTCTGTGGCGCCAGGTAGGTGACTTCAAACCCTTCGCGCTCCAGTTGACGGCAGGTGTCCAGCACGGCTTTGTGTTCGGTTTTGCTGGTGATGATGTGCTTGCCTTTTTTCTGGTAGAAATTGGCAGCGCCTTTAATCGCCAGGTTGTCGGATTCGGTCGCCCCGGAGGTGAAGACGATTTCGCGTGGGTCGGCGCCCACCAGTTCGGCGATTTGGTTACGGGCGATGTCTACCGCCTCTTCCGCCTGCCAACCGAAACGGTGGGAACGGGAAGCCGGGTTGCCGAAAGTGCCGTCCAGGGTCAAAAACTGCATCATCTTCTCAGCAACGCGCGGGTCAACCGGCGTCGTTGCTGAGTAATCCAGATAAATCGGTAATTTCATTGCTCTTGTGCTCCGTACATCACTTCCAAAAACTAAAATAATTTCGCCAGCTGCTTATGCGCGCAGATTAACGTTGATAGTTTCTTGCGGACGACCGTTGGCCGTGCGGCGCGTATCGTTGTTTTGACGATCCGCCACCACCAGCACTTCCTGGTTATTGACCAGTTCTGCCAGCGTAATGTTGTTCAGGAACCCGCTGATGCGCTCGCTCAGATCGCGCCACAGGGCGTGGGTCAAGCAGCGATCGCCGCCCTGACAGCCTTCTTTGCCCTGGCAACGGGTTGCATCTACCGATTCATCGACGGCAGTGATGACAGCGCCAACGGCGATCTCACCCGCGTCTTTACCCAGCAGATAACCACCGCCCGGACCGCGCACGCTGGCCACCAGGCCATTCTTGCGCAGACGGGAGAATAATTGTTCCAGATAAGAGAGCGAAATACCCTGGCGTTCGGAAATGTCCGCCAGTGGCACCGGCCCTTCCTGGGAATGCAGCGCTACGTCAAGCATAGCGGTTACGGCATAACGGCCTTTGGATGTCAGTCTCATAGCTCAATGGTTACCTGTTGGTCAAATATGGCCGAAAGTCTGACATTCCTGAGTAAAACAGTCAACTATTTAACCTAGTAATTAACTCAAGTATTAGCACGTTTTGAACTTAGCAAGAACAAAGGTATATAAAATACATGTTATAACCTTTGGATAACTAATACTATTGTCGCCCACCGTTATGCCACATCAATTAATTACCTTGATGTTTATCCTGTTTCTCGATCGAGGTTAGCATGCCGCGCAGGATATTCAGCTCCTGCCCTTCCGGGCGCGCGCGGGTGAACAGCCGGCGCAGGCGGCTCATCACCTGGCCCGGATGGGACGGGCGAATAAAGCCGGTGCGCTGCAGCGTCTGCTCCAGGTGCTGATAGAAACGCTCGAGGTCATCCACCAGCGGATACGGCGTCTCTTCCAGCTGCGGCGCGCCCGCCTGTTGGCGATCGAGGTAAGCCACGCGCACTTCATACGCCAGGATCTGCACCGCCATCGCCAGGTTCAGCGAGCTGTAGTCCGGGTTGGCCGGAATGGCGACGTGGTAGTGGCACTTCTGCAATTCATCGTTGGTCAGCCCGACGCGTTCGCGGCCGAACACCAGCGCCACCGGCGCGTGCTCGCCCTCGTGCACCGCGCGCACGCCGCATTCACGCGGCTCCAGCATCGGCCACGGCAAGGTGCGAGAACGTGCGCTGGTGCCCACCACCAAGCTACAGCCGGCGATGGCGTCATCGAGGGTATCGACGATGGTGGCGTTGCCGATCACGTCGCTGGCGCCGGCAGCCAGGGCGATGGCCTGAGAATCGGGTTTGATCAGCGGATTAACCAGATAAAGGTTGGTTAACCCCATGGTTTTCATGGCTCTGGCGGTCGAGCCCATGTTGCCGGTATGTGAAGTCTCTACCAGAACAATGCGGATATTGTGCAGCATACAAACTCTGAGCGTGGCGGAAAATCGCAGCATCTTAACACAGCCGTAGGCAATTTGCCGAACAGCTGCTATACTTCGCGCCGTTTCCTGTTCTTTAACATCCTAGTTGGAAGATACCCATGCATCCGATGCTGACTATCGCCGTGCGCGCTGCGCGCAAGGCCGGTAACCTGATTGCCAAAAACTACGAAACCCCGGACGCTGTAGAAGCGAGCCAGAAAGGGACCAATGACTTCGTCACCAACGTCGATCGAGATGCAGAGCATCTGATCATCGACGTCATCCGCAAGTCTTATCCGCAACACAGTATCGTGAGCGAAGAACGCGGTGAGCTGATCGGCGAAGATCGCGATGTGCAATGGGTGATCGATCCACTGGATGGCACTGCAAACTTCATCAAACGTTTCCCTCATTTCTCCGTTTCCATCGCCGTACGCATCAAAGGCCGTACTGAAGTGGCCGTGGTTTACGATCCGATGCGCAACGAACTGTTCACCGCCACTCGCGGTCAGGGCGCACAGCTCAACGGCTACCGCCTGCGCGGTACCAACGCCAAAGATCTGGATGGCACCATCCTGGCGACCGGCTTCCCGTTCAAAGTCAAACAGCACGCAACGCCTTACATCAACATCGTCGGCAAGCTGTTCACCCAGTGCGCAGACTTCCGTCGCACCGGTTCCGCCGCGCTGGATCTGGCCTATGTGGCCGCCGGCCGCGTAGACGGTTTCTTCGAGATCGGCCTGAAGCCGTGGGACTTCGCGGCGGGCGAGCTGCTGGTGCGTGAAGCCGGCGGCCTGGTGACCGACTTCGTCGGCGGCCACAACCACTTCAGCTCAGGTAACCTGGTCGCAGGTAACCCACGCGTGGTGAAAGCCATGCTGGCCACCATGCGTGAAGAACTGAGCGAAGCGCTGAAGCGTTAATCGCCAGAAGCGAATCGAAAAAAAGCGCTGCCGATGCAGCGCTTTTTTTATGCCCGTTAGCGGGAGAAGGGGCGGATGCCGCCGCCGAATTCCGGCTGCGCGCTGACATACAGCAACAGCCCGGCAGCCAACAGGATCAGACCGCCGGCCAGCGCCAGCGAGCCCCAGGCCACCGCGCTCCAGGCGGCGGGCGCGCGCGAACGGCTGAGGCGCACCGCCAGCCGGCGGCTGTAATGCACCAGCAGCGCCAGAATGGAGATGGTCAACGAGGTGCCGAACGCCATCGCCAGCGCGGAGATCACTCCCCAGCTGAACACGCCGATCACCTTGGAGAACAGCAGCACTAAAATCGCCCCCGAACAGGGACGCATGCCCATCGCCAGCACGATGGCGGCCTGAGTGCGCCAGTCGCTTCCCGCCTGCAGCTCGCTGTCGCTCGGCAGATGCCGGTGGCCGCAGCCGCAATTGGCGCTGTGCACATGATCCGCCGCCAATGGCGTCAGGCTGTTGATGCGCAGCGCCGGCGCCGGGCGCATCGCCTTAATCGCCGCAAACAGGCGTTTCAGCGCGCGCCAACTCAGCAGCACGCCAAGCAGCATCACCAGAATAAAACTGCCCTTCTCCAGCCAGAAACTGCTTTGGTGCAGCTGGCGCGAAGAGAGCTGTAACACCACCAGCATCAGCGTGACCAGCGCGATCGCCACCCCGCCCTGCACCAGCGAAGCCGCGAAGGTCAGCTTCAGGCTGCTTTTCAGCCGCGCCGGATGGGTAGCCAGATAGGTGGCGATCACCACTTTGCCGTGGCCGGGGCCGAGCGCATGCAAGACGCCATAGCCGAGGCTGAACAGCATCAGCGCCAACCCGGCCTGCTGCGGCGCGGCCTTCACCTGCTGCAACAGCCCCGCCATCTGCTGGTGCAGCGCTTTTTGCCACACCACGCTCTGCATCAGCAGCTGCGGCCAATAGTGCCACGCCAGCAGCGCGGCGGCCGCCAGCACCAGTGTGAACGGCAGCAGCGGCCACAGGCCGAAGGCCCAGTGACGCCGGCTCGTCGTCGGTTGCGAGAGATTTAACGACATTGCAGCGTCACCCGCTGGGCGAACTGTTGCCCCAGCGCCAGGTCTTCGCCGGGCGAGTCGTTCTTGTCGAGCGACAGCGCATAGGCCTGCAGCGACGCATTCGGCTGCGGCGTCATCAGCTTGTAGCTGCACTGCTGCGCCATCTCCGGCGGCAGATGCAGTGCATTTTGGTCTTTATAGGTCATATCCACGAAATAAGTCGGATCGTAAGTAGAAAGTTCGAACGGCTTGCCCGCCAGCGGCTGCGGTTCGGCCAACGGCAGCACGAACTCCAGCACCGCCTGATTGCCCTGGCGCGACAGGTGATATTCGCTGGGCAAGTTCAGATATTTCACCGGCTTGCCGTCGCGGTAAAGATCGGTGAAATAGTGCTGCCCCAGCACGTTGGCCATCACTTCCGCCGCCAGCTTTTTCCACACTTCCGAATCGCTCTTGGCGTTTTTCGCATCGTAAAGCAGATCCGCCGAGGTGATTTCATCCATCACCCACACCATTTTCAGGCCGACCAGCCGCTGGTCTTTGGCGACGAAGGTGGTATTCATGTCGATAAAGCTGTGCGGATGCGCGATCGCACCGGCGCTGAACACGGCGCCCAAAGCAGCCAAAAGACGACGTAACTTCATCATTATCCTGCCTTACCTGTATTTGTTATAACGTAACACAAATAAATACCGAACGGCCCGCCTCTCCCGGCGATATTTGTGACGAAAGTTGTAAGCCGAAGTAAAAGCTGCGCGGTAACCCTGCCGTCACAAAGCCTTTTGCTATGCTTAGGCATAATCGCAACCTTTTATGCCGGAAGGTGATAATGAGCCTGGACACCTCTCCCGTGCCCGCGCTCTCCGGACAACAACGGCGCTGCCATCTGCTGCTGATGCTGTACACGCCGGAGCCCGAGTTACAGCTGGAGACCCTAAGCCGAATCAACGGCGTTGCCCCCCCGATAACCCGGCAAGATATAGCCGAGGTGGCCAGTGAAATCCAGAGTTTCCATCACCTGGAGATCGCCGTCGATCCCGACCATGGCTACCACCTGCGGGGCAGCGCGCTCAACCAGCGTCTGTGCCTGATCCATTGGCTGCGGCGGGCACTGCGCTGCAGCCCGCAGTTTGTTGAAGGTGATTTCGCCCCGCGCCTGCGGCACGCGCTGGCGGCCGACGCCGCCCCGGCGTCTGCGCTGACAGAGGCGATCGACGCCTGCGAGCCGCTGCTCAACCGCCGCTTCGATGCGCGCGACCGCCAATTCCTGCAGCATTATCTGCTCTACTGCGCCTGGCAAAATCGCCTGCAGCGCCATCCGCATTTCGACGCCGTTCAACGCGACTGGCTGCGGCAAAAGCCGGAGCAGCAAGCCGCCGCCTGGCTGCATCAGGCCTGCAACCGGCTGTTTAACCAGCCGCCGCAGGCAGACGAGCGCGATTTTTTGGCGCTGACCTTCACCATGTTGAAAAATCACAGCTACCACAGCAATGACTCGGCGCAAGAGCAGAGATTGATGGCGGCGATCGACAGCATGGTCGAGCGTTTCCAGCAGCTTTCCGGCATGGCCTTCAGCAGCAAGACGGAGCTGGTCAGCCAGCTGTTCGCTCACCTGGCGCCGGCGCTGGAGCGCTGCCGTTTCGCCATCGGCATCGACAATATGCTGCTGGAAGAAGTGGTGCGCAAATACCCGCGGCTAATGCGCACCACGCAGGAAGCGTTGAAACCGCTGGAACAGGAATACGGCGTGCATTTTTCCAACGAGGAGGCGGGCCTGGTGGCCATCAGCTTCGGCGCCTGGCTGATGCAGGACAACGCGCTGCAGGAAAAACAGGTGCTGCTGCTGACGCTGGATAACCCGCAGTTGGAAGAGGAAGTGGAATACCAGATCCGCGAGCTCACGCTGCTGCCGCTGAACATCAAGTATCTGCCGTTGAGCGACTATCTGCGCGGCGGAGCGCCGCAGGGCGTCATGCTGGTGATCACCCCTTATGCGGCGGTGCACAGCGATCCGCACCCGCCGTTGATCTATACCGAATTGCCGCTGGAAACACGGCAGCGCCAGGCCATCCGCGCGCTGCTGGAAGCGCCTTAATCAGCGGCTGACGCTGACCGCCGGCGGCCGGATGAACAAGGCCGGCACCGCGACCGCCGCCATCACCCAGAATACCCCACCCTGCCAATGTTCGAACAGGAACCCGGCAATGACCGTCATGACGGCGATACCGCCGCCCATCGCCAGCGCCGAATACACCGCCTGCAGCCGGATCACCTCTTGCCCCTGGCGCGCGGCGATAAAGCGCATCGCCGCCAGATGGCAGACGGTGAAGGTGCCGCAATGCAGGATCTGGATCAGCAGCAGCCAGCCCAACTCAGTGCTGTAGGCCATCAGGCTCCAGCGCAACACGCCGCAGCAGGCGGAAAGCAGCAGCAGGTTGCGCGCATTCCAGCGGCGAAACAGCACGTTGCTGCTGGCGAAAATAATCACCTCCGCCACCACGCCCAGCGACCACAGATAGCCGATGGTCGAGGCCGAATAGCCCGCCTCCTGCCAGTAAATGGAGCCGAAGCTGTAGTAGCCGGCGTGCGCCCCCTGCAGCAGCGTGACGCACAGCAGGAAGCGCCAGACCGGCCCTTCTTTCAGCAGTGCCCACAGCGAACGTTCGGTATCGCTGTGCGTGCGTGCTTCGCCCTGCGGCATGACGCTCGGCTTCAGCAACATGCCCAGCAGCATCGCCAGCACGCTGAAGATCAGGCTGTAGAGAATGGCGTTATGGCCCCACACCGCCACCAGCTGCCCGGTCAGCGCCGAGCCGATGACGAACGCCAGCGAGCCCCACAGCCTTACCCGGCCGTAGTCCATACGGATCTGCTTTTGCCAGGTGCCGGCCAGCGCGTCGGTCAGCGGCACCAGCGGCGAGAAGAACAGGTTGAACCCCGCTATCACCAGCATCAGCCAGCCCCAACCGTTGCCGAAACAGAAGCCAACCGCGAAAGCCAGTGTCAGCAGCGCCAGCAGGCGCAGGGCGGAGACTAAATGAGAGGGATCTTTAACGCGGGGTGCAATCAGTAAACTGCCGAGGAAGCGGGCCACCAAACCGGCGCCGAGCAATATGCCGATGGTTTCCGGCGCGATGCCTTCGCCTTTCAGCCACACGCCCCAGAACGGTAAGAAGATGCCATAGGAAAAGAAGTAGGTGAAATAGCTGAGCGCGAGCCAACGCGTGGATTGCAGAACCATGATCCCTCCGGAGTGAGGGCAATACTTTGACAGAGCTCACACCGCCCCGCAATCTTCATTCCACTTCAATGCGTTAGAGTGCAAGACAGCTCACAGTTTACCGAGAGCGGCCACAAAAAAACCCGCCGCAGCGGGTTTTATCAGGCAAAAGCGGGATTATGCGTAAACCGGCAGGCGGGCGCAGATATCCAGTACTTTCTTCTTGGTGCGTTCGATGGTGGCTTCATCGTTGATGTTGTCCAACACATCGCAGATCCAACCGGCCAGTTCGCGCACGTCAGCCTCTTTGAAGCCGCGACGGGTCACGGCCGGGGTGCCGATACGCACGCCGGAGGTGACGAACGGGCTCTTCGGATCGTTCGGCACGCTGTTTTTGTTGACGGTGATGTTGGCGCGGCCCAGGGCGGCGTCCGCTTCTTTACCGGTCAGGTTTTTATCGACCAGATCCAGCAGGAACAGGTGGTTATGGGTGCCGCCGGAGACCACTTTGTAGCCGCGCTGCAGGAACACGTCCACCATCGCCTTGGCGTTGACCGCCACTTGCTGCTGGTAAACCTTGAACTCAGGCTCCATCGCTTCTTTCAGCGCCACCGCCTTGCCGGCGATCACGTGCATCAGCGGGCCGCCCTGGCCGCCAGGGAACACGGCGGAGTTCAGCTTCTTGTACAGCTCTTCGTCGCCGCCCTTCGCCAAGATCAGGCCGCCGCGCGGACCCGCCAGGGTTTTGTGGGTGGTGGTGGTGACGATGTGTGCGTGCGGTACCGGGTTCGGGTACACGCCGGCGGCGATCAGGCCCGCCACGTGCGCCATGTCGACGAACAGGTAAGCGCCGATGCTGTCGGCGATTTCGCGCATTTTGGCCCAGTCAACCACGCCGGAGTATGCGGAGAAGCCGCCGATGATCATTTTCGGCTTGTGGGTTTGCGCCTGTTTGGCCAGATCGTCATAGTCGATTTGACCTTTGTCGTCGATGCCATAAGGCACCACGTTATACAGTTTGCCGGACAGGTTAACCGGGGAACCGTGGGTCAGGTGGCCGCCGTGCGCCAGGTTCATGCCCAGAATGGTGTCGCCCGGCTGCAGCAGCGCGGTGTACACGGCGAAGTTAGCCTGGGAGCCGGAGTGCGGCTGCACGTTGGCGTAATCGGCGCCGAACAATTCTTTGGCACGATCGATAGCCAGCTGCTCAACGATATCCACGTATTCGCAGCCGCCGTAGTAACGCTTGCCCGGATAGCCTTCAGCGTATTTGTTGGTCAGCTGGGAACCCTGAGCCTGCATCACGCGCGGGCTGGTGTAGTTCTCAGACGCGATCAGCTCGATGTGCTCTTCCTGACGCACCACTTCCTGCTCCATGGCACGCCACAGTTCCGCATCGTAATCGGCAATGTTCATTTCACGCTTTAACATCCGGCATCTCCTGACTTAAATCAGCTAACTAAAAAATCACCAAATAACTACCCGTTTGGGTTCTGGGCCACAGTGTAAACCGTTTCGCCCCACCGAAGATAGGTCTTGACAGAGGTTTTTACGCAAACGATTGGCATAAGGTGGCGCAAGGCTTTGATCCGCTAAATGCCGTCGTTTATCAACGGACATTTCCTCATGCGAACGATGCGCTTTTTTCATGTTCTGTGAGCGCGATCGACGCCCGAAGAACACCGCAACGAAAACAAGGGTATTTACAAGCGACGCGGAACCCAATAAGATGCATTTAAAATACATCATTACAATTATCGTCAAGATCCCAACCCAAGGAGCGCTTCCATGCTGGATAGCCAAACCATCGCCACCGTGAAATCCACCATTCCCCTGCTGGCTGCGACCGGGCCGAAGCTGACCGCCCACTTTTACGATCGCATGTTCGCGCACAACCCGGAATTGAAAGACATTTTCAACATGAGCAACCAGCGCAACGGCGATCAGCGTCAGGCGCTGTTCGACGCCATCTGCGCCTATGCTGCCAACATCGAGAACCTGGCGGCGCTGCTGCCGGCGGTGGAGCGCATCGCGCAGAAGCACACCAGCTTCAATATCCAGCCGGAGCAGTACAACATCGTCGGCGGTCACCTGCTGGCGACCCTGGACGAAATGTTCAGCCCGGGCCAGGAAGTCCTGGACGCCTGGGGCAAGGCCTACGGCGTGCTGGCCAACGTATTTATCCAGCGTGAAGAGCAGATTTATCAGCAGAGCGAAACCGACAACGGCGGCTGGCGCGATCTGCGCGCATTCCGCATCCTGAAGAAACAGCCGCAGAGCGACGTGATCTGCAGTTTCGTGCTGGCGCCGGTGGACGGCGGCCGGGTGGCGGACTTCAAACCGGGGCAATACCTGGCGATCTACATCAAGCACGACAGCCTGGAGCATCAGGAAATTCGCCAGTACTCGCTGACCACCTCGCCAAACGGCGAGTTCTACCGCATCGCGGTGAAGCGCGAAGATCAGGGGAAAGTGTCCAACTACCTGCACCAGCAGGCGCAGGAAGGCGACGTGATCTACATCGCCCCGCCGCACGGCGACTTCTTCCTCGACGTGGCGCCGACCACGCCGGTGGCGCTGATCTCCGCCGGCGTCGGCCAAACCCCGATGCTCGGCATGCTCAACACCCTGCACGACAACCAACATCAGGCGCAGGTCCACTGGCTGCACGCGGCGGAAAACGGCAGCGTGCACGCCTTTGCCGATGAGGTAGCGGATATTGCCGGGCGTATGCCGAATCTGAGCCGCCATGTGTGGTACCGCGAGCCGGGTGCCGATGACGTGGAAGGCCGCGACTACCACAGCCGCGGATTGATGGATTTGAGCGCGCTGCAAGGCAGCCTGGCCGATCCGCAGATGCACTATTACTTCTGCGGCCCGGTGGCCTTCATGCAGTTCGTGGGCAAACAGCTGCTGGAGATGGGCGTAGAGGCCGAACGCATCCACTACGAATGCTTCGGCCCGCATAAGGTGCTGTAATGCTTGCGGAGCGCGGCCGTCAGACCGCGCTCCCTCTTTATTTCGCCTGCAGTTGGCGCGCGTCCTGCACCTGCTGCACCGTCACCGGCGCCGCCTGGTTGCCCCAGCTTCCCCGCAGGTAGCTCATCAGATCGGCCGCCTGCCGATCGTTCAACGCCCAGCCATAAGCCGGCATGTCAAACGCCATCGCCTGCTGCGTGATCGGCGTATGCGCCCCCTCCAGCACCACCCGCAGCGCGGTCAGCGGATTGTCCGCCGTTACCGTGGCATTGCCCGCCAGCGCCGGAATGGCGAAGTCAGTGCCCTCCCCCTTATTGCCGTGGCAGGTCGAGCAGTACATCGCATAGGTCGCCTTTCCGCCCGGGTTATCCGCCTGCGTGGCTGGCGCAGCGGCTTTGGCGGCGGCGTCCGGCGCCAGGCTGCGCAGGTACACCGCGATGGCGTTCAGATCGCCGTCGCTGAGATACTGCGTGCTGTGGGTTACCACCTCGCTCATCGGCCCGGCGACTGCCGCATGGCGGCTGCGCCCGGTTTTCAGCAGCGCCGTCACCTCTTCCGGCGGCAGGCCGCGCAGATTGGAGGCGTACCAGCCGTCCAGCTCGGCGCCGCTCAGGAATACCGGCGCCTTGCCATCCAGGCCCTTCTCCTGCATCGCCCAGCCGCGCGGCGTGTGGCAGCTGCCGCAATGGCCCGCGCCCTGCACCAGATAGGCGCCGCGGTTCCACTCGGCGCTTTGCTGCGGATCTGCCTGATACGGCTGGTCGTCGTGGAACAGCGAGTTCCACACCGCCAGCGGCCAGCGCATCGACAGCGGCCAGCTGATGTCACTGTCCCGGTTGGCGACGTTCTGCGCCGGCACCTCATTCATCAGGTAGTCATACAGCGCGCGCATGTCTTCCGCGCTCATTTTGGCGTAGGAGGTGTACGGCATCGCCGGGTAGAGCCGGTGGCCGTCTTTGGCTACCCCCTGGCGCATGGCGCGATCGAACTCCTCGAACGAATAGGCGCCGATGCCGTGCAGCTTGTCCGGCGTGATGTTGGTGGCGTAGATAGCCCCGAGCGGCGTCGGGAACTTCATGCCGCCCGCCAGTTCAGCGCCGCCCGGCGCGGTGTGGCAGGCGGTGCAGTCGCCGGCTTTGGCGACGTATTCCCCGGCCGACATCGCCTGGGCCGAGCCGCCGGCCGCCAGCAGGCTCAACAGGTACAGCGAACGCAGACTCATGCTCCCTCCTTGGCGGCAACCTTGCCGTAGGCCAGTTCGTTCACCGCGCGCCACGCCTGATCGATCGCCGAGTTGGCGTACGGGCTCCAGTCGGAATCGGAGTTGGCGATAACGATCTTGCCGATCGGCTGCCGCGCCGTTTCGATGATTTTCTTGGCTTCGTCTTCGTCGTCAAACAGCCCGTTGAGGAAGTAGGAGTAACCGTGCGACCAGCGGTTGACGGTGATCGCCTGAATGTCGCGCTGATGGTCGAAACCGGCCTCGCCCAGCATGCCCTGTAGCTGTTCGCGGATCATCTGCTCGTGCACCTCGAACGGCGTGCCCAGCAGCAGCGCGCGCCCTTTGCGCGACTGCTCGCGCGGGCTGAGGCCGCTGCCCGGCAGCGTCGGCACATAGACCATATGCAGGCCGATTGGCCGATCCGGATCGCGCGGGTGCTGGTACCCGCCCATGCTCACTGGGTAGTCCAGCTTCACGCGGCTGTACGGCGCGGCCGGCGAATAAATTTCGTGCACGCCCAGCTTAATGAACGGCTGCCAGTTGCGGATCACCACCTTGCTGTACACCAGCGGCGCCTTGACGTTCTGCTTCAGCGCCTCCTGCTGCTCGTGCGACATCTCCGGCACCAGATACGGGATCATCATGTTGTAGCCGGCCATCACCACCTGCCCGGCGCGCACTTTGGTCATCTTCTCGCCGGTCATATAGGTGACTTCCACCTTGTCGCCGACGTTGGCCGCGTGCAGCCCGGTGCTGTTTAAACGCAGCTTCACCGGCGACTCCGGCCGATCGAGCTGGCTGTAGTCGAATTTGGCCAGCACCACGTCGTTCATGTCTTTGCCGGCCGGCGCCACCGCCGGGATCAGTTTGCGCACCATCAGGCGCGCCAGCGTGGCGTTGCCGTCCGGGAAGTGGAACACGTAAGGATCGTCGAGATCCGCCTGCGACTCTTCGTCCAGCGGCGGCAGATTCATGCCGCCGAGGCCCGGCAGATCGCAGATGCGCGCATCGCTGCACGAGGTGCCGTCGATGCCCACCGCCTGGAAGTCGTTGGTGGTCTGTTGGAAATACCGGATCGCCAGCTCGCTCAGGCCCACTTTTTCACGCAGGAACTGGGTGTAGCTGTGGGTATCCAGCCACTCGACCTTCTGCTCCAGCGTCATCTCCGGCAGATAATCTTTCTCCACCGTATGCAGCGCGATCAGCGCCTGGCGATCGCTTTCCGGCAGCGGGAAATCGCCGATGAACGCTTCATAAGAGCGGCCGTTGAGGCGATCGCGCGGAATGTCGTCCGCCACCGTGCGGCCCGGATCGCCGCTCACCACCTTGTCGACGCCGAAGTTCTTGCGATCGAAGTAAACCCCACGGCTCAGGTTCAGATCCGGGTAGAAGGTGGTGTCAAACGCCTGCTCCAGTTGGTCGATATCGACGCCGAGCTTGCGCAGCAGCCCCATCGCCACCGGGCTGAAGTTGGAGCGTGGCGACTGCAGCGATTCACTGCCGCCGTAGCCGAGCAGCATGCCGTCGTCGGTGTTGAATTCGTTGCGCTTGGCGTGGCCGCCGAAGTCGTCATGGTTGTCGATCAAAAGAATGCGCTGCCGCTCGCCTTTCAGCTGCTGCCAGAAACAGGCGGCCGCCAACCCGCTGATGCCGGCGCCGACCACCACCAGATCGAACTCTTCAACGGCGGGCACGCTGCCGAAATCAAAGGTTTTGCCGTCGCGCCCCAGCTGGTGCGCATGCTCGAACGAGCCCGGATGGTTGCCCCGCAGCCCGGTCAGCGCTGGCGGATAGTACAGGGTTTGATTGGCGGTTTGCGGCGACGCGCGCAAGATTTGCAGCGGCGTCAACCCGGCGGCGATGGTGATCGCCACCCCGTTGAGAAAATCGCGTCGGGTGATACCCATATAGGCTTCCTTTCAATTTTTATTATCATCGGCCGGCCGAGGCCGGCCCGAAGGCCGCGCTATTGTGCGGATAATTATTGTAAAATCAATGTTTGAACATCACATGACGAATGGCGGTGTAATCCTCCAGCCCGTACATCGACATATCCTTGCCGTAGCCGGACAGTTTCTGGCCGCCGTGCGGCATTTCGCTCACCAGCATGAAGTGGGTGTTCACCCAAGTGCAGCCATATTGCAGCCGGGCGCTTAAGCGATGCGCGCGGCCCACGTCGCGGGTCCACACGGACGACGCCAGCCCGTAGTTGGATTCATTCGCCCAGGCCAGCACCTGCTCTTCATCGTCAAACGGCGTCACCGTCACCACCGGGCCGAACACTTCGCGCTGCACGATCTCATCGTCCTGGCGCGCGCCGGCCAACAGCGTCGGCTGGAAATAGTAACCCGGCCCTTTCACCTTCTCGCCGCCGGTCACCACCTGCACGTGCGGCAACGCTTTGGCGCGCTCGACAAAACCGGCCACCCGCTCCAGATGCTGGGCGGTAATCAACGGCCCCAGTTCGGTGCTCTCGTCGTCCGGCGCACCAATCTTCAGGCTGGCCACCGCCTCGCCCAGCCGCTTCACCAGCTCGGGATAAATGCTTTTCTGCGCGTAGATGCGGCAGGCGGCGGTGCAATCCTGCCCGGCGTTGTAGAAACCGAAGCCGCGAATGCCGTCCACCACCTGCTGCAGATCGGCGTCGTCGAACACCAGCACCGGCGCCTTGCCGCCCAGCTCCATATGGGTACGCTTAATGCCGGCGGCGGTGTGGGCGATGATGTGCTCGCCGGTGGCGATCGAGCCGGTCAGCGACACCATGCGCACCTTGTCATGCCCGGTCAGCCGATCGCCGACGCCGGCGCCGCGGCCGAACAGCACGTTGAGCACGCCCGGCGGGAACAGCCCGGCGGCCAGTTCGGCCAGTTTGAAAGTGGTCAGCGGCGTTTGCTCCGACGGCTTGATCACCACGCAGTTGCCCGCCGCCAGCGCCGGCGCCAGTTTCCAGGCCGCCATCATCAGCGGGTAGTTCCACGGGGCGATCGAAGCCACCACGCCGAGCGGATCGCGGCGGATCATCGAGGTATGCCCGGCCAGATACTCGCCGGCGGCCATGCCGGTCAGGCAGCGGCTGGCCCCGGCGAAGAAGCGAAACACGTCGGCCACCGCCGGCAGTTCGTCATTCAATACGCAGTGATAAGGCTTGCCGCAGTTGAGCGACTCCAGCCTGGCGAAGGTCTCGGCATGCTCGTCGATCAGATCTGCCAGCTTGAGCAGATGCTCGGCGCGCTCCTTCGGCGTTGTTTGCCCCCAGGCGACGAACGCGGCATCCGCCGCCAGCACCGCGCGATCGACCTGCTCCGGGCTGGCCTCCGCCACCTGCGCGATCACTTCGCCGGTCGCCGGGTTATACACCGGCTGGGTCGCGCCCTGGCCATTCACCAGTTGGCCGTCAATCAACAGTTGGCTTTGCATAGGGTTATCCTTTTATCAGAGGTCGGGTAAGGAAATTATTTGCCGCTGCCGGCGACGCTTTCTCCACCTTTGGTCAGGTAGTAAGCGCCGAGGATCGGCAGCATGGTCAACAGCATCACCGACAGCGCCACCACGTTGGTGATCGGCACGTCGCGCGGGCGGCCGAGCTGGTTCAGCAGCCACAGCGGCAGCGTGCGCTCGTGGCCGGCGGTAAAGGTGGTCACGATGATTTCGTCGAACGACAGCGCAAACGCCAGCATGCCGCCGGCCAGCAGCGCCGAGCCGAGGTTCGGCAAGATCACGTAACGGAAGGTTTGCCAGCCGTCGGCGCCGAGATCCATCGACGCTTCGATCAAGCTGTACGAGGTGCGGCGGAACCGGGCGATGACATTGTTGAACACGATCACCACGCAGAACGTCGCATGGCCGACGACGATGGTCAGGATGCCCGGCTCGATGTTCAGCGCCTTGAACGCCGCCAGCAGCGCCAGGCCGGTGACGATCCCCGGCAGCGCGATCGGCAGCAGCAGCAGCAGCGAAATGCTGTCCTTGCCGAAGAAATCGCGCCGATACAGCGCCGCCGCCGCCAGGGTGCCGAGCACCAGCGCGATGGCGGTCGCCAGGCAGGCGATCTGCGCCGACAGCAGTACCGCATCGAGGATGTCCTGCCGCCCGGCGGCGACGTTAAACCAGTGCAGCGTGAAGCCCTTCGGCGGGAAGCTGAAGGCCGCATCCTCGGTGTTGAAGGCATAGATGGCGATGATCGCCAACGGGAAATGCAGGAAGACAAGTCCGCCCCAGGCGGCCAGCTTCAGCCCTAAGGGCGCGCGTTCAGAGTGCATCGAAAGCCCCCAGACGTTTGACGATGGAAAGGTAGATGGCGATCAGGACGATCGGCACCAGCGTAAAGGCCGCAGCCATCGGCATATTGCCGATCGCGCCCTGCTGGGCGTACACCATGCTGCCGATGAAATAGCCCGGCGGCCCCACCAGCTGCGGCACGATAAAGTCGCCCAGCGTCAGCGAGAAGGTGAAGATCGATCCGGCGGCGATACCCGGCACCGCCAGCGGCAAAATAACGTGGCGGAAAGTCTGCGCCGGTCGCGCGCCCAGATCCGCTGAGGCATGCAGCAGCGAGGGCGGCAGGCGCTCCAGCGCCGCCTGGATCGGCAGGATCATGAACGGCAGCCAAATATAGACGAACACCAGAAAACGCCCCAGCCCCGAGGTCGACAGCGTGTTGCCGCCGACGCCGGGCACCGTCAGCAACGAAGCCAACAGCGGCTCCAGCCCCAGGTGCTGCAGGAACCACTGCGCCACGCCGTCTTTCGCCAGCAGCAGGGTCCAGGCATAGGCTTTGACGATATAGCTGGCCCACATCGGCATCATCACGGCGATGTAAAAGAACGCCTTGACGCGGCCGCTGGTGTAACGCGCCATGTAATAGGCGATGGGGAACGCCAGCGCCGCGCTGGCCAGCGACACCAGCACCGCCATGGTCAGCGTGCGCAGGATGATGTCGTAGTTGGCCGGGTTGAACAGCGCCGCGAGGTTGGCGAAGGTCAGATCCGGCGTCACCGCCATGGTGAAATCGTCGAAGGTGTAAAATCCTTGCCACAGCAGCGTCAGCAGCGAACCGAGGTACACCGCGCCGAACCACAGCAGCGGCGGCACCAGCAGCAAAAGCAGATACAGCGTCGGCCGGCGATAAAGCCAGGTCGACAGCGCGCGCACGGTGCCGCCGCGCGCCGAAGGGGAATCGATGCTCATGTCCATCTCACCTCTCCTCCAGCAGCGGCACCATCGCCGCGCGCGGCCAGCAGGCGACGATCGGCTGGCCGATCTGCCGCTGTTGCCCTTCGGCGATCCACTGCGGATTGGCCTGGCTGACCAGCAGCTTTTCGCCGCCGTTCAGCGCGATTTCATACCGCGTGGCCGCGCCCTGGTAATGGATTTCCTGCAGCGTGCCCTGCACCTGGATCTCGTCCTGCGCCGCGCCGCCTTGCTCCAGCAGGCGGATATGTTCCGGCCGGATCGAGAAGGTTCGACTTTCGCCGAGCAGGCGCTGCGCCAGCTCGCTACGTACCACGTTGGAGGTGCCGACGAACTCGGCGACGAACGGCGTCTTCGGCCGCATGTAAAGCTCGCGCGGCGTATCCACCTGTTCGATGCGGCCGTTATTGAACACCGCCACCCGATCGGACATCGACAGCGCTTCGCTTTGATCGTGGGTGACGAAGATAAAGGTGATGCCCAGCTGGCGCTGCAGCTTCTTCAGCTCGCCCTGCATCTGCTCGCGCAGCTTGAGATCCAGCGCGCCGAGCGGCTCGTCCAGCAGCAGCACCCGCGGCCGATTGACCAGCGCGCGCGCCAACGCCACGCGCTGACGCTGGCCGCCCGACAAGTGCGCCGGTTTGCGTTCGGCAACGAAACCGAGCGCCACGCTCTCCAGCGCCTCTTGCGCCCGCGCCAGCCGCTCGCGTTTGGCGACGCCCTTCACCATCAGACCGTAGGCGACGTTTTCCAGCACCGACATGTGCGGAAACAGCGCGTAATCCTGAAACACGGTGTTCACGTCGCGCTGGTACGGCGGTAGGTTGGCGGCTTCCTGACCGTGGATGCGAATCGAGCCGGAAGTGAGCTGTTCAAAGCCGGCGATCAGGCGCAGGCAGGTGGTTTTGCCCGAGCCGGACGGCCCGAGCATGGAGAAGAATTCCCCGTCCTGAATATCGATGGATACCCGATCCACGGCGCGAACATCGCCGAAAGTCCGCGAAACATCGATGAATTGCACGGCAATGGTCATTTTCTGTGCTCCATACGGATGTGATTCGGGCGCAGCGGGCTGCGCCCCGCGGCTTAGCGGCCGCCCATGATGGCGATGTAGTCCTGGGTCCAACGGCTGTACGGCACGAACTTGCCGCCCTGCGCCTGCGGCGTTTTCCAGAAGGCGATTTTGTCGAACTGGTTGAAGCCGTTGGTTTCGCAGCCCTTCTCACCCAGCAGCGCGCTGGCCTTGCAGCCCGCCGGCGAAGCCGGCACCGACCCGAACCAGGCCGCCACGTCGCCCTGCACCTTCGGCTCCAGCGACCAGTTCATCCACTGGTAGGCGCAGCTCGGGTGTTTGGCGTCGCTGTGCAACATGGTGGTATCCGCCCAGCCGGTCACGCCCTCTTTCGGGAACACGGTGGCGATCGGCTGCCCCTCGCCCTTCAGGGCGTTGGCCTGATACGGCCAGGCGCTGGAAGCCACCACGCCTTCGTTTTTAAAGTCGCTCATCTGCACCGAGGTATCGTGCCAGTAGCGGTGGATCAGCGCGTGCTGGCTGCGCAGCAGCTTCAGCGCCGCCTGATACTGCTCTTCGTTGAGCTGATAAGGATCGCTGATGCCGAGCTGCGGCTGGGTGGCCTTCAGGAACAGCGCCGCGTCGGCGATGTAGATCGGGCCGTCGTAAGCCTGCACCCGCCCCTGGTTGCTCTTGCCGTCCGGCAGGTTCTGCTGCTGGAAGATCACCGCCCAGCTGTCCGGCGGCGTCGGGAAGGTTTTGGTGTTGTACATCAGCAGGTTTGGCCCCCACTGGTACGGCGTGCCGTAGGTTTTGCCGTCCACGGTGTACCAGGCGCCGTTCAGCAGGCGCGGATCGATGTTCTTCCAGTTCGGGATCAGCGCGGTGTTGATCGGCTGCACCCGCTTGCCGAAGATCAGGCGCAGCGAGGCGTCGCCGGAGGCGGTCACCAGATCGTAGCCGCCTTTGGCCATCAGGCTGACCATTTCATCGGAGGTAGCGGCGGTCTTCACGTTCACCGCGCAGCCGGTTTGCTTCTCAAACTGGGTGACCCAGTCGTAGTTTTTGTCGGACTGGCCGCGTTCGATGTAACCGGGCCAGGCGATGATATCCAGCCGGCCTTCGCCTTTGCCCAGTGACTGCGGCAGATCGGCCGCCTGGGCCAGGCCGCACAGCACGGTGAGACAGAGCGCGGAGACGGTGGTGGTGACTGCGGTAGTTTTTCTCATCGTAATTACCCCTGTGTTGCGTATCTGTGTGCGGCAGGGAACGGCTGCCGCCCGATTTTGCTTTATAGAACCGCTAGAAGCTGGCTTTGAACTTCGCCATTACGTGCCTGACAACGCTGTAATCCTGCAGCGAATCGCTGGACAGATCCTTGCCGTAGCCGGAGCGTTTCAGGCCGCCGTGCGGCATCTCGCTCGCCAAGGTGAAATGGGTGTTGATCCAGGTGCTGCCGTACTGCAGATGGGCGGCAATGTGCAGCGCCCGATCGATATTTTGCGTCCACACCGACGAAGCCAGCCCGTATTCCGAGTCGTTGGCCCACTCGACCGCCTGCTCCAGATGCTCGAAGCGCGTGACGCTGACCACCGGGCCGAACACCTCGCGCTGCACGATTTCGTCGCTTTGCAGGCAGCCCGCCAGCAGGGTCGGCTGGTAGTAGAACCCCGGCCCGGAGTGGGCCGCGGCGCCGGTGATCAATTCGATATGCGGTTGGCTGAGCGCGCGCTCGACGAAGCTGGCGACGCGATCGCGCTGGCGGCTACTTATCAACGGGCCGATCTCGTTGTCCTGATCGCGCTTGCGGGCGAAGCGCAGGCTGGCGACCGCCTCGCCCAGCGCGTCCACCAGCTTGGGATAGATACCCGCCTGCGCGTAGATGCGGCAGGCGGCGGTGCAGTCCTGGCCGGCGTTGTAATAGCCGTAGGTGCGAATGCCGTTGACCACCTCGTCGAGATCGGCGTCGTCGCAGACGATCACCGGCGCCTTGCCCCCCAGTTCCAGGTGGGTGCGCTTGACGCTTTTGGCCGCCGCCTGAAGAATTTTTTGCCCGGTGACGATATCGCCGGTGACCGACACCAGCCGCACCTGCGGGTGCCCCACCAGCTGGCTGCCGACTCCTTCACCGCCGCCGTAGACGATATTCAGCACGCCCGGCGGCAGGATCTCCTGCAGCGCCGGCACCAGCGCCAGAATGGTCAGCGGCGTATGTTCGGAGGGTTTAAACACCACGGTATTGCCCGCCGCCAGCGCCGGCGCGATTTTCCACGCCGCCATCATCAGCGGATAGTTCCAGGGGGCGATCGAGGCCACCACGCCGATCGGATCGCGGCGGATCATCGAGGTGTGGCCGGGCACATACTCGCCGGCCAGCTGCCCTTGCTGCGTGCGCACCGCGCCGGCGAAGAAGCGGAACACGTCAACCGCCGCCGGCAGATCGTCATTGAGCGCCTGATGCAGCGGTTTTCCGCAGTTGAGGGCTTCCAGCTGCGCCAGCTGCGGCGCCTGCCGCTCGATGGCGTCGGCGATGCGCAGCAACAGAGCGGCGCGCTGGGCCGGCGTGGTGCGCGACCAGTGGCCGAACGCCTGCTGCGCGGCTTTCACCGCGCCGCCGACCTGCGCCGAAGAGGCTTCGGTCAGGGCGATCAGCGTCTCGCCGTTGGCCGGATTGACGATGCATTCCTGCTGGCCTTCGCCGTCGATAAGCTGACCGTTAATGAACTGCTGACAGGACAAACCCGAGAGAAACTGCACATCTGCCATCGCCTGACGCCCCTAAGTGACAAAAACGTTAACCAAATGTGAATAAGTTAGTTTTAATCAGCCTAAGCGAGCCTCTGGCGGGCAACAAATTCTAAATACTGAACGCCGCGTTCGATTAAATCGAATGCTTAAGCCCGGCGGCGTGTTTGCTGCCGTTCTCGCGCGCGATGGTAAGGAACGGCGTCACCAGCTCCGGCCGTGCGCTGCCGCGCCGCCACGCCAACCCGATGTCCAGCGGCTCCAGCAGATCGTCCAGCTTGCGCGCCTCGATCATGTTGCCCTCCAGCGACCAGGCGCGGTACGCCATGTCCGGCTGGATAGACACCCCCATCCCCGCCGCCACCAGGCTGCGCACCGCCTCAGTCGAGGCGGTCTTCATGGCGATTTCCGGTTTCAGCCCGGCGCGCGACCAAATGCGCCGCGCGTGCACGTCCATTTCATCGGCGTTGAGCTGGATCAGCGGCTGTTTGGCCACGTCCGCCAGGCTGATGCTCTCGTGCTCCAGCAGCGGGTGCAGCGGCGGCAGCCACAGGCGATACGGCGAGTGCATCAGCACCTCGGTCTGCAGCGCGTCGCGGTCTTCGATGTTCGACAGGATCAGCACGCCGATGTCGATCTCGCCGCTGACCAGCAGATGCTCGATATACGGGCGTTCGTCTTCAACCACCTGCACGGTGACGTTGGGATAGGCCGATTTAAAGCGCGTGAGCAGCTCCACCAGGAAGTAGCCGGCCACCAGGCTGGTGACGCCGACGGTCAGCTTGCCGGTCAGGCTTTCGGTGCCGATCTGCAGGCTGCGCTTGGCGTTGTCCACCGTCGCCAGGATCAGATACGACTGGCGCAGAAACTGATGCCCCTGATGGGTCAGCGTCATACCCTTGGCGTGGCGATCGAACAGCCGCACGCCGATCTCGGTTTCCAGCTGCTGGATCGCGAGCGTCAGCGAAGACTGGGAGACAAACACCGCCTGGGCGCCGGCGGAGATCGACCCGGTTTCCGCCACGGCGATGAAGTGGCGGATTTGGCGTAACGTCATCATGGGGGGGATTCCTCAAGCAAAAACATTGCGTTGAGTGTAGACGCCGGCCACGAAGCGATCGGGAAAAGTATCAAAAACGCGATAGCGTTCGCTTTTTTAGAATGCTGACAGGCAAAAAGGGGGAAACGGCGAGGCGAAGAAGCATGATGCGCGGAGGACAGAAATGACAAGGGCGCAGCACGCTGCGCCCTTGATGGCAGAGGATCAGATCGCTTCTTCGTCCTGCTCGCCGGTACGGATGCGCACCACGCGCGCCACGTCGAAGACGAAGATTTTTCCGTCGCCGATCTTGCCGGTCTGCGCGGTCTGCATGATGGTTTCCACGCAGGTGTCAACGATGTCGTCGGCAACCACGATCTCGATCTTCACCTTAGGCAAAAAGTCGACCATGTACTCGGCACCGCGGTATAGCTCGGTGTGGCCCTTCTGGCGGCCGAAGCCTTTCACTTCGGTGACCGTCATGCCGGTGATGCCCACTTCGGCCAGCGCTTCGCGGACGTCATCCAGTTTGAACGGCTTGATAATCGCGTCGATCTTTTTCATCTTCTTTCCTTTTACCAATTTTTGCGGCCAAAACCGGATGTGATGGGGTAGCGGCGGTCTTTGCCGAAGTTACGGGCGGTGATGCGCGGCCCGACGGCGGCCTGACGCCGCTTGTATTCGTTGATGTCCACCAGGCGGATCACCTTGCGCACGATCGCTTCGTCGAACCCGTCGGCCACCAGATCGGCAACCGACTTGTCGCGCTCAACGTAGCCTTCCAGGATCGCATCCAGAATATCGTACGGCGGCAGGCTGTCCTGATCGACCTGATCCGGCGCCAGCTCGGCGGACGGCGGACGATCGATCACCCGCTGCGGGATCACGTAGGAGACGGTATTACGGTATTCGGACAGCTTGAACACCAGCGTTTTCGGCACGTCTTTCAGCACGTCGAAACCGCCGGCCATATCGCCGTACAGCGTGGCGTAACCCACCGCCATTTCGCTCTTGTTACCGGTGGTCAGCACGATGCTACGGCGTTTGTTGGACAGCGCCATCAGCACCACCCCGCGGCAACGCGCCTGCAGGTTTTCTTCGGTGGTGTCACGCTCGGTGCCGGCGAACATCGGCGACAGCTGGCCCATAAAGGCGTCGAACATCGGTTCGATGGAGACGATATCGAACTCCACGCCGAGGATTTCCGCCTCTTCCTTGGCGTCGGCGATGCTGATATCCGCGGTATAGCGGAACGGCATCATCAGCGCCTGCACCTTGTCTTTACCCAACGCATCCACGGCGATCGCCAGCGTCAGCGCCGAGTCGATGCCGCCGGACAGCCCCAGCACCGCGCCTTTAAAGCCGTTTTTGGTCACGTAGTCGCGCACCGCCAGCACCAGCGCCTGATACACCTGCGCCAGCTGCGGCAGTTCAGCGGCCGGATCGGCCATCGGCACCACGGCCAGCTCGTTGAATTCCAGACGAGTCACCTGCTCGTCGAAAGCCGCCAGACGGTGGGTCATGGTGCCGGCGGCGTCGAATACCTTGGAGCAGCCGTCGAAGATCAGCTCATCCTGGCCGCCGACCTGGTTGAGGTACACCAGCGGCAGCTGGGTGCGCTGGCAGTGGCCGGCCATCAGCGTTTTACGGATATATGGTTTTTCGCGGTTATACGGCGAGGCATTGATCGACAGGATAATCTCCGCGCCGGCCGCCTTGGCGGCGTCGATCGGCTCAGGGAACCACAGATCTTCGCAAATCAGCAGCCCCAGACGGTAGCCTTTCAACTCCACCACGCAGGTGTCGTTGCCGGCGTGGAAATAGCGCTTCTCATCAAACACGCCGTAGTTCGGCAGCTGCTGCTTGAAGTAGCGGGTCAGCAGGCGGCCTTCGGCAAACAGCGACAGCGCGTTATACAGCTTGTCGCCTTCGCGCCACGGGTGGCCGACCAGGATCGCCGTCTCGGCGGAGGCCTGCTGCAGGCGCAGCAGCTGCGCGTCGCAGCGCTGGTAGAAATCATTGCGATACAGCAGGTCTTCCGGCGGGTAGCCGGACAGCGCCAGTTCGCTGAACATGACCAGATCGGCTCCCGCCTTCTGCTGCTCCTGCACGATTTGCAACATGCGTTCGGTGTTGCCTTCAATGTCGCCGACCAGCAGGTTCAGCTGGGCCAGGGCGATGGAAAGTGATCTGCTCATTTGTGTACGATCCCGCTTAATACGTTCCATGGTGCTCTACGCCGGGGCGCGCCGCGGCAAAGAGAACGGAGTGTAAATCATTCCGCCGGATTTGTTGAGAACCTGCGTGGCAGGCACCGGCGGGAATCTGTCATTCTTTGAAATCGTTGGCGTCCAGCTCATGGCGCGACAGCAATTTGTAAAACTCGGTGCGGTTGCGGCCCGCCATGCGTGCGGCCTGGGTCACGTTGCCCTTGGTGATCTGCAGCAGCTTGCGCAGGTAGTGCAACTCAAACTGGTTGCGCGCTTCGGCAAAGGTCGGCAGCGCGGTGTTTTCCCCTTCCAGCGCTTGCTCCACCAGGGCTTCGCTGATCACCGGCGCCGAGGTCAGCGCCACGCACTGCTCGATGACGTTGACCAGCTGACGCACGTTGCCCGGCCAGCTGGCGGTCATCAGCCGCTTCATGGCGTCGGTCGAGAAGCTGCGCACGAACGGCTTGTGCCGCTGAGCCGCTTCGCGCAACAGGTGGTTGGCCAGCAGCGGAATGTCTTCGGCGCGCTCGTTGAGCGCCGGGATCTTCAGGTTCACCACGTTGAGGCGGTAGTAGAGATCCTCGCGGAACTCGTTCTTCGCCATCGCCTTTTGCAGATCGCGGTGGGTGGCGGAGATGATGCGCACGTCGATGTCCAGATCGCGGTTGCTGCCCAGCGGCCGCACCTTGCGCTCCTGCAGCACACGCAGCAACTTCACCTGCAGCGACAGCGGCATATCGCCGATTTCGTCGAGGAACAGCGTGCCGCCCGCCGCCGCCTGGAACAGCCCCTCGCGGCTGCTGACCGCGCCGGTAAAGGCGCCCTTGGCGTGGCCGAACAGTTCGGACTCCAGCAGCTGCTCCGGCAGCGCGCCGCAGTTGATGGCGATGAACGCCTTGCCGGCGCGCGGGCTGGCGGCGTGGATCGCCTGCGCCACCACCTCTTTGCCGGTGCCGCTCTGGCCGTTGATCAACACGCTGACGTCGGACTGCGCCACCATTTTCACCTGCTCCAGCAGGCGCAGCATCAGCGGGCTGCGGGTGACGATGTCTTCCCGCCAGGCCTCGTCGCCGGCCGGGGTGGCCGACAGCGCGAGCGCCTCGTCGATGGCCTTGTACAGCGCATCGCGATCCACCGGTTTGGTGAGGAAGCTGAACACCCCTTGCTGGGTGGCGGCCACCGCATCGGGAATCGAACCGTGCGCGGTGAGAATGATCACCGGCATGCCCGGCTGATGTTTTTGGATCTCGGCGAACAGCGCCATGCCGTCCATCTCGTCCATACGCAGATCGCTGATCACCAGATCGATCTGTTCGCGCGCCAGCAGGCGCAGCGCTTCCTGGCCGCTTTCGGCGGTGGTGACGTGAAAACCTTCGCTGGTCAGACGCATGCCCAGCAGCTTCAGCAGGCTGGGATCGTCGTCAACCAATAACAGGTTGGCCGGTTTGCGTGCGGTCATTGCGCGTGGGACTCCTTATTGGCAGGGGGCGGCGTATAGGTGTCTTCCGGTTCAACCGGCAGCGCGGTGCCCTTTTCCGGCTCGTCCTGCGGCTCAGCCCCTTTGGCGCCCGCGCCGTTTTTACCGGCGGCTTCGCCCTTTTGCGAGCCCGCGCCGTTGTCCGGGATTTCCCCTTGCAGCTGCTTGCGCGAAGAGAGCTGGCGCTCGATGTCGGTCAGGTTTTCCAGCTTGCGCGAGGTGTCCTGCAGCTGCGATTGCAAACGCGCCTGGCTCTGGCGCAGCGAATCGATCTGGCTGTCGCTGCTCTCCTGCAGATGCTGATAACGCGCTTTCTCATCGAACAGCGTGATCTGCAGCATCTGCTGCTGGCGCCACAGCTGCGTCAGTGCACGCAGCGAGCCGGGGAACTCCATCCGGTAGCTGTTGATCCTGTCGATCATCTGGCGGCGTTCGCCGGAGGTCGGCTGTGCGCTACCCAGCAGGATGCTCTGTTTGAAAACGCCGGACCAGCTGTCACCAGGCACCGTTTTCGCCAGCGCGCGCGCCTGGGTCGAGCCGATGCGATCGGCGCAGTCCATCGCGCGCAGCCAGTAGAGCGCATTATCCAGCGCATCCTTGTCGTCCAACTGCCACAGGGTATCGCAAGCCGCGGTGCGGTAATCGATCACCTTGGTATCCGGGATCGCCTCTTGCTGCTGAGCGTTCAGGCCGCCGCTGACGGCGCGATCGACGCAGCCCGCCAGCAACAGCGGCATAAAGAAGACGGCACCCAACCAGCTGATCGGGCGTTTGCCGAGCGGCGCTCTGTGCGTGGCACGCGGTGAACGTTCGGTCTGTGAAAGACGAAGGCGCTTAGACCATGTGTACATTATTTATTCATTCTCGGCGGTTAACGGCAGTTCAATGCGGAAGCAGACGTCTGCACCGGCGACCGTCGCCAGTTGCAGCTCACCGCGCATGCGACGGATACAGTCCTGAGCGATGCTCAACCCCAGTCCGCTTCCTTTTACCGCCCCTTTTCGCTGGTGACTACCCTGGAAAAAAGGCTCGAAAATCATGGCTCTCTCAGCCTCGGGGATCGGCGTGCCGGTATTGGCGACGTCGATTTGCACCCGTTGTCCAACCTGACGGCTGCGGATCCAAATGTTACCGGATTCCTTGCCGTAGTGCACCGCATTGGAGTAGAGATTATCCAGCACGCGCATTAATAGCGTAGGCTCTGCCCAGCAGATTTCCGCCTCCAGCACGATTTCGGTGGAAATCATCTTCGCCCGCGCCGGCAAACTGTGCGCGGCGACCACCAAATCGACCATCTCGCGCAGCTCGACGTTCTCGTGTTCCGCCGGGCCATCGGCCAGTTTGCGGTTGTAATCCAGCAGCTGTTCAATCAGCTGCTGCAGGTGGCGACTGCTGTTGTCGAGGATCGTCACCACCTCTTTCTGATCGGAAGTCAGCGGCCCCGCCACCTCGTCGGCCAGCAGCTCGGTGCCTTCGCGCATGCTGGCCAGCGGCGTTTTCAACTCGTGCGAGATATGGCGCAAGAATTCGTGGCGCTGCGATTCCAGCCACGCCAGCCGCTCGCTCAGCCAGATGATGCGCTGCGCCAGCGAACGCAGCTCGCGCGGCCCTTTGAACGATGCAGTGCTGCCCAACGCGCGCCCTTCCCCCAGGCGGTTGATCATCCGTTCCACGGCCTTGACCGGCCCGATGATCATGCGGGTAAACAGCACCACCAGCAGCACGCTGACCAGGAACAGCAGCAGCGCCTGCCAGCCGAAGAACTGGCCACGCTCGGCGATGGCCTGCTGCAGCTGCTGGCCGCGCGAGAACACCACCGCGCGCGTGGCCTGCACCATTTCGGCGTTGGAACGGGAGAACGATTCGAGCAAGGCCGAAGCCTCTTGGTCCGGCCCGCTGTTATGGCATTTGATCGCCGCCAGCTGGGTCAGCAACTGACGCAGCGTTTGGTAGTAGCGCTCGTCCGGCAGAATCGGCGCGTGGGCGTCCAGCATCTGCGAATATTGCTTGCGCTGGTTCTGGTACAGCTTCTGCAGCGTAGGATCGACCAGCACGCAGTACTGACGATAGCTGCGCTCCATCTCCAGCGCCACGCTGGTCATCGCCTCACTGCGCCGCGCGTCCACCAGCGTGGTGCGGTTGATGTCCGCCGCCTGCGCGCTGAGGTGATCCAGGCTCTGGTAGGCTTGATAGGCCAGCACCAACAGCGGCAGCAGCACCAACAGAAAGGCCAGCAGCACCAATTGCCGCAGCGAACGGGGAAATAAACGCCATTTTTTCAACGAAATCATCTCATTCTCTCAGCTCTGTCACGATGCTAACTGACTCGCCGGAAAGAAAAAAGCCCGGCAAGGGAGAATCCTGAACGCACAAGGAAAAAGCCGCGGGATTGGTGAACCGCGCCCATAGGCCTGGCCTGCCGACGGCATGCGGCCCCGGTAATATCAACCGGTGCGAAAACGAGAGTGTGGGGAGAGCGTCTGCGTTCGAGGGCATAGGCAACGAAACAGGGATAAGCGCAGCGTTGAGAATTGACATCGGGGCAAGAAACTTGCCCCAACGCAAGGAAGGTGTGGATGCCCTTGAACCTCGTCCCCAGGGTGATGTAGCGCAGCGGCTGGCATCGAACAGGACGAATAGCATCCGTAAGTATCCAGGATTGATGAACCCTTCATCACAGTTGGATACAGGCGGTGCCTCACTCCACGTGTCGCCCGATGCTTGATAAAGCCGCTTGCACGGTCTGTTATCGGTTTAGTTGGACGATAGGCACCATTTCTTTGGCATCATTCGGAGGCTTATGAGGCGATTTGCCGTCTAATGACGGCGCCGTCATAAAAAGTTGAATGAGCAACTGACGAGAATAATGCACGTTGCGTGCCAACTTTGCAATTAAAATTATAATCACATGATTTTATTAAAAAATAAAATTATATCAGCAAATTTCTTTGCGCATCACGCCCGATGAGTGATGAAAAAAACGCCGCGCTGTCGCCAAATGCAGACAACTAAAGCCAAACCCGCTTACCATCAATAAAATCAAACAGTTAAATGTCTCCATTTAGCGACAGGAAAAATGGCGCCTGTCGCAAAATGCAGACACTGCCGCCAGTCGGCGAACGCCGGCCATAAAAAAGGGCGCAATTGCTTGCGCCCTCTGTACGGTGGTACCGTTTTTAGCCCAGCTGCTTACGGGCGTTGCGGAACATGCGCATCCACGGGCTGTCCTCGCCCCACTCTTCCGGGTGCCAGGAGTTGCTGACCGTGCGGAACACGCGTTCCGGGTGCGGCATCATCACCGTGGCACGTCCGTTGGCGCTGGTTACGGCGGTAATGCCGTTCGGCGAACCGTTCGGGTTAGCCGGGTAAGCTTCCGTCACCTGACCGGCGTTGTTGACGAAACGCAGCGCCACCAGACCATGGCTTTCCAGCGCCGCCAGATGCGCCGCATCGCGCACTTCGACGTGCCCTTCACCGTGGGAAACGGCGATCGGCATGCGCGAACCGGTCATACCTTGCATGAACAGCGACGGGCTGGCCGCCACTTCCACCAGGCTGAAGCGCGCCTCGAAGCGATCCGACAGGTTGCGCACGAAGCGCGGCCAGTGTTCGGCGCCCGGGATCAGCTCGCGCAGGTTGGACATCATCTGGCAGCCGTTGCATACGCCCAGCGCCAGCGTCTGCGGACGGTGGAAGAACGCCTCAAACTCGTCACGCACCCGCTCGTTGAACAGGATAGACTTCGCCCAGCCTTCGCCGGCGCCCAGTACGTCGCCGTAAGAGAAGCCGCCGCAGGCCACCAGCGTGTGGAAGTCCTGCAGATCGCGGCGCCCGGCCAGCAGATCGCTCATGTGCACGTCCACCGCGTCAAAGCCGGCGCGGTGGAACGCCGCCGCCATTTCAACGTGGGAGTTCACCCCCTGCTCGCGCAGCACCGCTACTTTCGGGCGAGCGCCCTTGGCGATGTACGGCGCGGCGATGTCTTCCTCGGGGGCGAAGGTCAGTTTCACGTTCAGGCCAGGATCTTGTTCATCCTGCTTGGCCTGATGTTCCTGATCGGCGCACGCTGGGTTATCGCGCAGGCGCTGCATCTGCCAGGTGGTTTCCGCCCACCAGGTGCGCAGCGTATTGCGGCTTTCGCTGTACAGCGCCTTGCCGTGCTGGGTGATGACGAAACGATCGCCGGCCTGCACGCTGCCGATGTGATGCACGTTGTCGGTCAGACCGTGCTGCGCGAACGCCCGCTTCACGTCGTCGAGGCGTTCGGCGCTCACCTGGATCACCGCGCCCAGCTCTTCGTTGAACAGTACCGCCAGCGCATCGTCGCCGAGGCCATCGAGGTTAACCTCTACGCCGCAGTGACCGGCGAAGGCCATCTCCGCCAGCGTCACCAGCAGGCCGCCGTCGGCGCGATCGTGGTAAGCCAGCAGCGCGCGATCGGCCACCAGCTGCTGCATGGCGTTGAAGAAGCCCGCCAGCTGCGCAACGTTGCGCACGTCGGCAGGTTTGTCGCCCAGTTGGCGGTAAACCTGCGCCAGCGCGGTGGCGCCCAGCGCGTTATGGCCGTTGCCCAGGTCGATCAACAGCAGCGCGCTGTCGCCCTTATCGGTGCGCAATTGTGGCGTCACGGTGTGGCGCACGTCTTCCACGCGGGCGAAGGCGGTGATGACCAGCGACAGCGGCGAGGTCATTTCACGCTGTTCATTGCCTTCCTGCCAGCGGGTTTTCATCGACATGGAGTCTTTGCCCACCGGAATGGTGATGCCCAGCGCCGGGCACAGCTCTTCGCCCACCGCTTTCACCGCTTCGTACAGGCCGGCGTCTTCGCCCGGGTGGCCGGCGGCGGCCATCCAGTTGGCGGACAGCTTCACGCGCTTCAGGCTGCCGATTTCCGTGGCGGCCAGGTTGGTCAGCGCTTCCCCAACCGCCAGGCGGCCGGAGGCGGCGAAGTCCAGCAGCGCCACCGGCGCACGTTCGCCGAGCGACATCGCTTCGCCGTAGTAGCTGTCCAGGCTGGCGGTGGTCACCGCGCAGTCGGCTACCGGGATCTGCCACGGGCCGACCATCTGGTCACGCGCCACCATGCCGGTAACGGTGCGATCGCCGATGGTGATCAGGAAGGTTTTCTCCGCAACGGCCGGCAAATGCAGCACGCGTTTCACCGCGTCGGCCAGCGTGATGTTCTCACGCTGCACCGCCTCGCCATGCGCCTGCAGGCGGGTAACGTCGCGGGTCATTTTCGGCGTCTTGCCGAGCAGCACGTCCAGCGGCATGTCGATCGGCTGGTTGTCGAAGTGGCGGTCGTTCAGCGTCAGGTGCTGTTCTTCGGTCGCTTCGCCGATCACCGCATAAGGTGCGCGCTCGCGGCGGCAAATCTCGTCGAACTGCGCCATCTGCGCCGGGGCAATCGCCATCACGTAACGTTCCTGCGATTCGTTGCACCACACTTCCAGCGGGCTCATGCCCGGCTCGTCGTTGAGGATATCGCGCAGCTCGAAGCGGCCGCCGCGGCCGCCGTCGCTCACCAGCTCCGGCATGGCGTTGGACAGGCCGCCAGCGCCGACGTCATGGATAAACAGGATCGGGTTCTGGTCACCCAGCTGCCAGCAGCGGTCGATCACTTCCTGACAGCGGCGCTCCATTTCCGGGTTGTCGCGCTGCACCGAAGCGAAGTCCAGATCGGCATCGGACTGGCCTGACGCCATCGACGAGGCCGCGCCGCCGCCCAGGCCGATATTCATCGCCGGGCCGCCCAGCACCACCAGCTTGGCGCCGACGGTGATTTCCCCTTTCTGCACGTGATCGGCACGGATGTTGCCGATGCCGCCCGCCAGCATGATCGGTTTGTGGTAGCCGCGCAGCTCAACGCCGTTGTGGCTGTTGACGCGCTCTTCATAGGTACGGAAGTAGCCCAGCAGCGCCGGACGACCGAATTCATTGTTGAACGCCGCGCCGCCCAGCGGGCCTTCGGTCATGATATCCAGCGCGGTGACGATGCGTTCCGGCTTGCCGAAATCCTGCTCCCACGGCTGTTCAAAGCCGGGAATGCGCAGGTTGGACACCGAGAAGCCCACCAGGCCGGCCTTCGGCTTGGCGCCGCGGCCGGTGGCGCCCTCGTCGCGGATCTCGCCGCCGGAGCCGGTCGCGGCGCCCGGCCACGGTGAGATCGCCGTCGGGTGGTTGTGGGTTTCTACCTTCATCAGGATGTGCGCGTCTTCCTGATGGTAATCGTACGTGCCGTTCTCCGGCGCGGCGAAGAAGCGACCGACCTGCGAGCCTTCCATCACGGCGGCGTTGTCTTTATACGCCGACAGCACATAGTCCGGCGTCTGCTCATAGGTGTTCTTGATCATCTTGAACAACGATTTAGGCTGCTGTTCGCCGTCGATGATCCAGTCGGCGTTGAAAATCTTGTGGCGGCAGTGCTCGGAGTTGGCCTGCGCGAACATATAGAGTTCGATATCCGTCGGGTTGCGCCCCAAACCGGTAAAGGCATTCAGCAGGTAGTCGATCTCGTCCTGCGCCAGCGCCAGGCCGAGCCGGACGTTGGCCTGCTCCAGCGCGGTGCGCCCTGCGCCCAGCACGTCGACCGACTGATACGGCGCCGGCTGATGGTGCGCGAACAGCTGTTCGGCCTGTTGCAGCTCGCTGAAGACGGTTTCCATCATGCGATCGTGCAGCAGCGCGGCGAGCTGGCGCCACTGGGTTTCCGTCAGCTCGGGCGCCTTGACGTAGAACGCCAGGCCGCGCTCCAACCGCAGCACCTGTTGCAAACCGCAGTTGTGGGCAATATCGGTGGCTTTGGAAGACCAGGGAGAAATGGTGCCCGGACGCGGCGTAACCAGCAGCAACCGGCCTTCGGGAGCGTGTTCGGCGAGAGAAGGACCGTACTTGAGCAGACGCTGAAGCTTGGCGTGTTCTTCGGCACTTAGCGGTGCACTAACATCGGCAAAGTGGACGTACTCGGCGTAGATATCACTGACGGGCAGGTGAGCGTCCTGGCAGCGGGACAGCAGTTTGGTAATGCGAAAAGCCGATAAAGCGGGCGAACCACGCAGAATTTCCATAATCAAAGTTCTCTCGTCTTCGAAGCGACGGATAAGACGCTTCATTGGGCGCAACAGGGGAAAACGCGCGTCATTATAGAGAATCCTCGCCGCCGACGAAACCGTTTGCGTAGGGATTATTGATAAAAGCGTGCCGCACCGACGAATTGTCATAACGTGTCAATAAAGTTGCACACTGGCGTTTTGTTGCGCAAAATGCCCCCCGCACTGGTGATTTAACCATGAGAAAAGTCGCGGTTGTCGTCGCCGGTGTACCTGTGCCACCACTGGATAACTATTTGAAACGTCTTAAAATAAACTACATCCTCATCGGCGTTGTCACCCTGCTTCTGGCTCTCGCGCTGTGGCCCAATATTACCTGGCGCAGCGGCCAGGGCGGGCAACTCCAGGAGATCATCTCCCGCGGCGAGTTGCGTATCAGCACGCTGAATTCACCGCTGACCTATTTCAACACCAAGCAAGGGCCGGGTGGGCTCGACTACGAACTGGCCAAGCGCTTCGCCAACTACCTCGGGGTGAAGCTGGTGGTGATCCCCCATCAGAACATCAATGACCTGTTCGACGATCTGGACGACGACGACGCCGACCTGCTGGCGGCGGGCCTTATCTACAACCAGGAACGCCTCAGCCGCGCACGCACTGGCCCGGCCTACTACTCTGTTTCCCAACAGCTGGTGTACCGACTGGGCACCCCGCGGCCGAAAAGCTTCGCCGACATCAAAGGCAAGCTGGCGGTCGCCTCCGGTTCCGCGCACGTCAGCACGCTAAAACAGCTCAAGCAGGATAAATACCCGGATCTCACCTGGGAGTCCTCCAGCGATCTCACCTCCAAAGAGCTGCTGGAGCGGGTTGCCGACGGCAAGCTGGACTACACCCTCGGCGATTCGGTGACCATCGCGCTGCTGCAGCGCATCCATCCGCAGCTGGCGGTGGCGTTCGACGTCACCGACGAAGAGCCGGTCACCTGGTATCTCAAACGTGACGGCGACGACAGCCTGTACGCAGCGATGCTGGATTTCTACAGTCAAATGGTGGACGACGGCACCCTGGCGCGGCTGGAGGAGAAATACCTCGGCCACGTCGGCAGCTTCGACTATGTGGACACCAAAACCTTCCTGTCGGCCATCGACTCGGTGCTGCCCAACTTCCGCCCGCTGTTCGAGAAGCACGCCAACGAGATCGACTGGAAGCTGCTGGCGGCCATCGCCTATCAGGAATCGCACTGGAATCCGCAGGCCACCTCCCCCACCGGCGTGCGCGGCCTGATGATGCTGACCCGCGCTACCGCCGACGGCCTGGGGGTCAACGACCGCCTCGATCCGGAAGAGAGCATTCAGGGCGGCGCGCTCTACCTGCAGCGACTGATGGCCAAGGTGCCGGACAGCGTGCCGGAAGACGAGCGCATCTGGTTCTCGCTGGCGGCCTACAACATGGGCTGGGGCCATATGCTGGACGCACGCAAGCTGACCAAAACGCAAAAAGGCAATCCGGACAGCTGGGTCGACGTCAAACAGCGCCTGCCGATGCTCAGCCAAAAGCGCTACTACCCGCAGCTGACCTACGGCTATGCGCGCGGGCGTGAAGCCTACAACTATGTAGAGAACATCCGCCGCTACCAGGTCAGCCTGGTGGGTTATCTGCAGGAAAAAGAGAGAAAGGCGGCGCAAGCGGCCGCCGAGCAGGAAGCGTTGGGGAAAGGCTATCCGACGGTGATGCCGGAACTGGCGCTCAACTACTGATTATTCCGGCTTATCCGCCGCCCGCTGCGCCAGCCTGAGCGCTTTTTTTTGTTCGCGGCGCAGGCGGAAGAAATTGCTCAGGGTGGCGGCGCATTCGTCCGCCAACACGCCCGAGACGATCTCCACCTGATGGTTCATACCCGGATGGCGCAAAATGTCCACCAGCGAACCGGCCGCACCGGTTTTCTCGTCGGCGGCGCCATACACCAACCTACGGATACGGCTGTGCACCATCGCACCGGCGCACATCACGCAGGGCTCCAGCGTGACGTACAGCGTGGCGTTCAGCAGGCGGTAATTTTGCAGCACCGCGCCGCCCTGGCGCAGCGCCATGATCTCGGCGTGTGCGGTAGGATCGTGTCGGCCGATCGGGCGGTTCCAGCCCTCGCCGATGACCTGATTGTCCAGCACCAGCAGCGCACCCACCGGCACCTCGCCCTCTTCCTGCGCGCGCAGGGCCAGCTGCAATGCCTGACGCATCCAGTACTCATCATTATATTCAGTCATCGCATAATTCCTCGTGCGCTTTTGCGGCGGGCATTATACACACTAGCCTCCCTTTGTCGTAGCCGCCCGCCAATGGCTATACTGGCCAAATCAGCGTGTGATTCAGGGACAAGAAACATGAAACTCAGTAAAAAGAACGCCACCGTGGTGCGCAAGGCGCTGGACGGCTGGGTTGGGGAAGGCGCCTTGACGCCCGAACAACGGCAGCAACTGCTGCAGCATGTGGACGTGCAGCCTTTCGACTGGCGGCGGCTGGCGCGCTATGCGTTTCTCGCCGCGCTGGCCTCGTTGCTGATCGCCGTCACCAGCCTGTTCGCCGACAGCGCACTGCTTGAATGGCTGAGCGAACTGTTCCGCTTCGACGCGCCAGTGCGCATGGCGATCGCCGGCGTACTGGCGGCGCTGGCCTACGTCTGGGCGCTGCGCCGCCGCCAACAGCACCCGGAAAAACGCTACGGCAATGAGGCGGCGCTGTTTGTCGCCGTGTTGCTCACCGCCTGCGCCTTATGGCAGTTGGGGGTCTGGCTGGATAACGGCAGCGGCCGGGTTTCCGTACTGCTGCTGGTCGCCGCGCTGCTGTACGGCGCGATCGGCTGGTTCAGCCGCTCCGGGCTGGTGTGGTGGTTCGCCCTGCTGTCGCTCGGCAATGCCTTCGGCGCCGAAACCGGCTACCTGTCCGGCTGGGGCGCCTACTGGCTCGGCATGAGCTACCCGATTCGCTTTATCGCCTTCGGCGCGGTGCTGATCGCCGCCGCATTGCTGCTGCGGCCGCTGTTGGCGCAGCGCGGCCTGCAGCGGGTGTCGCTGGCGATGGGCCTGCTGTACCTGTTCATCGCGCTGTGGCTGCTATCCATCTTTGGCAACTACGGCGATCTCGACAGCTGGTACCGCGCGCGCCAGATTGAGCTGTTGCACTGGAGCCTGCTGTTCGGGCTGGCCGCCCTCGCCGCCATCTGGCTGGGGTTGAAGCATGACGACGCCATGCTGCGCGGTTTCGGGCTGACATTCCTCGGCATCAACCTCTATACCCGCCTGTTCGAGTTTTTCTGGGACAGCATGCCGAAGGCGATTTTCTTCGCGCTGCTCGGTCTGAGTCTGTGGGCGTTGGGGCATTATGCGGAGAAGATTTGGCAACTGGGGCGCAAACCGCACGACGTAACCGACGACTGATCGCGGTAGCGATAACAGCAAAGGGCGGAATTCTCCGCCCTTTGTTTATTCCAGCTGCTGCAGCTCGCCCTGCTTGCTTACCCGCCAGCGGTGTTCGCAAAAAAACAGCAGCGGGTTATCCTGCTTGCTGTCGCTGTAACCGCTGTACAGCTTCAGCGGCGCACCGAGCCGTTGCTCCAGCTGCACCACTTTTTGTACGCCCAGACAGCGCAAGGTCAGCACCCAGCCGCCATAGCGGCGCGCGATGCGGCTGCCGACCAATCGCACCCGCGGCAGAAACGCCGAATCCCGATAGACCTGCGCCACCAGTTGCTCCGGCGAGCCGGTAATCAGCCACACCTCGGCATCGTGCTCATCCAAATACTGCCGCAAGCGCATTTGCACCACCGGAAACGCGGTCACCTTCTGGCGGAAAACCTCGATAAACTGCCGCTCCAACGCCTTCAGCGTCGCTTCGGAGCGCCCGAAGGTGATCGCCCACAGCAACAGGCTCATCGGCCAGCGCGCGGCGCGCCCCAGCAGCAACAGCGCCAGGCCAATCAATGGCAACAGCGGTATCACCAGCAGCAGATTCAGCGGTAAACGGCGCAGCAGGAAGCGCAAGAAACTGCCGAACATATCCTCCTGATGCAGAGTGCCGTCCAGATCGAAAAAGACCACGCGGCGCCCTTCTGCGGCCGTTGGTTGCTGCTTGTCGCTCAAACGCTACTCCTCGGGATCGTTGAACCCCATCATCCAGGTGAAGAGAAAACCGGCGATAATCGTAATCAGCATCCCCGCCAGATACAACATCACCTTACCTGAGACGATGGTCAACGCCAAAGGCAGCCCCGAAATGCCGAAGGTGATGACCGTCGCCACCTTCCAGTAGCTGATCAGCGCGCCGCCGACCGCACCGCCGAGGCAGGCGCCGATAAACGGCCGCCCCAGCGGCAGCGTCACCCCGAAGATCAGCGGCTCGCCGATGCCGAGAATGCCGACCGGCAACGCCCCTTTGATCACCTTCTTCAGCCGCGCATTGCGGGTTTTCAACAGCACCGCCAGCGCCGCCCCCACCTGACCGACGCCGGCCATCGCCAGGATCGGCAGCAGCGGGTTGGAACCGTGCGCCTGCACCAGCTCGACGTGGATCGGCACCAGCCCCTGATGCAGGCCGGAGAGCACCAGCGGCAGGAACAGCCCCGAGAGCAGCGCCCCGACAAGCAGCCCGCCCTTGTCGATCGCCAGATTGGCGCCGTGGGCGATGGCATCGGAAATAACCCCCCCGACCGGCTGCAGGATCAGGATCGCCAACGAGGCGGTGACCAGCGTGGTCAGCAGTGGGTTAAGGATCAGTTCGACCGACTCCGGCAACAGCGTACGCAGGCGTTTCTCCACCCAGCACATCAACGCCACCACCAGCAGCACGGCGATCACCCCGCCGCGCCCCGGCTGCAGCGCCTCGCCGAACAACGTGATCTGCGCCAGCGCAGGGCTGGAGAGAATGCCGGCCATCACGCCGCCCATCGCCTGTGAGCCGCCGAACACCCGCGCGGCGTTCACCCCAACCAGAATGTTCATGATGGCGAATACCGCGCTGCCGAATATCGCCAGCAGCCCCAGCACGTTCGGGTAGTCCACGGCCAACTGACCGGCGATGTCGGGCCGTTTCAGCAGGTTGATGATGCCGGTGATCAGCCCCGAGGCGATAAACGCCGGGATCAGCGGAATAAAAACGTCGGCCAGCTTTTTCAGCGCGCCACTCATCGGCGCAGCGTATTTTTGCTTAGCCTGCGCCTTGGTGCGGGCGGCGTCACCGACGGCGGCAGCGGGCTGTGCATTGCCGCTCAACAGCCCGCGCATGGCGTCCACCACCTTGGCGGCGGCGCCCGGGCCGACGATAAACTGATGCTGCTCACCCTGTTTGATATAGCCCTTCACGCCGGGCAACTGCTTGAGGGCGGCCAGATCCAGACGCTGCTCGTCGCTGACCTCGATGCGCACCCGCGTCATGCAGTTCTCCAGTTTGAGGATATTGCCCTCGCCCCCCACGCCCGCCAAGATCTGTGTCGCCAATGCCGTTGTCTTGTCCATCGCCACCCCCACCGTCAATTAACGCACCAACGCCGCGCGCAGGTAGCCGTCGTGCCGCTGCAGCCGCTGCTGCGCCTCTTCGGCGCTGACGCCGGCCAAGATCATCAGGATCGCCGGTTTAACCTCAAAACCGGTCTGCGCCAGCGCCGCCTCCGCCTGAGCGCGTTCTGCACCGGTGGCCTCCACCACGATGCGGCAGGCGCGATCCACCAGTTTGACGTTGGTGGCCTTCACGTCCACCATCAGGTTCTGGTAAACCTTGCCCAGTTTGACCATCGCGCCGGTCGACAGCATGTTGAGCACCAGTTTCTGCGCGGTGCCGGATTTCAGGCGCGTCGAACCGGTCAGCGCCTCTGGCCCCACCACCGGCGAAATCGCCACCTGCGCTTCGTGCGCAATCGGCGAATCCGGGTTGCAGGAGATGGCCGCCGTCGGGCAGCCCAGCCCGCGCGCATAGCGCAGGGCGCCGATCACGTAGGGCGTGCGCCCGGAGGCCGCCAACCCCACCACCATATCGACGGCGGTGAGGTTCAGCGCCCGGAGATCGGCTTCGCCCAGGGCCTCGTCGTCTTCCGCCCCCTCCACCGCTTTGAGCAGCGCGCCCGGCCCGCCGGCGATCAGCCCCACCACCACGCCGTGCGGCACGCCGAAGGTCGGCGGGCACTCGGAGGCATCCAATACGCCCAGGCGGCCGCTGGTGCCGGCGCCCAAATAAATCAGCCGGCCGCCGGCCTTCAGCGCCGCCGCAGCCAAATCGACCGCCTGCGCAATCGCCGGCAGCACCTTTTCAATCGCCTCCGGCACCTTGCGGTCTTCCTGGTTAAAGCAGCGGACCATGTCCAACGTCGACATCTCATCCAGCCCCATGGTGGCCGGGTTGCGGGTTTCCGATACCAGTGCGCCTAAGTTCATCTGTTCACCTTTGAATTTTTAATTCACAAAATTAAATCAATATTTGAATATTTTATTCAACAAAGCGAGCGCTATTTGCTATTTTAACGGTGAGCTCACAAAAATTTTCACCGCGCGTTTTCGCCCTCTGCATGGCAAAATGGCCGCTGGTTTCCAGGGAAAGAACAATGAGTACCCTTCTGCGCATTCGCCAGATGTATCCGACACTGGCGCAAAACGACCGCAAGCTGGCGGACTTTCTGCTGAATAACGCCGAGCAGGCGCGCCATCTCAGCTCGCAAAAGCTGGCCCAGTTGGCCGGCATCAGCCAGTCGAGCGTGGTCAAGTTCGCCCAAAAACTGGGCTATAAAGGTTTCCCGGCGCTGAAGCTGGCGCTGAGCGAAACGCTGGCCCAGCCGCAGGCAGAACCGGTAGTGACCGTCCACAACCACATCCTCAGCAGCGACACGCTGAAAACCGTCGGTGAAAAGCTATTGGCGGAAAAGCAGGCGGCGCTGCGCGCGACGCTGGACATCAACAGCGAAGAGCGGCTGCATCAGGCGCTGGACATGCTGCGCCAGGCGCGCCGGGTGATGCTGATCGGCATCGGCGCCTCCGGGCTGGTGGCCAAGGATTTTTCCTTCAAGCTGCTGAAAATCGGCGTGATGGCGGTGGCCGAAGCGGACATGCACGTTCAGCTGGCAGCGGTGCAGGCGCTGGACAAGCGCGATCTGCTGCTGGCGATCTCCTTCAGCGGTGAACGGCGTGAAATCAATCTGGCAGCGGAAGAGGCGCGCCAGGCCGGCGCCAGGGTGTTGGCGTTGACCAGCTTCTCGCCCAATGGTCTGCAGCAGCGCGCGGACCACTGTCTCTATACCATCGCCGAAGAGCCCCATACCCGCAGCGCGGCCATCTCCTCCAGCACCGCCCAGTTCGCCCTCACCGACCTGCTGTTTATGGCATTGATCCAGCACGATCTCGATCATGCCCGCGATCGCATCAAGCACAGCGAACAGTTAATGAAAAAGTTGGTTTGACGCGTATAATGGCGGCCGATAAAACGCCGCCAGTTCAATTATTTCCCTTCTCTGCATTCGAAAAATAATGTGCGGGCGGTGACCTGCTCAATTATCGATCAATAATTGAGCGTGCATGGACAGCATTATTTAACGATACCATTATGAATACACACACTGTTATTTTAGATAAGTTGCGGCATTCCGTGACGCATCCGATTCTGCGTACCTTTTTGCTCTATGTCATTACTGCATTGATTCTAATCAAGGCGATGGGATACAGCGGTGGAAAAGGTATTGATATTCTTTTTATTGCGCTTACTTTGCTATTATTATCTATTCATTCACTTACCCGATACGGCCTGATTATTCCGTTTATTCTGCTGTGCGCGCTGTATGCGCCGGTCGGGGCCATTTACGGTACCCCTTCCGCTGCCGTGATGTCCGCCCTGTTACAAACCAACCTCATAGAAGCGAGGGAGTTTTTGCAGACCCTGCCGGCCAGTTGTTATCTGCTGCCCGCCGCCATTCTGGTTATGCTGGCCATTCTCGGCCTATTTATTTGGCGGCAAGCCATTTCAAAAAAAACTATACTTCCCTTGCTAGCCCTGCTGATGGTTATCATTATCGCCAGAGCCTTCAATGGCGGTGTGGCGAATCTTAAATTGCCTGACTTCTTTTTATCCCTCTACTCGGCTTACCAACAATACCAGCAGCAGGTTGATGAATTAAGTGCCGGTGCTACAACACCGGGTACCTGGTCAATAACCGCAGGCGCACCGACGAATGAAAACTATGTCATTATCGTCGGCGAAAGTATGCGCAAAGATCATATGTCATTATTTGGTTATCCGGTGTCCACTACGCCGTTTCTGGATAATGCCAATGGACGATTTTACAGCAATTATATTTCCACTGCGCCAAATACGTTCGAATCGCTTCCTCGCACGCTGGCTTTGAGCAACGGCCACAACATTGCCATCGGAGATAATATCATCACCCTGGCAAAAGCCGCCGGTCTCAAAACCCACTGGCTGTCCAATCAGGGCATGTTCGGACAATTCGATACGCCGGTATCAAAAATCGCCATGTTCAGCGATAGCCATTATTTCCTGAAGAAAGGCGACTTCCAATCGCGCAATACCGATGACGATGCGCTGCTGCCGATATTTGACCCATTATTGCGTCGCCAGGGACAAGGCAATCTGTATGTGCTGCATCTGATGGGCTCGCACGCCGACTTTTGCGAGCGGCTTAACGGCGAACCGCCGAGCGTCGAGTCGCCGAATAAGGAACTGGCCTGCTATCTCTCTACCTACCGCAAGACCGACCGTTTTATCGAGCAGGTTTATCACAGCCTGAAACAGAGTGGCACACCGTTTAAACTGTTCTATTTCTCCGATCACGGCCTTTCCCACAAGGATATCGGCGGTGGGCGTTCTTTACGCCACAGCGGCGATACCCGGCAGAATTACCAGGTGCCGTTGCTGGTGCTGAGCGATCGCGACCAACAGCACCAGATCATTGATGATCCCTTAAGCGCGTTCGATTTTATCGGGTTGTTTGCCCAAGAGGCGGGAATACGGATTGCCCATCCCGAAGTGATGCCTACGATACGTATCGCAGATGCAGATAAACGCTGGGTGTTTGACGGGCAGAGAATGGTTGATTTCGATCAGTTGGCTGACGATCCGCCTGAGTTACCCTAAGCGGTAAGATGACGAAAAAGTGCCCGTTGCGCGGCGATTCTATGATAGATTGCGCGCCAGCCCGAGCACACCGATGGAAAGATAACTGACAATGGCACTGCTGATTACCAAGAAATGCATCAACTGCGACATGTGCGAGCCGGAATGCCCGAACCAGGCAATTTCGATGGGCGATGAAATTTATCAGATAGATACCGACCGCTGCACCGAGTGCGTCGGCCATTACGATACGCCGACCTGTCAGCAGGTCTGCCCGATCGACAACACCATCATTACCGATCCGCAGCACCGCGAGAGCAACGAACAGCTGTGGGACAAGTTCGTGGTGTTGCACCACGCCGATCGCATTTAATCGCCGCAGGACTGACAAGGGCGCCATAGGCGCCCTTTCTCTTTTCAGCTTTCGACGATCACCGTCGCGCAGGCATAACGCCGTTCGTCGGCCAGCGAAACGTGGATCGCGGTGACCCCCATCTCCCCCGCCAGCTCGGCGGCGCGGCCGTGCAAACGAATATTCGGCTTGCCCAGCGCATCGTTGAACACTTCGAACTGATTGAACGCCAGGCCGTTGCGAATGCCGGTGCCGAACGCCTTGGCAGCGGCCTCTTTCACGGCGAAACGTTTGGCCAGAAAGCGAATCGGCTGCTGGTGCTGCTGATACAGCGCCCACTCGGCATCGCTCAGCACGCGGCGCGCCAGACGATCGCCGCTGCGCTCCACCACCGCTTCGATACGCGCCATCTCGACGATGTCGGTACCCAGCCCGAGCACCGCCATTACCGGCGCGCTTCCCGCATCAGCACTTTCATGTCGGCAACCGCGGCCGGCAGCCCGCTCATCACCGCCTGGCCGATAATCGCATGGCCGATGTTCAGCTCGTGCATTTCCGGCAGCGCGGCGATCGGCTGCACGTTGTGATAGGTCAGGCCGTGGCCGGCGTTGACCTTCAGCCCCTTCTCGGCCGCGTAGGCGGCGGCGACCGCGATGCGGCGCAGCTCGGCCTGTACCGCCAGCTCGCCCTGCGCTTCGGCGTAGGCACCGGTGTGGATTTCGATATACGGGGCGCCCACCGCCACCGCCGCGTCGATTTGGCGATGATCGGGATCGATGAACAGCGAGACCAAAATGCCCGCCTGCGCCAGGCGCTCAACCGCCACGCTCATTTTGTCCAGCTGGCCGGCGACGTCCAGGCCGCCTTCGGTGGTCACTTCTTCGCGTTTTTCCGGCACCAGGCAGCAGAAATGCGGCTTCAGCTCAATGGCGATATCCAGCATCTCGTCGGTCACCGCCATCTCCAGATTCATGCGCGTCTGGATGGTCTGGCGCAGCAAGCGCACGTCGCGGTCGGTGATGTGGCGGCGGTCTTCGCGCAGATGCACGGTAATGCCGTCGGCCCCCGCCTGTTCGGCAATGAATGCCGCCTGAACCGGATCCGGGTATTGGGTTCCGCGCGCGTTACGTAACGTGGCGATGTGATCGATATTGACGCCCAGCAGCAAATCAGCCATGACAACCTCTAAATACGATTTTCAGTGTCAGCAGTTTACACGCGGGCGCAGGGCGGCAAAAGGGGAAAAGGTCAGGCGTCGTCGACCGGCGTATTCGGCTGTTTGCGCACAAACTGACGGAACAGTTCGCGGCTCTTCAACGGCTTGCCGCCGAGGTAGGGTTTCAGCGCCATGCGGGTGAAACGCTTGGCGGCGCGCAGCGTCTCGGCATCGGGAAACTGACGCTCCGCCAACGCGCGCAGTTCGCGCCCGGTGAAGCTGTAGTGATCCACCACCAGGCTGGCGATAAAGCCCTTCTCTTCGCGGTAGCGGTAGGTCATGGCATCATCCACCGGCAGGCCGCTGCCGGCGCAGTGCAGGAAATCGAGGCCGTAACCCAGGTGGTGCAACAGGGCCAGCTCGAACTGACGCAGCGCCTGTTCCGGCGAACTGTCTTCCGCCGCCAGCGCCTGCAGGCATTGCAGGTAGTCGAAGAACAGCACCGAGTAGTTGGTTTCCTGCTCCAGCACGCGCGCCAGCAGCTCGTTCACATACAGGCCGCTGTAGAGCATCATGCCGCTGAGGGGTAAACCAAGGGAGACCGCTTCGGCGTTGCGCAGCGTTTTCACTTCGCCACGCCCGCCCCAGCGCACTAACAGGGGGGTAAAGGGCTGCAGGCAACCCTTCAGATTGGAGCGGCGGCTGCGCGCGCCTTTCGCCAGCAAGCGCACCCGCCCATGACCTTCGGTAAACAGATCCAGCATCAGACTGGTTTCACTGTACGGCCGCCCATGCAGGACGAAAGCGCGCTCCCAGCCGTCCACGGGTCGTTACTTCAGATCGTCAACATAGCCCAGGCTGCGCAGCGCACGTTCGTCGTCCGCCCAACCGGATTTCACTTTCACCCACAGCTCCAGATGCACTTTGGCGTCGAACATCTTTTCCATGTCCTGGCGCGCTTCGATGCCGATGGTTTTGATCTTGGCGCCTTTGTTGCCGATGACCATTTTCTTCTGGCCTTCGCGCTCGACCAGGATCAGGCCGTGCACATCGTAACCGCCGCGATCGTTGGCCACGAACTGTTCGATCTCTACCGTCACCGAATAGGGCAGCTCTTCGCCCAGGAAACGCATCAGCTTCTCACGGATGATCTCGGACGCCATAAAGCGCTGGGAGCGATCGGTGATGTAGTCTTCCGGGAAGTGGTGTTCCGCTTCCGGCAGCAGCTTGCGCACGATGCCGGCGATGGTGTCGACGTTCATCCCTTTCTCGGCGGAGATAGGCACCACATCGAGGAAATTCATCTGCTGGCTGAGGAAGGCGATGTGCGGCAACAGCTTGGATTTGTCAGTGACGTTATCGACCTTGTTGATCGCCAGCAATACCGGGCAGCGTAGGCTGCGCAGCTTGTTGACCACCATTTCGTCGTCGGCGGTCCAGTTGGTGCCTTCGACCACGAAAATCACCAGTTCGACGTCGCCGATCGAGCTGCTGGCCGCGCGGTTCATCAAACGGTTGATGGCACGTTTTTCTTCGATGTGCAGCCCAGGGGTATCGACGTAGATCGCCTGATAGGCGCCATCGGTGTCGATGCCCATGATGCGGTGACGGGTCGTCTGCGGCTTACGCGACGTAATGGAAACCTTCTGCCCCAGCAGTTGGTTCAGCAACGTCGATTTGCCCACGTTCGGGCGGCCGACGATGGCGATAAAACCGCAGTGTTGTTTTACTTCACTCATTCAAGCTCCAGCTTTTTCAGCGCTTGTTCCGCTGCCGCCTGCTCGGCTTTACGGCGGCTTGAGCCGGTGCCCACCACGGGCTCGCTCAAACCACTCACCTGGCAGTGGATGGTAAACTCTTGGTCGTGCGCTTCACCGCGAACCTGCACCACCAAATAAGAAGGCAACGGCAGATGACGCCCCTGCAAAAATTCCTGCAAACGGGTTTTCGGGTCTTTCTGCTTATCACCGGGGCTGATTTCGTCCAACCGGCTGCGATACCAGTCCAAAATCAGGCGCTCGACGGTCTGGATGTCGCTGTCCAGGAACACGCCGCCGATCAATGCCTCCACCGTATCCGCCAGGATTGACTCGCGGCGGAACCCACCACTTTTCAATTCGCCCGGCCCAAGCCGCAGACATTCGCCCAGGTCAAACTCGCGTGCCATCTCCGCCAGCGTATTGCCGCGCACCAGCGTGGCGCGCATGCGGCTCATGTCGCCCTCGTCTACGCGAGGAAAGCGATGATAGAGCGCATTGGCGATGACAAAGCTCAGAATCGAGTCACCCAGAAACTCAAGACGTTCATTGTGTTTACTGCTGGCGCTGCGGTGAGTCAAAGCCTGCAGTAAAAGCTCCTGCTGTTGAAAAGTGTAGCCCAGCTTCCGCTGCAGCCTGTTTATTACGATGGGGTTCATGAGTTACCAATAGATCAAGAATGCGTCAAAAACTTGCAGCATACGGAACAGGCCTGCTTCGCCGAAAGCCGATCCAAAGCTGTTTCGTTTGCAGTGGCTCCCAGCAGGGGCCAACTTTTTATCGCTCGAGAAAGTATTCTACAACGAGTGGAAACATAATGCTGTGTTTATATCCCCTTAATCTTTCACGCCGCAGCAAGCTGCGACGTGAAATTAACAGGGAATCAGTCAGCGATTAATGAATACCGCCGATCCGGCTGAAACGCACGCCGGTAGGCCACTCACCTTCCTGTTTTTCAAAGCTCATCCAGATGGCCGTGGCTTTACCCACCAGATTCTTCTCCGGCACAAAGCCCCAGTAACGGCTGTCCGCGCTGTTATCGCGGTTGTCGCCCATCATGAAGTAATGCCCGGCTGGCACCACCCACTCCGCCAGCGGTTTACCCGGCTGTTGGTAGTAAGCGCCCACCCGATCCTGCGCGTCCGGCACGGTCAGGATGCGATGCGTGACGTTGCCGAGGCTTTCCTGGCGCTCACGCATGCGAATGCCGCCCGACGGCACGTTATCGTTCAGCGGGATCTGATAGAAGCCGTTGCTGGCCTCGCCCATGCCGCTGCGGCTGAACAGCTGCACGAAGTCGCTCGGCTGCGCATCGGCGTAGGTCACGGCCAGCGCGGTATCGCAGGACTGCCCGCTGTTGCAGGACGGCTGCACCGTGACGCGCTTATTCACCGGATCGTAAGTAATACGGTCGCCCGGCAGGCCAATCACGCGCTTGATATAATCCAGCTTCGGATCCAGCGGATATTTAAATACCGCAATATCGCCACGCTTCGGATGGCCGGTTTCAATGAACGTAGTCTGGGTAATCGGATCTTTAATGCCGTAGGCATATTTCTCCACCAGAATGAAATCGCCAATCAACAGCGTCGGCATCATTGATCCGGACGGGATCTGGAACGGTTCGTAAATAAACGAGCGCACCACAAAGACCAGCAGCAACACCGGGAAGACCGATGCCCCGGTCTCTACCCAGCCTGGCTGCTTCGCCACTTTCGCCAGCGTTTTATCGTCTACTGCGCCCGCGGTCTGCTCGTTGACCGCCGCAATCTTCGCGCGGCGGGCCGGCGCCCATTTAAAGCGCTCGAAGCACCAGATGATCCCAGTGACCAGGGTGGCCAACGCCAGGATCAGGGCAAACATATTCGCCATGCAAACTCCCTCGTTTCGCGAACTCGTCGCGGTTACTTGCCGTCTTTACCGACGTGCAGAATGGCCAGGAACGCTTCCTGCGGCAGCTCGACGTTGCCGACCTGCTTCATGCGCTTCTTACCGTCTTTCTGTTTCTGCAGCAGCTTTTTCTTACGGCTGACGTCACCGCCGTAGCATTTCGCCAGCACGTTTTTACGCAGCTGCTTCACGGTGGAGCGCGCGATGATGTGCGTGCCGATCGCCGCCTGAATCGCAATGTCGAACTGCTGACGCGGGATCAACTCTTTCATCTTCTCCACCAGTTCACGGCCGCGGTACTGCGAGTTGTCGCGGTGGGTGATCAGCGCCAGCGCATCCACGCGCTCGTTGTTGATCAGCACGTCCACGCGCACCATGTCGGAGGCCTGGAAACGCTTGAAGTTGTAATCCAGCGACGCATAACCGCGCGACGTGGACTTCAGGCGGTCGAAGAAGTCGAGCACCACTTCCGCCATCGGGATTTCATAGGTCAACGCCACTTGGTTGCCGTGGTAAACCATGTTGGTCTGCACGCCGCGTTTCTCAACGCACAGGGTGATGACGTTGCCCAGGTATTCCTGCGGCATCAGCATGTGACATTCGGCGATCGGCTCGCGCAGTTCCTGGATGTTGTTCAGCGGCGGCAGCTTGGACGGGCTGTCGACGTAGATCACTTCTTTGCCGGTGGTTTCCACTTCGTAGACTACCGTCGGCGCGGTGGTGATCAGATCCAGATCGTATTCACGCTCCAGACGTTCCTGAATGATCTCCATGTGCAGCAGACCGAGGAAGCCGCAGCGGAAGCCGAAGCCCAACGCGGTGGAGCTTTCCGGCTCGTAGAACAGGGACGCGTCGTTAAGGCTCAGCTTGCCCAGCGCATCACGGAAAGATTCATAGTCGTCGGAGCTGATTGGGAACAGACCGGCGTACACCTGCGGCTTCACTTTCTTGAAGCCCGGCAGCGCTTTATCCGCCGGCTGACGCGCCTGCGTCAGGGTATCGCCCACCGGCGCGCCGAGGATGTCTTTGATCGCACAGACCAGCCAGCCCACTTCGCCGCAGTTCAGCACGTCGCGATCGACCTGCTTCGGCGTGAAGATACCCAAACGATCGGCGTTATACACCTGGCCGGTGCTCATGACCTTGATCTTGTCGCCCTTGCGCAGCGTGCCGTTCTTGACGCGCACCAGAGACACGACGCCCAGGTAGTTATCGAACCAGGAGTCGATGATCAACGCCTGCAGCGGCGCATCCGGATCGCCCTGCGGCGCAGGAATGTCGCGCACCAGACGCTCCAGTACCTCAGGCACACCGACGCCGGTTTTGGCCGAGCAGCGCACCGCATCGGTAGCGTCGATGCCGACGATGTCTTCAATTTCCTGCGCGGCGCGATCCGGATCGGCGGCCGGCAGGTCGATTTTGTTCAACACCGGCACCACTTCCAGATCCATTTCGATCGCGGTGTAGCAGTTGGCCAGCGTCTGGGCTTCTACGCCCTGACCGGCGTCCACCACCAGCAGCGCGCCTTCGCAGGCCGCCAGCGAGCGGGAGACTTCATAGGAGAAGTCAACGTGGCCAGGGGTGTCGATAAAGTTAAGCTGATAGGTCTGCCCATCCAGCGCTTTATAATCCAGCGTTACGCTCTGCGCCTTGATGGTGATGCCGCGCTCGCGCTCCAGATCCATGGAATCGAGCACCTGCGCAGCCATTTCACGGTCGGACAAGCCACCGCAGATTTGGATAATGCGGTCAGACAGCGTCGACTTACCGTGGTCAATATGGGCAATAATGGAGAAATTTCGTATATGCTTCATTATAAAAGTTTTTCTGCCTTGGTATTTCTGAATTACTCGCCTATAGAAACCCGCATGGACCTAAAGCGACAGTGAATGGGTGAGGCCGTCTTGCACCTGAATCGCTGCATTCTACATGCCACACCACTGAAAACCTAGCGATCGGTGCAGTGAAGGCATTCTATTATGCGCCGCTAAATGTTACAGGTCGCCCCGGCGGGTGAAAACAGATGTTAACGCGGACAATACAGCCTGAACCCGAGGCTTGCCGGTGCTCCGTGGCCATCAAACTCCGGTGCTAATACATAACCGGCCGCAGCGCAATAAACCCCTTCTGAAATTATCGAAAAAGAATATTTGGATCAACCTCTTAGAATTCAATTTTGCCTCACTTCCTTTAGGAAAAACCCCATATACGCCACCACCTCGCCTCGGATAGAAAGGACATGAACTCCGCGACAAAACATTATTCAGGGCACAACATCGGCAGCCCACCGGGGTTCACCAGCATATCTGCGTACGTTGATTGGAAGGTGCATTATGATCGATAAAGGGCAAATGCTGAGCCGGCACGATTTTTCGAAGGTCAACTGGGGCATTCTGGCAGCGGCGGCGCTGCTGTTTAGCGTGGGGGCGGCGCTGTTGGTGCTGCCGCTGCTGAGCAGCATTGACGAGAGCGAGGTCATCACGCTGTTGCAGGCCGGCGCGGGCACGATTTTACTCGGCTGTACGCTGCTGGCGCTGCGGCATTATCTGCGCCCAACGCTAACCTATCGCCTGTACGAGCACGGCGTGCGGGTCTTTGACGACCACCATCACAAAGAGCGTTTCATCCCGTTTGAGAAGATCGGTGATATCTATCGCTTTCGCGGCGGCAAGGCTTTTGGCGGGCTGTTTGACGTCACGGCGTTTCGCACCGGTGCGGATCAGCCCTGGTGCACGGTTTTCAGCAATATCGCCCATTCGTGGCGGTTGGCGGACGTGATCGTCGACCAACAGCTGCAGCAGCGCGGGCCGCTGGCGTTGAATGCGCTCTATCAAGGGGAGACGGTGTCGTTTCACACCGTTGAGGGCGACGCGCGCTGGCTGTGGCAGCTGCTGCTCGGCAAGCGGCAAGGCACGCCGACCGAAACGCTGCGGCTGAGCGCCACCTTGCTGACGACTGAACGGGGAAACGTGCCGATCGAGCAGATCCGCACCTTGGAAAACCATCCGCAGCGCGGCATCCGCTTGCTCGACGGCCAGGGAAATCTGCTGTTCGCGATTAACTACGATTCGCTGCTCAGCGCCGATCTGTTCATCGCGCTGTTGGAGCATATGATCCACAACCGCATCACCGCCTATCACAACCCGGCGATGACGCGACCGTCGGTTTAAATCAGCGGGGAGTTTTCCGCCTGCATGCGCATCGCGGTAGGCGGCAACCCAATCTGCAGCACCACCGGCTGGTAATCGGCCTGCTCACCCAGACGTCGAGCCAAGCGGCGAGCCAGCATAAAGGCCGCCCCGCCGCCCAGTACGGCGCCGACTGCCGCCGAGGCGTCGCTGCCGAAACAATATTGCAGCAACGTGCCGCCCAACATCATGCCCAGCAGCGGCGTCAGGTAAACCAGCATGGCGGAGCGCAGCAGGCTGCCTTCCGCGATGCCGACCTCGACGCGCTGCCCCGGTTCGAGCGGCTGCTCGATATGCACCTGCAGCTGATGCTCGGTTTCCGGCACCAGCTCGTTCAGCGCACGCGCGCCACAGCCGGAGCGCGCGGTGCAGCTGCCGCAGCCGGCCTTGGGTTCACAGCGCAGCAGCGCTACGCCCTGTTGCCACGAAACCACCGTGGCCCACTCTTTCATCATTACGGCGATACCTTGAAAGAAATGCTGTCGGCGATGCGCTTGGCCGTCGCCGGCGGCAATTCGCCCACAATCGTGATTTCGTTGCCCGCGCGCACTTCGGTCTGAATGGTGCGGCGCCCCTGACGGTAGTACTGCTGCCCGGCTCCGCTGCCCGCTGGGCTGACGTTGACCGAGAAGCTGAACAGGCCGTCGCTGTAGAGCCGGGATTCAACCGGCACGGCGACATTCGGCAATTTGCGGCGATTGCGCGCCACCTCGTCCACGCCGGCCGGCAACCAGCCGGTGCTCCAGCTCAGCTGGACGTTTTCCACCGCCGGCAGCGACAGCAGCGGCGGCAGGTTGGCTTTGAGCAGCCCCTGCATCGCGCCCTGCACGTCGGCGCCGACCGCGAAGGAGATCACCCGATATTGCTCCAGCGTTTCGCCGTCGCGATCGAGCAAATCCACCCGCAGCGGCAGCTTGGTGTCTTCGTCCATCCAGACGATGTAACTGTAGCGGGAACCGTCGCGCGCCACTACGCGCAGCACTTCACACGGCCGATCGGCGATGCGGGTGCTGCCCACGGAGATGAAGTCGTAATACTTGGCCAGACGAGTGAAATCGGCATAGACGATCGCCGGCAGCGCATCGACGATGTGATCGCCGGTGAGCGTGAACGGTTCCAGACCGGGTTCGAAGTAGCTGATCCCGCCGCCGCGCTGCAACACTTCGCGACGCGGGCCATCCATATGCAGCAGCTGGCCGAGCGGCACGTTGCCGATCACCGCATGGCGATAGCGCAACGACTCGATTCCCTGCTTGCTGATGCTGATGTAGGCGAGCTCGTAATTGAGAGAACGGCTGGCGCTGCTCATCTGTTGCAATAACGCCCCGGACGCAGTTGGCTGCGCCGGGGCGATGCTGGAATAGAGCAGGCTGCCCGTCAATAAACAAACGGAGAACCAGATTGGCTTCATTACTGCTGTTGCATTCCTAAAGACTGAGTTCCGGGAACCTGAATGGCAGCCTGTTGTGGGTTGCCTTGCTCAAGCTGCAGCTGATCCGAATGTAGGCGACGTTGCAGCTCATAGTCCTGCAGCATGGCGTTGATACGCTTACGCTGTTCCTGCACCTGCTGCTGTTGACCGCTGCCGGTAGAGAAACTGTCGGCAGGCACGCCCAGGCTGACCGGCGAGGCCTGGCCCATGATCGGCAGCGTGGTGAAGGCCGGCGATTCGGACGCGTTCGATGGCGCAGAAGGCTGGTTGTACTGCTGCACGCCGACGATCACCGCCAGAGACACGCAGGCCGCCATACCGATTTGCGTAATCTGGCTCGCCCAAGGACGCACTTTGTCCCAGAACGGCATTTTCTGCCAGGTGTGAGGCTGCGGCTGAGATTCCTGAACGGCGGAAGGTACCAGCCGGGCGGGTTCTTTCTCAAGTGCAGCGGCTACGCGATCGGCGATGTCGAGATGCATCACTTGTCCGACATCACCTCGCAGTGTGTCACGTATCAGGTGATAGCTCTGCCAGCTTTGTTGAAGCGTTCGATCTTGCGACAGAGAACTCAACAGCTCGCTGTCGAACGATTCACCATCCATCAGAGCGGAAAGCTTTTCTTTCTGCATGCCTAAGTACCCTTCCTGTGCCCGCCATTGCTAACGCTGGATCAGCGGTTGAACTTTATTATCGATAGCTTCCCGGGCGCGGAAAATACGCGAACGTACGGTTCCGACCGGGCAATCCATGATGGCGGCTATCTCTTCGTAGCTTAGCCCATCCAACTCCCGCAAGGTAATCGCCATGCGAAGATCCTCAGGGAGAGACTCAATGGTACGGAAAACTATCTGTCTCAGCTCTTCTGACAACATTAAGTTCTCAGGGTTCGAAATTTCTTTCAGTGCGCCCGCACTTTCGTAATTTTCCGCATCGTTGGCGTCCACATCACTGGATGGCGGACGGCGCCCCTGAGCAACCAGATAATTCTTTGCCGTGTTCACGGCGATTCGATACAACCAGGTATAAAAAGCGCTGTCGCCACGGAACGATTCCAGTGCGCGATAGGCCTTGATAAACGACTCCTGCACCACATCGGGCACATCGCCCTGCGGCACATAGCGGGAAACGAGACTCGCCACCTTATGCTGATAGCGCACTACCAGTAGGTTAAACGACTTCTGATCGCCCTTTTGGACCCGCTCGACCAGAACTTGATCCGTTAACTGCTCGCTCATCCGAGGTAAACTCTCCCCAAATCCGTCTCCACGCGTAAAATTGTACTGCCAGCCATACATTATTTTCCTGAGCAAGCACTCGCTTGGAGTTCATATAGAACACGAAGTTCCATATCGCCATTGTTTTTTCTGTTGATGTCACCCTATCCGTGGCTTTTGCCCGGACAGTTAGGCTAACATGAAATTCACTCTTCTTCTGCACACATCATACGTTATGCAACCATCATCTGAACATGTTAGCGATGTCCTGATCGTCGGCAGCGGTGCTGCGGGCCTGTCACTGGCGCTGCGCCTGGCGCAGCATTGTAAGGTTACCGTTCTCAGCAAGGGGCCGCTCAGCGAGGGGGCCACCTTTTACGCCCAGGGCGGGATCGCCGCGGTGTTCGATGAGACGGACAGCATTGCCTCACACGTTGATGACACTTTGATTGCCGGTGCCGGCCTGTGTGACAAAGAGGCCGTCGAATTCATCGCCGGCAACGCGCGCCACTGCGTGCAGTGGCTGATCGATCAGGGCGTGCTGTTCGACACCGAGATCAACGCGCAGGGCGAGGCGCATTATCACCTCACGCGCGAAGGCGGCCACAGCCATCGCCGCATCCTGCACGCCGCGGACGCGACCGGTAAGGAAGTAGAGACCACGCTGGTGGGGAAAGCAAGCGCTCACCCCAATATTTGCGTGATGGAGCGCCGCAACGCGGTTGACCTTATCACCTCGAATAAAATCGGCCTGCCGGGCACCCGCCGAGTCGTGGGCGCTTACGTCTGGAACCGCGAGCTGGAGCAGGTGGAAACCTACCGCGCCAAAACGGTGGTGTTGGCGACAGGCGGCGCGGCCAAGGTGTACCAATACACCACCAACCCCGATATCTCCTCCGGCGACGGCATCGCCATGGCCTGGCGCGCCGGCTGCCGGGTCGCCAACCTGGAGTTCAACCAGTTCCACCCAACCTGCCTGTTCCACCCGCAGGCGCGCAACTTCCTGCTGACCGAAGCGCTGCGCGGCGAAGGTGCTTACCTGAAGCGCCCGGACGGCAGCCGCTTTATGCCGGATGTCGACCCGCGCGGCGAACTGGCCCCGCGCGATATCGTCGCCCGCGCCATCGACCATGAAATGAAGCGCCTGGGCGCCGACTGCATGTACCTGGACATCAGCCACAAGCCGGCGGAGTTCATCACCCAGCACTTCCCAATGATCCACGAAAAGCTGCTGACGCTGGGCTTCGATCTGACTCGGCAACCGATCCCCATCGTCCCGGCGGCGCACTACACCTGCGGCGGCGTGATGGTCGATCAGCACGGCCGCACCGATCTCGACGGGCTGTACGCCATCGGCGAAGTCAGCTACACCGGCCTGCACGGCGCCAACCGCATGGCGTCGAACTCGCTGTTGGAATGCCTAGTTTACGGTTGGTCGGCGGCGGAAGACATTCTGCAGCGCCTGCCGTTCATCCAGCAGGCCAAACAGGTGCCGCACTGGGATGAAAGCCGGGTGGACGATGCGGACGAACGGGTGGTGATTCAGCACAACTGGCACGAGCTGCGGCTGTTCATGTGGGATTACGTCGGCATCGTGCGCACCACCAAGCGGCTGGAGCGCGCCCTGCGCCGCATCAACACGCTGCAGGCGGAAATCGACGAGTACTACGCGCACTTCCGCATCTCCAACAACCTGCTGGAGCTGCGCAATCTGGTGCAGGTGGCCGAGCTTATCGTGCGCAGCGCCATGGCACGCAAAGAGAGCCGCGGCCTGCACTACACGCTGGATTACCCGGATTTGCTGCCGGAAGCGCTGCCGACCATTTTGCAGCCTTAAACTCTGCGACAGGGCGCCTTATCGGCGCCCTTTTCTTTTCAGTAGAACAGGTAGAAGTCGGTGATCAATCGGCGGAAATCGTCGGTGTAGCTGCCATCGGCCTGTTTGATCGCCAGCGCCTGCGCCTGCAGCGGCGTTTCCCGCCGTGTCAGCGCCAGCAGCACCCGGTGCAGCGGCGTATCGGCCCGGTCGCTGACGTTCACTTTCACTGCCGTATGCCAGCCGCTTTGCAGCGCCAGGCGTTCGAATTCGGCGCCAACGTCGTGCGGCAGCACCACGCAGAACGTCCCCTGTTCCGCCAGCAGCTGCGCCGCGCAGGCCAACAGCGCGCCGTGCGTCAGGGTTTCGGTGTAGCGCGCGTTGTGGCGCGCCTGGTCGCGGCAGGCCACCGCCGGCTCGAAATACGGCGGATTACTGACGATCAGATCATACTCAGCGGCATGCCGCTGCGCATAATGATGAATATCCTGCGCATGCACGCGGATGCGCTGTGGCCACGGCGATTCCGCCGCATTTTCGCGCGCCTGACCGGCGGCGGCTTCATCCAGTTCCACCGCGTCGATGGTCACTTCGTCGCCGCTGCGCTGCGCCAGCATCAACGCGATCAGCCCGCTGCCGCAGCCGATGTCCAGCACCCGGCGCGCCTGCCCCAGCGGTGCCCAGGCGCCGAGCAGCACCCCGTCGGTGCCCACTTTCATGGCGCAACGATCGTGGGCGACAAAGAATTGTTTAAAGGTAAAACCCCCGCGGCGCGGGGTAAAATCGGCTTTCGATCGCTTGCTCACACTCACCACCTGGCTATAAAACTGGCGTAGCATAAGGCAATCTGATCGGCGGGAAAAGAGCGGCTTTCCGCTTAAATAGGTGAAGATCGCGGCCAACCCGTCTATAATCGGCGCCCCAAGTAGAGGTAGACCATGACAGCAACCACTTTTTCCGAACTCGAACTCGATGACCGCCTGATCGACGCGCTGCGCGACAAAGGCTACGATCGCCCCACCGCCATTCAGGCCGCAGCGATCCCGCCGGCGATGGACGGGCGCGACGTCTTAGGTTCGGCTCCGACCGGCACCGGCAAAACCGCCGCCTTCCTGCTGCCCGTTTTGCAGCACCTGCTGGACTTTCCACGCAAAAAATCTGGCCCGCCGCGCGTGCTGATCCTGACGCCAACGCGTGAACTGGCGATGCAGGTCGCCGACCAGGCGCGTGAATTGGCTGCTCATACCTCGCTGGATATCGCCACCATCACCGGCGGCGTCGCTTACATGAACCACGCGGAAGTGTTCAGCGAAAACCAGGACGTGGTGGTCGCCACCACCGGCCGCTTGCTGCAATACATTAAAGAAGAGAACTTCGACTGCCGCGCGGTGGAAACCCTGATCCTCGACGAAGCCGACCGCATGCTCGACATGGGCTTCGCGCAGGACATCGAAACCATCTCCGCCGAAACCCGCTGGCGCAACCAAACGCTGCTGTTCTCCGCCACGCTGGAAGGCGAAGCGATCCGCGAATTCGCCGAGCGCATCCTGAAAGAGCCGGTGGAAGTGGAGGCCGATCCGTCGCGCCGTGAACGCAAAAAGATCCTGCAGTGGTACTACCGCGCCGATGACGTGCAGCACAAAACCGCGCTGCTAATCCACCTGCTGCAGCAGCCAGACGTGCAGAAATCGGTGATCTTCGTGCGCAAGCGCGAGCGCGTGCATGAGCTGGCCACCTGGCTGCGCGAAGCGGGCATCAACACCTGCTATCTCGAAGGCGAAATGGTGCAGGCCAAACGCAACGAGGCGGTCAAACGCATGATGGATGGCCGGGTTAACGTGCTGGTCGCCACCGACGTTGCCGCACGTGGCCTGGATATCCTCGATATCACCCACGTGTTCAACTTCGACATGCCGCGCACGGCGGATACCTACCTGCACCGCATCGGGCGTACCGGCCGCGCCGGGCGCAAAGGCACCGCCATTTCGCTGGTGGAAGCGCACGACCATCTGCTGCTGGGCAAAGTGGGCCGTTACCTGAACGAGCCGCTGAAAGCGCGCGTGATCGACGAACTGCGGCCGAAAACCAAGGTGCCGAACGAGAAGAGCAACGGTAAACCGTCGAAGAAAGTGCTGGCCAAGCGCGCGGAAGACAAGGCGAAGAACAAAGAAAAGGCCAAGGTGAAAGTGCGCCATCGCGACGCCAAAAACGTCGGCAAACGCCGTCAGGCGAAGGCCAAACCGGCCGGCGACGCGGAATAACCACCGCTGCCTAAGAAAAAACCGCCTGTACAGGCGGTTTTTTTATGGGCGTTTACTGCTGCGCGTAGTGCGTGGCCAGACGGTGCCCCTGCAGCCATTTATCCAGTTCGCGGAACTGCGCCTTCAGCTCGTCATTCTGCAAATGCGCCGGCGTTTGCGAGAAGTAAAACTGGAACACGACGCCCTGCTGGTTGCGTGCCCGGGCATCGGCCCCGGCCTGCAACAGCAGCAGCGCCAGGTGCGGCGCGTTAATCTTCGCCGCCAGATGCAGCGGAGTATCTCCCAGCCGATCGCTCAACGTGGTGTCCGCTCCGGCCGCCAGCAACAGCCGCAGTTGCTCTTCGCGCCCGGCCAGCACCGCCGCCGCAAGCGGCGTGGCGCCGGTAACGGCATTACGCACGTTCACCTGTGCCCCTTCGGCCAGCAACAGCCGCAGGTACTGCGCATCTTGCAACATCGCCGCGGTGTGCAACGCGCTGTTGCCGTCCAGCCCCGCTGCCGCCGGGTCTGCCCCGAGCGCCAGCAGCGTCTGCACGCTGGCCGGCTGCTGCGAAAGCACCGCCCACTGCAACAGCGTGACCTGCCGATCGCCCCGTTCGCGCAAGCGATCCTGCGTGGCCTGTGCACGGATACCCTGCGTATCGCCACGCGCCACCGCCTGAGCCAGCGCCAGATTGCTGCGACCGTCAAACGGCGAAATCTCCTGCCCCATCTGTTGCTCCTTAGCCATCATCAGTAAACCGGTCACCGCGACCAGCGCCAGTAAGGCTATCGCCAGCGCCCGCCGCAAGCGACGCCCTTCAGGCATTGGCCTTCGCCTCCCACGGCTTTTGTTCCGCCATCGAGCTTATCACCTTGTCGATGCCGTGCGCCGTCAGGCTGCGATCCAGATGCTTGCTCGGCCGCCAGTCATCGATGCCGGTCAGGGTATCGTTGTTGGCCAAGGTGATGTTATGGCCGATGGCGTCAGGGATCAGCGAAGTCGACTCCTGGGTGCTGGTCAGCATGTCATATTGTTCGCTGTAGCGGCGAATGCCGCCGGCTTCGGCATCTTTCTTCGCCGCCGCCGGATCGATACCCAGGCGATTCAGGGTGTAATCCGAAACCCCAGCCGCGTTGAAGGTGACCGCGACGGTACCGGTCGCCAGCGCAGCCGTGGCCGCCAGGCCACCGCCAAGCGAATGACCGGCGATCACCAGCGCATCGCCAAAGGCCGCCTTGGCGCTTTTGGCAGCGGCAACCGCCTGATTGTACTGCACATCGTCATAGCCCGTCGCCTGCCGCACGTTGCTCAGCCAGTCGCGCCAGTCGTTGGTGCCGGCGAACGCCAACACATACTGCTTGTCGTTGCTGTAAACCCCGGCCTGGAAACCGCTGCCCGCGTCGTGCAGGCTGGCGGGATCGATGCCAAAACCGAGCAGTGCGCTGTCGCTCAGGCGATTGAACCCGGCAGCGCCCTGGCCGTTCAGTGAATAAACGTCCTTGGCCAACAGCGCTAACGTATAATCACCTTCCTGCGATTGTTGCCCCCGTGTCACGCCCGGCGCTGCCGCCGCCGTCGGGGCCGCCGCGGAGATATCGCCGACCAGCGTATTCAACAGGTTCTGCGCATTGAGCGTGTTCTGCGAAGGGGTGGCCACCGGCGCTGGATTTGCCGGCGCTGCCGCAGGCTGCGCCGCCGTCGCCGTCTCGGCAGCGGCGCGAGGTGTAGGGATCGCGGCCACCGGGGATACTGCAGAGGTAAAACTTAAAGGCATACTCATGCCGACTCCTTGTCGATAGACTTTTTATTGAGCACCTGAATAGGTGCTGATTTAGCTATCGGCAGGTCGGATGAGTTCTGTATTAGAAATGCTTATCTTTGTACAGAATGTGATCCGCGTTCGGTTTTCGGCCACCAAACGCAGAAAAGGGAGCCGAAGCTCCCTGATTGACTGCGCCGCAAATTACAGGCTTTCGGTAAAGGTGCGGGCGATAACGTCGCGCTGCTGTTCCGGCGTCAGAGAGTTGAAGCGTACCGCATAACCGGACACGCGGATGGTCAGCTGCGGGTATTTTTCCGGGTGCTTGACCGCGTCTTCCAGGGTTTCGCGACGCAGCACGTTGACGTTCAGGTGCTGACCGCCTTCCACGCGCACGGTCGGCTGCATTTCCAGCGGCACTTCACGGTATTCGATCTGGCCCAGGTCGCTCACTGCGACAACCTGATCTTCCGCGTAGTTGGCCTTGGCGCACACGCAGCGAGCTTCCGCTTTTTCATCATCCAGCAGCCAGAAAGAATTCACCAGCGCCTGGTCGTTCGCTTTGGTAATTTGAATACCGGTAATCATTATGTTGCCTCCGTACAAGGGCGTAAAAATTCACGTCGTGAGAAAACCCAATTCTGGTTTCGGCCATTTGGTAAAACCATTGTTGTCTTGTTGTTCTGTATACCAGCCTGACCGGGCCAGTTCCTTGATTAAAGTCAATTTTTACCGGGTAGGCACAGGGCATGAAGGGGCAAATTTATGTTTTATATCAATTTTCCCACTGCGGCAAAAACCAATTATTTTTGTAAATTTTCAAAAATAATTGCATTACGCGTGACAGTGAGAAATGAAAAGCGGGTTTCGCTGCGCGTGCCGAAACGGTAAGCTATAGCCCATGAATTGCTAAAGAAAACAAAGGAGAGCGTTTATGGCCACCTCCCTCACCTGGCATGACGTGATCGGCAAAGAGAAAGAGCAGCCCTATTTTGTTGAAACGCTCGCCTTTGTTGCCGCTGAGCGCCAGGCCGGTAAGACCATTTATCCACCGCAGAAGGACGTGTTCAACGCTTTCCGCTATACCGAGCTGGCGGACGTCAAGGTCGTCATTCTCGGCCAGGATCCGTATCACGGCCCCAATCAGGCGCACGGCCTCTCTTTCTCGGTGCGCCCCGGCGTGCCGGCGCCGCCGTCGCTGGTGAACATGTATAAAGAGCTGGCGACCGACATTCCCGGCTTCGAACGCCCGGATCACGGCTACCTGCAAAGCTGGGCCGAACAGGGGGTGCTGCTGCTCAACACCGTGCTGACGGTGGAAGGCGGCCGCGCGCACTCGCACGCCAACCTGGGCTGGGAAACCTTTACCGATAAGGTGATCGCCGCCCTGAATGAGAACCGCGAAGGCGTGGTGTTCCTGCTGTGGGGCTCGCACGCGCAGAAGAAAGGCAACTTTATCGACCGCAACCGCCACCATGTGCTGAAGGCGCCGCACCCGTCGCCGCTCTCCGCGCACCGCGGTTTCCTCGGCTGCCGCCACTTCTCGCAGGCCAATCAGCTGCTGGAGCAGCAAGGACTCACGCCGATCGATTGGATGCCGCGCCTGCCGCAGGCATAGTCCAGAGACAAAAAAGGCACCCTCGGGTGCCTTTCTTTATACCGTTGCCGGGGCGATTACGCCTTGGCTTTGGAGACCGCGACCATCGCCGGACGCAGCAGGCGGCCGTTCAGCGTATAACCTTTCTGCATCACCATCATCACGTGGTTCGGCTGGTGATCGGCGGATTCCATCATGCTCATCGCCTGATGCACTTCCGGGTTGAACGGCACGTTGACGTCGCCGACGATTTCGATGCCATACTTGCGCACCACGTCCAGCAGCGATTTCAGCGTCAGCTCGATGCCTTCGATCATCGCGGCCAGTTCAGGATTGTTTTTATCCGCCAGATCCAGCGCGCGCTCCAGGTTGTCGATCACCGGCAGCAGATCGCCGGAGAATTTCTCCAGGGCGAACTTGTGCGCTTTCTCGACGTCCAGTTCAGCGCGGCGGCGGATGTTTTCCGCTTCCGCTTTGGCGCGCAGCAGGCTGTCGCGCTCGTGCTGCTGCGCTTCCGCCAGTTGGGCTTCCAGTTCGGCGATACGCGCATCGCGCAGATCGACGCCTTCCGCCGCTTCCGGCAGCGTATCATCGTGATGAGCGTGTTGTTCCATTTCTTCCGAGACTTGCTCGTTTGGCGTCTTCTGTTCTTTACTACTCATGAATATCTCCGCGTTTTAGCATTAATCTCGCAACTTGGCTTATTATGGGGATCAAAACCGGGGTTTCAAGTCAACCGGTCACAATGTGGGGCATAAACGGGTCCCGGTGAGGAAAATCACAACAAATGAATAAAAAATTCGCCTGTATTGGCATTGTTGGCCACCCGCGTCACCCTTCAGCGCTGGCAACCCACGAGATGCTGTTCCACTGGCTGGTCGCCCGTGGCTATTCGGTGATGGTCGAACGCCAAATCGCCCATGATTTGGGGCTGAAAGACGCCGTCACCGGCAGCCTGGCGGATATCGGCCAGCGCGCCGATCTGGCGGTGGTGGTCGGCGGCGACGGCAACATGCTCGGCGCAGCGCGCGTGCTGGCGCGCTACGACATCAAGGTAATCGGAGTCAACCGCGGCAACCTCGGTTTCCTCACCGATCTCGATCCCGACAACGCCCTGCAGCAGCTGGCGGACGTGCTGGAAGGCGAGTACATCGACGAACAGCGTTTCCTGCTGGAAACCATCGTGCATAAAGAGCACCAGCAGTGCCGCATCAGCACCGCCATCAACGAAGTGGTGCTGCACCCCGGCAAAGTGGCGCACATGATCGAATTCGAAGTGTACATCGACGATCGCTTCGCCTTCTCACAGCGCTCCGACGGCCTGATCATCGCCACGCCGACCGGCTCCACCGCCTACTCGCTCTCTGCCGGTGGGCCGATCCTCACCCCGTCGCTGGAGGCGATCGCGCTGGTGCCGATGTTCCCGCACACCCTTTCCGCCCGGCCGCTGGTGATCAACGGCGACAGCACCATCCGCCTGAAGTTTTCGCAGATCGGCAGCGATCTGGAGATCAGCTGCGACAGCCAGATCGCGCTGCCTATCCAGGAAGGCGAAGAAGTGCTGATCCGCCGCAGCGATTTCCACCTGAATTTGATTCACCCGAAGGACTACAGCTATTTCAACACGTTAAGCACCAAGCTGGGCTGGTCGAAAAAATTGTTCTAAAATCTGCGCCGGCCACTTTACTGTATATAAAACCAGTTTATACTGTATGAAATTACAGTTATGTGTTTATACACAGGAAGGTTCCCATGCTGGCGCAATTAACCATCAGCAACTTTGCTATCGTTCGTGAGTTGGAAATCGATTTTCAACCGGGTATGACGGCGATCACCGGTGAAACCGGCGCCGGCAAATCCATCGCCATCGATGCGCTGGGGCTGTGCCTCGGCAACCGCGCTGACGGCAACGTGGTGCGCCTGGGAGCCGCCCGCGCCGACCTCTGCGCCCGCTTCTCGCTGGCGGACACCCCGTCTGCGCGCGAGTGGCTGGAACAGAACCAGTTGGACGACAGCAACGAATGCCTGCTGCGCCGGGTGATCAACGCCGACGGCCGTTCGCGCGGCTTTATCAACGGCACCGCCGTGCCGCTGTCGCAGCTGCGCGAACTGGGGCAACGCCTGATCCAAATCCACGGCCAACACGCCCATCAGCTGCTGCTCAAGCCGGAGCACCAAAAAGCGCTGCTCGACGCCTACGCCGACGAACCCGCCCTGCTGGCGGCGATGAGCCAGGCCTACCAACGATGGCACCAGAGCTGCCGCGAGCTGGCGCATCATCAGCAGCAGTCCATCGAGCGCGAAGCGCGCAAGCAGCTGCTGCAATACCAGTTGAAAGAGCTGAACGAATTCGCGCCGCAGACCGGCGAGTTCGAACAGACTGACGCCGAGTACAAGCGCCTGGCCAACAGCGGCCAGCTGCTGACCCTCAGCCAGCAGACGCTGCAGCTGCTGGCCGACAGCGACGAGAACAACATGCTCAGCCAGCTCTACAGCGCCAAACACCTGCTGCTTGAGCTGGCCGGGCTGGACGACAAGCTCGGCGGCCTGCTGGACATGCTGGAAGAGGCCTCTATCCAGATCAGCGAAGCCAGCGACGAACTGCGCCATTACGCCGATCGCATGGATCTCGATCCCAATCGCCTGCACGAGCTGGAACAGCGCCTGTCGCGTCAAATCAGCCTGGCGCGCAAACACCAGGTTGCGCCGGAAGAGCTGCCGCAGCTGCATCAGCAGTTGCTGGATGAACAGCAGTTGCTGTCGCAGCAGGAAAGCGACCATGAGCACCTGAACGAGGCGGTCATCCTGCATCACCAGCAGGCGCTGGCGCTGGCGGAAGAGCTGCACCAGAAACGCCTGCACTACGCCGCCGAGCTGACCACGCTCATCACCGACAGCATGCAAGCGCTCTCCATGCCGCACGGCAAATTCAACATCGACGTGCGCTTCGAACCGCAGCACCTTAGCGCCGAAGGGGCCAGCCGCACCGAGTTCTGCGTCTCCACCAACCCGGGGCAGCCGCTGCAGCCGCTGGCGAAGGTCGCCTCCGGCGGTGAGCTGTCGCGCATCGCGCTGGCCATTCAGGTGATCACCGCCCGCAAGATGGAAACTCCGGCGCTGATCTTCGATGAGGTGGACGTGGGCATCAGCGGCCCGACCGCCGCCATCGTCGGCCGTCTGCTGCGCCAGCTCGGCGAATCCACCCAGGTGATGTGCGTCACCCACCTGCCGCAGGTGGCCGGATGCGGGCATCAGCACCTGTTCGTCAGCAAGCAGACCGACGGCACGGTCACCGAAACCCAGATGGCGCCGCTGGATAAACGCGCCCGGCTGCAGGAGCTGGCGCGCCTGCTCGGCGGCAGCGAAGTCACCCGCAATACGTTGGCGAACGCCAAAGAACTGCTGGCGGCATAAAAAAGCTCAACTTTTTCACTTTCCTGCGGTCTGACAGTGACGCTGTTGACCCGAAATATATCTAAAGTGCGGCGCGGCGGTGATCTTAAGCCCCCTCAACGGCCTGAAACAGGCCAAGCGCTTGAGGTGCTAAAGGAAAGCCAACGCGTCGCAACGTGAAAGATGAAGGGTATAAAGGTTTCCAACTGCCGCAAGGTCTATTATCATCGGCATCCTATGCCCTAAAGGAATGTGATTACTATGCGCTGTAAAACGCTGACTGCCGCCGCTGTAGTTCTTGTGATGCTGACTGCAGGCTGTTCTACTTTTGAAAAGGTGGTTTATCGTCCTGACATCAACCAGGGGAACTACCTGACGTCGACCGACGTGGCGAAAATTCAGAAAGGGATGACCCAACAACAGGTCGCTTACACATTGGGCACCCCAATGCTGCAAGACCCGTTCGGGACTCAGACGTGGTTCTATGTGTTCCGCCAGCAGCCTGGCCATGAAGACATCACCCAGCAGACGCTGACGCTGACCTTCGACAGCGCAGGCGTGTTGACCGATATCCAGAACAAACCGGCGCTGACCAAGTAATCGGCGCCGCCCGCTCTTCCGGCCCATGAGGGGGCATGATGTTCCTCATGACAGTCGCAGGCTGCAACGCGGAAGAGAAATCAGTTTCAGATAAAAAAATAAGGCGCTCATAGCGCCTTATTTTTTTGCCTTTTCTGCCCGTTGCCGGCGCAGCTCTTTCGGATCGGCTATCAGCGGCCGGTAGATCTCCACCCGGTCGCCGTCGTTCAGCGTATCGCCCAGCTTGGCCGGGCGGCTGTAGATGCCGATTTTGTTGCTCTTGAGATCGATATCCTGGCGCAGCTCCAGCAGGCCTGAAGCCTGGATCGCCTGCTCGACGCTGCTGCCCTCGGCCAGCTTCACCTTGCGCAGGTACTGCCGCTCCGGCAAGGCGTACACCACCTCGACCTGGATGTCAGACACTGTAGACCTCTTTCGCCCGCTGGGTGAATGCCTGCACCATGCTGCCCGCCAGCTCTTTGAACACCTTGCCGAACGCCAGCTCAATCAGTTTGTTGGTGAACTCGAAGTCCAGGTGCAGCTCCACCTTGCAGGCCTCTTCGCTCAGCGGCGTGAACTGCCAGCCGCCCATCAGCTTGCGGAACGGACCATCGACCAGTTGCATATTGATGCTCTGGTTATCCAGCAGCGTATTGCGGGTGGTGAAGGTCTTGCTAATACCAGCCTTGGCGACGTCCACCGCGGCGGTCATCTCGTTGGAGGTAGCATTAAGCACCCGGCTGCCGGTGCAGCCTGGCAGAAAATCGGGGTAAGAATGAACATCGTTAACCAACTGATACATCTGCTCGGCGCTGAACGGCACTAATGCAGACCGACTGATCTGGGGCATATCATTTCCTGTAAGACATAAAACGTACAGATAATACCATTTATCTGGCGGCAAACAAAAAATCTGCTACGGGATGAGGGAACCAAAAATGCGAAAAATTGCGCAGGTGCTGAACGGGAAAGGATTTCTTTCGCTGAAGCATCCAGTATAATGAACGCACTATGACAAAGAAAAAAGCACACAAACCCGGTTCCGCCACCATTGCCCAAAACAAGCGCGCGCGTTTCGAATACTTCATTGAAGAAGAGTTCGAGGCGGGCCTGTCGCTGCAAGGGTGGGAAGTTAAATCGCTGCGTGCAGGCAAAGCCAACCTCAGCGACAGCTACGTGACGTTCCGTGACGGTGAAGCCTACCTGTTTGGCGCCACCATCACCCCGCTTAACGTGGCTTCGTCGCATGTGGTGTGCGATCCGACGCGTACCCGTAAACTGCTGCTGAACCGACGCGAGCTGGACACCCTGCTCGGCCGCGTCAACCGCGACGGTTACACCGTGGTGGCCTTGTCCCTGTATTGGAAAAATGCCTGGAGCAAGATCAAGATCGGCGTAGCCAAAGGCAAGAAAGAGCACGACAAACGCGATGACATCAAAGATCGCGAATGGCAGACGGCGAAAGCCCGTATCATGAAGCACGCCAATCGTTAAGCCGCTGGCTTATCGAGGTAAACTTCTGGTATACTGCACAAAGTTACTTGGGGCTGATTCTGGATTCGACGGGATTTGCGAAGCCCTAGGAGCATGCCGAGGGGCGGTTGGCCTCGTAAAAAGCCGCAAAAAAATAGTCGCAAACGACGAAAACTACGCTTTAGCAGCTTAATACCCTGCTTAGAGCCCTCTCTCCCTAGCCTCCGCTCTTAGGACGGGGATCAAGAGAGGTCAAACCCAAAAGAGATCGCGTGGATGTCCTGCCTGGGGCTGAAGCGTTAAACTCAATCAGGCTAGTCTGTCAGTAGCGTGTCCATCCGCAGCTGGCCGGCGAATGTAAAGATTGGACTAAGCATGTAGTGCCGACGGTGTAGTAATTTCGGACGGGGGTTCAAATCCCCCCAGCTCCACCAAATACGTTGCCAGTGAACCAGATAGACCCGGCGATAATAGCGAAAAAGCCCGCAACTTCGGTTGCGGGCTTTTTTGTGTCTGTTCGTCACCAACGTGTCAAAGCGAGTTCCAGTCCGGCAGCCTGTTCGCCTTTTTCCGCCTGTAGTGGAAAAGCGCCATAAAAAAGCCAAACAACAGGCCGGCGGCGAGGCTTAATGTCAGGGCCTCTTCACCGGTATATCCCTGATTTTTCCATACCATGAACCACATCAGCACGCCCCACAGCGGGCCAAACCAAATGCCGAAGAACAGCATATTCAGCCAGAAAGGCGCAAACGGCGGCGGTGGCATATTCACATCCATTCGCCACAGCAGGCGCAAGATTGGCGGCGCATAGTTGCTCCGCCACATCTTCTTTTCCTCCATCAGCGCTATCGCCTTGTCCCTTCGTTGTTCAAACGTCATCGTTCGCTTCCTTTCAGTGGAAATTGCCTATCTGGTGAGATGATACGCGCTTAAGCCCTATTCCCAAATATCCGGCATGCCCGCAGGCATGCCGGACGCTACCTCACCGCCCCTCTTTCTCCCCCAGGAAGAAATACCACAGCGGAATGGAAAGCAGCAGGGTAAACACCAGCGTATACAGCAGCACCATCAGGCTCTGCATGATCACCATCTGTGCGCTCCAGTCACCGATCGGCAGCTGAAACTGCTCTACGGTGCCGCCGAGGATCGCCCGGCCCATCACGCAACCGACCGCCACCGCCACTGTCGCCACCGCCGCGCGGAACTTGCGCACTTCGGCGCGGCGGGCGGCCGCTTCCGGCGTTTCGTCCTGAAGGCCTTGCCGCTGGCCGCGCCAGCGCCATACGTCCACCAGCAGCAACGCCGCGAGGCTCACGCCCATTACCGGCAGGCAATAACCCAGTACGGCTGCAACCAGCAGCGTGACGGCGCGTGCCGGCAGGGGAAGCGCCAGCCAGGCGGCAACCAGCGTATGCACCGGATGCTGCGCACCCGCCGCCGGGCGGCGACTCCACCACATGCGGTAACCCAGCGCAATCATCAGACACAGCCCGAGGCCGAACGCCGCCAGCAGCAGCTGATTCGGCAAGCCGAACAGAATGCCCATGTGGGCGTCGATGCCCCAGCGGGTCAGCTTGGCGATGAGTGGGAAGGTGTCGAACCGCACCTGATCGATGACGGCGAAGCTTTGCGGCGCGATGGCAACCGCGTCCACCTGCGTCGGCCAGCTGCGATCCACTTCGGTTACCGTCCAGGCTTTGCCCTCGCCTTTCGGCTGGCGCAGCTCGACCTTGGCGGCGTCTATTCCGGCGGCGCGCGCAGCGTGCAGCGCCCGATCCCAATCACCGTTCAGCGCATTGCTTTGCGCGGCAGGGTTCATCTTCATGCCCGGCATCATCCCGCGGTGCTCAGCGTGCGGATCGGCCGGCGTCTGCGGCGCATCGGCCTGCAGGCTGGTGTTGACCTGCGGCGTCAACCAGCCCAGGTTGGCTCGCAGCGCGTCGATGTTGCCGCCGGCCCACTGCGACCAGGTCAACCCGGTAGCCGAGAAGAACAGCAGCCCGGCCAGCAGCGCCACGCCCAGCGTGATATGCCAATGGCGGCTGGCGGCAAAGCCTCCTTTCACCCTTTTCAGCTTGCGCTTCGGCCGCGTCGCCAGCCACAGCGCCACGCCGCCCAGCGCGGCCACCCACAGCCAGGAGGCCGCCAGCTCGCTGTAATTGCGGCCCAGATCGCCGAGCAGCAGGCTGCTGTGCAACTTATCCAGCCAGGTGCGCAGCGGCAGCACGCCGGAGGTGCCGTACACCGTCATATCGCCCTTGATCGCCAGGGTATAAGGGTCGACAAACAGCGCGCGCGACTCAGAAGCGCCCAGATCGGCGCCCGCGAACTGTACGCGCGTGGTGTCCATTGCGCCGGGCGCCGGACGCACGGCGTAAATGCGCGCCTCGTCACCCACCGCGCGGCGGGCGGCGGCGATCTGGTCAGCCAGCGATCTCGCCTGCCCGTGCGGTTCGGTGAAAAGCGCATCGCGATACAGCGCCTCTTCAAGCTGCGGCGTCAGCACATACAGCGTGCCGGTCAGTGCAGCGACCAGAATAAAAGGAGCGACCAGCAGGCCGATATAAAAATGCAGCCGTCTGATCAGGTTCAGCATCGCGCCACGCGGCGATGCGGCAGGTGGAGTTTTGGTTATTGAAGACATGGCCTTTCTCGTTTTTCAAACTGTGCGCGCAGGCAAACCGTCCGCAGCGATACGGACGGCGTTACCCATGATCAAGCAATAGGGAAAAACGGTTGGCCGGGCGGCCCGCGCGGGCTCGGCCGCAGAGTCAGGCGCCGAAGGGGCGGAGAAACGATGCGCGGCGCGCAAGGCAGGCGCGCGATGCGCGCCATCAGCCACAGCAGCGGGACGAATGCCCACAGCAGCAGCGGCACGTGGATCAGCAGCTCGCAATAGCCGCAGAAAATCATCTCCGCCGGGTCCATGCCGTGGTGGCCGGCATGCTCGGCGGCGGGCATCGCCATCCCGTGCATGTCGTGCGGCATAGCGGCGTCCGTTTGCATCATGCCGCCCATCATCGGGTGGTGCATCAGCGATTTCGACACCACCGGCGCCACAAACAGCAACAGCACCGCCATAATGGCGATGCAGGCGGTAACGCGTTGCTGTAGCTGACGTGGCACTCTCATCGCGGCGGCGAATTAACCCGGTCGGTGGCGAACAAGCGGCCAGTGTAACCCGCGTTGCGCGATGAGGTGAAAGAAAAGTCAGGTTTGTCTTACACGCCCCCGGCGAGGGCGATCACAGCGCCCGTGAATAGACCCGTGAGGCTTCGCCCCAGGGGTGATACCCGAGCCCGTTATAAACGAAGCCGCTGCGTTCGTAATACCCTTCCAGATCGGTGCACAGGTGCAGCTGCGGGAAGCCCAGCCGGCGGGTTTCCGCAGCTACATGCTCAATCAGTTTGGCGCCGTAGCCCCTGCCGCGCTGCGTCTCTTCTACGTAGAGCGCGCACAGCCAGGGATACAACTCCCCACGGCTGATAAAGTCGTTGGTGATGAGCCCCGCACAGCCGAGGATCTGGTCATTTTCCATCAGCAGGTACCACTGCGGCAGCGGGTTGGCGGCGCCGAGGCTGCAGTTGATGGCGTCTTCATACATCATCAGCGTCTCTGCCGTGGCCCAGTGCCGCTGAAAATACGCAATGGCGCGCGGCGCCAGCTCGGGCGCTTGCCGCACCGAAATCATGTCCATCGTCATTCCCGTTATTCATGTTGTCAGCGTAGAATTATGCAGCAATATGCAGGGTATGGCAGCGGCATTCCGCCGCCGTCATTCACTAAGGAGTCATCATGACGCAAAACATCTATGACAATCAGGCTTTCTTCGACGGCTATGCGCAGCTCAGCCGCTCGCAGCACGGCCTGGACGGCGCGCCGGAATGGGCCGCCATCCGCCGCATCCTGCCGGATTTGCAGGGCAAAAGCGTGGTCGATCTCGGCTGCGGCTACGGCTGGTTTTGCCGCAGCGCGCGCGAACAGGGCGCCGCCGACGTGCTGGGATTGGACGTCTCGGAAAAGATGCTGGCCAAGGCGCGGGAGATGACCGCCGACGCGGGCATTGAGTATCGTCGGCAGGATTTGGCGCAGCTGCAGCTGCCTGTAAACCGTTACGATCTGGTCTACAGCTCGCTGACGCTGCACTACCTCGAGGATTTGCCCGCCCTGTTCGCCACGGTTTACGCCGCGTTGAAACCCGGCGGACAGTTCATCTTCACCGCCGAGCACCCGATCTACACCGCCCCGGCGCAGCAGGGCTGGCTGACCGACGGCAACGGGCAGAAATCCTGGCCGGTGAACGGCTACCAGCGAGAAGGCCAGCGCGTTTCCAACTGGCTGGCGGAAGGCGTCATCAAGCAGCACCGCACGCTCGGCGGCTATATCAACCCGCTGGCGCAGCAAGGGTTTATCATCCAGCATTTGAACGAATGGGGCCCCAGCGCGCAGCAAATTGCCGCTAATCCGGCGCTGGACGAAGAGCAGGAGCGCCCGATGATCTTTATTCTCGCCGCCCGCAAACCCGCCTGATTGATCCGCAGTAAACCGTTCACATCACCACAGTTGGGGAGGCCGCCTCCCCCCAACGGCTATTGTGCCGGTAACGCCGCCCCGTGCGCCGCGAAGTGCGTCAGCGCCTCGCCTTCCATACGATAGCGCACCCACTCGCCCTGCGGCTGCGCGCCGATGCTGAGGTAGAAATCGATGGCCGGTTGGTTCCAGTCCAGCACGCTCCACTCCAGGCGGCCGCACTGCCGTTCGCACGCCAACTGGGCGATGTGTCGCAGCAGCTTTTTACCGGCGCCCGCGCCGCGATGCTTCGGCGCCACGTACAGGTCTTCCAGATAGATGCCATTTTTACCCAGCCAGGTGGAGTAACTCATAAAGAACACCGCATAACCCGCCGGCTCGCCGTTCACCGTACAAATCAGCGCTTCGGAACAGGCGCCCGGCCCAAACAGGCTGCGTTCGATGTCTTCCACGCTGGCCAGCACCTGCTCGCGCGCCTTTTCGTACACCGCCAGCTCGATAATCATATCCAGAATCAGTTTGGCGTCGCTTTTTTGCGCCGGGTAAATCTCAATGGTCATGGCAAATCCTGAGTGTGTTAATGACTGTGCTTGCCAGCATATCGCGCCTCCAATACTGTATGAACTGCATTTTCATCAACAGGTAATGAATATCATGCATCTGGATTTGAAACGCCTCGATCTCAACCTGCTGCTGGTGTTCGAAGCGGTCTATCGGCTGCGATCGGTGACGCGCGCCGCAGCAGAGCTGGCCCTCAGTGCGTCGGCGTTGAGCCACGCGCTGATCCGGCTGCGCAAGGCGCTGGCAGACGAGCTGTTCTACCGGGTCGGCAACGACATGCACCCGACGGTGTATGCCGACAGCCTGGCCCCGACCGTCAGCGAAAGTCTGGCGCTGCTGGCCAAAGGGCTGCATCCGCGCCCGCGCTTCGTCCCCGCCGAAAGCCGGGAGAGCTTCACCTTCGCCATTACCGATTACACCGCTTTCGCGGTGTTTCCCGCGCTGATGGCGCAGATGCAGCGCCTGGCGCCGGGGTTATCGTTTCAGCTGCGCTATTCCGAGCGCAAGGTGGCGCTGAACGATCTGCTGGCGGGGCGCATCGACTTCGCGCTGGGCTTTACCGAAACCGATGGCGAAAGCTACCCGGAGATCGACGAGGTGAGCTGGCTAGAGGATGAGTATGTGGCGATCTGTTCGCCCGCGTTCAGCGCGAAATACGGCGAGCTGACGCTGGAAAACTACCTGCAGGCGCGTCATCTGGTGGTGACGCCGTGGAACGAACAGCGTGGCGTCATTGACTACCAGCTCGACAAACTGGGGCTGCAGCGCGATATCGCCATCCGCACGCCTTCGCTGCTGGGCGCGCCGTTCATCGTCGCCGACAGCAAACTGGTGATGAGCATGCCGCGTTACGCCGCGCAAAAATTGCGGCAGGCGGCGGCGCTGGATATCCATCCCCTGCCGTTTCCGGTGCCGCCGTATCAGATCAAAATCTACCTGCACCGCAAGAACGGCCGGCCGGAGGCCTGCCGCTGGTTGCGGCAACAGCTGCAGGCGCTGGCGGCGTTATAACGCGGGTTCGCCGATTGGCAGATACCCCTGCCACAGCGGCCGGGCCGGTTTGCCGTGCGGGTTGGCGCGCAAATGAACGTGGTAGCCCTGCAGCGCCTGCAGCAGCAGGCAGTCGTCCACTTCGGCCAGGTCATCCTTGTGCTGCTGCGCGCTGTCAGTCAGCAGTACCCGTTTGGCTTTGTCTTTCGCCTCGTCGGCGGAGCGCGCCACGAACAGGCCGAACTGGTGCAGTTCCGCCAGCTCATCGCTGCGGTAGCCGCCCACGTTGACGAAAAACAGCTTCTCTTCACCGGCGAACAGCGCGGGCTCCAGGCTCACGTCGTAACCGTCCGCCCAGTCGATGCGCGCATAGCCGTCGACATGCACCTTGCGCTTATCGCCGAACCACTTTTCACGCAGCAGCGGATACGCCTCTTCCGGCCGATCCGCCGCCGCAAACTGCACGTCGTGCAACTCAATATTGGCGCCCGGCGCCGTACCGCCCACATAAAACATCAATAATCCCGGCATGTTAGTCTGCTCTCCTTGGTGATAATCGCTATATAATCTAATGCATAACGAAACACCTGCCAACGGCGGCGCCATTCTGTGTTATCAATAGATGAGGTTTAATCTGTTGTGGAGGAACGCATGGCATTCAATATCGGTGATTTTGTACAACGCACCACCGGCGGCCCGAAGATGACCGTGGTGGCGATCGACGGCGAAACCCTGGTTTGCAGCTGGAATGAACTGGGTAAAGAGCAGCGTACGGAGGTGCAGGCCAACGAGGTGGCGCTGTACCACGAGGACGGCGATTTCGGCGTCTGCTGAATGATCGGGGCGCGCCGCGCCCCGTTATCGCCTCAGGCGCGAATGTCCTGATAGGCTGGGGTGGTATCGAACTCATGCTTGGCGAACGGGCATAGCGGAATGATTTTACGCTGCTCCGCGCGCATTTTCTCCACCACCAGCGCCACCAGCTTTTTGCCGACGCCCTGCCCCTTCAATGACTCATCCACCCAGGTGTGATCGATAATGGTCAGCTTGTCGCCGCTCGGCACGAAAGAGATCTCGGCGATCAGCTTGCCATGCTCGTCATTGATATAAAAACGCTTCTCGTCTGCCAGTATTTTATGTTCCATATTATTTCTCCCTATATTTCAGTGCGCCGCTGGGGCAAGTGTCGATAACGCGTTTCACTTCGGCCGCGTCGGCATTGTCCGGCATAATCCACGGCCGGCGGTTCAGGGTAAAAATAGCCGCGTTGCCACGCACGCAGTTGGCGGAATGGCGGCATATCGCGCTGTTAAAATAAACGTCAATCTTGTCGCCGGAATAACGGCGGTAACCGTCGGCGGTCAATTCCTCATCCATCTTGGCCTCACATTGCCTGTTTTAATTGTTTTTGCTCCAGGCTCAAGTATAGGCAATGCCGTCGGCTTCACCACGCGTCTCACCCAACGAAAAAAGTGGCGCAACCGCCCGTCGCCGCTAGAAAAAAACGTAAATTGTTCTAATCTTTAATCAGCAAGACAACATAATTCCGACAGTGGCTAAGGAGTTCGAAATGGGTGATAGCTCAAAAGACGGCGTAATTCTGCTGTCCCGTATTCTACTGATGGTTCTGTTTATCATTTTCGGCTGGATGAAACTGGTCAACTTCGGTGCAACCGTCACGGCGATGGAAGGCTATGGCACGCCGATGCCTTATTTGGCGGCGATCGTTGCCGTGGTGGTGGAGTTTATTTTCGGCATCGCGCTTATTCTCGGCCTGTTTACTCGGCCTATCGCGGTCATTTTCGCCCTGTATGTCTTGGGCACCGCGTTTATCGGCCATCCGTTCTGGAAAATGACCGGCATGGAAATGATGGGCAACGAAATTAACTTCTTTAAAAACATCAGCATCATTGGTGGTTTGCTGTTGCTGGCGGTAACCGGCGCCGGCCGTTATTCGCTGGACTATAAAATATTTAATAAATAATTCATCGATGGCCGGCGATATTCGCCGGCCATTTTATTTCGGCTATCCTTTCAACGACTGCGCTTGGCGTGGCGCTCAAAGTTTTCTGCCTTGGCCTGCGCCGATTTACGCAACGTGACATAACAAGCGCCCTCGCCGCCGTCGCGCGGTAAGGCGCGGCAAAACGCCTGCACCTGCTCAAACTGCGCCAGCCATTTGGCGACGTAACTGCGCACGATATTCGGATGGCTTTCGTTCTGCCGCCCGCGGCCGTGCACGATCAGCAGCGAACGCAGATTTTGCGCCTCCGCCTGCATAATGAAACGGAACAGCGCCTGCCGGCTGGCTTCAACCGGCTGACGCAGCAGGTTCAGCGACGCCTGCGGCGGGTAACGCCCGTTGCGCAGTTTGTCCAGCACGCCCTGCTGAATGCCTTCCCCTTTGAACTCCAGCGGCTGTTCACAGGGGATCACCTCGAGAAAATCGGTGCTGAGGAAGTTTTCCTGCCGCAGCCGCTGCGCTTCGCGCCGCGCGCTTTTGTCCACCGCCGCCTGCGGCTTGAGGTACAGCGTCTGCCGTCCGCTCTCCAGCGGCACCACGTCCGCCATCGCCTGTTCAAAAAAGTCTTTTTCCTGCTCGCTCATGTTCCACCTCTCTTGAACGGCAGCCTTTACGGCTGGGAATGGGGTCGATTGTAAGACGCCTTGGCGCGGTTGCAAGCCGGGAATTGTCAGCGGCATTTGTCTCATTTGTCGTCAACGGGTGAGCTTGCGAACAGTTTTCGCTATACTGCTAAGCCATCATTGAGTGCCGCAAAGGATCGAGCCCATGACAATGCGCGAGCTGGAAATCCAGTTTCAAAATGCGATGAATGAGTTGCAGAGCAGCTTCGAACGGCAACACCGCGAATGGCAGCAGAGCTACCAGGCGCTGCAGCAACTGCTGGAAGAAGCCAAACAGCGCGAAGCCGCGCTGCGGGCGCAGAATGAACAACTGGCGCGCAAACTGAGCACCGCCAGTTCGGTGCCGGAACAGCATGCGCTAGTCAAGCAGATCAAAATGCTCGGCGCCCATCTGGACGCGCTGGCCAAAGACGCGGCCACCTTCAATCACCACCTGCGCCAACAGAGCGCGGTCGGTAATTTCAGCGGCGAACAGCATTGATAGCGGGCGCTGTCGCACAGCGCCTCCCGCCCCTCTTCTGGCGTATTGAGAGTGTAATAAAGCCTAAATGACCTGGATCATCCTCGCCGCCCTGATCGTCGTATTCATTATCGGTTACCGCATCTTGACGTCCGACACCCGCAAAGCCATCGATTCGCTGGCCCATCTGCTGAGGGTCAAGCCGATGCTGATCGAATCGATGATCCAGGAAATGGGCGGCCGCCAAAGCCAGACCTTTATCCGCATGCTGAACAACGGCTACACCGAAGAGATGCACCAGGCGGCTTATCTGCTGTTCATCTACCTGACGTTTATCAAACAGGCGGACGACGAGCAGATTGCCCTGTGGCGTGACGTGCTGCTGCGCGCCGGGCTGTCACCGGAGCTACACGCCGAGCACACCGAAGCGGCGCTGTTTTACTTCGCCGAGCTGGATATTGATGCGTTTGAACTGGCGCAATTCCGCCGCGCCTACAACGAGCGTTTCAACCGCGAAGCGTTGGCCCACGGCTGATAGCGTCCCCCGGGTCGGGGGACCGATTACAGGAACATGCTGTAAAGGTAGCGCGAAAGCGCTTCGCGCGAGCTGAAGCCGTGTGCGATGCCGTAGCGCTGGTTCGGGGTGTCGTTGCTTAAATCCAGGGGAAACTCCAGATACTGCTCGCTGAAGCGCACCGGGGAGGTCGGCGTGGCGAAATGCACGCTTCTCTCTTTCAGCGCCGGGTGGATCACCAACGCGGTTCTGCCCATCCGCGCTTCGCGATTCACATACACGTAGTGTGCGCCCTTGCGGTAACCATAGGCCTGATCGGTGACATAATCACGCTCAAAGCCGGTATTCTCCAACACTTTAGCCACTTCATCCGGCCGTAAATACATCGATTCCTCCTCTCATTCTGGACCGCTGAGCGACCTTACCGTAATCATTCACCGAAACAATGATTTTCTGGGAAGGAATCCGGGTTTCGGACTATTCCTGAATCAGGCCCGGCTGCGCTGCAGCAGGCGCAGGGTGAGCAACACCCCGAGCGCCACCAGCAGCGCCGCCGCCAGATAGATCGACGGCACGCCCGTCTGCCCGATCAGTAGCCCGGCCAGCGGGCCGGTGATGCCCAGCGCCAGGTCGAGGAACGCCGAATAGGTGCCGAGCGCCGTGCCCTGGTTCTGCGGCGGCACCTGTTTCACCGCCTCGACGCCCAGCGCCGGGAACACCAGCGAGAAACCGGCGCCGGCCAGCAACGCGCCGGTTTGCACCATCCAGGGCTCACCAGCCTGCCAGATCAACAGCAGCCCGACGATCTCGACCAGAAACGACGCCAGCGTCACCTTCAACCCGCCGTGGCGGTTAATGACGTTGCTGAAGATCAGGCGAATGCCGACGAAGGCGCAGCTGAACAGCGTCAGCGAAAACGCCGCGCCGCTCCAGCCTTTGTCGGCATAGTAAAGTGTGATGAACGTGGCGATCACGCCGAAACCGACGGTGCCCATCGCCAGACCGAGACCATAGGCCCAGATGCGGCCGAACACCGCGCTAAAGGCGATGCGCTGCCCGGCGGCGATCGAGACGTCCGGCTTGCCGCTCGCCAACAGCAGCGCCACCGCAACCGCCAGCACGATCAGCGCCGCCACCCCGGCCAATCCCCACTGCTGATTCAGGTACACGCCAAGCGGCGCCCCGGCCGCCATCGCCCCGTAGGTGGCAACGCCGTTCCAGGAAATCACCCGCGCGGTGTGCATCGCCCCGACCCGGCCGATGCCCCATAGCGTGGAACCGGTGCTGGCGAAGCTTTCGCCGACGCCGAGAAACACCCGCCCCACGCACAGCAACAGCAGGCTGAGCCACGGGTAACCGTCAACGCCGAACGCCAGCGCGTAAAACAGGCCGCTGGCACCGCAGCAGGCCAGGCCGAACAGCACCACCTTCTTCGGCCCCAGCTGATCGGCGTAACGCCCGGCGTGCGGGCGGCTGAACAGCGTGGCGAAGTATTGCGCGCTGATGATAAGGCCCGCCAACACCGAGTTGTAGCCCAGGTGGTCATGCACAAATCCCGGCAACACCGCCAGCGGCAGGCCGATGGTCAGGTAGCAGACGAAGGTGAACATCACCACGGACAAAATACGTCGGTTCAGCTGGAGGTTATTTTCTGCGGTCATCGAAGGTGGCTCGCATCGGACGGGGTAGACGAAGCCCTCCAGCATACCCCGATGAGATTTGATGATAAATGAGAGAGTTATAACGAATTATTATTTCGCTAACGATTTTGCCGCCACCCGCGCACGCAGAAAATCGATAAAGGCTCGTACCTTCTCCGGCACATGGCGGGTGTTCGGGTAGAGCGCATAGATGCTCTGCTCGGGGAAACGGTGATCCGGCAGCAACCGCTGCAGCCGGCCGGCGTCGATGTCGGGCTGCGCCAGCCACGCCGGCAGCAGCGCCACCCCGGCGCCATGCAGGGCGAACGCCAGCAATGCCGCAGCGCTGTCGCCGGTAAGCGTGGCGGCGTCCGCAACCTTGAACAGCACCGCTTCGCGCTGCGGCGTGACCATCTGCCAGCTGAGCGGCGAACTGAGCCGGCTGTGGGCGATCCACTGCGCCTGCGCCAGATCCGTCAGCGAATGAATCGGCCGGTCGGCCAGATAACCCGGCGACGCCACCGGAAAAATGGCAAAGCTGTCGATCAGCGCCGCGCGGTGGCTGGAATCCGCCAGTTGGCCCAGACGGATCGCCACGTCGAAGCGCTCAGAGATCAGATCGGCATGATAAGAAGAAGAGACATGCTGGATGCGCAGCCGCGGATGCTGTCGCGAAAATGCCGCCAGCGCCGGCACCACCACCTGGGCGCCGTACTCCGGCGTGCTGGTGATACGCAGCACGCCACTCAGCCCGTGATGATCGCGACGCACGTCGTCCAGCACATTTTCCGCCTCCTGCAGCAGCTGCAGGCTGCGCTGGTAGAAGCGTTCGCCGGCATCGGTCAGCGACAGCCGCCGGGTGCTGCGCGCCAGCAGTGACACCCCCAGCTCGTTCTCCAGCTGCTTGACGTTAAAGCTCACCACCGCCTTGGTTTGCCCCAGCGCCGCCGCCGCCGCGGTAAAGCTGCCCGCTTCCACCACTGCCGCAAAGATCGCCAGACGCTGCAAATTCAGCATTTCGTCGCCCTTATTGTCAAAATAATTTTGACAGTGTAATCACCCGCCGCCGATTTATCCGCACTTTTCCCCCCGATACACTGCTCGCCTTCAACCGGAGGCACCATGTCTTATCGCAGCAAAGTGGCAATCGTCTATCTGCTCGGCTTTTTCGTCGATCTGATCAATATGTTTATCGCCAACGTCGCCTACCCCGCCATCGGCCAGGTGATGCGGGCGTCGGTCAGCCAACTGGCGTGGGTCAGCAACGGCTATATTCTCGGCCTGACGCTGGTGATCCCGCTCAGCGCCTGGCTGGCGCAGCGCATCGGCGGACGGCGGGTGTTTCTGCTGTCGCTGGCGTTGTTCATGCTGGCCACCCTCGGCGCGGGCAACGCCGACAGCATCGGCGCGCTGATCGGCTGGCGCACCCTGCAGGGCATGGGCGGCGGCTTGCTGATCCCCATCGGCCAAACGCTGACCTATCAGCTGTACCGCAGCCATGAACGCGCCGGGCTGTCGGCCGCCATCATGTTGGTGGGGCTGCTGGCACCGGCGCTGTCACCGGCGCTGGGCGGCTGGCTCGTCGATCGGTTGGACTGGCGCTGGGTGTTTTTCGCCAACCTGCCGCTGGCGGCCCTGGCACTGGCGCTGGCGGCGCTGTGGCTGCGTGCGGAAACGCCGACGGCGGCGCGCAAACCGCTCGACGCGACAGGATTACTGAGCGCCTGCGCGGCGCTGACGCTGCTGCTGCTCGGCCTGACCCGGCTGAGCGAAGCCGGCCATCAAGCTTCCGGCGCGGCGCTGCTGGCCACCGGTCTGCTGGTGCTGGCCTATTATCTGCGCCATAGCCTGCGTACCCCGCAGCCGCTGCTGAACCTGCGGCTGGTCGCCGATCCGCTGCTGCGCAACGCCATGGCGGTTTATTTGTGCATTCCCGGCCTGTTCATCGGCGTCAGCCTGGTGGCGATGCTGTATTTGCAAAACCAGCTGGGGATGCCCGCCGCACAGGTCGGCGGCCTGATGCTGCCCTGGGCGCTGGCGTCGTTCCTGGCCATCACGCTGACCGGCAAAAGCTTTAACCGCCTCGGCCCGCGGCCGCTGCTGATCGCCGGCTGTCTGTTGCAAGGCGCCGGCATGCTGACGCTGGCGCAGATCGACCTGGCCGGGCAGCACGCGTTGCAGATTGCCGCCTTCGCCCTGATGGGGTTTGGCGGCAGCCTGTGCAGCAGCACCGCACAGAGCAGCGCGTTCCTGCAGATCCCCGACGGCCAATTGGCGGACGCCAGCGCGCTGTGGAACATCAACCGCCAGCTCAGTTTTTGCCTCGGCGTGGCGCTGCTCAGCCTGCTGCTGAATCTGCTGCTGACCGTGTTGCCGCCCGCGGCGGCCTACCGAACCTGCTTCATTCTGGCGGGCGCCAGCGTATTTATCCCGCTGTTGCTGTGCCTGCGCCTCGCCAACCGCGCCATCGTGCGCCAACTCAACGCTCAACAGGGTGCTTTATGAACCCGTATTTTAGCGAAGTGATCGACGCCCACATCGCCATTGAACGCTGGCTGGGCAAAGGCGCCGGAGAAGAGCAAGCGCTGCTGGCGCGCTTTACGCCGGAATTCAGCATGATCGCGCTGAACGGCGCGCCGCTGGATTTCACCGCGCTGTGCGCTTTTTTCCGCGCGCATCGCGCCGCCAAACCGGGATTGGAAATCGAGATAGAAGAGATGAAGCTGGTGGCCGAATGGCCGACGGGCGCGGTAGTCAGCTACCGGGAAAAACAGAGTCTGCCGGGACAAAGCGCCACGCTGCGCTACTCCACGGTGGTGTTTGAACGCCTGCCCGACGCGCTCGGCTGGCGGCATTTGCACGAAACTGCCGCAGCGCAATGATCACAGGAAGCTGCCGGCCAAAAACAATTCCCAACCGACGATCACCCCACACAGGGTTACCGCGCTGAAAATGACTTCAAACAGATAGCGATGGATCATCGTTCGTCGCCTCAAAAGAAGACACCCGGAAGAACCGGGTGTCTGGAATACGGGCTGGAGAGTGCGGAACCTTCCGGTTCCGCAACCATCAATTAATTAAGCTTTTTTACCGGCTTTTTTGTGGTGTTTTTTAGCGGCCTGAGCTTTCTGCACTGGCGCTTTTTTGTGGTGTTTTTTAGCAGCCTGGGCTTTCTGAGCTGGCGCTTTTTTGTGGTGCTTTTTAGCGGCCTGAGCTTTCTGGGCTGGCGCTTTTTTGTGGTGCTTGGCTTTCTTGTGATGCGTTGCTTTAGCTGGCGCTTTTTCAGCAGCAGCCGCTGGCGCAGCGGTAGTGGTGGTCGCAGCTGGCGCGGTGGTGGTAGCCGGAGCAGTAGCTGCGGTATCAGCAGCGAAAGCAACAGAAGACAGACCCATAGTGGCAGCAACGATCAGCGCTAATACTTTTTTCATCTTTAAATCCTCAGAGTGTTGTTTCGGTAAGCCCCGGTGGAGCCGTTGAAACAGATACTAGTGGAATCAAACCGCCGCTTCCGTGAGTGATTGGTTTCGCCGAGTAACCAAATGTACAAAGCCCACGCGCCGGCAAACACCTGCGTGACGGCGGTTTTTTTCCGTGATCGGCCACACAATTCTCGGCATGGTCTACACTTAAAAGACATGTGTCGAAATGGAGAGCTGAATGTTTAAGAAAGCGGAAAGAACAGAACGCGATATCGATCAGGACGTCACTCTGTTGGCCGATACGCTGGATGAAGTGTTGCGCGAGTCCGGTGATAAGACCAAAGAGGAACTGAAAGAGCTGCACAGCAAGGCGAAAGGCGTGCTGCGCGACGCTCGGGCGCGATTCAACGGCTCCACCAGTCTGACACAGCATGCGCGCGACGCCGTCGATCAAGCCGACAGCTATGTGCGTGACAAACCTTGGCAGGGCGTAGGGATCGGTGCCGCCGTCGGCATCGTGCTCGGCGTGCTGCTGGCCCGGCGTTAACACCCCTGCAGTCATAAAGATAAAACAGATGTGCGTCTGGCCCGCGGAAATCGCGGGCCGTTTAATTTGCGTGTTTAAACAGCTGTGCCAGCCCCTGTACCGCCCGCTCCGCCTCCTCTCGCCGGCTGAAATTGGCGAACCCCAGCAGTAACCCTTGCCCCACCGGATGGTCGATTCGCCAGTCAGACAACGCCTGCACCGCCAGCCCCTGCTGCCAGGCTTGCGCCGCCAACGGCGCATCCGCCAAGCCGTCGCGCAGCCGGGCCAACAGCTGAATGCCGCCCTGTTGCGGCACCGTCGTCAGCCACGCCCCCAGCTGCCGCTCCAACGCCTGCGTCAGCCACTCGCGCCGCTGGCGGTACAACGGCCGCATGCGTTTCAGGTGGCGATAGAAATGCCCTTGCCGGATAAAATCCGCCACGCCGGCCTGCAGCAGCGGCGGGCAACCGCAGCCACGCAGCCGGCTGCTGCGCGCGAATGTTTCCGTCAGACCGACGGGCACCACCAGATAAGCCATGCGCAGCGCCGGGAACAGCGTTTTGCTGAAGGTGCCGGCGTACAGCACCCGACCCTGAACATCGAGGCTTTTCAGCGGCGGCAGCGGCCGCCCGTGATAGCGAAACTCGCTGTCGTAGTCATCCTCGAGGATCCAGGCCCCGCGCTGCTGCGCCCAGTCGAGCAGCGCCATGCGCCGCGCCAGGCTGAGCGAGACGCCGAGCGGGCTTTGATGGGTCGGCGTCACCACCGCCAGCCGCGCCTCAGGCGCCGTCAGAATACCGGCGGCCACGTCCATGCCCTGTTCATCCACCGGCACAGCGACCGGCCTGACGCCGGCGGCCAGCAGCAGCGGACGCGTGACCGGATAGCCGGGATCTTCGATCCATACCGCGTCGCCGGCATGTAACAGCGTCTCCGTCACCCAGTCCAACAACGCCGGATAACCGGCACAGAGGAAAATTTGCTCCGGCCGACAGCTGATGCCGCGCGACAAATGCAGATAATGGGCGATCGCCTCACGCAGTTCAGGCAGGCCGCCGGCCGGCGGCAGCGCCAGAGAAGCCACCGTGGAACTGCGCAGCTGGCGGGCGACAATGCGCTGCCACAGCGCCCGTGGAAACGCGTCCAGCGCCGGTACCCCCAGTTGGAAAGGCTGCAGCATGCCTTGCGGCTGCAGCGGATCGGGCGCCATTGCCGCCAGCGGTGGCGCAGCGGGGACCGCGCCCGGCGGCATGTGTGGCAGCTGTGGCGAGACATAGGTGCCCGCCTGCCCGCGGCTCTGCAAGAAACCTTCGGCAATAAGTTGCGCGTAGGCGCTTTCCACCGTAGCGCGCGCCACGCCCAGATCGCTCGCCAACCCGCGCACTGAGGGCAACCGGCTGCCTGCCGCCAGGCTGCCCTGGGTAATGGCGTCTTTAATCCGCTGGTAAATCTGCCGGTACAGCGGCTCGGCGAGCCGGCTGTCCAGCCGCAGCGAGGTCAGGAAAGTTGGCATCATGGCCCGGTTAAATAATCATTTTATGGCCCTATAGCATAGACCATAAGGCCGCTAAAGTAGCGCCATGATTTCGTTACTACCGATTGAGGTTGACCATGATTAAGCAACGTTTGAACTATGCCGAGCTGGCGCCCGCCCCGTACAAAAATATGGTGGGCGCGCTGATGGCGCTGGAGAAAGGCGCCCTGGACAAGGCGACCATCGAGTTGATGTTTATGCGCGTTTCGCAGATCAACGGCTGCGCCTACTGCCTGGACATGCACGGCAAAGCGCTGCGTGAAAGCGGCTTCAGCCATTCCAAGCTGGATACGCTGGCGGGCTGGCGCGTCAGCCATGAATTCAGCGAGCGCGAGCGCGTCGCGCTGGAATGGGCCGAGTCAGTGACGCTGATCGCCGCCACCGGCGCGCCGGACAGCGCTTTCGAGGCGCTGAAAGCGCACTTCAGCGATACCGAGATCGCCGATCTGACTTTCGCCATCAGCATCATGAACGCCTTCAATCGTCTGGCCGTCAGCATGCGTCAGTAATGCGCTCGACTCCCCCTCTTCACTGAGAGGGGGAATTTCTCACCCGCAAAAAATTTTTCCCTCGCCTTTTCCAGCCCCAGCGCGGCCTGCGCTCCCAATCCCACAAAACACCATATATAGAGTGGTTGATAAAAAAAATATCTACATATAGTATTTTATGAGTCAACCGCAGGGAATGTCGTTCGGTTGATAACGCCGTCAGAAACGCCAGGAACGATGCTCCGTTATCTGACTTGCCCGCCTTTCCTTCAGCCTAAAGGTAAATGCGAATCATGAGCATTATTATTTACAGTAAGCCGGACTGTGTCCAGTGCAACGCCACTTATCGCGCATTTGATAAACAGGGGATTGATTATCAGGTGATCGACCTCACCCAGGATCAGCAGGCGCTGAACCACGTTAAATCCTTAGGTTATCAGCAAGTTCCGGTCATTATCGCCGGTGACGACCACTGGTCCGGTTTCCGGCCGGACAAAATCGGCGCGCTGGCGCTCACCTGCTGAGGCTCGACGATGAATCCGCTGGTCTATTTCTCCAGCAGTTCGGAGAACACCCATCGGTTCGTTGAGAAACTGGGCCTGCCGGCGATCCGCATTCCGATCGCCGGCGCCCGCAGCAAATTGCTGATGGAACAACCCTATATCTTGATCGTACCCAGCTATGGCGGCGGCAGCGCCGTCGGCGCGGTGCCGATCCAGGTGATCCGCTTTCTCAACGTTCCGCAAAACCGTTCATACCTGCGCGGCGTCATCGCCGCCGGGAACACCAACTTCGGCGCAGCGTACGGCATCGCCGGCGACATCATCGCCAAAAAATGCCAGGTGCCTTTTTTGTACCGCTTCGAGCTGCTCGGCACGACGCAAGACGTTGAAAACGTTAGACAGGGAGTAACCGCATTTTGGCAACGACAGAATTGACCAGGCCCGAGACGGGCGCGCTGGATTACCATTCGCTCAACGCGATGCTCAATCTTTACGATGCGGAAGGCCGGATCCAGTTCGATAAAGATCGGCTGGCGGCGCGGCACTACTTCCTGCAGCACGTCAACCAAAACACCGTGTTCTTCCATAACCTGGAGGAAAAGCTGCGCTATCTGGTGGAGGAAGGCTACTACGAGCCGCAGGTGCTGGCGCAGTATGAATTCCCGTTTATCAAGCAGCTGTTCCAGCAGGCCTACGCCAAGAAATTCCGCTTCGAGACCTTCCTCGGCGCCTTCAAGTACTACACCAGCTATACGCTCAAAACCTTCGACGGCAAGCGCTATCTGGAACGCTACGAAGACCGGGTGTGCATGGTGGCGCTGACGCTGGCGGCGGGCGACACCGCCCTGGCGCAGGATCTGGTGGAGGAGATGATTTCGGGCCGCTTCCAGCCGGCCACGCCGACCTTCCTCAACTGCGGCAAACGCCAGCGCGGTGAGCTGGTCTCCTGCTTCCTGCTGCGCATCGAAGACAATATGGAATCGATCGGCCGGGCGGTGAACTCCGCGCTGCAGCTGTCGAAACGCGGCGGCGGCGTGGCCTTCATGCTGAGCAATATTCGCGAGGTGGGCGCGCCGATCAAGCGCATCGAGAATCAGTCCTCCGGCGTCATTCCGATCATGAAAATGCTCGAAGACGCCTTCTCCTACGCCAACCAGCTCGGCGCGCGCCAGGGGGCCGGCGCGGTGTATCTCAACGCCCACCACCCGGACATCCTGCGTTTTCTCGACACCAAGCGGGAAAACGCCGACGAGAAGATCCGCATCAAGACGCTGTCGCTGGGGGTAGTGATCCCGGATATTACCTTCGAGCTGGCGAAGAACAACGAAGAGATGTACCTGTTCTCGCCCTACGACGTCGAACGGGTGTATGGCACGCCGCTGTCTGAAATCAGCGTCAGTGAAAAATACCGCGAGATGGTGGACGACAAGCGTATCCGCAAGTCGCGCATCAACGCGCGCGAGTTCTTCCAGGTGCTGGCGGAGATCCAGTTCGAATCCGGTTACCCCTACGTGATGTTCGAGGACACGGTCAACCGGGAGAACCCGATCGCCGGGCGCATCAACATGAGCAACCTGTGTTCGGAGATCCTGCAGGTCAACCGCGCCAGCACCTATCACGAAGATCTGAGCTACGATCGCATCGGCAAGGACATCTCCTGCAACCTCGGCTCGCTGAACATCGCCAAAACCATGGACGCGCCGGACTTCGGCAAGGCGATCGAGACCGCGATCCGCGCGCTGACCGCGGTGGCCGACATGAGCGATATCCGCTCGGTGCCGTCGATCGCCGAGGGCAACCGCAGCGCCCGCGCTATCGGCCTGGGCCAGATGAATCTGCACGGTTACCTGGCGCGCGAGCGCATTTTCTACGGCTCGGAAGAAGGCATCGACTTCACCAACCTCTATTTCTATACCGTGGCCTATCACGCCATCCGCGCCTCGAACCGGCTGGCGATCGAACGCGGCGGCGCGTTCGACGGCTTTGAGCACTCGCGCTATGCCAGCGGCGAGTACTTCGACAAGTACACCGAGCGCGACTGGCTGCCGCAGACTGAGCGGGTACGCGAGCTGTTCGCCGCCGCCGGCATCGCCATTCCGGGCCGCGACGAGTGGCGCGCGCTGCGCCAGTCGGTGATGATGCACGGGCTGTACAATCAGAACCTACAGGCGGTGCCGCCGACCGGTTCCATCTCGTACATCAACAACGCCACCTCCAGCATCCATCCGATCGTCTCGCGTATCGAGATCCGCAAGGAAGGCAAGATCGGCCGCGTTTACTACCCGGCGCCGTACATGACCAACGACAACCTGGCGTATTACCAGGATGCCTACGAGATTGGCCCGGAAAAAATCATCGATACCTATGCCGCCGCAACGCAGCACGTCGATCAGGGGCTGTCGCTGACGTTGTTCTTCCGCGATACCGCCACCACCCGCGACATCAACCGCGCGCAGATCTACGCCTGGCGCAAAGGCATCAAGACCATTTACTACATCCGCCTGCGCCAGATGGCGCTGGAAGGCACCGAGGTGCAGGGCTGCGTGTCCTGCGCGCTGTGAGGCAACTTATGACGACCGTAACATCGGCGCCGCTGGTGCGCGCCATCAACTGGAACATCATCGAAGACGACAAGGATCTGGAGGTGTGGAACCGCCTGACCTCCAACTTCTGGCTGCCGGAGAAGGTGCCGCTGTCCAACGATATCCCGTCCTGGGCCACGCTGACGCCGAAGGAGCAGCAGCTAACCATTCGGGTGTTTACCGGGCTGACGCTGCTGGACACCATCCAGAACACCGTCGGCGCGCCGGCCCTGATCGCCGATGCGCTGACGCCGCACGAAGAGGCGGTGTACTCCAACATCAGCTTTATGGAGGCGGTGCACGCCCGCTCTTACAGCTCAATCTTCTCTACCCTGTGTCAAACGCCGGACGTGGATGACGCCTATCGCTGGAGCGAGGAAAACCGCGCGCTGCAGAAGAAAGCCGGCATCATTCTGGCGCACTACCGCAGCGACGATCCGCTGCTGAAAAAGGTCGCCAGCGTGTTCCTCGAGTCGTTCCTGTTCTATTCGGGCTTTTACCTGCCGATGTACTGGTCCAGCCGCGCCAAGCTGACCAACACCGCCGATCTGATCCGCCTGATCATTCGCGACGAGGCGGTGCACGGCTACTATATCGGCTATAAGTTCCAGAAAGGGCTGGAGAAAGTGGACGCCGCACGGCGCCAACAGGTGAAAAATTTCGCCTTCGATCTGATGCAAGACCTGTACGACAACGAGGTGCGCTACACCGAGGAACTGTACGACGGCGTCGGCTGGACGGAAGACGTGAAGACCTTCCTGCACTACAACGCCAACAAGGCGCTGATGAACCTGGGGTATGAAGCGCTGTTCCCACCGGCGATGGCGGAGGTCAACCCGGCGATCCTGTCGGCGCTGTCGCCAAACGCCGACGAAAACCACGACTTCTTCTCCGGGTCAGGGTCGTCCTACGTCATCGGCAAGGCGGTCAACACCGAGGATGAGGACTGGGACTTCTGAGAACATGACAGCGATACCGGTCTTTCAGGCCGGTATCGTGCATTCAATACCCTTGTTCTTTCTGACTACGGATCGCCAGAACAAACGCCGTATCGATATCAGGGATATATTTGTAGAGCGCCAAATAACCGCGAACTTGCTGCCCAATAATCAATTCACGCAGCCCTGAGCCAAGGGCTCGTCCGATCAATGGATTATGTTCCAATACCGCAATCGCCTGGATGATTTCCTGAATGCGCCGCCCTGGATCCACGGCACCATACTGAGCCAAATGAGCGAGAATACGTTCGATATCATCCCTGACCTCTGGCGCCAACTCGACGTTTGCCATCAGCGCCCCAATTTTTTTACCGGAGGTTTAACAGCGTCAGTGTTACCGGCTGCGTAATTTTCCAAATAACCGCGCATCTCTTTCCAAGAGACCGTCTCTCCCGTCGCAATTATCTTGGCATAGCGTTTTTCCGCTTCATTCTCAAAGTCGCGGCGCAACTCTTCCTGCTGCGTTTTCTCCGCTATTGCCTGCAAAATAAAGCTGTGAGACGTCACGCCAGCCAGCTCGGCGACGGCAGCGACTCGGGCTTTAAGCTCATCTGGAATACGGATGGTCGTCGTCGACATAATCGCTCCCAACGTCGGTCAATCACATGTAGCTCAATTGTGCTACATGAAGTCTGACAGCGCAATAATGCAGAGGATTATTTCACCGATTGACGCAGCTCAAGCTGCCGCCAAATAGCGCGTTTCTCCGCGTCGCTGGCGGTCGGCCAGGCGGCGATTTCCGCCCGCGTGCGCCGGCATCCCCGGCACTGCTGGGTTTCGTCGTCGATGCGGCACAGGCTGACGCAGGGCGATCTCACGCCGTGCTGGAATTGCTGATTGTCGCCCGCCATACGCTGCCCTTGATGTGATGAGTTCCGCCACAGGATACCCGATCCTGCGGCGGCGCGTCGTCAATCAGATGATGCCGCCGTTGGCGCGCAGGGTTTGTCCGTTGATCCAGCCGCCGTCAGCCCCGGCAAGGAACGCCACCGCCGCGGCAATATCTTCCGGCGTGCCCAGACGCTCCAGCGGCGCCATCTTCGCCAGCCGCTCGATAAGCTCCGGGGTTTTACCGTCGAGGAACAAGCCGGTGGCGGTCGGCCCCGGCGCGACGGCGTTCACCGTGATATTGCGGCCGCGCAGCTCTTTCGCCAGCACGCTGGTCAGCGCTTCGATCGCCGCCTTACTGGCGGCATACATACCGTAACCCGGCTGCAGCAACCCCACCACGCTGGAAGAGAAGTTGATGATGCGGCCGTTGTCGCGCAGGCGCTTCGCCGCCTCGCGCATCGCATTGAAGCTGCCTTTCAGGTTGATGTCGAGCAGGCGATCCACGTCTTCATCACGCATGTCCGCCACCGGCGCCAACGCGATCACCCCGGCGTTATTGACCAGCACGTCGACGCCGCCAAACGCTTGTTCGGCGCTGTCGAACAGCTGGGTGACCGCAGCCGCATCGCTGACGTCGGCTTTGGCGCCGAGCGCGCGGCCGCCGCGCTGTTCTATCTTGCGCACCAGCTCATCGGCCGGCGCCGGGTTGCCTGAATAGTTGATGATGACGGTAAAGCCGTCGATGGCCAGACGCTCGGCGATGGCGGCGCCGATACCGCGCGATGCGCCGGTGACGATGGCGACGCGTTGAGTCGCGTGATTCATGGATATCTCCTCATCGGGTTAATGTACTGTCATCATGCACCTTTCGGTACAGCGAATAATCCCCTATTCTTCGTCATCACTATCCGAAATAAGCGAACAATTATGGACAGAATCGACGCCATGCGTCTGTTCACCCGCGTGGTAGAACAACGCAGCTTCACCCAGGCGGCGCAGGATCTGAACTTGCCGCGCTCCACCGTGACCGACGCCATCAAACAGCTCGAAGCCCGGCTGCAGGTCAGGCTGCTGCAACGCACCACCCGCCACGTCAGCCCGACGCTGGACGGAGAAGCCTACTATCAGCGTTGCCTGAGCATTCTGGCGGACATCGAAGAGGCGGAGATGACATTCGCCGGCGCCAAACCGCGCGGGCTGCTGCGCATCGAGGTGCACGGCACGCTGGCGCGCCATTTTCTGTTGCCCGATTTGCCGGATTTTTTGGCGCAATACCCGGATATCGAGCTCTATATGAGCGAAGGCGATCGGCTGGTGGACGCGCTGCGGGAAGGCATCGACTGCGTGGTGCGCGTCGGCACACTGCGGGACAGCGACATGGTGGCGCGCCGCCTGGGCGAGCTGGAAGAGGTGACCTGCGCCGCCCCGGCCTACCTGCAGCGCTTCGGCACGCCGCAAAGCCTGGACGATCTGCGCCATCACCGCATGGTGGGCTTTCGCTCTTCGGCGACCGGTGCGCTGATGCCGCTGGCGTTCACGGTGGCGGGGCAAGCGCAGCCCATCACGCTGCCGGCGACGGTATCGGTCAGCGCGGCGGAGAGCCTGGTCGCCGCCGCCCGCGCCGGGTTGGGCATTATTCAGGTGCCGCGCTATCACCTGCGCGGCGATCTGGCCGACGGCAGCCTGTTGCCGCTGCTGCCGGATTGGCCTTCTCCTCCGATGCCGGTCTCGCTGCTTTATCCGCGCAACCGCCAGCTGTCGCCGCGGGTGCGCGTGTTTCTCGACTGGTTCAGCCGGGTATTCGCCGAGCGGAACCGATAACGAGAGCGTGCGTTACAGCGCGCCGTAGTTCAATGGCACCCAGGTGTAACCGTCGCCCTGGCGGTTCAGATACCCCAACCCCGGGAACGACAGGTGTGCGCCGCCGACCAGTTCGCTCCGCCGCGCGCTGTCGCCAAATATCCGCAGCCGCTGAGCGACCGCCGCCTTGGCGTCGCTGTCAAAGCTGATAGCCACCTTCGGATGCGGCAACTGCACCGCTGCCACGTGGATAAGATCCCCCAACAGCAACAGCTTCTGGCCCTGGCTGGTCACCTGATACACGCTGTGCCCCGGCGTATGGCCGTGGGCGGCAAAGGCGGCAATGCCCGGGGAAAGCTCACCGTCGCCGCTGAACGGCTTAAAGTGACCGGTCGCCTGATACGGCTTGATCGCCGCCTGAGCCCGTTCGAAGTTGCTTTTACTGCCCGCGCTAGCCTGTTTCAGTTTGTCCGCGCTTAGCCAGAAGTCCGCGTCCTGGCTGGCGGCGCGCACCACCGCATTGGGGAATACCGCCTTGCCGTCGTGCGTCAGGCCGCCGAGATGGTCCGGGTGCATGTGGGTCAGGTAGATCTCATCCACCTGCTCCGGCTGGTAACCCGCCGCGCGCAGGTTATCCGCCAGCTTGCCCAGGCCGTCGCCCAGCAGTTGGCCGGCGCCGCTGTCGATCATCACCAGCTTATCGCCGGTATTGATCAGATAGGCATTGACCGAGGTGACCACCGGCAGGCTTTGATGCCGCTCGGCCAACCCGGCGGCGATCTGCTGCGGCGTGGTGTTTAGCAACAGCTTGTCCGCCGGCAAACGAATGATGCCGTCGGACAACGCGGTCACTTCAAAACTGCCCAGCATGATGCGATAAAATCCCGGCGTCGGGGTTTTAGCCTGCGGCGCGGCGGCCCCGGCCTGTAATGACATAACGGCCAGCGCCGCGCCCAGCAGACAACGTTTCCAGAACATGATGACTCCTTGCGAGAATTGAACAGCGCTAAGTATTGACGCAAAAATCCCGATGCGCCTGTTTAATAAATGCCTTTGATAAATATATGAACAATATATTTATTGTGAATAATTTTGTTTGCCGACTCACACAACCCCAATCAATATTTTCCGGTTCGCGACTTCGTTATTTTTCTTACTCCCTAAACCACGAGTGAGGAAATATCATGAACTATCAATTCGAAAATCTGGTCTTTGAAGGCGGCGGCGTAAAAGGCATCGCCTATGGCGGCGCGCTGGAATTGCTGGAAGCCAAAGGCATCATGCCGCAGATCAAGCAAACCTCCGGCGCCTCGGCGGGCGCCATCGCCGCGCTGCTGGTCGGCCTGGGCTGCAGCTCGGCGGACGTCACCAAGATTCTGTCGGCGATGGATTTTAAAAAATTCCTCGATTATAACGGCGGCTTTTTCGGTACGATCCAGGATGCCTATCGCCTGTTTAATCAATACGGCATCGCGCCCGGCGATTATTTCTATCAATGGTCACGCGATATTATCAAGCAGTATACCGGCAACCCGGATATCACCTTCGAGCAGTTCGAAGCGATGAAGGCGGCGAAAGGGTTCAAGTCGATTTACTTTATCGGCGCCAACCTCAACAGCGGCCAGCGAGAGGTTTATTCTCACCGTACCACGCCGCGCATGAAAGTGGCGGACGGCCTGCGCATTTCGATGTCGTTCCCCTTCGCCTTCGTGGCGAAGAACAATACTCTGGGCGACCTGTGCATCGACGGCGGCATGATCGACAACTACCCGGTGCGACTGTTCGACTATGACTTCTCCGCCACGCCGCCTTACATCGACGCCTCCAGCCAACGCATCAACACCCGCACCCTGGGCCTTCGCCTCGACTCCGCCGGCGAAATCGCCCAGGCCGCCGGTCAGGCCGGCCCGCGCACGCCGGTCAACAACCTGTTTGATTTCACCCTGGCGGTGGCCAACGTGATGCTGGACATCCAAACCAAGGTGCATCTGGACAGCGACGACTGGAAGCGCACCGTGTATGTCGATACGCTCGACGTCGGCACGCTGGAGTTCGGCATCAGCGAGGAGAAGAAACGCGCGCTGATCGAATCCGGCCGCCGCGGCGTAGAGCGCTACTTCGCCTGGTACGACGCCGCCATGAAACAGGCAGCGTAACCGGTATTACCCCTGCCCGCGCGTACGGCCGGCGCGCGGGCAAAAAAAATCCCCGCGGGGGCGGGGAAAGGCAAAGTAACGCTAAGGATTTATAGGAGTTATACGAAGAACTTGGCTAATACCAGCAGCGACAGCGAGACGTTGATAGCGCCCCCGATACGCGTCGCGATCTGGGCGAACGGCATCAGCGACATGCGGTTGCCGGCGGTGAGGATCGCGACGTCGCCGGTGCCGCCCTGCCCGCTCTGGCAGCAGGAGACAATCGCCACGTCGATAGGGTGCATGCCGATTTTCTTGCCGACGAAGAAACCGGTCGCCACCAGCGCGCTAACGGTTGTGACGATCACGATCAGATTCTGTACGGTGAACGCGTCCACCAGCTCCTGCCACGGCGTGATGGCCACGCCGACCGCGAACAGGATCGGATAAGTCACGGCGGTGCGGAAGAATTTGTACACCACCTGCGAGCCTTCCTGAATGCGCGGCGACACCCCGTGCGCCAGCTTCACCGCCACGGCGGCGAACAGCATGCCCACCGGCGCCGGCAGACCGATCAGGCGGTGCAGCAGCATGCCTACCATATACAGCAGGATGGCCAGCAGCGCGCCGCAGGCGATGGTGCTGACGTCCACCTTGCCGCTGATTTTTTCCACGGCGTTCATGTCGCTGTCGCCCTGCTTGCTCGGCATCAGGCTGCCTTCGCCGGTCAGGTGCGGATAACGCTTGCCCAACTGGTTGAGCAGGCCGGCGATGACGATGGCAGTCAGGCTGCCGAGCATCACGATTGGCAGAATGCGCCCCAACGCCACGCCCTGCTCCATGTGCAGGATCGCCGCGTAGCCCATCGACAGCGGGATCGCCCCTTCACCTACGCCGCCGGCCATGATCGGCAGGATCAGGAAGAAGAAGATCTGGAACGGCTCCAGGCCCAGCGCCATGCCAACGCCCATCCCCACCAGCATGCCGACGATCTCGCCGCACAGCATGGGGATGAAGATGCGCAGGAAGCCCTGGATCAGCACCTGGCGGTTCATGCTCATGATGCTGCCGACGATGATGCAGCAGATGTAGAGGTACAGAATGTTGGTCGATTTGTAGAACTTGGTGGTCGATTCCACCACCACGTCCGGCAGCAGGCCATAGTGCACCAGCGCGGAAGGAATGAAAGTGGCGCAGATTGCCGCCGCGCCCATTTTGCCGATCAGCGGCAGGCGCTTGCCGAATTCGCCGCAGGCGAAGCCGAAGAACGCCAGGGTGGCCACCATCACTACGATATCGCTCGGCAACTTGCCTTCCAGGCAGTCGAGCAGAATCAATACGCCGGCCAGAATAAAGAACGGTAACGGAATAATCCCTACTTTATAATTGTCCAGTATCCGCCACCATTTCTCACGCAGAGGAATATCAGCGGTCTTGTCTTTGGCTACGAGGTAAGAATCATCTGTTGTGCTCATAATCTGGCCTCTTATTAGTTTGTTCAGCCATCATAGAGAAGCGCACGGATTATCTGCTGTGATTATGTTCAAAGTTAAAAAGGGTTTTTAATGGTGGTTATGGTTTCTATGGGGTTAATTAAGATTATGTAAAAACCAACGTGGTTTTAATGGTGTTAATACCGTTTTTATTTTAAAGCTTATCAACTTTATCGCAGACGAACAATTCTCGTCCGGTTCACTCTAATCCCGTGTGAGGGATCACAAGTTGATCGAGCGCAATATTACAGACCCCGCTTATCGTGATAGGGTAAGGCTTCAGGATCTCTTTACGGTGAAGCTCCACCATGCGCCTCAAACTCTCATTTCAAATCAAACTGTTTCTGTGCCTGGTGGCCTTCTCCTGCCTGCTGCTGACCTGTATCGGCGCCTATACCTATTACCAGTTGGATGCGCAACTGCACCGCGATCTCGGCGCCCGCGCCCAGGTGCAGGCGCGGGAAATCGCCCTTATCCCTTCGCTGGTGGACGCGGTGGAAAACAACGACGCCGCCAGGATCGCTGCGTTGATGAAAAAAATCCGCGCCAGCAGCGACGCCAGCTATATCGTCATCGGCGATAATCATGCCCGCCATCTTTATCATTCCGAATACGAAGGCCGCCTGGGCACACCGATGATCGGCGGCGATAATAAAGAGGTACTGGAAGGGAAAAGCATTATTTCCATTCGCAAGGGCGGCATCGGCGTATCATTACGTAGCAAGGCGCCGATCCTGGATGAAAATAATCAGGTGATCGGCATCGTTTCCGTCGGTTATTTGAAATCGCATATCGATAATTTAAATGCCAGGACGTTGACGCAAATTATCGGCTCTATCGTGCTGCTGCTGATTGCCCTGTTCGTTTTTTCCTGGCTGCTGTCGAAAAATCTCAAGCGCCAGATGTTCTGGCTGGAACCGAAAGAGATCGCGCTGCTGGTGCGCCAGCAAAAAGCGCTGCTGGAAGCCATTTATGAGGGCGTGATCGCCATCGATCCGCAATTGCGGATCATCACCATCAACCATGCGGCGCGCGAGCTATTGGATCTACACCAGCCCGCCGCCAGCTTGCTGGGCCGACCAATCGGCGACGTGATCCAGGCGCAGCCGGACTTCTTCGCCGCCGCGCAACTGGGCCAGGATACGCACGACGAAGTGTGCCGCTTCAACCACGTGCGGGTGATCGCCAGCCGGGTGCGCATCATGCAGGAGCAGGAGCTGCAAGGCTGGGTGATCAGCTTCCGCGACAAGAACGACATCAATACCCTGAGCAGCCAGCTCAGCCAGGTGAAACGCTATGCCGACAACCTGCGCATCATGCGCCACGAGCAGCTGAACTGGACCGCCACGCTGGCCGGGCTGTTGCATATGCAGCGCTACGACGAGGCTATTCGCTATGTGGAAGCCCAGTCGGAGGGCGCGCAGGAGATCCTCGATTTCATCTCGCAGCGCTTCAGTTCGGCGGCGCTGTGCGGCCTGCTGCTGGGCAAATATTCCAGCGCCAGAGAAAAAGGCATCGAGCTGCGCTTCGATCCGGCCTGCCAGCTGCGGCAGATCCCGGCGGCGCTGAATGAGACCGAACTGATGTCGATCGTCGGCAACCTGCTGGATAATGCGGTGGAGGCGACGCTGCACCGCCCGGCGCCGCACGATGCGATCGAACTCTATATCAGCGATGGCAGCGACGAGCTGGTGATCGAGGTGGCGGATCGCGGTACCGGCATCGCTGAGGAGATTCGTGATACGCTGTTTGAACAGGGCGTCACCACCAAAGCGGATAAAAGCGACCACGGCATCGGCCTGCATCTGGTCGCCAGCCACGTGGCGCAGGCGCATGGCAGCATAGAAGTGTCGGACAACGAGCCGCACGGCGCGATATTCTCTATATTTATCCCTAAATAAAACCCATAACCCGATTTTTTGAGCACCCGATTATGTCACACCAAGCACTGGACGTTCTGATCGTGGAAGACGAGCCGCAACTGGCGACGCTGCACGCGGAGTTCATCGAGAAAAATTTCAACCTGCGGGTGGTGGCTTACGCCGCCACGCTGGCCGAAGCGCGAGCCAAAGCCAACGCGCATCAGCCGCGCCTGATCCTGCTGGATAACTTTCTGCCGGACGGTCAGGGCATCGAGCTGATGGAAGAGCCGGCGGTGAAGAACCCCGCCTGTTCGGTGATCTTCATCACCGCCGCCAGCGACATGCATACCTGCAGCCAAGCGATCCGCAACGGCGCCTTCGACTACATCATCAAGCCGGTGTCCTACAAGCGGCTACGCAATTCGCTCGAACGTTTCATGCAGTTCGTACAGACCCAGCGTACCTTCAAGATCATCGATCAGGATAACGTCGATGCGCTGTACAACCTGCAGTCGAAGCAGTTCTCCAGCGAGCCGAGCGCCAAAGGCATCGAAACCAATACCCTTGAGCTGGTGCAGGCGCTGTTTATCGCCCAGCCGACGGTAGCGCATGCGGTGGAAGACGTGGTTGAGCAGGTCGGCATCAGCAAGACCACCGCCCGGCGTTATCTGGAATATTGCGTCGCCACCCAGTTCGTGCGGGTAGAGATGTTGTACGGCAATATCGGCCATCCGCGGCGGCTGTACCGCAAGGCCTGAGGCTGCCATCTGGCTGTCATATTACGGCGATAACATAGCGCTCGACGATATCCCCCTCGATATCGGCACCTGTCGTTAAAACTGATGAAATACTGATGACTTTTTACCCGGCCTCTGGTCGGGTTTTTTATTATCCGAACGGCAGGCGCGGCGCCCAAATATTTCTCTGCACCACACCGTATTATTTCCCCAAAAACCAAACCATTATGGCGAATAACGGCCGTCAATTTTGAGTCACGGGCCAAATTACCATAACTAATTAAAACCTTGATGTAAACCACTAATATCCCATTTAAATGACATTGAGGGTTGTCTCAGATATTCACTGTGTTAGGGTAAAAAGCTCTTTTATTTTGCTAAGGACAGCCCATAACGCGTTAATTAAACCAGAGGAAACAGCAAATTGCATGGCAATTAAACTCGAAGTAAAGAACCTGTATAAGATATTTGGCGAACACCCGGAACGCGCATTCAAACTGCTGGATAAAGGTCTGACAAAAGATCGGCTGTTTGAAAAAACCGGCTTATCGCTCGGCGTAAAAGACGCCACTCTGGCCATTGAAGAAGGCGAGATATTTGTCATCATGGGGCTCTCCGGTTCCGGCAAGTCCACCCTGGTACGCCTTCTCAATCGTCTGATAGAACCCACCCGCGGCCAGGTGCTGATCGACGGTGAGGACATCGCCAAAATATCCGACACCGCGCTGCGCACCGTGCGGCGAAATAAGATCAGCATGGTATTTCAATCATTCGCGCTGATGCCGCACATGAATGTCCTGAATAATACTGCCTTTGGTATGGAATTAGCCGGCATACCGTTGCAGGAACGTCAGGAAAAAGCGCTGGATGCCCTGCGTCAGGTCGGGCTGGAGAATTATGCGCTGTCTTATCCAGATGAATTATCCGGCGGTATGCGCCAGCGCGTAGGATTAGCCCGCGCCATGGCCAATAACCCGGATATATTATTGATGGACGAGGCCTTCTCTGCGCTCGATCCGTTAATTCGCACCGAAATGCAGGATGAGCTGGTGAAATTACAGGCCCAGCATCAGCGCACCATCGTGTTTATTTCCCACGATCTGGACGAGGCGATGCGTATCGGCGATCGCATCGCCATCATGCAGGGCGGTGAGGTGATCCAGGTCGGCACACCGGACGAGATCCTGAACAACCCGGCCAACGACTATGTGCGCACCTTCTTCCGCGGCGTGGACATCAGTCACGTGTTCAGCGCCAAGGATATCGCCCAACGGCGCCCGGTGACGCTGATCCGCAAAACCCCCGGCTTTGGCCCCCGATCGGCGCTGCAGCTGCTGCGCGATGAGGACCGTGATTATGGTTATGTTGTTGAACGCGGGAAGAAATTTATTGGCGTGGTGTCGATAGAGTCGCTGAAAAAGGCGCTGTCCGCCAATCAAACGCTGGACGATGCCCTGCTCGAGGCCCCTGCCGCCGTGCCGGCCGATACGCCGCTCAGCGATCTTATTTCCCTGGTCGCCCAGGCGCCCTGCGCGGTGCCGGTGGTGAGCGAAGAACATAACTATCTCGGCATCATCTCCAAGGCCATGCTGCTGCAGGCGTTGGACAAGGAGGGCTCAACCAATGAGTGATACCACGCAAACCCAAGATCCCTGGGCTACCGCACCGGCAGATGCCGGCGCCAACGCCGGCGACGCCTGGTCCAGCGCGCCGCCGCCGGCCGCTCATGACGCCGCCGGACAAGGCGCAGATTGGCTCAGCAGCGCCCCGGCGCAGCCTGAACACTTCAGCCTGCTCGACCCGTTCCATAAGGCCTGGGTGCCGTTCGACTCCTGGGTCACGCAAGGCATCGACTGGCTGGTGCTGCACTTCCGCCCACTGTTCCAGGGCATTCGCGTGCCGGTGGATATGATCTTGAGTGGCTTCCAGCAATTGCTGCTGGGCATGCCGGCGCCGATCGCCATTCTGGTGTTCTCGCTGCTCGCCTGGCAGGTCTCGGGCCTCGGCATGGGCGCCGCCACGCTGCTCTCCCTGGTCGCCATCGGCGCCATCGGCGCCTGGTCGCAGGCGATGGTTACGCTGGCGCTGGTGCTGACCGCGCTGTTCTTCTGCATTCTTATCGGCCTGCCGCTCGGCATCTGGCTGGCGCGCAGCAAGCACGCCGCCAAGGTGATAAGGCCGCTGCTCGACGCGATGCAAACCACCCCGGCCTTCGTTTACCTGGTGCCGATCGTCATGCTGTTCGGCATCGGCAACGTGCCGGGCGTGGTGGTCACCATTATCTTCGCGCTGCCGCCGATTGTGCGCCTGACCATTTTGGGCATCAAGCAGGTGCCGGAAGATCTGATCGAGGCCGCCGAATCCTTCGGCGCCAGCCCGCGGCAGCTGCTGTTCAAGGTGCAGCTGCCGTTGGCGATGCCGACCATCATGGCCGGCGTGAACCAGACGCTGATGTTGGCGCTGTCGATGGTGGTCATTGCCTCGATGATCGCGGTCGGCGGTCTGGGGCAGATGGTGCTGCGCGGCATCGGCCGGTTGGACATGGGCCTGGCAGCCGTCGGCGGGGTCGGCATCGTGATCCTGGCGATCATTCTCGATCGCCTCACCCAATCGCTGGGGCGCGATCGCCGCAGCAAGGGCATCGGCCGCTGGTATCGCCGTGGCCCCATCGGGCTGCTGACTCGCCCGTTCATCAAACAGGCCTGACGCTTTTCCCGCCGGCGGCTGCGGCCCCGGCGGGCTATGACACCACCACATCGAAAGAGGGAAACACTATGCGCACCACGGGCATCTGGGCTCTCGCCCTGACGACGCTGATTGGCTCACAGAGCGCCATCGCGGCAGACTTACCCGGCAAGGGGATCGCGGTACAGCCGGTGCAAAGCACCATTTCCGAAGAGACGTTCCAGACGCTGCTGGTCAGCAAGGCGCTGGAGAAATTGGGTTACGACGTGAAGGAACCGCGTGAAGTGGATTACAACGTCGCCTACACCTCCATTGCCTCCGGCGATGCGACCTTTATCGCGGTCAACTGGGACCCGCTGCACGCCGATCAGTACAAGGCCGCCGGCGGCGACGCCAAGTTCTACCGTGAAGGCGTCTACGTCAACGGCGCCGCGCAGGGTTACCTGATCGACAAGAAAACCGCCGAGCAGTATCACATCACCAACGTCGAACAGCTCAAGGATCCCAAGATCGCCAAGCTGTTCGACACTAACGGCGACGGCAAGGCCGATCTGACTGGCTGCACCCCGGGTTGGGGCTGCGAAGCGGTGATCAACCACCACATCAAGGCCTATGGCCTGAGCAATACCGTCGAGCACAACCAGGGCAACTACGCGGCGATGATCGCCGACACCATCACCCGCTACAAAGAGGGCAAACCGGTGCTGTATTACACCTGGACACCGTACTGGGTCAGTGATGTGATGGTGCCGGGCCGCGACGTGGTCTGGCTGCAGGTGCCATTCTCTTCGCTGCCGGGCGAGCAGAAGAACGTCGACACCAAGCTGCCTAACGGCGCCAACTACGGCTTCCCGGTCAACACCATGCGCATCGCCGCCAACAAGCAGTGGGCCGAAGCCAATCCTGCGGCCGCCAAGCTGTTCGCCATCATGAAGCTGCCGATCGCCGACATCAATGCGCAAAACCTGCGCATGCATGAAGGCCAGGCTTCGGAGGCCGATATCCAGAACCACGTTAACGGCTGGATCAAGGCGCACCAGGCGACCTTCGACGGCTGGGTGAAAACCGCCGCCGAAGCGGCGAAGTCGTAACCGTTCAGGGGCGCCGCCTTTGCCGCGCCCCTACCCCGCCATATCGATGCCGCTGAACTGTAAAAAACGTGCGGCGGCGTTCGACAAAGGCTGCGGCCAGATGCAATACACCTGGCGCCGCGGCCCGTCTTCAATCGGAATCGACACCAGCGCACTTAAGCGTTGCGCGGTCGAGACAGGTACGATACCCGCCGCCAATCCGCGCCGCACCAGATTTTCCAGCCATTCGATATGATCGATTTCAAAACTGACGTGCCGGCGGATACCCGTCGCCTGGAAGGCGCGATCGGTTTGGCGTCGCGCACCGGTGCCGCTGTAGAAATCCACCAGCGGCACTTCCGCGAGCGCCTGCAGGTTCACCCGCTCGCGGTTGGCCAGCGGGTGCTGCGGCGCCACCAGCGCCACCAATGGCTCATCGGTCAACTGCCGGTGCGACATCGGCAGTAAATCGACATCGCCGGGCCAGATGCCGACGAACGCCATATCGCACTTCTGCTGACGCACATCCTCCAGCAGGGCTTCGCTCATGCCAACGTACAGGCGGATGTTCACCGCCGGATAGTGGCGATGAAACTTGTCGAGTTTTTCGGTCAGATCAATCGCGTTTATGGTTGAAATTGTGCCGATGGTCAGGGTGCCGGACACCGCATCGCCGGCGGCGGTCACCTCTTCCACCAGCGCCTGCTGCGCCGCCAATAGGCGCTGCGCCGACGGAATGAAAGCCTGGCCGGCGGGGGTCAACCGCACCCGTCGCGAGGTGCGTTCAAACAGCGTACAGCCCAGCTCTTCTTCCAGTTTTGCGATCTGGTGGCTGAGCGCCGACTGCACCGTATGGCAGCGCTGCGCCGCCCGGGTGAAACTCTGTTCTTCCGCCACCGCCAGCGCATAGCGGATCTGTTTCAGGTTCATGGCATCTATCTTGAAATGAGATAAATCAAATGAAAATTATACATTGGTTTCCACAGACGCGTTGCCGGATACTGCGCGCTATCTTCTTCCCGTGATGAAAAAATCATGAATCCACAAAACGCCCATCCGGGCCTCAGCCCGGCGCTGACCGTGCTGATTGCCATCGCCACCGGCCTGGCGGTCGCCAGCAACTATTACGCGCAACCGCTGCTGGAAACCATCGCCACCAGTTTCAACCTGTCGGTCAACCAGGCCGGCTTTATCGTCACCGCCGCGCAACTCGGTTACGCCACCGGCCTGCTGCTGCTGGTGCCGCTCGGCGACATGTTCGAACGCCGCGGCCTGATCGTCTTCATGACGCTGCTGGCCGCCGGCGGCATGCTGATCACCGCCACCTCCGCCACGCTGCCGATGATGATCCTCGGCACCGCGCTCACCGGGCTGTTCTCGGTGGTGGCGCAGATCCTGGTGCCGCTGGCCGCCACGCTGGCCCACCCGGAAAAGCGCGGCAAGACCGTTGGCATCATCATGAGCGGCCTGCTGCTCGGCATCCTGCTGGCGCGAACCGTCGCGGGCGCGCTGGCGTCGTTCGGCGGCTGGCGCACCATTTACTGGGTCGCCAGCGTGCTGATGATCCTGATGGCGCTGATCCTGTGGCGCGCGCTGCCGCGCTATAAGCAACACTCCGGGCTGAACTATCCGCAGCTGCTGGCCTCGATCTTCAGCCTGTTCTGCCGCACGCCGTTGCTGCGCACCCGCGCCATCCTCGGCGCCCTTTCGTTCGCCAACTTCAGCGTGCTCTGGACCTCAATGGCCTTTCTGCTCGCCGCGCCGCCGTTCAACTATTCCGAGGGGGTGATCGGGCTGTTCGGCCTGGTGGGCGCCGCCGGGGCGCTGGCCGCTTCGCGCGCCGGACATCTGGCGGACAAAGGTAAAGCCGGGTTGACCACCACCGTCGGCCTGGTGTTGTTACTGCTGTCCTGGATCCCTATCGCGTTAGCCAAACAGTCGCTATGGGCGCTGATCGCCGGCATTCTGATCCTCGATCTGGCGGTGCAGGCGGTGCACGTCACCAACCAGAGCGTGATGTACCGCATCATGCCGGACGCGCGCAACCGCCTGACAGCCGGCTACATGACCAGCTACTTTATCGGCGGCGCGCTCGGTTCTCTGCTCTCCGCCTCGGCCTATCAGCATGCCGGCTGGTACGGCGTGGCCGCCGCCGGCGGGGTGTTATGCCTGCTCAACCTGCTGACCTGGTGGCTCGGCAAGCACCACGATCCGCAAGGGCCAGCGACAATCTGATTATCGTGCAAATAGTCACTAAAGAAATTTATTAGCGGTGCAGGGTATAAACATTACTTACTCTCTGGTAATGTTCTGGGCATAAACTATTGAAGTCCTATCTACCCTGCGATCCACAACCATGCAAAGCCAAGCTGCAGACAGCCTCAATCCGCCCGCCGTCAGCGCCACCTTCGCCAACGGCGTCGTCGACAGTTTGCCGATCGTCATCGGGTATGTCCCGGTGGCGTTCGCCTTCGGCCTCAGCGCCGTCAAACTGGGCTTTTCCCCGCTGGAAAGCCTTTTCTTCTCCTGCATCATCTACGCCGGCGCCAGCCAGTTCGTGATCACCGCCCTGCTGAGCGCCGGCATGTCGCTGTGGGTCTCCGCGTTGACGGTGATGGCGATGGACGTGCGCCACCTGCTGTACGGCCCGGCGCTGCGTCACCGTATCGTCTCGCGCATGTCGCCCGGTAAAACGGCAATGTGGGCTTTTGGTCTGACCGATGAGGTCTTCGCCGCCGCCACCGCCAAGCTGATGCGCAATAACCGCAGCTGGAGCGAAAACTGGATGCTGGGCATCGCGCTCTGTTCCTGGCTTTCCTGGGTAGCCGGCACCGCGCTCGGCGCGCTGTTCGGCAACGGCCCGCTGGAGCAGTTCCCGGTGATCGAGGCCTCGCTGGCCTTCATGCTGCCGGCGCTGTTTCTCAGTTTCCTGCTGGCTGCTTTCCGGCGCCCGCAGAGCCTGACCATCGCTGCCTCATTGGCCGGTGCGCTGCTCGGCGTGGTGCTGTTCTCCATCCCGGTCGCCATTTTGGCCGGCATCGGCGCCGGTTGCGTCGCCGCTCTGTTCCAACCTGCCCCTGCGGAGGCCAGCCATGAACACTGATGTGCTGGTGATCGGCCTGGTGGTGGGTTGCGCCAATTACCTGTTCCGTTATCTGCCGCTGCGGCTGGCGCCGGCGCGCGCCCAGCCCGGCCTCAAACGCGGTAAAGCCGCCCTGCTACTCGACAGCATTGGCATCGCCTCGATCTGCGCCCTGCTGGTGGTCTCCAGCACGCCGGTGGTGATGCGCGAACCGGACAAGCTGCTGCCGACGTTGGCGGGGTTCGCCGCGCTGGCGCTGTGCTTCTACCGCAGTAAAAGCATCATTCTGTCGACGCTGCTCGGCGCGACGGCCTTTGGCGTCACATTAAAGCTGTTAATGCTTTTCGGTCCAGGCTGACGCCGCGCCGAACGTTTGGCTTCGCTTTGGCGTTTTCATGCGCCACATCTTTACAAACTCTGACAAATGACACGAATTGCTAAATTATCCGCACGGCTGAACATTTACATTATTAGTCACCGTCGTTACTATCTCGAACGAAATTAATGAGGCCCTAAATTATGGAAAGCTCGTTTGCCCCCATAGAACAAATGCTGAATTTCCGCGCCACCCGGCAGAAAGATTTCCCGTATCAGGAAATCCTGCTGACCCGCCTGTGCATGCACATGCAAGGCAAGTTGCTGGAAAATCGCAACAAGATGCTGAAGGCGCAGGGGATTAACGAAACACTGTTTATGGCGCTGATTACCCTGGATGCGCAGGAGAGCCACAGCATCCAACCTTCTGAGCTAAGCTCTGCCTTAGGCTCCTCGCGCACCAATGCGACCCGCATCGCCGACGAGCTGGAGAAACGCGGTTGGATCGAGCGCCGTGAAAGCGATAACGATCGCCGCTGCCTGCATCTGCATCTGACGCCGCAGGGGGAAGAATTTCTCAGTCAACTGCTGCCGCCGCAGCACCAATGTCTGCATTTCCTGTGGTCCACGCTGACCGACGATGAGCAAAAACAGCTGGAACAGCTGACGCGCAAATTGCTGGCACGTCTGGATCAAATGGAAATCACAGAACAGTTATCCTAATTCACAATTTCTGTTCAGGTACCTATTATGCGATCCCCATTTAACTGGAGATTCACCCCGCTGTTCGCCGTATTGCTGCTGGCCGGGTGTGCTTCTACCGATAATATTGCCCCGCAATCCACGCTGATGGATCCGCAGAGCCTGCAGTTGGCTCAGCCGAAAGTCAGTTCGCTGGCCGTCAGCCCGCAGTGGTGGCGCGCCCTCAAGGATCCGCAGTTGGATGCCCTGATGACGCAGACGCTGCAAAACTCGCCGACCCTGCGTCAAGCCGCCGCCCGCGTGCGCGAAGCGCAGAGCGTGGTGGGCGAAGCCAACGCCGCCAACGGGCCGAACCTGGATCTGAACGCCAGCACCCAGCGTCAACGCGTGCCGCAAAACGTCAATATGGGGTTGGGGTATCCGCATAAGCCGATCTATTCAAGCTCCAACTCCCTGGGGTTGAACCTGGCGTACGAATTCGACTGGTGGGGTAAATACCGCAACCAGGTGAACGCCGCCAAAGCGCAAGTGAACGCTGCGCGCGCCGAGCAGGAACAGGCGGCGCTGACGCTGACCAGTTCGGTGGCGTCCGCCTACTACCAGCTGCAAAGCAATCTGGCGCTCGAAAAGCTACTGCAGCAGGAAGTAAACAACAATGAACGCCTGACCGCGCTGCGCCAACAGCGCTATCAGGCCGGGCTGACCGGCGTCGACGTGCCGCAACAAACCCAGGCGCAGTCCGACGTCGCCAAACAGCAGATCCTGCAGCTGCAGTCGCAAATCGAACAGCTCAGACACCAGCTCGCCGCGCTGGCGGGCCAAGGGCCGAACGCCATGCAGCACCTGCGTCAGGTGCCGTTGCCCGCAGACAACCTGATGGCACCGCAGGGCGAGCTGACGGCGGATCTGCTGGGCAAACGCCCGGACATCGCCGCGCAACGCCAGCTGGTGGAGTCTTACAGCCAGCGCGTCAGCGCCGCGCGTAAGGAGTTTTACCCCAGCCTGACCATTTCAGCCTTCGCCGGCCTGATGACCACCAACACCAGTGGCACCAGCCCGAATCTGTTTGAAGCGGCCAGCCAGGCCTGGAACGTGATGCCGGCGATTTCGCTGCCGATCTTCCACGCCGGGGCGCTGCGCAGCAAGCTGGGCGAGGAATCCGCGCTGTATGACGAAGCGGTGGAATCCTATAACCAAACCATCCTGAATGCGGTACAGGAAACCGCCGACGCCATCACCATCCAGCAGAGTTCTGCGCAACAGCAGCTGCAGGCGGCGTCCGCGGCCCAGTCGATGCAACAGGTGTATCAGGTCGCTAACGCCCGTTACCAGGCAGGGATTATCGGGCGCGACGATCTGTTGACCAGCCAGACGCAGCTATTGCAGCAGCAACAGGCGGAGTTAAATGCCAGCAGCAACTTACTGCAGGCGAAGATAGGACTGATCCGTGCGCTGGGCGGTGGCTATCAGGCCCCGGCCGCAGCGGATTCGAAAGCATAATAATATAAGGCTTGGAGAACACCATGAGCGCGAGCGCGGAAATCCAAAACCCGCAGCAGCCGAGCGGCAAAAAGAAGCAGCGTAAATTTTGGCTGCTGTTGCTGACGGTTATTTTCATTGTTATAGGGGTGGCTTACTTAGTGTATTGGTTCCTGGTGCTGCGTCATCATCAGGAAACCGACGACGCCTACGTCTCCGGCAACCAGGTGCAGATCATGGCCCAGGTGTCCGGTAGCGTGAACAGCGTCAATTTCGACAACACCGACTACGTCAAGCAGGGCGACGTACTGCTGACGCTCGATCCGACCGATGCCGAGCAGGCGTTTGAACGCGCCAAAACCGGCCTGGCCAACAGCGTGCGTCAGACCCACCAGCTGATCATCAATAGCAAGCAGTATCAGGCCAACATCGCCCTGCGCAAGACCGATCTGAGCAAGGCCGAGAACGATCTGAAACGCCGCGTGGTGCTGGGCAGCGTTGACGCCATCGGCCGCGAAGAGCTGCAACACGCTCGCGATGCGGTCGACAGCGCCAAGGCCGCGCTGGAAGTGGCGGTGCAGCAATACAACGCCAACCAGGCGATGGTACTGAATACCCCGCTGGAACAGCAGCCGGCAATCCAACAGGCCGCCGCGCAGATGCGTGACGCCTGGCTGGCGCTGCAGCGTACCAAAGTGATCAGCCCCATTACCGGTTATGTCTCGCGCCGCAGCGTGCAGGTCGGCGCGCAGATCGCCGCCGGTTCGCCGCTGATGGCGGTGGTGCCGGCCGATCACATCTGGGTTGACGCCAACTTCAAGGAAACCCAGATCGCCAACATGCGCATCGGCCAGCCGGCAACGGTAGTCAGCGATGTCTACGGCGATGACGTGGTGTATCAAGGCAAAGTGGTCGGTATCGACATGGGCACCGGCAGCGCCTTCTCGCTGCTGCCGGCCCAGAACGCCACCGGCAACTGGATCAAGGTGGTGCAACGTCTGCCGGTGCGTATTGAGCTCGACGCCAAGCAGGTGGCCGATCATCCGCTGCGCATCGGTCTTTCGACGCTGGTGACCGTCGACACCGCCAATCTGGACGGCCGCGTGCTCTCTGACGTGGTGCGCGACAAACCGCTGTACCAGAGCGACGCGCTGGCGTTGAATCTGGCGCCGGTTAACCAGCTGATCGCTGACGTGATCCATGCGAACGCCGGCTAAGCGCGCGGGAGGCCATCTTGCCACAGAAACCGCTTGAAGGCGCCCAGCTCGCCTGGATGACGGTCGCGCTCGCCATGGCGACCTTCATGCAGGTGCTGGACTCCACCATCGCCAACGTGGCGATCCCCACCATTGCCGGTAACCTCGGGTCTTCCAACTCGCAGGGGACCTGGGTGATCACCTCGTTCGGCGTGGCGAACGCCATCTCGATCCCGATCACCGGCTGGCTGGCGAAGCGCATCGGCGAAGTGCGGCTGTTCCTCTGGTCCACCGCGCTGTTCGTCCTCGCTTCCTGGCTGTGCGGCATCTCCAACAGCCTCGGCATGCTGATCTTCTTCCGCGTGATCCAGGGCGTGGTGGCCGGGCCGCTGATCCCGCTGTCGCAGAGCCTGTTGCTGAACAACTACCCGCCCGCCAAGCGAGCGATGGCCCTGGCGCTCTGGTCAATGACCGTTATCGTCGCGCCGATCTTCGGGCCGATCCTCGGCGGTTACATCAGCGACAACTACCATTGGGGTTGGATCTTCTTCATCAACATCCCGATCGGCGCCTTCGTTATCATGGCGGCGATGGCGACGCTGAAGGGGCGAGAAACCAAAACCGAGATCAAACCGATCGACACGGTTGGACTGGTGCTGCTGATCGTCGGCATCGGTTCGCTGCAGGTGATGCTCGATCAGGGCAAGGAGCTGGACTGGTTCAACTCGACCGAGATCATCACCCTGACCGTCGTGGCGGTCGTAGCGCTGTTGTTCCTGGTGGTCTGGGAGCTGACGGATGACCATCCGGTGGTGGATCTGTCGCTGTTCAAGTCGCGCAACTTCACCATCGGCTGCCTGTGCATCAGTCTTGCGTACATGCTGTATTTCGGCGCCATCGTGCTGTTGCCGCAGCTGCTGCAAGAGGTGTACGGCTATACCGCCACCTGGGCCGGGCTGGCGTCGGCGCCGGTCGGGCTGATCCCAGTGCTGCTGTCGCCGATCATCGGCAAGTTCGGCAACCGGCTCGACATGCGCAGGCTGGTGACCTTCAGCTTCATCATGTATGCCGTGTGCTTCTACTGGCGCGCCTATACGTTTGAACCGGGCATGGACTTCGGCGCTTCCGCCTGGCCGCAGTTCGTCCAGGGCTTCGCCATCGCCTGCTTCTTCATGCCGTTGACCACCATTACGCTGTCCGGCCTGCCGCCGGAGCGTATGGCGGCGGCATCGAGCCTGTCGAACTTCACGCGAACCCTGGCGGGCTCGATCGGTACCTCGATCACCACCACCCTGTGGACGCAGCGCGAATCGCAGCACCATTCGCAGCTGACGGAGTTCGTCAACCCGTACAACCCGCAGTCGCAGGAGATGTACCGGCAACTGGAGCAGCTCGGCATGAGCAAGCAGCAGGCGTCGGCGTATATCGCCAACGAGATCACCGCGCAGGGCCTGATCATCTCCGCCAACGAGATCTTCTGGCTGTCGGCCGGGGTGTTCCTGGTACTGCTGGTGCTGGTATGGGTGGCGAAACCGCCGTTCAGCTCTGGCGGCGGTGGCGGCGGCGGCGCTCACTAAGCTTCAATAAACGAAACGGGCGCCCTGGGGCGCCCGTTTTTTTATCCGACGTAGAACAGATTACGCCTGATTCTGACGCCACCAGTCCGCCAGCAGAATGCCGGTCGCCACGGAAACGTTCAGGCTTTCCACTTTGCCGGTGCCGCCGATAGACACGTTCATGTCGCCCTGTTGCCAGGCGCCGTCGCTGAGGCCGTCACGCTCCTGGCCCAGCACCAGCACCATCTTGGCCGGCAGCTTGGCCTGCGCCAGCGCGGTGCCTTTGTGGCTGGAGGTGGTGACGATGGTGTAACCCGCCTTGCGGAAGGTATCCAGCACCGACAGGAAATCATCGGCGTTGATCGCCTTGATGTGCTCCGCGCCGCCTTCTGCGGTACGCACAGCCGCGCCGGACTCCAGCAGCGCCGGATCCTGCAGCAGCACGCCGTTGACGCCGAAGTGGGCGCACGAACGGACGATGGCGCCCAGGTTGTGCGGGTTGCCCACTTCTTCCAGCGCCAGCACGCAGTCGGTCGCCGGTGCGGTTTTCAGGTAGGTCTGCGCATCCAGGCCCTGACGCTTTTTGATCAGGAAGCAGACGCCGCCGTGGTGCTCGGTGCCGGAAGCCTTGGCCAGCTCTTCCTCATCCACCACGTGGTAGGCTTTGCGGTTAGCCGCCATCCAGCGCAGCGCTTCACGGAAGCGCGGCGTGACCGACTGCACGAACCAGGCGCGCACGATCGCTTCCGGGCGGCTGGCGAACAGCGCCTGACAGGCGTTTTCACCGTAAACGCGGGTTTCTTCCGCGCGCTGGCGGCGCAGCTGTTCCGGATCGATGAAGCTTTTGCCGCTGATGCCACCGTGATCGAACGCCGGCTCTTCATTCGGTGCCCGCGAGACGGTTCTCCACGGTGACTCGTTGCCACCGCGATCTTCAGTGCGCGCCGGACGGCGAGGACGATCGCTTTCACTGCGGCGGGAGTCGGCGCCGCGGCGATCGTTGCCGCCACGCGCCTTGTCTTGACCAGTGCGGCCCGAGCGCGCACCGTCAGCCGGACGGCCTTTGCCAGCCGGACGTTTATTCTTGTTGCGGTCATCGCCATTGTCGTCGTCATTGCGGACGTACATCACTTTGACTTTACCGTTCTTGCCACTAAATGAATCGTTCATTGTCTTCTCCACCAACGCGCAGGGCGCGAAGATTACCTGATGTTGGTGCACGAAGCCACCAACTTGCGCTAAAAGCTCCCAACTATCACATCCATTGAACAAACCTCATTGTTCACGCGCCGGGTTTTGCCGATAATTGTCAGCATTAAAGAAACATCTCCGCAACCGCGTTGCGGGGACCCGGCTTTCTCAGTACCCGAGGTCAACATGAATACAGTTTGTGCAGCTTGCAATGCCACCAACCGTGTGCCGGAAGAACGTCTGGCGGACAACGCGAAATGCGGCCGCTGCGGCCACGAGCTCTTCGACGGTGAAGTGATCAACGCCACCGCCGCCACGCTGGACCAGTTGCTGCAGGACGATCTGCCGGTCGTGGTCGATTTCTGGGCGCCGTGGTGCGGCCCGTGCCGCAGCTTTGCGCCGATCTTTGAAGACGTGGCCGAAGAGCGCGCCGGCAAAGTGCGCTTCGTGAAAGTGAACACCGAAGCCGAACCGGAGCTGAGCGCCCGTTTCCGCATCCGCAGCATCCCGACCATCATGGTGTTCCGTCAGGGCAAGATGGTCGACATGCTCAACGGCGCGATGCCAAAAGCGCCGTTTGACAACTGGCTCAACGAGTTAGTGTGATTCCGCAAGTATAGGCCGTATCCCGCCATCGCGCGCGAACGCGCCCCGATCGAGCCCGCCCCTCCCGGCGGGCTTTTTTCTGCGTTACAATAGCGGTTTTTCCCCCAGGATCGTTATGACCGACAACGCCGTACTTCGCCTGCGCCAATTCCGTTTAGACCGCGCCACCCGCCCTTTTTTGGCGCGCGGTTGCCGGGTGGCGCGTTGTCAGGGTTGCCTGCTGCCGCATAAAAACTGCCTGTGTGACACCATTCGCCCGCAGCAGGCCGGCAGCCGCTTCTGCCTGATCATGTTCGGCGCCGAGCCGCTCAAGCCCAGCAACACCGGGCGCCTGATCGCCGATATCCTGCCGGACACCCAGGCGTTCCTCTGGTCGCGTACCGAGGTCGATCCCGCCCTGCTGGCAGCCATCAACGATCCGACGCGGCAGCCTTATGTGGTGTTCCCCGCGTCCTACGCCGACGCCGAACGGCCGGTGTTCAATGAGCTGCCCGTCGGCGGTAAACCGCCGCTGTTCATCATGCTGGACGGCACCTGGGCAGAAGCGCGCAAAATGTTCCGTAAAAGCCCGTATCTCAATCAATTCCCGGTGTTTTCACTCAACGTCGATGCCGCATCCGACTATCAGCTGCGCGAAGCCAGCCGCGCCGAGCAGCACTGCACGGCGGAAGTGGCCGCCGCCCTGTTGCAACAGGCGGGCGATCTGCCGGCCGCCGACGGATTGAATCAGCATTTCCGCTATTTCCGTCAACAGTATCTGGCGGGAAAACCGACCCGGCCGGAGGCACCGGTCACAGCAATGTAGCCATAAAACGCCTAAAATCAGGCGTAACGTTGCCAAAAGGAGCCGTGCATGAGCCAGCGAGGGTTAGAAGCGCTACTACGTCCCAAATCGATCGCCGTGCTGGGCGCTTCGCAGCAGCCGGGCCGCGCCGGCAACCTGATGATGAGCAACCTGCTGGCCGGCGGTTTCGGCGGGCCCATCTTGCCGGTTACGCCACGCTACAAGGCGGTATGCGGCGTCATGGCCTATCCCGACGTCGCCAGCCTGCCGCTGACGCCGGATCTGGCGATCATCTGCACCCACGCCAAGCGTAATCTGGCGCTGATCGACGCGCTGGGCCAACGCGGCTGCAAAACCGCCATCGTGCTCTCTTCGCCACCGGAACAGTTCGCCGAGCTGAAGGCCTGCGCGCAGCGCCACGCCATGCGGCTGTTAGGCCCCAACAGCCTGGGGCTGCTGGCGCCGTGGCAGGGCATCAACGCCAGCTTCTCGCCGGTGCCGATCCAAAAGGGCAAGCTGGCGTTTATCTCGCAGTCCGCCGCCGTGGCCAACACCATTCTCGACTGGGCGCAGCAGCGCGAAGTCGGCTTCTCCTACTTCATCGCGCTGGGCGACAGCCTGGACATCGACGTCGACGACCTGCTCGACTTTTTGGCGCGCGACAGCAAGACCAGCGCCATCCTGCTGTATCTGGAAAACATCAGCGACGCACGACGCTTTCTCTCCGCCTCGCGCAGCGCCTCGCGCAACAAGCCCATTCTGGTGATCAAAAGCGGCCGCAGCCAACAGGCGCAATTGCTGCTCAACAGCCAGCTGGGGCTGGACGCCGCTTATGACGCCGCCATCCAGCGCGCCGGCCTGCTGCGCGTGCAGGATACCCATGAGCTGTTCTCCGCGGTGGAAACCCTCAGCCATATGCATCCGCTGCGGGGGGAACGGTTGATGATCGTCAGCAACGGGGCGGCGCCGGCGGCGATGGCGCTGGACGAACTGCTCGGCCGCAACGGCAAGCTGGCGACGCTGAGCGAGGAAAGCCTGGCGACGCTGAGCGATGCGCTGCCGGATTTCATTCGCGCCGGCAACCCGCTCGATCTGCGCGACGACGCCACGCCGCAGCGCTACCTGGCGGCTCTCGAAGCGCTGCTCGACAGCCACGACTATGACGCGCTGCTTCTGATCCATGCGCCGAGTGCGGCGGCGCCGGGCACCGCCACGGCGCAGCGGCTGATTGACGCGCTGCATCGCCATGCGCGCGGCAAGCGCATCACCTTGCTGACCAACTGGTGCGGCGAATACTCTTCTCAAGAGGCGCGCCGGCTGTTTACCGAGGCCGCCATTCCCACCTACCGCACGCCGGAAGGCGCGGTCACCGCCTTTATGCATATGGTGGAATACCGCCGCAACCAGAAGCAGCTGAAGGAGACGCCGGCGCTGCCGGTCGGCCTGACCGCCAATACCGCCGATGCCCACCGCCTGATTCATCAGGCGCTGGCCGAAGGCGCTACCCAGTTGGATACCCACGAGGTGCAATCCATTCTGCAGGCCTACGATCTGAGCACCCTGCCGACCTGGATCGCCGAAGACAGCGCCGAAGCGGTGCACATCGCCGAGCAGATCGGCTACCCGGTGGCGCTGAAGCTGCGCTCGCCGGATATCCCGCACAAATCGGAAGTTCAGGGCGTGATGCTCTACCTGCGCACCGCGACCGAAGTGCAACGCGCGGCGGAGGCGATCCTCGACCGCGTGAAGCGTACCTATCCTCAGGCGCGCATCCACGGCCTGTTGGTGCAGAGCATGGCCAACCGCGCCGGCGCCCAGGAGCTGCGCATCGCCGTGGAGCAGGATGCCATTTTCGGCCCGTTGATCATGCTGGGAGAAGGCGGCGTAGAGTGGCGCCAGGAAAATCAGGTCGCGGTCGCGCTGCCGCCGTTGAATATGGCGCTGGCGCGTTATCTGGTGCTGCAGGCGGTGAAAGGCGGCAAGATCCGCGGGCGCAGCGCACTGCGGCCTTTAGATATCTCCGGGCTGAGCCGCTTGCTGGTGCAGGTTTCCAACCTGATCCTTGACTGCCCTGAGATCGCCCGGCTGGATATTCACCCGGTGCTGGCTTCCGGCAGCGAGTTCACCCTGCTGGACGTTTCGATGCAGCTCGCACCGTTCAGCGGCGATCCGCAGGCGCGGCTGGCGATTCGGCCTTATCCGCATGAGCTGGAAGAGACCATCGCGCTGAAAGACGGCAGCCAATGCCTGTTCCGCCCTATCCTGCCGGAAGACGAGCCGGCACTGAAGCATTTCATCGACCGGGTGACCAAGGAAGATCTCTATTACCGCTACTTCAGCGAGATCAACGAGTTTACCCATGACGATTTGGCCAACATGACGCAGATCGACTACGATCGAGAAATGGCCTTTGTGGCGGTGCGCGCAGACGAGATCATCGGTGTGACCCGCGCGCTGTCCGATCCGGACAACACCGACGCCGAGTTCGCCGTACTGGTGCGTTCCGATCTCAAAGGCGTGGGCCTGGGCCGTCAGCTGCTGGAGAAAATGATCGCCTACGCGCGCGCGCATGGCCTGACCCGCCTGAGCGGCATCACCATGCCGAATAACCGCGGCATGATCGCGCTGGCGCAGCGACTGGGCTTTGGCATCGAGGTGCAGCTTGAGGACGGCATCGTCAATCTGACGCTGCCGCTGCAGGCCGCCGACGCGCAGTGACCTGCGTCGCAATGCGCTACGAATCCACCACTTAACGCCAAAACATACGCACAATCGGGGCAACTAATGGTATTATCGCCCGATTATTCGGTTTATTGTTTTTATGCCTGTGGCGTTCCGGCCATCAATCATGAGAGAAGAAACGCACTGTGATGTTGTCAAAATTTAAACGTAGCAAACATCAACAACACCTTGCACAACTGCCCAAACTCCCCCAGACGGTTGCTGATGTTCGTACGTTGTACGCGCCGTCCGATTTTCGCACCACGCTGCTGAGCGCCATCGCCAACGCCACCCAACGCATCTATCTGGTGGCCCTGTATCTGGAGCATGACGACGCCGGGCGCGAGATCCTCAACGCGCTGTATCAAGCCAAGCAGCGTCGGCCCGAGCTGGAAATCTGCGTACTGGTCGACTGGCACCGCGCACAGCGCGGGCGAATCGGCGCCGCCGCCGCCAATACCAACGCCGACTGGTACTGCGCCATGGCCAGCCAACATCCGGAACAGTCGGTGCCGATCTACGGCGTGCCGGTCAATACCCGCGAAGCGTTGGGCGTTCTGCACCTGAAGGGCTTTGTGGTCGACGATACCGTGATCTACAGCGGCGCCAGCATCAACGACGTTTATCTGCATCAGCATGAGAAATACCGTTACGATCGCTACCAGCTGATCACCAATGAGGTGTTGGCCGATACCCTGATCGATTACATCAAGCAGCATCTGCTCACCGCCGGCGCCGTACAACGCCTCGATCGCAGCGATCGGCCGAAAAGCCCGGAGATCAAAAACGAGACCCGTCTGTTCCGTTTCGCCCTGCGCCGCGCGGGTTACCACTTCCGCGGCAAGGCCGGCAACGATGAGCTGGCGGTGACGCCGCTGGTTGGGCTTGGCAAGCAAAGCGTGCTGAATAAAACCATTCATCACCTGATGTCGTGCGCCGACCAGAAACTGACGCTGTGTACTCCCTATTTCAACCTGCCGGCGCTGCTGGTGCGCAACATCATTTATCTGCTGCGCCAGGGCAAACAGGTGGAGATCATCGTCGGCGACAAGACCGCCAACGACTTCTATATTCCAGAGGACCAGCCGTTCAAAATCATCGGCGCGCTGCCCTACCTGTACGAGATCAACCTGCGCCGCTTTCTGAGCCGCTTGCAGCGTTATATCGACACCGGGCAGCTGATCGTGCGTCTGTGGAAGGATGGCGATAACAGCTATCACCTGAAAGGCATGTGGGTAGACGAAGAGTGGCAGCTGATTACCGGCAATAACCTCAACCCGCGCGCCTGGCGGCTGGATCTGGAAAACGCCATTCTGATCCACGATCCCAAGCAGGAAATGCGCGAGCAGCGGCAAAAAGAGCTGGAATGCATCCGCACTCACACCACCGTGGTCGGCCATTATCAGGAGCTGCAAAGCATTCAGCAGTACCCGATCAAGGTGCGTAAGCTGATTCGGCGTCTGCGCCGTATCCGCATCGATCGGCTGATTAGCCGTATCCTGTAAGCGGTATGCTGACCCCGGCCAAGGCCGGGGTTTTTATTACAGCTGTATCTCCTTGCCTTTGCGATGCAACCGGAGCGAGACCAGCAGCGCCAGCAGGCACATGCCGGAGACATACCAGAAGAAAGCGTTCTCCACGCCAAACGATTTAAGCGACAACGCGACATATTCCGCCGAACCACCGAACAGGGCATTCGCCACCGCATAAGACAAGCCTACCCCTAACGCGCGTACCTCCGGCGGGAACATCTCGGCTTTAAGCAACCCGCTGATCGCGGTGTAAAAGCTGACAACGAACAGCGCCAACACGATCAGACCGAACGCCATAAAGGGGTTGGTCACCTCTTTCAAGGCAAACAGGATCGGCACCGTCAACACCGTGGCGAAGGCTGAGAAGATCAGCATCGAGCTGCGACGGCCGATTTTGTCCGAAAACGCGCCTACCGCCGGCTGCAGCAGCATAAAGACGAACAGCGCCACGGTCATGATGGCGCTGGCCAGCTTGGCGTCCATACCAGCGGTGTTCACCAGGTATTTTTGCATGTAGGTGGTGAAGGTGTAGAAGGTCAGCGAACCGGCGGCGGTAAAGCCCAGCACCATCAGGAACGCCTTGCGGTTCTTCCACAGCCCCGTCAGCGAACCGGCATCTTTGTGGTTACGCGTCTTCGCATCGGAGGTTTCATTCAGCGAGCGGCGCAGGTACAGCGCCACCACCGCCAACACCGCCCCCAAGGCAAACGGAATACGCCATCCCCAGGCTTTCAGCTCTTCGCCAGACAATATTTGCTGCAGGATCACCAAAACCAGCAGCGCCAACAGTTGCCCGCCGATCAGCGTCACGTACTGGAACGAGGCGTAGAAGCCACGCCGCCCCTTGATTGCCACCTCGCTCATGTAGGTGGCGCTGGTGCCATACTCCCCCCCTACCGACAACCCCTGGAACAGGCGGGCAATCAGCAGCAGCGCCGGCGCCCAGCTGCCGATTGATTCATAAGTCGGCAGGCAGGCGATCACCAGCGATCCGGCGCACATCATGCAGACCGAAATCAGCATCGAGTTTTTCCGGCCATGCTTGTCAGCGATGTAGCCGAATAACCAACCTCCGATAGGTCGCATGAAGAAGCCGGCGGCGAATACCCCGGCGGTTTGCAGCAGCTGTGTCGTACTGTTGCCCGCCGGAAAAAATGAGGCAGCAAAGTAGATTGAGCAGAAGGAGTAGACGTAAAAATCAAACCACTCCACCAGATTGCCTGACGAAGCCCCGACGATAGCGAAAATGCGTTTCTTGTTATCCAGCGCTCCCTGTTCGGTGCCGTGCTCATCCCCAAGAGCCGAGGTTGTTTCTGTCATGATGTTTTCTCCGAGCCATAGCAATGATGAAATTCGGTGTCCTGCCGCCAGGTGTTACTTTATTGTTATTTATAAGTTAACAGCCAAACTTAATAGCGGACGAAGAATATCTGATATTCAGAGAAACAATGCGTTGGTTTTGTGATGAATATTAAACAGTACGATGAAAGCTGAAGCGGATTACAACGGGGATTTTCCATTTTACGCATAGCAAAAAGCCCTGAACATCAGTTCAGGGCTTTCGGCTTTATTTGATGCCTGGCAGTGTCCTACTCTCGCATGGGGAGACCCCACACTACCATCGGCGCTACGGCGTTTCACTTCTGAGTTCGGCATGGGGTCAGGT
>NZ_JBJNMB010000010.1:0-260184 GCF_052168755.1 Serratia sp. CY43202
GATTGTCTGATAAATTGTTAAAGAGCAGTGAGTTAGGCGCTTTCGCTTGCTAACTCGAGGTGGCGTATATTACGCTTTCCTCTTTCAGAGTCAACCCTAATTTTCAGGATTTTTTCTCTGCGACCCCCGGAGACTCTGTGAAGTTGTTCACATGTTCCGTGTCGATGGAGGCGCATTATAGGGAGCCGGTTCAGAATGACAAGCGTTAATATGCATTTTTTATCTGACCGCTCACTATTCATTCGTAACGCCTATTAAACCCGCTTTTTGATGGCTGCAGGCAGGTCCGCCAGGCTATTTAGCACCCAATCGGCCAGCTTTTCGCCCTGCTCCGTCACCGGCTTGCCGGTACGCACCAGCACCTTGGTGCCGACGCCGGCCGCGATCGCCGCCTGCATGTCTTCCGGTTTATCCCCCACCATATAAGAAGCGGCCATATCGATGTTCAATTCCTGCTGTGCTTGCAACAGCATGCCCGGCTGCGGTTTACGGCAGTCGCACACCTGACGATACTCCTCTACTGCCGCCTCCGGATGATGCGGGCAGAAATAGATGCCGTCGAAGTCGACATCGCGATCGGCCAGCGACCAGTCCATCCACTCGGTCAGGTACATAAACTGGTCTTCGCTGAACTTGCCGCGCGCAATGCCGGACTGGTTGGTCACCATCACCAACGCGAAGCCCATCTTTTTAAGTTCGCGACAGGCGTCAATCACGCCGTCAATAAAGTGGAAATTGTCGATTTCATGGACATAACCATGGTCAACATTAATCGTACCGTCACGATCGAGAAAAATTGCTGGAACGCTTTGTGTCACCGCTTTGCTCCTGAGGGGCTGAATACGCTGACAGTATCGCATGTTTTACCCCGCACTGAGAACGCCGGAGAACGTCGCTGGCCGTTGACTTAGACGTCTAGACGCCTTAACATCTGATCCATACCTTGGTTCCACGCCGAGGTTTACTTTTATCTAGCCACGGGCAACCACGCTAAAATAAGAAGAATATGATTAAACTTTCTAACATCACTAAAGTGTTCCAGCAGGGTTCGCGCACCATTACCGCGCTCTCTGACGTGACCCTTCACGTCCCTGCCGGGCAAATCTATGGCGTTATCGGGTCTTCCGGCGCCGGTAAAAGCACGCTGATTCGCTGCGCCAACATGCTTGAGCGCCCTACGTCCGGCCAGATCCTGGTCGACGGTCAGGATCTGACTTCGCTGTCGGAAAGCGAACTGACGCGCGCCCGTCGCCAAATCGGCATGATCTTCCAGCACTTCAACCTGCTCTCTTCCCGCACGGTGTTCGGCAACGTCGCGCTGCCGCTGGAGCTGGACAATACGCCGCGCGCCGAGATCAAAAAGCGCGTGACCGAACTGCTGGAGCTGGTCGGCCTGGCGGACAAACACGACGCCTATCCGGCCAACCTGTCCGGCGGCCAGAAACAGCGCGTGGCGATCGCGCGCGCGCTGGCCAGTAACCCCAAAGTGCTGCTGTGCGACGAAGCCACCAGCGCGCTGGATCCGGCCACCACCCGTTCCATCCTGGAACTGCTGAAAGACATCAACCGCCGTCTGGGCCTGACCATTCTGCTCATCACCCATGAAATGGACGTGGTGAAACGCATCTGCGACCAGGTCGCGGTCATCAGCCAGGGGCAGTTGATCGAAAAAGACAGCGTCAGCGAAGTGTTCTCACACCCGAAAACCCCGCTGGCCCAACAGTTCATTCAGTCCACGCTGCATCTGGATATTCCGGACGACTACGCCGCGCGCCTGTCGCCGGAGCGCCAGGGCGACCGTCAGCCGCTGCTGCGCCTGGAATTCACCGGCCAGTCGGTCGATGCGCCGCTGCTGTCTGAAGCCGCTCGCCGCTTCAACGTGAACAACAACATTATCAGCGCCCAGATGGATTATGCCGGCGGCGTGAAATTCGGCGTGATGCTGGCGGAGCTGCACGGCAGCGACGAAGACGCGCTGGCGACGATTAAGTTCCTGCAAGAAAATCAGGTAAAAGTAGAGGTTCTGGGTTATGTCTGAGGCAATGATGTGGTTGATGGCGCGTGGCGTGTGGGAAACCGTCATGATGGCCTTTGTCTCCGGCTTCTTCGGTTTCGTGCTCGGCCTGCCGGTAGGCGTGCTGCTGTATGTGACCCGCCCGGGGCAGATCATCGCCAACAATTCGCTGTATAAGATCCTGTCCGGGCTGGTGAACATCTTCCGTTCCATCCCGTTCATTATCCTGTTGGTTTGGATGATTCCTTTTACCCGCATGATCGTCGGTACCTCGATCGGTCTTCAGGCGGCCATCGTGCCGTTGACCGTGGGCGCCGCGCCGTTCATCGCGCGCATGGTGGAAAACGCCCTGCTGGAGATCCCGTCCGGTCTGGTGGAAGCGGCGCGCGCCATGGGCGCCACGCCGATGCAGATCATCAAGAAAGTGTTGCTGCCGGAAGCCCTACCGGGCCTGGTCAACGCCGCGACCATCACCCTAATCACCCTGGTGGGTTACTCCGCCATGGGCGGCGCGGTCGGTGCCGGCGGTCTGGGCCAAATCGGTTACCAATACGGTTATATCGGTTATAACGCCACAGTTATGAATACCGTATTAGTATTACTGGTAGTTTTGGTTTATCTGATCCAATTCTGCGGCGATCGCATCGTCAAAGCCGTTACCCATAAATAGTTTCACAGCATATTAATGCGAGTCTAATGAGGAAGGGATATGTCGTTAACATTTAAATCCATCGCGACAATTGGCGCACTGATCGGCACTCTGGCTCTGGCGGGCTGTGGCCAGGATGAAAAGAATCCAAACCACATCAAGGTCGGCGTGATCGTCGGCGCAGAGCAGCAAGTGGCTGAAGTGGCGCAGAAAGTGGCGAAAGAGAAATACGGTCTGGACGTCGAGCTGGTCACCTTCAACGATTACGTGCTGCCAAACGAAGCGCTGAGCAAAGGCGATATCGATCTGAACGCCTTCCAGCACAAGCCTTATCTGGATCAGCAGATCAAAGATCGCGGCTACAAGCTGGTGCCGGTCGGCAGCACCTTTGTTTACCCGATCGCCGGTTACTCCAAGAAAATCAAATCGCTGGACGAGCTGAAAGAAGGTTCTCAGATCGCACTGCCTAACGATCCGACCAACCTGGGCCGCTCGCTGCTGCTGCTGCAGAAAGTCGGCCTGATCAAACTGAAAGACGGCGTTGGCCTGCTGCCGACCGTGCTGGACGTGACCGAGAACCCGAAAAACCTGAAGCTGGTTGAGCTGGAAGCGCCTCAGCTGCCACGTTCTCTGGACGATCAGCAGATCGCGCTGGCGGTGATCAATACCACCTACGCCAGCCAGATCGGCCTGACGCCGGCGAAAGACGGTCTGTTCGTGGAAGATAAAGACTCGCCTTACGTCAACCTGCTGGTTGCGCGCGAAGATAACAAAGATGCGGAAAACGTGAAGAAATTCGTGCAGGCCTATCAGTCTGACGAAGTTGACGCCGCCGCCAACAAAATCTTCAACGGCGGTGCGGTGAAAGGCTGGTAAGCGCTTATTCACCAATTTTATTCCTATAATTGCAAGACGGGCCAAGGCCCGTCTTGTTATTTCCGCCATAGATTGCTTCAATAGCGCCACTTTCATTAAGGCAGAGGAATCTCAATGCGTGTTTTACCTCTCTGTTTGTTAGCGCTCGCGCTGGCCGGATGTTCATCGCAACGTATCGCGCCATCCTCAACAAACAGCACCAGCAAGCCGACCACGACCGCCCCGGCCAAGACCACGCCGGCCGCCCGCCCCGCTCCGGTAAAACTGTATAAAAGTGCAGAAGAACTCGTGGGTAAACCGTTCCGCGATCTGGGTGAAGTGTCCGGCGAATCGTGCCAAACCACCGTACAAGACTCCCCACCGAATCTGGCTACCGCCCGTAAACGCATGCAAATCCGCGCGTCTTACATGAAGGCCAACGCCGTGCTGCTGCACGACTGCCAGATTGTCAGCGGCGTCGCCGGTTGTTATCAGCAGGCCGTCTGCCAGGGCTCGGCGCTTAACGTCTCGTCCAAATGACCGAATTCGTTTTCGAGCAGATCGGCGTGATCCGCTCGCCGTATAAAGAGAAATTCGCCGTGCCCCGCCAACCTGGGCTGGTCGAAGACGGTGGCGGCGAACTGCTGTTGCTACCGCCCTACAACCAGGCGGAAGCGGTTCGCGGTCTCAGCGATTTCAGCCATCTGTGGGTGATGTTCATTTTCCATCAAACCATGGAAGGCGGCTGGCGCCCGACGGTACGCCCACCGCGTTTAGGCGGCAATGCCCGCATGGGCGTGTTCGCCACCCGCTCCACCTTCCGCCCCAACCCGCTCGGCATGTCGCTCATTGAGCTCAAAGGCGTACGGGTGAAAAACGGGGAAGTGGCGCTGGAACTGGGCAGCCTCGATCTGGTCGACGGTACCCCGGTGGTGGACATCAAGCCTTATCTGCCGTTCGCCGAGAGCCAACCGCAGGCCCGCGCTGGCTTTGCCCAGGCCGCGCCCGCCGGCGATATGCCGGTGCGTTTCGCGCCGCAGGCGGAACAGCAGCTGCAGCAACATCAGGCGCGCTACCCGCAATTAAGGCGTTTTATCAGCCAGGTGCTGGCACAGGACCCCCGTCCCGCCTATCGTAAAGGAGAGGACGTCGAACGGGATTACGCCGTCTGGCTGCTGGATTTCAACGTGCGCTGGCGCGTCGTGGACGGCCACACCGAAGTGCTGTCGCTCGACCCGCGTTAAAATTCCGCCGCCTCTCTTTTGGCGACCCGCTCGCGCTGGTAAACTAAATCACTTTTTGGCCGCCACTCTGGCAGCCCGATGCAATTTGCAGTTCTAACGGAACCAAAACACCATGCGTACTAGCCAATATCTGCTCTCCACTCTGAAGGAGACACCTGCCGACGCCGAAGTGATCAGCCACCAGCTGATGCTGCGCGCCGGGATGATCCGCAAGCTGGCCTCCGGTCTTTACACCTGGCTGCCGACCGGCCTGCGCGTTCTGAAGAAGGTTGAAAACATCGTTCGCGAAGAAATGAACAATGCTAATGCGATCGAAGTGTCCATGCCGGTGGTTCAGCCTGCCGACCTGTGGCAGGAAAGCGGCCGTTGGGAGCAATACGGCCCCGAGCTGCTGCGCTTCGTCGACCGCGGTGACCGTCCTTTCGTGCTGGGCCCGACGCATGAAGAAGTGATTACCGATCTGATCCGCAACGAGATCAGCTCGTACAAGCAGCTGCCGCTGAACTTCTTCCAGATCCAGACCAAGTTCCGTGATGAAGTGCGCCCACGTTTCGGCGTGATGCGTTCCCGTGAGTTCCTGATGAAGGATGCCTACTCCTTCCATACCTCGCAGGAGTCTCTGCAGGAGACTTACGACGCGATGTACGAAGCGTACAGCAAAATCTTCAGCCGCATGGGCCTGGATTTCCGCCCGGTGCAGGCCGATACCGGCTCGATCGGCGGCAGTGCGTCGCACGAATTCCAGGTGCTGGCAGACAGCGGTGAAGACGATATCGTGTTCTCCACCGGTTCCGACTTCGCCGCCAACATCGAGCTGGCGGAAGCGGTCGCGCCGGCGGCTCCGCGCGCGGCGGCCAGCGAAGCGCTGCGCCTGGTAGATACCCCGAACGCAAAAACCATCGCCGAGCTGGTCGAGCAATTCGCGCTGCCAGTGGAAAAAGCCGTGAAGACGCTGATGGTACGCGCCACCGAAGAGAGCGGCCACAAGCTGGTCGCTCTGCTGGTGCGCGGCGATCACGAGCTGAACGAAGTCAAGGCAGAGAAGCTGGCGCAGGTTGCCACGCCGCTGACCTTCGCCACCGAAGAAGAAATTCGCGCCATCGTCGGTGCCGGCCCGGGTTCACTCGGCCCGGTCAACCTGCCGATGCCGGTGGTAGCTGACCGCAGCGTGGCGGCGATGAGCGACTTTGGCGCCGGCGCCAACGTTGACGGCAAACACTACTTCGGCATCAACTGGGAGCGCGATCTGCCGCTGCCGCAGGTGGCCGATATCCGTAACGTGGTGGAAGGCGACGCCAGCCCGGACGGTCAGGGTACGCTGCTGATCAAACGTGGCATCGAAGTGGGCCATATCTTCCAGCTCGGCACCAAGTATTCGGAAGCGATGAAAGCGACCGTGCAAGGCGAAGATGGCCGTAACCAGGTACTGACCATGGGTTGCTACGGCATCGGGGTCACGCGCGTTGTGGCCGCCGCCATCGAGCAGAACCACGACGAACGCGGCATCATCTGGCCGGACGCTATCGCGCCGTTCCAGGTCGCTATTCTGCCGATGAACATGCACAAGTCGTTCCGCGTGCAGGCGCTCGCTGAAGAGCTGTACAACACCCTGCGCGCCCACGGCATCGATGTGATCCTCGATGACCGCAAAGAGCGTCCGGGCGTGATGTTCGCGGATATGGAGCTGATCGGCGTGCCGCACTCTATCGTCATCGGTGACCGTAACCTCGACAACGAAGAGATCGAGTATAAGAACCGCCGCGTCGGCGAGAAGCAAATGATTAAAACCGGCGAAATCGTTGATTTCCTGCTGGGCCAGATCAAACGCTAAGCGACGAACGCCAGAAAATAAAAAACCCGCCTAGGCGGGTTTTTTTATGTCCGAAAACGCTTACTTACTGCTGCAGTTCTTGCTGCGGTCGAACGCGATTTTGCCGTCCGGCACCACCGCCTTCTCTATCTGCCCTTCTTCCATCGATGGCTGCACGCTGAAGTGCGCATTGAAGGTCAGGAACACCGGCTCGCCGGCATTTTTGTTGGCTTTGGCGTAACCTTGCTCCAGCGCGATGTTGTTATCCACCGGGAACGTGATGCCCGTGGCACAATCTTTGAACACCGCCGCGTCAGCCATATAGCTGTAGCTGCCTTTCATCACCATCGGGGTTTTAGGCAACGGTTTTTCAATCGGCTCCAGGCGATAGTTCAGCTTGGAGGCGATCGGCGCGCCGCTGCGATCCAGCATCTCCAGGCTCTTGCCCACCGGGCGGAAGTAGCGTTTTTCACCGGTGCTGTCGGTCAGCACCAGCTTATCCGCAGTGCGCGCCCATTTGCCGTAGTCGGCAAATGTCTGATCGCCGTCTTTGGTGCCGCGGTAGGTTTCCTGCAGCACAAAGGTGCCGTCCTCATCCAGGAACAGCGCCGTGTCCAGACCGCCGCAATCGGCGCAAGGCAACAATCCTTGATAACTCTGCGGCATCGCCTGCAGCGGTTGTTCCTTCGGCTGATAATGATTGTTGCATCCCAACAACGAGAGTGCGCCTGCCGCCAAGAACAGGGCTATCGTAATTTTCTTCACAGTTATTCTCCTACTGTGTTCATGTATTCCTAAGTGCGAACCTTGCCACGCAGCGCCTTGGTGGCGCCTTTACGCGTCTTGCCTTCCAGGCGACGCAGTTTCGCTCCTTTCGTCGGCTTGGTCGCCTTGCGCGTTTTTTCCACCACCATCGCCTGCTGAATCAGCGCGACCAGCCGGGCCAACGCCGCTTCGCGATTCAATTCCTGACTGCGATACTCTTGCGCCTTGATAATCACTACGCCATCAGCGGTAATGAGATGATGATTCAGCGCCAGCAGCCTTTCCTTATAATACTCTGGCAGGCTGGATGCCCGGATGTCAAAGCGCAAATGGATCGCCGTTGAGGTTTTGTTCACGTGCTGGCCGCCCGCGCCCTGTGCGCGGATCGCCGTCAATTCCAGTTCATTATCCGGTATGGCTACGTTTCTTGACAGTTCCAGCACCGGTTACACCTGTGCCTGCTGCCACTCGGCAAACTGGATTTCCAGACTATTCTGAGCATCGGACAGCCAAATAGTTCCCTCCTGCAGCGTTGCCTGCAGCGTCATGGTGCGGCTGGCCAATGCCGTCAGGCGCGCCAACTGCTCGTCGTCAAGGAAACGCACGCTCAGGTTCTTGTAGCCGGCCACCTTACCCTGCATTCCCTGCCACCACACGTGCGCAGCGCGCTCGCCGTAAGCGTACAACACCACGCGCGGCGACTGGTTGCAGGCCTTGCGGATGCGTTTTTCGTCGGGTAATCCCATCTCGATCCACATTTCCAGCCCGTTGTGGTCGTTGCGCTGCCAGATCTCCGGCTCGTCGTCGGCGCTCAGCCCTTTGGTGAACACCAACCGCTCGTCGGCATGACAGATCCAGGCCAACAGGCGCAGCATCATGCGCTGCTCATTTTCGGACGGGTGTTGCGCCAGCGTCAGCGTGGCGTCGTGGTAGAAGTGACGATCCATATCAGCAATATTGACCGCGGCTTTATAAATGGTTGCTTTCAGCGCCATGGGTGACCTCGTTATTATCCGGCGACAGTGTACTTGATCAGGGCCAAACCCCGCCAGCGCGGCCAGGCCACGGCAGTGCGAAAGGCGTGCCGGGGTGCTGATAACTCCATAACAGCTGTGCTATAGTCGTCTAGGATAGGATAAAACTCCGAGAGCCTGCGCCTCATCGCGATAGTAGTCTTGATGATGCAGAGGTTCTTAAGGGAGGAAACTGTGCAACAATACTGTGAGTTAGTACGCCGTACTTACGCCGAGATTGGCAGTGGAGATCTTGGCTACGTGCCTGATGCGCTGGCTTGTGCGTTAAAGGCATTGGACGATGTCGCAGCGAACGATGCGCTACCGTCCTCCGTTAGGGAACAGGCGGCCTTTGCCGCCGCTAACTTATTGGTGAGCGACTATGTTGATGAATGATGAGTACCAACCCATCAATTGCGATGACTACGACAACCTGGAACTCGCCTGTCAGCATAAACTTATTCTGAAGCTGGAGTTACGCGACGGAGAAGTGATCGAGGCCAAGGCGATCGACCTGCTGCAAAAGAAACGCGTTGAGTATCTGACCATCGAACAGAACGGCCAGCAGCGCGACCTGCGTCTGGACCATATCAGCAGTTTCAGTCATCCGGAAATCGGTACCGTGGTCGTCAGCCTGTCGGACTGAGCAGCGGTAACCCCATCCCAACAGGGCAGCCCAACGGCTGCCCTCGTCATTTAGGGCTTCAGGCTGGCGTAATAGGCCGCCAGATCGGCGATATCGTCATCCGACAGCCCCGACACGTAGGCCTTCATCACCTCGGCCTGGCCGCCGTTGCGTTCCCCTTTCTTATACGCCTGCAACGCGTGCTGCAGGTACATGGCGTTCTGCCCGGCCAGATTCGGGTACATCGGCACCGTCACCTTGCCCTTCGCGCCGTGGCAGGCCGCACAGGCGGCGGCTTTGGCCTGGCCGGCCGCCGCATCTCCCGCCGCCAACGCCGGCAGGCTGAACAGGCCGGCAGCCAACAGCGCGATTTCCACAAACTTCATCATTGCTCCTCACGATTATGATTTTTTTCCCAGCGCAGCCGCCACGGGCGTTCGCCTTCCGGCACCTGCCCCGCCTCACAGACGAATACGCCCAGCGCGGCGATCAGCTGCTCATCATAATAAATCAACGGGATGCGTTCACGCTGCCAGGGAGGAATACCCAGCTCCTGCCACAGTTTTTTTATCGGCCGCGAATGGACGCGCCCCACGATGCGCACCGCGCCCTGCACGCCGCCGAAACGAATGCTAATCTGCTGCGATGGCTGCGGTGCGCGCAGCGCCAGATCGCCCTCACCGGCAACCAACTGCCCCAGCCCGTCCGGCAACGTCAGCGGCTGGTCAGGCTGCCAGGGCAGATGCACATCGCGCAGCGCCGCCAGCGGCGGCAACAGGTGCAATCGGCCGCGGAAACGGCGAATCTGATAGGCGCCGAGCTGCAGCTGCGGTTCGGCATCTTCCCGGCTGAGCGCCACCTCATCCCACAGACGCTGAAGCTGCTCACGCGCCGGCATGGTGACGTTAAACAATGCGATCCAGCGCCGCAGCAAGGCGAAGCGCCGCACCGGCGAACAGTCGGTCAGGCCGTCAATCGCCAATGAGCGATCCGCCGCCAACAGGCTTTGCAGCGGTTCTGCCAACAGTTCGTCCAGCAGTTGCTCCTGCTCGGCGCACAGGCCGGCGCTGCGCGCTACCGCCGAGGCGAAGTGCGGCCAGCGCTGGTTGAGCTGCGGCAACACCTGCAACCGCAGGAAATTGCGATCGAAGCGCGTGTCCTGATTGCTGTCGTCATCTATCCAGGTTAAGGCGTGGCGTTGCGCGTAGCTTTCCAGCGTCTGACGCGAACAGCCCAACAGCGGCCGCAACAGCAGGTGCTCGCCCAGCGTCGCGCGCGCCGCCATCGCCGACAGCCCCGCCGGCCCGCTGCCGCGCTTGAGCGCCAGCAGGAAGGTTTCGCTTTGATCGTCGAGGTGTTGCGCGGTGAGCAGCGCTTCGCCCTCCGTGAGGGCGGCGCTGAAGGCGGCATAGCGCGCCGCACGCGCCGCCGCTTCGATGCCGCCCTGGCGGGCGTCCACCTGCACATGCGTCACCGTCAACGGGATCTGCCAGTCGGCACACCGGCTGCGGCAATGCTCAACCCAACGGTCGGCAAAGGCGCTCAGGCCATGATGCACGTGCAGCGCACGCAGCTGCAGCGCCGGACGTTGGCGGCGCAACGCCGCCAGCAGATGCAGCAGCACGCTGGAATCCAGGCCGCCGCTGAACGCCACCAGCAGCCGCTGCTGCGCGCCCAGCTGGTCCGCCACCTGCGTCGTTAATTGATCAGTATCCATCGGTAGGCTTTGTCACTTCTACATAGCTGCACGTTAACCCCGCCTACCGCCATCAATCAAGCATTAACCGTCCGGGCCTGGCGTCGCGTCAGCAGCCACCAGCCGCCCAGCACCGCGATCACCGCCAGCGCACATCCGGCCGCTCCCCAGCCGATCTGGGCGAAAATGCGGCCATACGCCTGCATCGCCGCCCCTTCGATGTGGTCTTCGGCGGTCTGATTGGCGATGATGCCCGCCAGGTAGTTGGCGATCGAACCGGTCGCCAGCATATAGATACCGGTCAACACGCCGGTGGCGCCGGGGATATTCAGCCGGGTGATCTGCGCCATCGCCACCGGATCGATAAACAGTTCGGCAAAGCCCATTACCGCCAGACCGGCGATCATCAGCCCCATCGATCCCGGCCCGTGCAGCCGGGTATTAAGCGCCATCAGCGTAAAGCCGACGCCGATCAACAGCAAACCGAAGGCGAACTTACACCAGATGCGCAGCGTGCGATCGCCATCGCCACTCGCCAGCCAGGCCAGCGCCACGCCGCCCAGCATCACCGCACAGGCGTTAACCGACTGGAACAAGGCGGTCGGCACCGTCCAGCCGAACCAGCGCCGGTCAACGAAATGATCGATAAACAGGCTGATGGAGCTGCCGCCCTGCTGGGCAAAGGCCCAGAACAGCGTGCCTAGCAGCATCAGCACAACGATCTGCCACAGCCCCCGGCGCTGGCCGGTGTCCGCGCGCAGCATAATGCGTGCCACCAGCACCACCGCCGCCACGCACACCAACCCGAGCAAATAGCCGGCCCAGCCACGTTCAAACAGCAGCGTGAAGAACAGCGGCGACGCCAGCAGCGCCGCCAGCAGCCATCCCCAGTGCGGCAAGCCCAGACTCCTGGCGCGCATCAGCGGTGCATTCACGCCGCGCGTGTGGCGGAAGTGACGCCCGCCAAGCAGGAAAATCACCAGACCGGCGAACATGCCAATCCCGGCCAACGCAAAGCCGACGTGCCAGCCATAGCGCTCGGCCGCCAACCCGCAGGCGATCGGCGCCAAAATAGATCCGACGTTGCCGGCGGCGTACAGCAGCGAGAAGCCCCCTTCGCGGCGCGAGTCCTGCGCCGGATACAGTTCGCCCAGCAGGCAGCTGATATTGGATTTGAACAGGCCGTAGCCGCAGATGATGATCGCCAGCGCCAGATAGAGCGACTGGGCGGAGACTGCACTCAGGCCGAGCACGATATGCCCCAGGGTCATCAGCGCCGCACCGGCGATCACCGCAACGCGATTGCCCAGCAGGCGGTCGGCGAGCCAGCCGCCCAGAATAGGAGTGACGTAAACTAACGAAGCGTAGGCGCTGTAGAGATCGATGGCGTGGCTGTCGGTATAGCCGAGTTGGTGGGTCAGATAGAGGATCAGTAACGCACGCATGCCGTAAAAGCTGAAATATTCCCAAATTTGTATCGCTACGACATAGTAGATTGCGCGCGGCTGTGAGGGTGTTTTCATGGTGGTCTCCCATCAGTCGGTGAACGGCAAAGGGGAAGCGCGAGCGCCTCCCCTCTTATTGGCTGCGGTTATTTCGCCTTCAGCACTTTCACCCGATAACGTCCGTCCGCCTGACGATAGGCGCCGTGAATGTCGGTTTCAAAGCCCGGATAATGCGCGCCGATTTCGCACAGCATCTGCAGGAACTCCAGCACCGGCCGGCTCTCCTCGGTCAGCATTTCGCCCGGCATCACCAGCGGCACGCCCGGTGGGTATGGGAGGATCATATTGGCGTTGACCTTGCCGACCATCTCTTCCAGATAGACCTCTTCCACTTCGCCGTGCAGCTCTTTCTGGAACGCCTGGTACGGATTCATCACCATGGTTGGCAGCACTTCGAACGCACGGTACATCAGGTCCGGCAGGTTGTGTTGCTCCACCAGGCGGTGAATGTTCTGCGCCAGATCCTGAATGCGCATGTTTTCATAGAAATCAGGCGCTTCGTGATACAGCGAAGGCAACATGTTTTTCACCCGCAGGTTCAGGTCGAACGAGCGTTTGAAGTCGGTCATCGCGCGCAGCAGGCTGAGCGCCTTGGTTTTGTCGATGCCGATGCTGAACAGGAACAGCAGGTTGTAGGGCCCGGTTTTCTCGACGATGATGCCGCGTTCGTCGAGGTATTTCGCCACGATGCTGGCCGGGATGCCGAACGGCTGCATCTCGCCTTCCTTGCTCATCCCCGGGGTCAGTATGGTGACCTTGATCGGGTCGAGATACATGTGTTCGTTATCGATGTTCTTGAAGCCGTGCCAGGCGCTGTCGGAACGCAGCGGCCAGCATTCCGGCTCATCGATATGCTCCGGCTGCCAGACGTCGAAGAACCAGCCGTCGGATTCGACTTTCAGGCGTTTGATCTCTTTGCGGAACTTGATCGCGCGCTCGATAGAGCCGTTGATCAGGCGCTTGCCGGCGTTGCCTTTCATCATCGCCGCGGCGGTTTCGGTCGACGCCACGATGCCGTAGTGCGGCGAGGTGGTGGTGTGCATCATGTAGGCTTCGTTGAAGGTTTCTTCGTTGATATCGCCCTTCACGTGAATCATCGAAGCCTGCGAGAAGGCCGCCAGCAGTTTGTGGGTGGACTGGGTTTCGTAGATCACCTTGCCCTCCACGCGGCCGCCGCTCATACCGCACTTGCCTTTATAGATCGGGTGGAAGTTGGTGTAAGGCACCCAGGCGGAATCGAAGTGGATCGACTTCACGTCCAGGGTGTTCTTGATAAAGTCGGTGTTGTACAGCAGGCCGTCATAGGTGGAGTTGGTGATCACCGCATGTACCGGCCAGGTGGCGTTCGGGGTCTCCTTCACGCGCTTGGCGATGGTGGCGCGCTGGAACTCGCTCTGCGGAATGCCGCCGAGGATGCCGTAGGCGTTGCGGGTCGGGCGGAAGTAGATCGGCGTGATGTCGCTCATCATCATCAGGTGAGTCAGCGACTTGTGGCAGTTACGGTCAATCAGCACCGTGCTGCCCGCCGGCGCCGAATACATGCCGACGATCTTGTTGGCGGTGGAGGTGCCGTTGGTCACCATATAGCTGCGCTCGGCGTTGAACACGCGGGAAATGTACTCTTCCGCCTCTTTGTGCGGGCCGGAGTGATCCAGCAGCGACCCAAGCTCGGACACCGAAATCGAGATATCCGACTTCATGGTGTTCGGGCCGAAGAAATCGTAGAACAGGCTGCCCACCGGGCTTTTCTGGAACGCGGTGCCGCCCATGTGGCCCGGCGTACAGAAGGTGTATTTGCCTTCGCGCACGTATTTGAACAGCGCCTTGGTCAACGGCGGCAGGATGGTGTCGATATACTCGTCGGTATTCTGTTTGATCTTGGCGGCGATATCGGTTGCCGCGCCGAGCGCATATTCGAAGAAGCGCACCTGCATGCGCAGATCGTTCAGGCTGACGTCCAGCGTGGAATAGGTGTTGGCGAACGCATACAGCGGCATGTACTCGTTCAGCTGGCTGATCTCTTCGCACAGCTCCAGGTTGTATTTGTCCCAGTCGAAGATCACCCCGCACAGACGGGCGTTGTTCTCGATCAGTTTCAGCAGGTCTTCGCGATCGTTAGGGTAAACGATGCGGAAATCCAGACTTTCCAGCGCCTGATGCAGTTCACGGATAGGCTCTTCTTTGAAGTAGACACCCATGTGATTCATGATGGCGATAACGTTCATATGCATTTCTCCTGGCAAAGCAAGCCCCTTCCCGTCGCGGCTGACAGGTCGGAAAGAAAGGGGCTGGGTAAATTCAGTCGGTCAGCGGACGCGAATCAGTGCGCTTTGGCCGTGGTGTTTTCATCGACCGCCGCTGCGTTGGCAGCCTGGCGGGTATTCATTTTCCGGGCGTAGAACATCAGGATAATCAGGCTGATGATAAAGGTGCCGGACAGTTCGAATGAGTTGGCGCCCATCAGCGCGATGAAGCAGAAGCCGCAGCCGCACACCGAAGCGATCAGGCTCAGCAGGTTGCGCACGTTGACCCCTTCGAAGCGGATCAGGTCTACGCAGGAGTAGAAGTAAGGCAGCATGGTCAGCAGCACCGCGATGCCGGTCAGTTCGCCGAACAGGTCGGAGGCTTTGCCGCCGGCGGAGCTCATCAAGGTGATCAGCACCATCAGCGCGGTCATTTTGCAACCGGCCAGCAGCAGGCCTTTCTTCGGAATGCCGTTTTTATCCAGCTCGCCGTACACTTTCGGGAAGTTACCGTCGTTGGCGGCACGTACCCCGGCCTGACCGACCAGCATCATCCACGAACCCAGTGACGTCAGGCAGGCGAAGGCGGTGAAGGCGGAAACCATCGGTGCGGCCCAGTTGCCCATGATCGCCGAGGCGCTGATGGCGAACGGCGCGCCGCTGGCGGCCATTTCAGACGCCGGGAACATACCGCTGATCACCTGGGTGGCAGCGATGTAGATAATGCCAGCCAGGCCGGTGCCGAGCATGGTTGCCAGCGGCACGGTGCGTTTCGGGTTTTTCACCATGCCGGTGCTGACCGCTGCGGATTCCACGCCGATAAACGCCCACAGGCACAGCAGGATACTTTTGATGACCGCATGGCTGTCGGTGGTGCCGGAGGTATTCCAGTTAGCCTGATAGGTAGCGACGTCAAACCAGTGCCAGCCGATGGTGGCCGTCACGATCACCGGGATCAGCACCAGCACCAGGCCCAGGGTGGTCAAACGGCTGACCCAGGTTCCGCCCAGCATGTTCACGAAGGTGAAGACCCACACGATGGCGATACAGGCGATGCCGGCAGGTACCGGGTTGTTCAGCGCCGGGAAGAAGGTAGAGAGATAAGAAACGGCGGTAATGCCGATGGCCAGGTTACCGATCCAGTTGGCATGGTAATAAAGCACGCCGGTCTGGAAACCGAAAGCCGGGGAAATTTCACCCGCGTAGGCGATAGGGCCGCCCTGCTGCGGGTTTTTGGTGGCGAGGCGGGCATACACATAGGCCAGCGACATCGCCCCGATAATCGAGATCACCCACCCCCAAATGGCGATGGATCCGAGACTCGCCAGGTTGGCGGGCAATAAGGCAATCCCGCTCCCCATCATATTACCGGCGACGACGCCGGTGCAGGCAATAAGCCCTATTTTCTTGGGTGAAGCCATGGTCAGTTTCTCCTGATTTACGTTTCTTATAAGCCACACCCATAAATAAAAGATTTTAATGAGCCGGCTTGATAGTCAGGATGCTAACCATCGGGGGGAATAAAGTCCTAAAGATAAAGTGAGATTACGCTCATGATCATACAAATGATAACCTGAGGTTTTTCATTAACACATCAAGATAAAAAGGTAAGCTAAAGAAAAGATAAACATCGTTTAAAAACAGAATGATGCCCAGGTTAATAATGAATAACAAACGACAGAAAAGGAACAATATTACGCAGCAAAATAACACAATGGCGCAACATGTCTTCACCAATAAATAACGCCGACAGCATTCCCGGAGAATAATGGCGGCGTAGTATCGGTTAATTATTGGTGCTGGTAGTTATTTAAATAAGGCACCACGTTGGTCAATGACGTCTGGAATACGCCATTGGTGATCCAATGCAAGGTATCCTCACCGGGGCGCAAATTGAACGCGGTAATATAAGAATCCGCCGCCAAATGATTCTGCCCCTGCATTTCATACACTTTACCCAGCAACACATAATTCAGCCACGACATTTGCAACTCAATCCCCAGATCGATCGCCCGGTGCGCCTCGTCAATGCGCCCCTGCGCCAACGCATCGACCGCCAGAACTTGCTGCATGATCGGCGTGTTTTTCAATTCGGGGATCGTCGTCAGATGGCTGATATCGGCGCGCAATTGTGCCAAGGCCTGGCTGTCGAACGGTTGGTAAGAATTGCGCAGCACATCCACCAGCGCCTTTTCCGCCAGCAGGTAGTGGAAATTCGGCGCGCTTTTAATCAGCTCGCTCAGCTGAGCGCTGGCGCGAGTCAACGAATCGGCATCACCGTGGATCAACAATTGATGTGCCTGGTAGAAGCGCTGCAGCAGCGGCCCGTTGTCGGGCAGCAGCTGTGCCAGACGCTGCTCCAACTGCGGCGGCCAGGGCTGCTTCAGCGCCGTGGACAGGCTGGCGAGGAAATCGCTTTGGATCTTCAGCTGGTTATCGGCGGTAATGAAGTAACGCTTGTCCAACATGATTGAGCTGTCGGCGTTATCCACCAGCCGCACGGACAGGAAACACTGCTGGGCGCGGTAGTGGCGCTGATTGACGAACTCGATATACAGCGACTTGCCCGAGTTGCTGGGGCCGGAATAGTTGTAATTGGTTTGGTCGTGCACCAGGAAGGTCGAGTAGGTGTTGAGCGAATCGGTGATCAGCTCGCTGACGCCCACCACATAAGAGAGCTGCGGCATCCAGTTGCTGCAGCTCTCGCCGCCCTGGATGCGAATATCGATATCGCGCGGGTTGAGCAGCACCGGCATGGTCGAAACCGGCACGCGCTGCGACAGCGTGGCGATGCCGACAAACGCCACGCAGACGCTGAGCGCCGCCAGAAACGCCAGCCACACCCAGAACGTCGAGCGGAGATAAAAGCGCGGCAGCTTTTCGTCAGGCGCGGCGACCGGCGCTCGGGGCCGGCTCGGCGGCACGTACGGCGTCTCGTCGTCGTCATCGCTGCCGTCTTCCGGCTCATGCATGATCACCGCGATCTGCGGCGCCTGTGCGGGAGCGGGTTGCGTCTCTCCCTCTTCACACCATATCACCGACGTCGCCAGCTTATACCCGCGCTTGGGCACGGTGATAATGTATTCCGGGCTGTCGCTGTCGCCGTCTTTCAGGTATTTGCGCAGCTCTGAAATACATTGAGTCACCACGTGGTTGGTGACGATATTGCGCTTCCAGACGTTGTCGATCAGCTCGTCGCGGCTCAGCACCACATCGGGGTGCCGGGCGAAATAGCACAGCATGTCGATCAGGCGCGGTTCCAGCGTTTTCTGGCGGCCGTCTCGGCTGATGGTGTTGTCGGCAGGGGTAACCAGCCACTCCCCGACGCGAAAAGCAGGCTCTTGCATGGCGGAAATAACTCTGTAGGCATGTAGGGCAAGGGCGCGATCATAGCATAACCGCCCCCGGCTGTGGCCGCCGGGAGGCGATTAAGCCGTTAACTCTCGTATAATTCTAACGGTAAACCATCAGGATCGCTGAAAAAGGTAAAGCGGGATTGGGTGTAGGGATCGACGCGCACCGGTTCGCAGGCAACGCCGGCCGCCTGCAGATGGGCGATGGCCCGATCGATGTCGTCAACGCTGAACGCCAGATGGCGCAGGCCGCAGGCCTCCGGGCGGCTGACGCGGGCCGGCGGCGAAGGGAAAGAAAACAGTTCGATAGTGTATTGTCCGTTGAGCGCGAGATCCGCTTTCCAGGAGTCGCGCTCCTCGCGGTAAACTTCACTCAGCAGGGTAAAACCGAGAATATCGCAATAGAAATGCTTACTGGCAGCGTAGTTCGCGCCAATGATCGCAATGTGATGCACCTGACGTAATCCCAGCATAGAAACCCTCTCCTGTTCATTCTGATGGGGCACGGTATCCGGCGGCGGCGATGACGTCAACGGCAAAAACCCCGCGGATTGCCGCGGGGCATGATTCAGCACACGGCGTCTCAGGCCTTCAGATCCACCAACGCCGCGCCGAAGTTGATGTGCAGCACCTGCCCATCGACCACCAGCGCCGGTACACTCTGCACGCCGAGGCGCTCAGCTTCCGCCACGCGCGTTGGGCGTTCCCCCAGGTGCACCACTTCCACCTGCACGTTATCGCTCAACAGTCCCAACAGCTGCTGTTCGGCACTCACGCATACCGGGCAGCCGGCATGATAAAACACGGCCTTAGTCATCCTCATTCTCCTTGGTATTGACGGTTTCGGGCACGTTTACTTACCCATATTGTTTCGAATCGAAACAATGTGAACAGTATGCCAGCACCAATGACTTGTCAATATAGTTTTTAATCGATACTATTTACGCAGCCTGATGAGGATACGATGCTAAAACTGTTTGATCTGCTTGAACGCCTGAATAGCCTGCAACGCAGCTGGCTGCGCAGCCACGAAGAATTGGAAAGCCTGCCGCCGGTGCAGCTGAGCGCGCTCTACTATCTGGCACGCTGTAATCATTACTCCAACACGCCGATGGCCGTGGCGGAATACCTTGGCCTGACCAAGGGAACGGTGTCCCAATCGCTGAAAAAGCTGGAGCTGAACGGCATGATCGCCCGCACGGCGGACGCAAAGGATCGCCGCAGCGTGCGGCTGCGGCTGACAGAAAAATCGCGAAGTTTAATGGAGACTCTGTTTCCTCCTGCCTATCTGCAGCAGGCGCAAGACGCCATGCAGCAGGACGGCGAACAGTTGCAGGCGCTGTTAACCCAGCTGCTGCGCCAACTGCAGCGGCAGGAAAATGCGGCGCTGTTCGGCGAATGCCACCGCTGCCGCTATCACCAGCAGCGCAATGGCCAACCGTTTTGCGGCCTGACACAGGAACCGCTGCCGCTCGACAGCGTGAACCTGATCTGCCGAGAATTCGCCTAAACGATTATGCTGGCGCTTTCAACACCTTCACCAGATAGCGCCCGTCCTCCGTCAGTTTGGCGCCGTGGATGTCGGTTTCAAAACCGGGATAGCGCTCACCGATAGAGCACAGCATCAGCAGGAAATCGAGCACCGCCCGGCTCTCTTCGGTGATCATTTCTCCCGGCATCACCAGCGGCACGCCCGGCGGATAAGGCAGGATCATATTGGCCGCCACCTTGCCCACCAACTGATCCAGCTCGCAGGTTTCCACATTGCCGCGCACCTGCTCCTGGAACATCTGGTGCGGCGTCAGCTTCATTTCAGGCAGCACGTCGAACGCCCGCTGCATCAGGCGCGGCAGATCGTGTTGGCGGATCAGCCGATGAATGCCGGCGGCCAGATCCTGGATACGCATATGGCGATAAAAATCCGGATCCTCGGCGTACAGATCCGGCAGCATGTTCTTCACCCGCAGGTTGAGATCGTAGGCGCGCTTGAAATCAGTCAGGCCGCGCAACAGGCTCATCGCCTTGGTTTTGTCGATGCCGATGCTGAACAGGAACAGCAGGTTGTACGGCCCGGTCTTCTCCACCACGATGCCGCGCTCGTCGAGATACTTCGCCACCAGCGCCGCCGGGATCCCCTCTTCCTCCAGCGCACCCAGCTCGTTCATGCCCGGCGTCAGGATCGTCACCTTGATCGGATCGAGGTACATATGATCGCGATCGGTCTGGCCGAAGCCGTGCCAGTTATCGTCAGGATCCAATGGCCAACACTGCGCCTCATCGATCTCCTCCGGCTGCCAAATGTCAAAGAACCAACTGTCGCTCTCCTCGCGCAGCCGCTGCACTTCACGGCGAAAATGCAGCGCGCGCTCCACCGATCGATTGATCAAGCGGCGCCCCGGGTTGCCGCGCAGCATGGCGGCGGCGGTCTCCATCGATGCCACAATGCCATAGTGCGGCGAGGTGGTGGTGTGCATCATGTAGGCTTCGTTGAAGGTGCTCTCGTCGTAGTCGCCCTTGATATGAATCATCGAGGCCTGGGAGAAGGCCGCCAGCAGCTTGTGGGTGGACTGGGTTTCGTAGATGACCTTACCGGGCACCCGATCGCCGCTCATGCCGCTCTTGCCGTCGTAAATCGGATGGAAGTTGGTGTAAGGCACCCAGGCGGAGTCAAAGTGGATCGACGGCACTGCCAGCGTCTGCTTGATGTAGTCGGTGTTATACAGCAGGCCATCATAGGTGGAATTGGTGATCACCGCATGCACCGGCCAGGTGGCGTTCGGGGTCTCCTGCACCCGAGCGGCGATGCTGGCGCGGGTGAACTCACGCTGCGGAATGCCGCCAAGGATGCCGTAGGCGTTGCGCAGCGGGCGCAGATAGATCGGAACGATATCGCTCATCATCAGCAAGTGGCACAGCGATTTGTGGCAGTTGCGGTCGATCAGCACCGTGCTGCCCGCCGGCGCCGAATACATGCCGACGATCTTGTTGGCGGTGGAGGTGCCGTTGGTAACCAGATAGCTCTGCTCGGCGTTGAAAGTACGCGCAATATACTCTTCGGCCTCGAGGTGCGGCCCGGTGTGATCCAACAGCGAGCCGAGCTCGGTGACCGAAATCGAAATGTCGGCCTTCAGGGTATTGGCGCCGAAAAAGTCATAGAACAGGCAGCCCACCGGGCTTTTTTGGAACGCGGTACCGGCCATGTGGCCCGGCGTGCAGAAGGTGTACTTCCCTTCACGCACGTAGTTGAACAGCGCCTTGGTCAGCGGCGGCGTAATGGTATCAATATATTCTGCGGTGTACTGCTGGATGCGCTGCGCGATATCGTCCGCCGCATTCAGGCCATACTCGAAGAAATAGAGCACCATGCGCATTTCATGCAGGCTGACGTCGAAGGTGGAGTGGGTATTGATAAAGGCGTACAGCGGTAGGTATTCGTTCAGCTCGTTGATCTCGCTGCACAGCTCCAGGCTGTAGTCGTCCCAGTCGAAGATCACCCCACAGATGCGGGCATTGGCTTCGATCAGCTTCAGCAGGTCACCGCTGTTTTTGGGGTACACCAGTTGGAATCCCATGGTGGCCAGCGCAGCGTGGAGCTCGCGGATCGGCTCATCTTTGTAGTAGACGCCCGTCGGGCCCATGATGGCGATGATATTCATCGGCAGCTCCTGTCAGTTAACGGCCAAGTCTCTATAACACCACGAAAATCCGGCGGTGTGTAGCCAAAAAAAAACCGCCCGGAGGCGGTTTCTTGCAGCGAAGAACAGAACTCAGCAGTAGCCGTAGTTCATCAGACGCTGGTAGCGACGGTTGAGCAACTCTTCGTCGTTTAGACCATCCAGATCTTTCAGATCGGCCAGCAGCTGCGCTTTCAGCGCGGCAGCCATCGCCGGCACGTCGCGGTGTGCAGAACCCAGCGGCTCCGGGATCACCGAGTCGATCAGCTTCAGCTCTTTCAAACGCGGTGCGGTAATGCCCATCGCTTCTGCGGCCAGCGGTGCCTTGTCGGCACTCTTCCACAGGATGGAGGCACAGCCTTCCGGCGAAATCACCGAGTAGGTGCTGTACTGCAGCATGTTCACTTTATCGCCCACGCCGATCGCCAGCGCGCCGCCGGAGCCACCTTCGCCGATGACGGTGCAGATGACCGGGATGTTCAGACGCGACATCTCACGCAGGTTGCGCGCGATGGCTTCTGACTGGCCGCGTTCTTCCGCACCCACGCCCGGATAAGCGCCCGGAGTATCGATAAAGGTGATGAGCGGCATCTTGAAGCGGGCGGCCATTTCCATCAGGCGCAGCGCCTTACGGTAACCTTCCGGCGCCGGCATGCCGAAGTTGCGGCGGATCTTCTCTTTGGTTTCACGGCCTTTCTGGTGCCCGATGATCATCACCGGGCGGCCATCCAGGCGCGCAATGCCACCGACGATCGCTTTGTCGTCAGCGTAAGCGCGATCGCCCGCCAACTCTTCGAAGTCGGTAAAGATGTGTTTGATATAATCCAGGGTATAAGGACGGCGCGGGTGGCGTGCCAATTGGGCAATCTGCCAGGCCCCAAGATCGGCAAAAATCTTGCGCGTCAGCTCAACGCTCTTTTCACGCAGGCGCTGAACCTCTTCGTCCAGATTAATATCTAATTTTTCGTCTTGACGGCTGACTGCAGTCAGCGAGTCAATTTTCGCTTCCAGCTCTGCAATCGGCTGTTCAAAATCAAGAAAATTCAGACTCATAGCATTCCTATTTTAGTCAAATTCCAAGTCCACCTGCTCATTGCCTACCAACGTCCGCAAATCGATCAACAAGCGGTCGGTGGGCGTCACGCGCCAGGTTGCGCCAAAACGCAGCTTGGCTCGCGCATCTTCCCGTTGATAGTAGAGATGCACTGGAATCGTCCCCGAGCGATGGGGTTCCAACGACTGACGGAGACGGTTCAAAAGCTGGTCATCAATTTGCCTGTCAGTCAGCGAGATAGCAAGCCCGCGAGCGTATTTTTCCCGGGCTTCACTGATGTCCATTACCTCGCGGGCCATCATTTTAAGCCCGCCGCTAAAGTCATCAAAGCTGACCTGTCCACTGGCGATAAGGATACGGTCTTTTTCCAACAAATGCTGGTATTTTTCTAGCGCTTCGGTGAATAGCATCACTTCCAGACGGCCCGAACGGTCATCCAGCGTGCAGATGCCGATACGGTTGCCGCGCTTGGTCACCATGACCCGCGCGGCGACCACCAACCCGACGGCGGTAGTCATTTTGCCCCGATCCGTCGGGTGCATGTCTTTCAAACGCTGGCCACCGGCGTAACGTTCGATTTCCTTCAGGTACTGGGTGATCGGGTGACCAGTCAGGTACAGCCCCAGCGTCTCCCGTTCACCGTCCAGCACCACCTGCTCCGGCCAGGGCGCGATATTGGCGTAGGATTGCTCCACCTGCTCCGGCGCTTCCGCCAGCACGCCAAACATATCCACCTGGCCAATAGCTTCGGCTTTCGCATGCTGATCCGCCGCTTTCAACGCGTCGCCGAGCGAATTCATCAGCGCAGCGCGGTGCGGCCCAAGGCGATCGAACGCCCCGGACATGATCAGTTTTTCCAGAATGCGGCGGTTCAGTTTCTTGATGTCAGAGCGCGCGCACAGGTCGAACAGGTCTTTGAAGTAACCTTGTTCGCCGCTGTTGCGCGCCTCGATAATGGCCTCGATCGGCCCTTCCCCCACGCCCTTGATCGCGCCGATGCCATAAACGATCTCGCCGTCGTCGTTGACGTGGAAGTGATACAGGCCACTGTTGATGTCCGGCGGCAGGATCTTCAGCCCCATGCGCCAACATTCGTCCACCAGCCCCACCACTTTGTCGGTGTTGTCCATATCGGCGGTCATGACCGCCGCCATAAACTCGGCCGGATAGTGCGCCTTCAGCCACAACGTCTGATACGACACCAGCGCATAGGCGGCGGAGTGCGATTTGTTGAAGCCGTAACCGGCGAATTTCTCCACCAGGTCGAAGATTTTCACCGACAGTTCACCGTCGATGCCGCGCGATTTCGCGCCGTCTTCAAAGCCGCCGCGCTGCTTGGCCATTTCGACCGGGTTCTTTTTACCCATCGCACGACGCAGCATATCCGCGCCACCCAAGGTGTAGCCGGCCAACACCTGGGCAATCTGCATCACCTGTTCCTGATACAGGATGATGCCGTAGGTCGGTTCCAGCACCGGCTTGAGCGACTCGTGCTGCCACTGAATGTCCGGGTAGGAGATCTCTTCGCGGCCATGCTTGCGGTCGATGAAGTTATCCACCATCCCTGACTGCAGCGGCCCCGGACGGAACAGCGCCACCAGTGCGATCATGTCTTCGAAGCAGTCGGGCTTCAGGCGTTTGATCAAATCTTTCATGCCGCGCGATTCAAGCTGGAACACCGCCGTGGTTTCCGAGCGCTGCAGCATGTCGAAGCTTTTCTTGTCGTCGAGCGGAATGGCGGCGATGTCGATCGGTTCCAGCCCGGTCTTGGCGCGCCGGGCGTTGATCATTTCCAGCGCCCAGTCGATGATGGTCAGGGTGCGCAGGCCGAGGAAGTCGAACTTCACCAGCCCGGCATATTCCACGTCGTTCTTGTCGAACTGGGTCACCGGATGGTGCCCTTCGGCGTCGCAGTACAGCGGCGCGAAGTCGGTGATCTTGGTCGGCGCGATCACCACGCCCCCGGCGTGTTTACCGGCGTTGCGCGTTACCCCTTCCAGCTTGCGCGCCATGTCGATCAGCGCCTTGACCTCTTCATCGGCCTCGTAAATCTCCGGCAGCTGCGGTTCGGCGGCAAAGGCTTTCTCCAGCGTCATGCCCGGATCCGGCGGCACCAGTTTGGAGATGCGATCGACGAAGCCGTACGGGTGCCCCAGCACCCGGCCTACGTCGCGGATAACCGCTTTCGCCGCCATGGTCCCGAAGGTGATGATCTGCGATACCGCTTCGCGGCCGTACATCTCCGCCACGTGCTCGATCACCTGGTCGCGCTTCTCCATGCAGAAGTCGACGTCGAAGTCGGGCATCGAAACACGTTCCGGGTTCAGGAAGCGTTCGAACAGCAGGTCGAATTCCAGCGGATCGAGGTCGGTGATTTTCAACGCATAGGCCACCAGAGAACCGGCGCCGGAGCCGCGCCCTGGGCCTACCGGCACGTTGTTGTCCTTCGACCACTGGATAAACTCCATCACGATCAGGAAGTAGCCGGGGAACCCCATCTGGTTGATCACCTTCAGCTCAACGTCCAGACGCTCGTCGTATTCCGGGCGGCGCTGCGCGCGCACTTCAGGATCGGGGAACAGGAACTCGAGACGCTCTTCCAGGCCCTCTTTCGATTTGAGCACCAGGAAGTCCTCGGTGCTCATATCGCCGGTTGGGAACTGCGGCAGGAAGTATTCGCCGAGGCGAATGGTGACGTTACAGCGCTTGGCGATCTCGACGCTGTTCAGCAGCGCTTCCGGGATGTCGGCGAACAGCTCGCACATCTCGTCTTCGCTGCGCATGTATTGCTGCGGGCTGTAGTTGCGCGGCCGCTTGGGATCGTCCAGCGTAAATCCGTCGTGAATGGCGACGCGAATTTCATGGGCGTCAAAATCGTCTTCTACCAGGAAACGCACGTCGTTGGTGGCCACCACCGGCAAGCCGCGCTCGGTGGCCAGCGCCACCGCCGCATGCAGATAGTTCTCTTCGTCCGGGCGGCCGGTGCGGATCAGTTCCAGGTAGTAACAGTCCGGGAAATACTGTTGGTAGAAGTCCAGGCATTGATCCACCTGCGCCTGGTTACCGCGCAGCAGGAACTTGCCGACGTCGCCCTGACGCGCGCCGGAAAGCAGGATCAGCCCTTCGCGATGTTCAATCAGCCAGTCGCGATCAATGGTCGGGCCGGCGGCGCCGTAGCCACGCTGATAGGCGCGGGAAATCAGCAGCGTCAGGTTCTGGTAGCCTTCGTTGTTGCTGGCCAGCACCGTCAGCTGAGCCAGTTCGTCGCCCAGCTCATCGCTTTGCACATGGAAATCCGCGCCGATGATCGGTTTGATCCCGGCGCCGTGCGCGCTGCCGTAGAACTTCACCAGCCCGCACAGGTTGGTGAAATCAGTGATTGCCAGAGCAGGCATGGCTAACGCGGCGGCTCTTTTCACCAGCGGCGCCGTCTTGGCCAATCCATCAATCATGGAGTAGTCACTGTGGACGCGCAGGTGAATAAAACGAGGTTCGGCCATCTCCAGATACCTGATTGAAGGGGCTCAGCAGGCTGAGCCCGGGTTAATGCTATCGTCGAGCCTGATTAACCAGGCCCGCAGGCTACAGCGCCAGCGCCCTTTTCACCGGCGCGAAGCTGCGGCGGTGATGCTCGGTGGCGCCCAGCGCGGCCAGCCGCTCCAGGTGGAAGGCGGTCGGGTAGCCTTTATGCTGCGCGAAACCGTAGTCCGGGAACTCGCTGTCCAGCTCGGCCATTTCGCGATCGCGCGTGACCTTCGCCAGAATGGACGCCGCGCTGATCTCCGCCACACGGCTGTCGCCCTTCACCACCGCCTGCGAACGCATCGGCAGGTTCGGGCAACGGTTACCGTCGATTAAAACCATGTCCGGCGCGATATGCAACCCGGCCACCGCGCGCTGCATCGCCAACATGGTGGCGTGCAAAATATTCAGCTGGTCGATTTCCGCCGGTTCGGCGCGCCCCAGGCTCCAGGAGAGCGCCTTGGCGACGATTTCGTCATACAGCGCCAGGCGGCGTTTTTCACTGAGTTTCTTGGAGTCCGCCAGACCGACGATCGGCTGCGCCGGATCGAGGATCACGGCAGCGGTGACCACCGCGCCGACCAACGGGCCGCGGCCCACTTCGTCCACACCGGCAATCAGCGTGGCAGCGGGATAGATAAAGGGTTCAATCATGCTTTCGCCAGCTCCAACACAGCCTGAGCGGCCTGTTCGTCCGCACCGCAACGGATGCTTTGGTGCAAGGTAAGAAAAGTTTGTTTCAGCGCTTCGGTTTCCGGGCTCTCTTCCAGCAGTGGCATCACGGCGGCGGCCAGTTTGTCCGGCACGCAGTCATGCTGCAGCAGCTCGGTGACAATTTCGCGCCCCGCCAACAGATTCGGCAGCGAAACGTAAGGCGTTTTCACCAGCTTCTGCGCCAACCAGAAAGTGAACGGCTTCATGCGATAGCCCACCACCATCGGGCACTTGGCCAGCATGCACTCCAGCGCCGCCGTGCCGGACGCCAGCAGCGCCGCGTCGCTGGCGATCATCGCCTCGCGCCCCTGGCCGTTCAGCAGGTGTACCGTCAGATCCGGCGCAACCTCGGCCTTGATGCGCTCAAACTGCTCGCGCCGTTTGGCGTTAACCAGCGGCACCACCACTTCCAGCTCGGGATAACGCGTGCGCAGCAGCTGCGCGGTTTTGAGGAAGTCGGCGCTCAGCATCTCGACTTCGGCGCCGCGGCTGCCCGGCAGCAAAGCCAAACAGCGCGCCTGCGGAGCGATGCCAAGCTGAGCGCGCGCCGCCAACCGATCGGGCTGCAGCGGCATGGCGTCCGCCATGGTGTGGCCGATAAACCGGCAGGGCACGTTGAAGCGATCGTAAAACGCTTTTTCGAAAGGGAGAAAGGCCAGCACCAGATCGGTGGCTTTGCCTATTTTGAAAACGCGCTTTTGTCGCCAGGCCCACACGGACGGGCTGACGTAGTGGATGGTGCGAATGCCGCGCTGCTTGAGGCGGCCTTCCAGCGTGATGTTGAAGTCCGGCGCGTCGATGCCGACAAACACGTCCGGCCGCAGCTCACCGAAGCGGCGAGTGAGATCCTTGCGGATCTTCAACAGGCGTGGCAAGCGCTCGAGCACTTCCACCACGCCCATGACCGCCAGCTCTTCCATTTCGTACCAGGCTTCGCAGCCTTCGGCCTGCATTAGCGGACCGGCGACGCCAACGAAACGCGCGTCGGGGATCTGCGCCTTGAGCGCGCGGATCAAACCGGCGCCGAGAATGTCACCGGAGGTTTCTCCGGCGACCAATCCGATAGTCAATGGACGATTCGACATAACTCAGCGAATGATGCCGCGGGTAGAACGGGTGAAGAAATCGAGGTACTGCTGCACCACCGGCTGCTCTTTGGCCAGGGCTTCGATTTCCGCCTTCGCTTCATCCAGCGTTTTTTCACTGCGATACAGGATTTTGTAGGCGTTGCGGATCGCCTGCATTTCATCCTTATCAAAACCGCGGCGCTTCAGGCCGACCGCGTTGACGCCGAACGGCGTCGCGTGGTTGCCCTGCGCGATGACGAAAGGAGGCACGTCCTGAGCGACGCCGGAACAACCGCCTACCATCACATGCGCGCCGATAATGCAGAACTGATGGATCGCCGTCATGCCGCCAATGATGGCGTGATCGTCGATTTCCACATGCCCCGCCAGCGTGGCATTGTTGGCCAACACGCAAGAATTGCCGACCACACAGTCGTGAGCAACGTGCACATTGACCATCAGCAGGTTATCGTTGCCCACTTTGGTCAGGCCGGTGCCCTGCGCGGTGCCGCGGTGAATGGTGACGCTTTCGCGGATGCGGTTGCGATCGCCCACTTCAACGCGCGTCGGTTCGCCTGCGTATTTCAGATCCTGGTTCACTTCACCGATGGAAGCGAACTGATAAATCTGGTTATCGCAGCCAATCTTGGTAATGCCGTTCACCACCACGTGGGATTTCAGCACCGTGCCGGCGCCGATTTCCACCTGGGAGCCGACGTAGCAGAAAGGGCCGATATGCACGTTGGCGCCGATCACGGCGCCCTCTTCGACTATCGCGCTAGGATGGATAAAGGCGGTTTGGTCAATCACGGATTAAGCCTCCCGGCTGCGGGCACACATCATGGTTGCTTCGCAGACAATTTTACCGTCAACGGTCGCTACGCCTTTGAAGCGAGTCAGGCCGCGGCGAGTTTTCTCGAAGGTGACTTCCATGACCATCTGATCGCCTGGCACCACAGGGCGCTTGAAGCGTGCTTCGTCGATACCGGCGAAGTAATACAGCTCGCCCGGCTCCAGTTTACCGACGCTTTTAAACGCCAGGATACCGGTGGCCTGCGCCATGGCTTCCAAGATCAATACGCCTGGGAAAATCGGTTTGCCAGGGAAGTGGCCCTGGAAAAACGGTTCGTTCACCGATACGTTCTTCACCGCACGCAGATATTTGTGCTCTTCAAACTCGAGGACGCGGTCGACCAGCAAGAACGGGTAACGGTGAGGAAGCAGATCCAAAATTTCTGCAATATCCAGAGTATGAGTGTCAGTAGTCAAAATACTCTTCCTGTCTCTAAAAACTGATGGCATCAACAACACGGCCTGCGCTGACCCCAAAAGGAGATCATCATGCAGGCCGCAAATTAACATCTCTTTGCGCTTTTGGTCTCACGACCAACGCGTTTCGTTTTGTACCCGCCAGGGCGGGCGGCAATGATTAGTCTTTTCCGACTTTACGTTCGACAGCTTTCAAGCGTTTGCTGATCTCATCGATATTCATCACCAACGCAGCGGTTTTACGCCAAACCTTGTTAGGCTGCAACGGAATGCCCGAAGAGTATACCCCAGGTTCGGTGATTGGTCGCATAACCATTCCCATTCCGGTGACAACCACCTTGTCGGCAATTTCCATGTGACCGTTGATCACGCTGGCACCGCCAATCTGGCAGTAGCGGCCGATTTTCAGGCTGCCGGCCATGATCACACCGCCGGCGACGGCGGTATTGTCGCCAATCACGACGTTATGTGCAATCTGGCATTGGTTGTCGATGATAACACCATTCCCGATTTGGGTGTTATCCAAAGCGCCGCGGTCAATGGTAGTGCAAGCGCCGATTTCGACGCGATCGCCGATAATCACCGTGCCCAACTGAGGGATTTTGATCCACTCGCCGCGCTCATTCGCATAGCCGAAACCGTCTGCGCCGATCACGGTGCCCGACTGGATCAGGCAACGCTGGCCGATTTCGACCGCATGATAAATCGTGACGTTCGCCCACAGACGCGTTCCCGCGCCGATGCGTGCGTGTTTGCCGATGAAGCAGCCCGGGCCGATAACCACGTTATCGCCAAGCACCGCACCCGACTCGATCACCGCGTTCGCCCCAATGGCGACATTCTGCCCCAGCTGCGCTTCAGGTGAGATCACCGCGCTTGGCGCGATATCCTGGGCCGGCGACGGCGTGGTGTCCATCAGCTGCGCCATGCGCGCATAGGTCAGGTAAGGGTTCTTAACCACCAGCGCCGCAGCACGGCAGTGTGGTAAATCCGCTTCGGTAAGCACCACGGCGCTTGCCTGGCAGGAAGACAGCTGCTCTTGATAGCGGCTGTTTGACAAAAACGTGATTTGGCCAGGCTGTGCCGAATGCATAGAAGCAATGCCGGTGATGACGAGATCGCCATCACCGTGCAATTGTGCATCCAACTGCTGCGCTAAATCAGCCAGTCGAATTGAAAGCATGTGTTATTTAACCTGTTTCAGCACGTCAGCAGTGATATCTTTGGAAGAGTCTGCATAGGCAACGGCGTTGGCGTCGATCACCACGTCATAACCGCCTTTGCTGGCGACAGATTTCACCGCGTCCTGAATGCGGCTCAGGATCTTGTTACGCTCTTCCATCTGGCGACGACGGTTGTCCTGCTCGAAAGCCTGCGCTTTCTGAGAGAACTGCTCGCGCTGCGCCATCACGTCTTTTTCCAACTTGCTGCGATCGCTGGCTTTCATGGTAGCGCCGTCACGCTGCAGACGCTGCATTTTGGTCTGCAGGCTACGTTCCATGTTCTGGAGTTCGCTTGCACGGCCTTTAAACTCGTTTTCCAGCTGTTTAGCGACCGTTTCGCGGGCCGGCAGCTGTTGGAAAATGCTGGAGACGTTAACGACAGCGATCTTATCTGCTGCCTGAACGCCAGCTGAAGCAGCCATTGCTAAACCGAGGCCTGCGGCACACAACCACTTTTTCACTATAAACTCCTTACCATCACCCATTTGTGTCATATGACACTGAAGTACACAATTTGCCAGACTTGTCCCACCAAACAATGAGAATCATCTCCCTCTGCCGGCGGGCGCCTGGCCATTGCGATTCTTAATAACTGTTATGCCCAGAGGCGAGACCCGTTACCAGGTCTTACCGATGTTAAACTGGAACTGTTCGGACTTGTCGCCTTCGTATTTCTTGATCGGGTTGGCGTAAGAGAACACCAACGGCCCCAGTGGCGACATCCACTGCAGCGCGATACCGGCGGAAGAACGAATATTACTGGCTTTGCTGTAGTCCGGCACGCCGTACATCAGCGTTTCGTTGGTATTCTTCCACTTGGTGTCCCACACGGTACCGGCATCGATGAACAGCGACGTCCGCACCGAGTTGGCGTATTTCTCGCTGATGAACGGCGTCGGGGTGATCAGCTCCAGGCTGGCGACCGCCATGGCGTTACCGCCTACCGCGTCATCCGAGCTACAGATGCTCTGACGATCGGTCGTGCTGCCGGCGTTGAACTGACACTGGTACGAGTTGGAATTGTAGTACACCGCCTTCGGACCAATGGTGTTGGACTGGAAGCCGCGCACGGTGCTCGAACCACCGGCATAGAAGTTCTCATAGAACGGCATTTCCTTGCCGCCCAGCCCATCCGCGTAACCCAGGCGGCCGCGACCCAACAGCACCCAGGTGCGGTCGTCGTTGATCGGCACGTACTGTACGCTGTCCAGCGTCACCTTGTAGTATTCGTTGTCCGAGCCCGGAATGGTGACCTTGCCGTTCAACGTGGTGCGGTTACCCGAGGTCGGGAAGTAGCCGCGGTCCAGGTTGTTATAGGTCCAGCCCAGGTTCAGCGTAAAGTCGTCCGTCGAGTAGCTGGCGCGGTCGGTCTTGTTCGCATCCACGCCCATCGAGTTGAGGTAACGCCACATGGCGATCTGCGGCTGCATGTTCGACAGACCGTTGTGGACGTAGCCCAGGCCGGTGCGCAACGAGTTGTTTTCGTTGATCGGGAAGCCCAGCGTGCCGTCGATACCGTAACTCTTGTTGGTATAGTCCGACAGATCCGCGTCATCCGCCTTAAAGTCGTTGTAGAAAATGCGGCCGCCCAGGCTCACACCGTCAACGGTGAAGTACGGGTTGGTGACCGACAGTTCGGTATAGGTCTGGTAGTCGTTCTTGGTGCCGCTGATGCCGACCGAGTAGCCGGTACCCAACCAGTTATCCTGCTGCACGCCGGCCTGGAAGCTGACGCCGCTCTCGGTGCCGTAACCGACGCCGAAGTTAAAGGTACCGGTGTTGCGTTCTTTCACCTTATAGGTCACGTCGACCTGATCGGCGGTGCCCGGCACGCGCTGGGTTTCCACGTCAACCGTTTCGAAATAGCCCAGACGGTTCAGACGCTCTTTACCCTGCTCGACCTGCTCGTTGCCGAGCCAGGCGCCTTCCATCTGGCGCATTTCGCGACGCAGTACGGAATCCTTGCTGGTGTCGTTACCTTCGAACTTGATGCGACGCACGTAGAAGCGGTTGCCCGCGTCAACGTTGACGTGCAGCTTGACGGTTTTATCCGCGTCGTTGATCTCAGGCTGAGTGCCGACGCGCGGGTAGGCGTAACCATAACGGCCCAACATCGTTTTGATGTTGTCTTCCATTTTGGTCACCTTGCTGCCGTTGTACAGCTCGCCTGGCTCAATTTTGGTGATCTGAGCGACTTCCGCCGAGTGGCCGGCCAGGTTGCCATTCACGACAACATCGGAAAGCTTGTACTGCTCGCCTTCGGTGATGTTGATGGTGATGTAGATGCCTTTTTTATCCGGCGTCAGGCTCACCTGGGTAGAATCGATGTTGAAGCGGGCATAGCCGCGATCCAGATAGAAGCTGCGCAGGGTTTCGAGATCGCCCGCCAGTTTCTGCTTCTGGTATTTGCGGTCGCCGACCAGGTTCCACCACGGCACTTCGTCACGCAGTTGGAAGCGTGAGATCAGTTCGTCGTTGGTGAAAGCATGGTTGCCGACGATGTTGATTTGTTGAATCTTGGCGGAGACCCCTTCCGTGAACACCAGTTTCAGGTCGACACGGTTGCGCGGCAACGGCGTGACTACGGCTTTCACCGAGGCGCTGTATTTACCGACGCTGTAGTAGAAGTCTTCCAGCCCTTTTTCAATGCTGGAGATCGTGGTGCGGTCGAGCGCCTCGCCCACCCGGACGCCGGAGGCTTCCAGGTTCTGCTTGAGCATGTCATCTTTCACCGACTTGTTGCCGGAGAAAGTGATGCTGGCGATGGTAGGACGTTCCTTCACCTGCACGATCAAGGTATTACCATCGCGCAGTACGCGCACGTCCTCGAAGTTGCCGGTGGCAAACAAGGCACGAATGGTATTACTGATGTCATCGTCAGTGACGGTATCGCCGACGCGAACCGGCATGTTGAGTAACGCCGCACCGACGGCAACTCGCTGCAGGCCTTCGAAATGAATGTCTTTCACTACGAACCCGTCTGCACCGTATACGGTGGCGCTGCCAAACAGCAGCGACGCTATGAGCAACTTTTTCATCGCCATCGTTGTTATGCGTTCTTCCTAACCTATCCCCGCCCCTAGAGGCGGGAAAAATCATTGAAAAGTGCAAGACCCATCAACAACACCAGCACGATCGAACCTATGCGGTAGCTGTAGTCCTGTACTCGCTCGGAAACCGGCCCACCCTTCAGCTTTTCTATCGCCAGGAAGAGGAGATGCCCACCATCTAACACCGGTAATGGGAACAGGTTGATGATCCCCAGGTTGACGCTAATCAACGCCAGGAACATCAGATAATACACGAATCCGACTCCGGCTGACGCCCCAGCTCCCTGTGCAATCGAGATCGGGCCACTCAGGTTGTTCAGCTTTACATCACCGGTTATTAATTTGCCCAGCATGTTGACCGTCAGCCGCATCAGCTGCCAGGTCTTGTCGCCGGCCTGATACAGCGCCGGGAACGGTCCATACTGGCGAATCGTCTTATACTCTTCCGGCAGCGGCAGCACCTTTGGAATGATGCCTGCAAACCCCACCGATTTGTCTTTTCCCACCGGCTTTGTATCCGGTATCAGCGTCAAAGACAAGGGGGCGCCGTTTCTTTCAATCTCCAAAGCCAGCGGCTGCCCCGGGCCATCGTGGATACGCTTCACCAGCGTCTGCCAACGACCCAACGGCTGACCATCGACTTTAACGATCCTGTCCCCCGCTTGTAAACCCGCCTTTTGCGCCGCCGAGTTAGGCTGCACTTCCGCCAACACGGATTCGATCTGCGGGCCGCGCGGCATAATGCCCAGCGCGACAACGGGATCCTGCTTGTCCGGTTCAAAGTTCCACTGGCGCAAATCCAGGGTTTTGGTCACCACCTGCGAAGAGCCGAACGGCGCGACGCCGACTTCGGTTTGCGCATCGCCAATCTTCGCCACCAGCGCCAGACGAACTGATTCCCAATCAGGCGTTTCGATGCCGTCAACCGACTTTAGTTCCATGCCAGACGAAATTTCGGCCTTGGCGGCGATGGATTGCGGCGCGATTTCGCCGATCACCGGGCGGAAACTCGGCACGCCGATGATGAACACCAGCCAATAGGCAAGGATAGCAAACAGGAAGTTGGCGATGGGGCCGGCGCTGATGATGGCCGCGCGCTGCCAGACGGTTTTGTTGTTAAAGGCCTGATGGCGCATTTCTGGCGCCACCGACTCCACGCGCTCGTCCAGCATCTTCACGTAACCGCCAAGCGGGATCAAGGCGATGACGTACTCGGTGCCCTGGCGATCGGTACGGCGCCACAGCGCCCGGCCGAAGCCGATGGAAAAGCGTTCAACGCGCACGCCGCAACGACGGGCAACCCAAAAGTGTCCGAACTCATGCACGGTAATCAAGATACCGAGCGCAATCAGAAACGCCACCAGGTTCCAAAGCACGCTGACCATCATCCCTCACTTTCCGTCATCGACGGATTAAAACACCAACAGCATCAGGCAGGCAAACACCGGCACCGCCGCGGTCAGGCTGTCGATACGATCCAGTATGCCGCCGTGACCGGGAATCAAATGCCCGCTGTCCTTGATGCCCGCTTCGCGTTTGAACATGCTTTCGGTCAAATCGCCCAGCACCGAAGCCAGCGCGGCGAGCACCGAACAGGCCAACAGCGTGGTCGGCACCACGTTCAGTGGCGCGTAGCGGCCGAACAGCCAGGAAATGACCGCCGACGTCAGCAGCCCGCCGATCAACCCTTCCCAGGTTTTACCCGGCGAGACCTTCGGTGCCAGTTTATGCTTGCCGAACAGCTTGCCGAACATGTAGGCACCGGAATCCGCGCCCCACACCAGCAGCATCACGTACAGCAGCCACCAGGCGCCGGTAAACGGATTTTGCTCGTAGCCGAACTGGCGCAGCGCCAGCATGCCCCAAAAGAACGGCACGATGGTCAGCAAGCCGAACAGCAGGCGCAGCGGGCGCGAATTGCGCCAGATAGAGGCCGAACCGGGATAGAACAACACCAGCAGCAACGCCGCCAGCCACCAGGCCAGCGACAGCCACAGCGAGCCGCTTATCTGCGGCACGGATTGATGGTAAGCGGGGACGCTGAGCATCATCAACGCCAGCAGAAAACCGCACAGTATCGCCAACCAGATGCGCTGCGAACGGGAGGTAAAACCGGCCAATTGGCCCCACTCCCAGGCTGCTAACATGCACACGACGAGCGTTACCAGAGCAAAGGCCAGCGGCGGCAACAGGAACAGCGCCGCGATAACGATCGGGATTAAAATCAGAGCAGTTATGAGGCGATACTTCAGCAAAAGTTCTCCCTAGGACGCATCGGCGCCGATAGGTGTTGTTCCCCCGAAGCGGCGCTCACGTTGTGCAAATGCATTCAGCGCACCTTCAAAGACAAGTTCATCGAAATCAGGCCAGAGCACATCAGTAAAGTAAAGTTCAGCATAGGCGATTTGCCACAGCAGGAAGTTACTGATGCGATGCTCGCCACCGGTGCGGATAACCAGATCCACCGGCGCCAGGTCGCTCATGCAAACCCGCTCGCTCAATAATTCCTCGCTGATCTGATCCGGGTGCAACTCCCCTACCCGTACCTGTTCGGCCAGTTCCCTTACTCCCTGAATGATATCCCAACGGCCACCGTAGTTGGCAGCGATATTGAGCGTCAGGCCATCGTTATTTTCCGTCAGTGCTTCAGAGCGGCGGATCCGCTCCTGCAAACGCGCGCTGAATCGGCTGATATCGCCGATCACCCGCAGCCTGACGTTATGTTTATGCAGGCTTTTTACTTCACTATCCAGAGCGCGGACAAAAAGCTCCATCAGGGCGGAGACTTCCTGCACCGGACGGTTCCAGTTTTCGCTGCTGAAGGCATAAAGCGTGAGTGCATCTAAATGGTGGCTGGCGGCAAAACTGACCGCGCGGCGAACCGATTTCACCCCTGCTTTATGACCGAAGACACGTAACTTGCCCTGACGTTTGGCCCAGCGTCCGTTACCGTCCATGATAATGGCGACATGGCGCGGCCCCTGGGAAGATGGATTAGCCTCTTGTTGGTTTGCGGACGACATAACTCGTACTTATTTCCTCAGTAGAAATATAACTGCCTTTCCGGAACATCAGGCCCTTACGCGCAAAAAAAGCCGTGTGCCCGACACGGCTTTCAGCCTGCCCTCGCGATACCCGGCACAGCCGGGCCGCCATTGGCGCACAGAGCGCCAATCGGGCCATAATTCAACGGTATAACCGCTGACAGGTGGCGCAGACTATACCACCTCAGCGGGGCATGAACAAACGGCCCCGCTGCGGCACGCGCGAATTACGAGCAAAATCGGATAATCGCCGTGATCAGCCGCACAACGCGCGAACGCGCTCCTCGGCAGCGGCGCGCGCCTGACGGTCAATGTCTAAGACCGCGTCGATGCAGGTCGGTTCCTGCAGCGCGAGACGTTCCACCACCTGGCGGTTGACCGCGGCAATGTCGGTAAAGCGGATCTGCTGCTGCAAAAATGCCGCCACGGCGATTTCGTTGGCCGCGTTCAGCGCGGTGGTCGCCGCCTGACCGGCCTCGAACGCCTCGATCGCCAAGTACAGGCAAGGATAACGTTCGCGTTCCGGTTCGGCGAAGGTCAGCGAACCGATGCGGCAGAAGTCCAGCGCTTCCACGCCGGAGTTCACGCGCTGCGGATACGCCATCGCGTGGGCGATCGGCGTGCGCATATCCGGCGTCCCCAACTGCGCCAGCACGCTGCCGTCGGCATAGCGCACCATCGAGTGAATCACCGACTGCGGGTGCAGGATCACTTCCATTTGCTCGGCCGAGGCGTTAAACAGCCAGCGGGCCTCAATGTATTCCAGACCTTTGTTCATCATGGTGGCGGAATCCACCGAGATCTTGCGGCCCATCGACCAGTTCGGGTGGGCGCAGGCTTGATCCGGCGTCATCGCGGCGAACTGTTCCAACGGCGTGGTGCGGAACGGGCCGCCGGAACCGGTAAGCACGATGCGCGAAACACCATGACTGTCCAGTGAAGAGTATCCCAACTGACGCTGAATGTTCTCAGGCAAACTCTGAAAAATTGCGTTGTGCTCGCTGTCGAGCGGCAGCAGTTGCGCCTGGCTTTGCCGCACCGCGTCCATAAACAGACGGCCGCAGGTGACCAGCGATTCTTTGTTGGCCAGCAGTACCTGTTTGCCGGCGCGGATCGCCGCCAGCGTCGGCAATAGCCCCGCAGCGCCGACGATGGCCGCCGTCACTTGATCGACGTCATCCAACGCTGCCAGCTCGCAGGCCGCTTGTTCTCCGGCCAAGACTTCGGTAGCGACACCGTTTTCCGCCAGGACAGCGCGCAGCTCGCGCGCGGCGTTTTCATCCGCCATCGCGGCGAAGGCGGGCCGGAATTCCATGCATTGCTGCGCCATGAGCGCGACGTTACGGCCGGCCACCAGCGCTTTGATCGCAAAACGGTCGGGATTCGCCCTGACCACGGCCAGGGTACTGGTCCCTACCGAGCCGGTCGAGCCAAGAATGGTCAGTTGCTTCATGAGTTCACTCTGAATAACTGTCTGATGAGATCGGAGGTGTTCCAGTGTGGAACCTTGGACACCGCTTGTCCATGATCTTTCAGTACGATGAAACGGGATCTGCGCCACAAAAAACAAAGCGCCGCCCAGGCGACGCTTTCTTTCTGCGCGATGCTGATTAGAAATCCATCAGCTCTTTTTCTTTCTCCGCCAGCGCGGCGTCGACCAGCTTGATGTAAGCGTCGGTCATTTTCTGAATCTCGTCTTGTGAGCGACGTTCTTCGTCTTCGCTGATCTCTTTGTCTTTCAGCAGCGCCTTGACCTTGTCGTTGGCGTCACGACGCACGTTACGCACCGCTACGCGGCCCTGCTCGGCTTCGCCGCGCACGATCTTGATCAGATCCTTACGACGCTCTTCGGTCAGCGGAGGCAGCGGAACGCGAATGTCAGAACCGGCGGAAGACGGGTTGAGGCCCAGATCGGAGCTCATGATCGCTTTCTCAACGGCCTGGCTCAGGCTGCGGTCGAACACGTTGATTTTCAGCGTGCGGGAGTCTTCTACGGTTACGTTGGCCAGCTGACGCAGCGGCGTAGCGGCGCCGTAGTATTCCACCATGATGCCGTCCAGAATGCTTGGAGAAGCGCGGCCGGTGCGGATCTTGCTGATTTGGTTTTTGAATGCTTCTACGCTTTTTTCCATGCGTGAATCAGCATCTTTTCTGATTTCATTAGTCACGTTGCAAACCCTTGGAAGCTGGTTACTTGGCAGGCGATACTCAAGTATAGCCCGTAATCGTACTCGAAGAGCGCGCGGCGCCTGGCGTCACGCGCTCCGAAAAAGGGGGGCGAACAGCCTTATTTGCTGATCAGCGTACCTTCGTTCTCACCCATCACCACGCGGCGCAGTGCGCCAGGCTTGTTCATGTTGAACACGCGGATCGGCAGACCGTGATCGCGGGCCAGCGTAAACGCCGCCAGATCCATCACTTTCAGCTCGCGCTCCAGCACGTCCTGATAGGTTAATTGTTCATACAGCGTCGCATCCGGGTTTTTCACCGGATCGGCGGAGTATACGCCATCCACTTTGGTGGCTTTCAGCACCACGTCGGCTTCGATCTCGATACCGCGCAGGCAAGCGGCGGAATCGGTGGTGAAGAACGGGTTGCCGGTACCGGCGGAGAAGATCACCACGCGGTTGTTGCGCAGCAGGCTGATCGCCTCTGCCCAGCTGTAATTATCACACACGCCGTTCAGCGGGATCGCCGACATCAGGCGGGCGTTCACATAGGCACGGTGCAGTGCATCACGCATAGCCAGGCCGTTCATCACGGTAGCCAGCATTCCCATGTGGTCGCCCACTACGCGGTTCATGCCGGCTTGCGCCAGGCCCGCGCCGCGGAACAAGTTCCCGCCGCCAATAACTACACCGACCTGAATTCCCAGTTCGACCAGCTCTTTCACTTCCTGAGCCATGCGATCCAAAACGCTGGCGTCGATACCAAAACCTTCTGCACCTTGCAGGGCTTCGCCACTCAGTTTAAGCAGAATACGCTGATATACGGGTTTTGCATTGGTTGCCATGGTGTTCTGTCCTAAGAAGCAGTATTAGTATTGGGGATTTCAGCCGATGAAACGCGCCTGAGGTGAGTATCACGCTGCAGGGCCTGCCACCGGTGTAATTCTGGCTGGATAGTATGGAACCGCCAGACGGCGGTTCCATCGACAGTCATTAAGACTGTTTGCTCATCGCGGCAACTTCAGCAGCGAAGTCGGTTTCGACTTTCTCGATGCCTTCGCCCACTTCGAAGCGAATGAAGTTGGTCACGTCAGCGTTGTGCTCTTTCAGCACCTGAGCAACAGATTTGCTCGGATCCATAACGAAAGGCTGACCGGTCAGAGAAACTTCGCCGGTGAATTTCTTCATGCGGCCTTCAACCATTTTCTCTGCGATTTCTTTCGGCTTGCCTGACTGCATGGCGATGTCCAGCTGAACCTGGTACTCTTTTTCTACCACTTCAGCAGACACGTCTTCTGGCTTCACGAACTCTGGCTTGCTCGCCGCAATGTGCATTGCGATTTGCTTGACCAGCTCGTCGTCAGCGCCTTTAGCCGCAACCAGAACGCCGATACGCGCGCCGTGCAGGTAGCTGCCCAGCACGTCGCCTTCCAGGGAAGCAACGCGGCGAATGTTGATGTTTTCACCGATTTTTGCCACCAGCGCTACGCGCTCTTCTTCGAACTGTGCTTTCAGCACGTCAACGTCAGTGATTTTGCCGGCCATAGCGGCATCCAGCACTTTGTCGGCGAACGCCTGGAAACCGGCGTCTTTCGCGACGAAGTCAGTCTGGCAGTTAACTTCCAGAATGATGCCGTAGTTGCCTTCGATCTTGGTTTTGATCACGCCGTCAGCAGCTACGTTGCCTGCTTTTTTAGCGGCTTTGATCGCACCGGACTTACGCATGTTTTCGATTGCCAGTTCGATGTCGCCGTTGGATTCAACCAGCGCCTTCTTGCAATCCATCATGCCAGCGCCGGTACGCTCGCGCAGTTCTTTTACCAGGGCAGCGGTAATATCAGCCATTTATTTTTCCTCGGTTATCTCGCGTGGAGACAGTTCTCATTCAGATAAGCAAAGGGGGCCTTTACAGGCCCCCCTAACCAACATATGTCAATACCTGGTTAATAAGGGCTCAGTGACGAGCTTGCCTTATTATTCAGCTTCTACGAAGCCTTCTTCCGCCTGAACGGCCAGATCTTGAGAACGACCTTCACGCACAGCGGCAGCAACAGCAGTCAGGTACAGGTTTACTGCACGGATTGCGTCGTCGTTACCAGGGATGATGAAGTCAACGCCGTCTGGGTTGGAGTTGGTATCAACGATAGAGAATACCGGGATACCCAGGTTGTTGGCTTCTTTGATCGCGATGTGCTCGTGATCGGCATCGATAACGAACAGTGCGTCTGGCAGACCGCCCATATCCTTGATACCGCCCAGGGAGTTTTCCAGCTTGGCCAGTTCACGAGTGCGCATCAGCGCTTCTTTCTTGGTCAGCTTGTCCAGGGTGCCGTCTTGAGACTGGATTTCCAGATCTTTCAAACGTTTGATGGACTGACGAACGGTTTTCCAGTTAGTCAGCATGCCACCCAACCAGCGGTGGTTCACGAAGAACTGGTCACAGCTGTTCGCAGCGTCTTTTACCGCTTCGCTTGCTGCGCGTTTGGTACCAACGAACAGGATCTTGCCTTTACGGGAAGAGATCTTGCTCAGTTCAGCCAGAGCGGCGTTGAACATTGGTACGGTCTGCTCCAGGTTGATGATGTGAACCTTGTTACGAGCGCCGAAGATGAAAGGCTTCATTTTCGGGTTCCAGTAACGGGTCTGGTGACCAAAGTGAACACCAGCCTTGAGCATGTCGCGCATGGAAACAGTTGCCATGATTAAACCTCTATAGATTAATTGGGGTTATGCCTCCACGTATCCCATAACGCCGACCCTGGCGGCGACAAGTCACCTCAGGGCACCCCGGCGGATGTGCCGATACGTGTGTGTTATTTACACAAAATGAGTGCAGTTAAAGTATTTTCGGCCAATTCCTGCCAGGTCACAAGAACCAAGTCGCGGATCGCCGGCGCGCTTTATACCATAAACCCGCTGCCGACACCAACTTTTGTTGCTTTTCGCCGGGCGTCGGGAAATGAAATTTGGCAGCCTCCGGCCGGGCTGATACCATAAGTCACTGCTTCTTATTGTCGACGATAACGACACCTGCGGACAAATTTCATGGCAATCTCAATTAAAACACCTGATGACATCCAAAAAATGCGCGTGGCCGGCCGCCTGGCCGCCGAAGTGCTGGAGATCATCGAGCCGCACGTCAAACCTGGCGTGACCACCGGCGAGCTGGACCGTATCTGTCACGAGTACATCACCAACGAGCAGCAGGCCATTTCCGCCTGCCTCGGCTATCACGGCTTCCCGAAATCCGTGTGTATATCGGTGAACGAAGTGGTGTGCCACGGCATCCCGAGCGACGACAAAACGCTGAAAGACGGCGACATCGTCAATATCGACGTGACCGTGATTAAAGACGGTTTCCATGGCGACACCTCTAAGATGTTCATCGTCGGCAAACCGACCATTCTGGGCGAGCGCCTGTGCCGCGTCACTCAGGAAAGCCTGTATCTGGCGCTGAAGATGGTCAAACCGGGCATCCGTCTGCGCACCCTGGGCAAGGCTATTCAGCAATTCGTCGAAGCCGAGAAGTTCTCCGTGGTGCGCGAGTACTGCGGCCACGGCATCGGCGAAGTGTTCCACGAAGAGCCGCAGGTGCTGCACTATGACGCGGACGACGGCGGCGTGGTGCTACAGGCAGGCATGGCTTTCACCATCGAACCGATGGTCAACGCCGGCGACTACCGCATCCGCACCATGAAAGACGGCTGGACGGTAAAAACCAAAGATCGCAGCTTGTCGGCGCAGTATGAGCATACTATTGTGGTCACTGATAACGGCTGCGAAATAATGACGTTGCGCAAGGATGACACCATCCCCAACATCATTACGCACGAGATGTAAGCACCGCGACGAACGCCGCGTGCAGAATATCACCAGGCCGGCTTATGCCGGCCTTTTTATGGGCTGCGCACTATGTCTGACAATCTTCTTCAACAGGCGGCCCCGGCCGTGCCGATGCCACCCGTCTCTCCCAGCGCCTACGGCGACGACGACCTCACCTGCCTGGTGCTGAAACAGCGGCTGGAGCAGTTTCAGCTGTGGCTGGCGGCGGCGTTCGACGCCGGCTCCAGCGCCGAAAGCCTAGTGGCGGCGCGCAGCGACTTCATCGATCGCCTGCTGCGCCGGCTGTGGACCTTCTACGGCTTCGAAGATATCCCGGAAACCGCGCTGGTGGCGGTCGGCGGCTACGGCCGCGGCGAGCTGCATCCGCTGTCGGACATCGACGTGCTGGTGCTCAGCCAGCGCCGGCTGACGGAACAGCAATCGCAGCGAGTCGGCGAATTCATCACCCTGCTGTGGGATCTCAAGCTGGAGGTGGGCCACAGCGTGCGCACCCTGGAAGAGTGCCTGCTGGAAGGGCTGGCGGATCTGACCGTGGCCACCAACCTGATCGAATCGCGCATGATCTGCGGCGACGTCGCGCTGTTCCTGCAGATGCAAAAACACATCTTCAGCGACGGCTTCTGGCCTTCGCCGCAGTTTTTCCACGCCAAGATCAACGAGCAGCAGGAACGCCACCAGCGCTACCATGGCACCAGCTATAACCTGGAACCGGATATCAAAAGCAGCCCCGGCGGCCTGCGCGATATCCACACGCTGCTGTGGGTGGCGCGCCGCCACTTCGGCGCCACCTCGCTGGACGAAATGGTCGGCTTCGGTTTCCTCACCCAGGCCGAGCGCAACGAACTGAACGAATGTCAGAGCTTCCTGTGGCGCATCCGCTTTGCGCTGCATCTGGTGCTGCCGCGTTACGACAACCGTCTGCTGTTCGATCGTCAGCTCAACGTGGCGCAGCTGCTGCGCTATGAAGGTGAAGGCAACGAGCCGGTCGAACGCATGATGAAAGACTTCTACCGCATGACGCGGCGCGTCAGCGAGCTGAACCACATGCTGCTGCAGCTGTTCGACGAGGCCATCCTGGCGCTGGACGCCACCGAGAAACCGCGTCCGCTGAACGACGATTTCCAGCTGCGCGGCGATCTGATCGATCTGCGTGACGAAACGCTGTTCATCCGCGAGCCGCAAGCCATCATGCGCATGTTCTACCTGATGGTGCGCAACCGCGAGATCAAAGGCATTTACTCCACCACCGTGCGCCAGCTGCGCCACGCGCGCCGTCACCTGAAACAGCCGCTGTGCACCATCCCGGAAGCGCGCGATCTGTTTATGGCCATCCTGCGCCACCCCGGCGCGGTGTCGCGCGCGCTGGTGCCGATGCACCGTCACAGTGTGCTGTGGGCTTATATGCCGCAGTGGGGCAAGATCGTCGGGCAGATGCAGTTCGATCTGTTCCACGCCTATACCGTCGACGAACACACTATCCGGGTGCTGCAGAAGCTGGAGAGCTTCGCCGATGCGCAAACCCGGCCGCGCCATCCGCTGTGCGTGGAGCTGTATCCGCGCCTGCCGCACCCGGAACTGCTGCTGCTGGCGGCCTTGTTCCACGATATCGCCAAAGGGCGCGGCGGCGATCACTCGATCCTCGGCGCGGAGGACGTGGTCGAGTTCGCCGAGCTGCACGGTCTCAACTCACGAGAAACCCAACTGGTGGCCTGGCTGGTGCGCTGCCACCTGCTGATGTCGGTCACCGCGCAGCGCCGCGATATCCAGGATCCGACGGTGATCCAGCAGTTCAGCAGCGAAGTGCAGAGCGAAACTCGCCTGCGCTACCTGGTATGCCTGACGGTGGCGGATATCTGCGCCACCAACGAAACCCTGTGGAACAGCTGGAAGCAGAGCCTGTTGCGCGAGCTGTATTTCGCCACCGAGAAACAGCTGCGCCGCGGCATGCAAAACAGCCCGGATCTGCGCGAACGCGTGCGCCACCATCGGCTGCAGGCGCTGGCGCTGCTGCGCATGGACAACATCGACGAAGAGGCGCTGCACCGCATCTGGAGCCGCTGCCGCGCCGACTATTTCCTGCGCCACTCGCCGAATCAGCTGGCCTGGCACGCCCGCCATCTGCTTGCCCACGATTCCACCCAGCCGCTGGTGCTGGTCAGCCGCCAGGCGACGCGCGGCGGCACCGAGATCTTCATCTGGAGCCCGGATCGTCCTTATCTGTTCGCCGCCGTCGCCGGGGAGATGGATCGCCGCAACCTGAGCGTGCACGACGCACAGATCTTCACTAACCGCGACGGTATGGCGATGGACACCTTTATCGTGCTGGAACCGGACGGCAGCCCGCTGGCGCAGGATCGCCACGCGGCGATCCGTCAGGCGCTGCTACAGGCCATCACCCAACGAGAGTATCAGCCGCCGCGTGTGCGCCGCCCCTCTTCCAAGCTGCGCCACTTCAGCGTGCCGACCGAGGTCACCTTCCTGCCGACCCACACCGATCGCCGCAGCTACCTGGAGCTGACGGCGCTCGACCAACCCGGCCTGCTGGCGCGGGTGGGCGAAGTGTTCGCCGATCTGGGGCTGTCACTGCACGGCGCGCGCATTTCCACCATCGGCGAGCGGGTCGAGGATTTGTTTATCCTGGCTGACGGCGAGCGGCACGCGCTCGACCAAGAAACGCGCAGAAAGTTGGAGCAACGGTTGACAGAGGCCCTCACCCCGAACGATAAAATGTGATACAAGTAACTTTTTACCGACAACATCAGGAAAGAGAACAGCATGCAGCAATTACAGAACGTTATTGAAAGCGCCTTCGAACGCCGTGCGGACATCACCCCGGTGAACGTAGACACCGTAACGCGCGAAGCGGTAAACCAAGTGATCGGCCTGTTGGACAGCGGCGCCCTGCGCGTTGCCGAGAAGATCGACGGTCAATGGGTCACCCATCAGTGGCTGAAGAAAGCCGTGCTGCTCTCTTTCCGCATCAACGACAATAAGGTAATGGACGGCGCGGAAACCCGCTACTACGACAAAGTGCCGATGAAATTCGCCGACTACGACGAAGCGCGCTTCCAGAAGGAAGGTTTCCGCGTCGTGCCGCCGGCCACCGTGCGCCAGGGCGCGTTCATCGCGCGCAACACCGTGCTGATGCCGTCTTACGTTAACATCGGCGCCTACGTCGACGAAGGCACCATGGTCGACACCTGGGCCACCGTCGGTTCTTGCGCGCAGATCGGCAAGAACGTTCACCTGTCCGGCGGCGTCGGCATCGGCGGCGTGCTGGAGCCGCTGCAGGCCAACCCGACCATCATCGAAGACAACTGCTTCATCGGCGCGCGCTCCGAAGTGGTGGAAGGCGTGATCGTGGAAGAAGGCTCGGTGATTTCGATGGGCGTCTACCTCGGCCAGAGCACCCGCATCTATGACCGCGAGACCGGCGAAATCCATTACGGCCGCGTGCCGGCGGGTTCGGTGGTGGTTTCCGGTAACCTGCCGTCGAAAGACGGTTCTTACAGCCTGTACTGCGCGGTGATCGTCAAGAAAGTCGACGCCAAAACGCGCGGTAAAGTCGGCATTAATGAGTTATTGCGTACTATCGACTAAATTGAAATAGCGGGTGATTCACCCGCTATTTTTTTGTCTGCGTTTCGCTGGCAGTCACAGTCGCAGATCTCGCTTTCCGCCATAATCGCAGTCGTGGAATATAACGATCACATCTAAAGAGGGCGCAGTATGTACGATAACTTGAAGAGTTTGGGCATCAATCAACCGGAAGACGTCGATCGCTATAGCCTGCGTCAAGAGGCCAACAACGACATCCTCAAGATCTATTTCCGCAAGGACAAGGGCGAGTTCTTCGCCAAGAGCGTGAAGTTCAAGTATCCGCGCCAGCGTAAAACCGTGGTGGCGGACAACGCCGGCCAGGGCTACAAGGAAATTCACGAGATCAACCCGAACCTGCGTTACGTGATCGACGAACTGGATCAGCTGTGCCAGCGCGATCAGGTGGAAGTGGATCTGAAGCGTAAAATCCTCGACGACCTGCGCCATCTCGAGGGCGTGGTGTCGCACAAGATTGCCGAGATCGAAGCCGATCTGGAAAAACTCACCCGCGGCAAATAATGCGGATCGGCTGATCCGCATCATCGTTAAGGCGCCCTGTTACGGCGCCTTTTTACGTTATGACTGCAGCAGCGTGCCCCACTGCTCGACCCACGGGCAGGCGGCCACTTCCGGCTCCGGCTGTTCCATCGCATCGATTTCCAGCACTTCGCCAACGCGGGTGGCGCCCTGTTCCTGCAGCAGCGCATCGAACGTGCGCCCGGCGCCGCAGAAGTGGTCATAGCTGCTGTCGCCGAGGGCGATCAGCCCATAGCGCAGCTCCGGCTGATAGCCAACCTGATCGCGGATAGCGTGGAACAGCGGCGCGATGCTGTCCGGCAGATCGCCCTGCCCGGTAGTGGAGGTGATCACCAGCGCGTAGTGCTGACGATAAAACTGCCAGGCCTCCAGCGTGCCCTCTTCGAACAGTTTGACCTCATGGCCCTGCTCGCTGAGGATGTTTTGCGCCTCTTCCGCCACCAGCAGCGAATTGCCGTAGACCGTTCCCACGAAGATACCAACCTGAGCCATGGCTCCTACTCCCTTCATTACCTTTAAAAATTGTCAGCTATCCTGACCGTTAGCCGTGCTAAACTCAACCCCGGCAAGTTCAGGGAATACCCCCGCCCAGCCGAACTGCGCCATCACCCCTTGCCAGTCTTCGTCCCAGCGCGCCGTCACCTGCAGCGGCTCGCCGCTCACCGGGTGCGTCAGCTGCAGATGGCTGGCGTGCAGCATCAGGCGCGGGCAGCCGAAATGCTGCGCCATCCCACGGTTCTGCCGCAGATCGCCGTGCTTGCTGTCACCGATGATCGGATGGCGAAGATGCGCCATGTGGCGCCGCAATTGGTGCTTGCGGCCGGTTTCCGGCTGCAGTTCCACCAGACTGTAACGCGCGCTGTCGTAGCGGCCGACGGCCACCGGCATCTCTACCTGCGCCAACGGCCGGTAGTGCGTGACGGCCGGCTGCGGCCCCTTGTCGGCATCGGCATGTTTATCGGCGATTTTGTCCAGCTCCGCCGTCAGCGGGTAGTCGAGGGTCGCCCCCTCCTGCACGTAACCGCGCACCACCGCATGGTAGGTTTTCTGCACCTGATGCTGCTCGAACTGCTGCGACAGCAGGCGCGCCACCTCGCTGGAAAGCGCCATCAGCAGCACGCCGGAGGTCGGGCGATCGAGACGGTGCACGGTAAAGACGTGCTGCCCGAGCTGATCGCGCACCGTTTGCATCATAAAACGTGTTTCATGACGATCCAGCCAACTGCGGTGTACCAACCAGCCCGACGGTTTGTTCACCGCCACCAGGTGTTCATCCTGATACAAAATCTCAATCACATCGCTTTCCCAGGTCAATAACCGTTTCGGGCGCGAGTATAACAGGCGTGCGGCTCAGCGCTAGTTTACCCATTCGATGGTCACCAGGCGCGTATCGGCGCGGCCGCGATCGTCCACCGCCCGAATGCGATAACGCCCGTTGTTGATCGGCCGCCAGTCGATCGGCTTTTTGCTGGCGCTGCTACCGAGATAGATATCGTCGACAAACCAGTACACCGTCTTGCTGTCGGCATCCGTCACCGCATTGAAGGCGATTTTGTCCCGCCCCTGCTGCGACTGGCGCAGGGTATAGGTGGTATTTTTCAGCGGCGAAGTGATGCGCGGTGCGTTGCCGCCGACGGCGATGCCGTTATCCTTGCAGCGGTTAACCGGCGGCGTCCGTTTCGGCAGCCCGGCCTGGGCGAACACGTTGGCCAAATCGGAAGGCCAGAATTCAAAGATTTCGGTACGAGTCTGCGCCGCGTCATACGGCGGGCAAACGACCTCGCCGCTGTGAATATCCAGCACCACAGGCCGATAGACGCTGTCCACCTTGATCGGCGACTTGCCGGGAATGAACCAGGTCTTGCCCTTTTGCTGGCACCACGGCGTCGGCAGATCGCCGCTGGCGAGACAAATCTCCACCCGCCGCAGCCGTTGGGGGAACGGATGTTTCGGTTCCCGCAGGCCAGGGTAGCTGGCGTTGACGCTGTCGATGATATTGAAAAACAGCGGCGCGGCCGCCTCGGCGCCGACCAACGCATTGTTGCCGCGCCCGTCGAAGTTGCCTTCCCACACCACCAGCACGTAAGGGCCGAAGATTCCGACGCTCCAGGCGTCGCGAAAGCCCCATGAAGTCCCGGTCTTCCAATACACCGGCAGCGAAGAAGAACGCTGTGCCAGCGTATCGCCCGGCCGCCGGTGCTGGCGCAGCATATCCAGCGTGATGAAACTGGCCTCCTCACTCAGCAGCCGCACCGGCGTCGATTCGGCCTCGTTCAATCGCATGCGAAGCGGCCGCAGCTCGCCGCGGTTCGCCAGCAGCGCATACAGCTTCGCCAATTCCTGCGCCGTCACCTCACCGCCGCCCAATACCAGCGACAGCCCGTAGTGGCTCTCATTGGCCATATTGGCGACGCCGGTCAGGCGTAAGAACTGATAAAAAGTCGGCTGGCGCAGCTGCGAGGCGACATATACCGCCGGGATGTTACGGCTGAAGTTCAGCGCGTCGGTGGCGGTCACCGGGCCGAGAAAGCGCCGGTCGAAGTTTTCCGGCGCATAGGCGCCGAACGACGAAGGCACGTCTTTCAGGATAGTCATCGGATGCAACACGCCTTGCTCCATGCCCAGCGCGTAGATGAACGGCTTCAGCGTCGAGCCCGGCGAACGTTTGGCGTTGGTGCCGTTCACCTGCCCCTGGATCGGCCGATTGTAATAGTCCGCCGATCCTACCAGCGCGCGCACCCCCATATCGCGGCTGTCCACCAGCAGCACCGCGGCGTTTTGAATGACGCGGCTGCGGTTGCGGGCGATAAAGGCGTTAACCTGCCGCTCGACCAGCCGCTGCAACCCGGCGTCCAGCGTCGTGTCTACGCGGGTATCGCGCTGCACCAGTTGCTGCGTCTGCAGGCGTAGCTGTTCGATAAAGTGCGGCGCAATATAAGGCACTTGTTCAGGCTGCCGCAGCGCCAGCGGCAGGCGGAACAGCGTTTGCTGGCTGGCGTCGGTCGGGTAAACCTGCTGCCAGCGCTGGAACAGACGGTTGCGCGCCTGCGTCAATGCGGCACCGAGCACGCCGGTTTTTGGCTCCAGACGGTAGCTGGGCGACTGCGGCAGCACCGCCAGCGTCAGCGCCTCCGGCAGGGTCAGCGCCTTCGGCGACTTGGCGAAATAGATCAGGCTGGCGGCGCCGATGCTTTCAATGTTGCGGCCGTAGGGGGCGTAATTCAGGTAGGCTTCCAGGATATCGCGCTTGGAATAGCTGAGCTCCAGCTGCACCGCACGCAGCACCTGCAGCAGCTTGCCGCCCGGCGTGCGGGTATTGAGATGCCAGCGCATCCGCGCCAGCTGCATGCTGATGGTCGATCCGCCCTGCATTTTGCCGCCGGCGACATAGCTGCGCCAGAAGCCGCGCATCAGGCTGACGGGGTTAAAGCCGGGGTTGTAGTAGAACCAGCGATCCTCGTGCAGCAGCAGCCCGCGCACCGCCAGCGGCGACACCTGATCCAGCGGGGTCCACAGCCGATAACGATCGTCGTTGGCCAGCGTGATGCGCAGCAGCGCGCCGTGCCTGTCATAATAAACGGAAGACTGCGGCAGCCCCTGCCACAGGGGCGGATGCGGCCACAGCCGAATCGCGGCCAGCAGCAGCGCCAGTAAAAACACCGCCATCAAGCCGTTTTGCAGCACGCGCCCGGTCAGGATCTTCATACGTTCTCAACATATCGGCGCCAGACGCTGGCCTGGCGCCGGATACGGCCTAGTCGTTGCCCGCCGGCACCACCACCAGCTTGCCGCCGCCGGCCGACATGGCCTGCACTTCACGGTCGTACATGGCTTCGCCGTAGGCCGGTGGAACAATAAAGCTGCCGGTATTGGTGGCCTTGATCTGATAGACGAACTCCTGCACCTCGGTGCCGGCGTTGCCGTAGATAATCACCCGATCTTCGCGGATATCGCTGTAATCCGGCGCCCAGGTAGAGCCGGTGGCGGCCAGCGGCGACTGCCAGCCGCCGCGATCGTCGCTCTCCTCGCCGGTATCGGCCGGTTCCGGCGGCGTCTGCTGCACCACTTCGAACCCGCCCGGCAGCAGATCGACGATCGCCAGGTTGCTCTGCCCCTCTTTCGAGTTGGCGCGCACCTTCAGATGGACGTTGATCTTCTGCCCCAGCGTCACCTGCGTCACCGCTTTGCCTTGCTCGTCGGTGTAATCGCGGACAATCTCAATGCCGCGCGACAGCGCTTTTTGCGGCGCATTCAGATCGTAACCGGCCTGCGTCACCACATACCAGGCCGGCGCATTGCCGCCGTTGGTGAAGCGCACGGCGGTGGCATCGGCGTTAAACTGCCCCTGAACGAACAGCCCCTGCAGCTCACTGATGCGCTGCGGCTCGCTGCCGCTTTTGCCCACCTGCACGATGCCTAACGCGTCCGCATTGGCGGATTGCGCCGCCACCTCAGTCGAATAGCTTTCCAGCGCCAGGATGCTCATTGCAGAGGAGTACGTGGTGTAACGCTCTTCTTTCAGCGCCTTGACCATGTTCTCCAGCACCTGCGGCGGAATCGACGCCACCTTCTCAGGGAAGTGACGGGTAATCAAATACAGCCGCGTCGCATCCTGCACCAGCGGATCGAAATAGTTCTGCGTCCACCAGGCGCTGTCATAGGCTTTGCTCAGTTGCTGCCAGCTCGGTTGCAGCAACGCGGCGGCTTCGTCGTCCATCTTCAACAGGCGATAGGAAGAGGCCAGATACAGCGCGCTCAGGTCGGTTTTCCACTCCTCGCCATAGCGTTTTTGCAGCGTATCCTGCACCGCCGCCAGCGAGTTGGTGGTCACTTCGCCCTGCAGCGTCAGCAGGTAAACCGCCCAGCTGCGCAGGCGCAGCAGATACAGATCGTCGAACCCGCTGGCCGCCAGCTCGCGCAACGCGCCGTTGGCTTCATCCAGCATGCCTTCCGGCAGGGCGTAGCCCACCGCTTTGGCTTCGAGCAGATATTGCACCACATAAGGCGTGACGAAAGGATCGGCATCCGGCGATGAACGCCAGGCGCCGATCGCCCCGCTGTCGTTCTGGCGGGCGCGCAGCACGCCAAGCAGATTGCGCAGCTGCTTGCTGACTTCCGCCTGGCTCAGGCTGCTTTTCATCTCTGGGTGACGGCTCTGCAGCATCAGCGGAATGGAACGGCTGACGATCTGCTCGGAACAGTAATATGGGTAATCCGCCAGGTATTGCGCCAGCCCATTGGTCAGCACCAGCGGTGAATTCGACACCGCAGCCCGGCGCTGCGCGAAAGCATCGAACATCTGGCGCAGGCCATCGACGTTCTGGCTGCTGCCACTCATGCGCCCCATCACCGACTGGGTGCGGTACGGCGCCGCCGGCCGCACCGAGGTGCTGACGGTGCGGCGGCTGGCCTGGTCGCCGTAACGGGCGTCGAACACCAGCGGCGCATCGCCCAAAACGGCTTTGGCGCGCAGGCGGAAAGCGATCACGCCCTCGCGTTTTTCCGCCAGCGTCAGGCTTTGCGTCGCGTTGCCCACCACCTCCAATTGCGGCGGCGGCGTCAGCAGGACGTTGATGGCTGCCGACTGGCCGTTCAGCCCTTCGAGGTTGTTGCTGATGCCCACGCTGACGTCGAACTCATCGCCCGGCGCCACCATCGCCGGCACGTTCGGCGTCATGATGAAGCTGTCACGCACCGTGGCGGCGGTTTGCGCCTTGCCGATTTTCTCCGGCGTCACCGAAATCGCCATGACGCGGATCTTGCCGTTGAAGTAGTCCGGCACCGGGTAGACGAACTGCTTCTCGCCGCTGACTTCGGTAATGCCGGACCAGTAGGCCACCGGCTTGTCACGCTTGCGTTTGAACGGGTTGAGGTTGAGATCCAACCCTTCGCCCGCATCGCCGCCCGGCGCCGCGGTCAGCGCCATCAGCTTGCTGAACTCCGGCAGGATCAGATCCAGGATCTGCGAGCTGCTCACGTTCAGTTCGCGCTTGCTGAAGAAGAACTCCAGCGGATCCTTCAGGCGGTAACGCGCCACCTGCAGAATGCCCTCATCGACGGCGAACAGCGCCACCTGCTGCGGCGCATCGGTCTTGACCGTCATCGTCAGGTTTTCACCCGGCTTGATGACCGCCGGCGCCGTCACCTCGAGGCTGTTTTGGCGCGCCTTGGTGCTGATCTTGAACGGCATCACGCCGTAGCTCAGCGGGCTCATGAAGATCTCGCTGGAGTTGATGTCGCGCACGAACTGCACGTTGATGTAGCCGTTGCCCTCCATGCCGGCCGGCACGCGGATCGTCTGCACCGAGCTGGTGGTATCGCTGTGGAACCACTGCCAGGCGTAAACCTTGTCCTTCTCGATGGTGATCAAACCGCTGCCGGTATAAGGCGCGTTAATCGCCACCTCGATCTCCTCGCCCGGCTGGTATTCCGCCTGGTTCAGTTTCAGCTTCAGTTCGGCGTTGCGATCCAGCGAACGGCTCAGGTTGGCGTTGCCGGCCACGCTGTAGGCGACGCGGTTGAGCGTCTTGCCCTGCGCATCTTCAATCACCAGCACGAAGTCGCCCGGCTTATCAGTCGTCAGCCGCAGATCCGCGCCCTGCTCGCTCAGCGCCAGCGGCTGTTCCGACAGCTGCACTTCCTTCATCTTCGACTGGTATTTGTAAACGCCCGAATCCTGTTTGGTCAGCACCGAAATGTATTTCTGTTCGATCAGCACCTGCTTCAGATTCGGCATGGCGATCTGTTTCAGGGCCGGATCGATGGCGATCACATTCAGATGCCGCTCCGCGTCGCGATTGATGTAGCCCAGATCGCCGTCGGCCTTCACCCCAATCAGATAATCGTAAGGCGAAACCAGCGTACGGGTGGTAGCCGCCACCGAACGCCCGCCGCCGGCGACGAACGCCTCCGACAACAGCTGCAGCTGATAGGTCGCGTCGGCGTAGGATTTCAGATCGAGCGGAATATCGGCCGCGCCATGCTCATCGGTGGTGCGATCTTCCAGCTCGGTTTCGAACCCGTCGCTGTTTTGCCGGTTTTCGTAGAACGCATAATCCGGGAAGCGATCGAAGCTCGGATACATCGGCCGCAGCGTCAGCCTGGTGGTCACGCGGCGATCTTGCGCCGGGGTGCCGAACAGGTTCTGCACGTCGATGCTGGCCTTCAGCTCAGACGGTTTTACCCAGCCTTGCTGGCGGTCCGGCGTCAACGCCAGCTTCACTTTCAGCTGATCCGGTTCGAACTCCTTCACATTGACCGCGGTATGGCCGAGCAGCGTGGAGGTATCGTTGTTTTTGCCGATCAGATACAGATAGACGTTCCACTCGCCGGTCGGTGAGTTTTCATCGGTGGTATAGCTCAGCTCGTTGAAACCGCTGGCGCCCAGCGTCAGCGGTACGGTGGACATCAGCTTGTCGCGCGGATCGCGAATTTCGGCACGCACCGGCACGCCGGCCAGGCCAACGCCCCAGTCGGCGGCGCGGGTGATCAGGCCAATATTGAAAGTATCCCCCGGCCGATAAACGCCGCGATCGGAGAATAGATAACTGCTGAGGGTGCGCGGATCGGTCGGCGTTTGTTCACCGGCGACGTCGAAGCGCGAGAAGTCCAGCCCGCGATCGTTATAGCTACCGGTCGGCAGGAAGGAGACATCCCCTTCCTTTTCCACCAGGAACATCACCGGCTGGCGCTCGTTGGTGTATACATCGAGCGCCGGGAAACGCACGTGGCCGTCGGCACCGGTGGTTTGGCTGAGCAGCGTCACGCCGTTTTTGGCCACTACCGACACGGTGGCGCCGCTGACCGGTGCGCCGCTTTGGATCGACTGCACAAAGACATCGCGCGTCTTATCCTGCGAGCTCTTGGCGACGATGCCCAGATCGGTCACCACCACAAAGCGCGAATCGCCGACGTCGGGCTGCTCTTCCCCTTCGCTTTCATCTTGTTCCTGATCCTGCTCGGCGCCCGCCTCTTCCGCCGCCGGTTTTCGGTTCGGCTGCCATTCGGACAGCGTCAGCAGGAATACCCCGCGATGGGAGCTGGCGTTGGTGGAAAGATAACGGGAGAGATCGATGCCCTGATAGTTCACTTCCCCCGGCCGCTCGTTGTTGAGCGCCGTTTGGTATTTGAAATGCTCGGTGAAATATTCGTCGTTGAGACGGTTGAATTCCGTGGACGAGTAGTCCCGGCTTTTGAAGGAGACGATGTGCTGCAGCTGGCTCGGGATCACCCGTTTGATGTCCAGCCGCAGGCCCGCCACGTTGCGCGCCGCCACGCTGATCTGCTTGTCACCGTTAACCGACAGCAGCGAGCCCTGCGACATGAACTGCAGCGATTTCGGGAACTCCGGCACTTCGACCACCCGATAAACCTTCTTCGGCATTTTGTAACCGCCGACGGAGACCAGTTGGTTATCTATCTCGAGCAACACAAAGCGGTGCGCCGGGGCGTCGAAACGGAAGCTGAACTGCGGTTGATAGGCCTCTTCCGCCTCGTTAAGCGTCAACGGCAGTGGCGTCGCCTGCGCCAACACGTTTTTGCCGACGCTGTCGACCGTCCATTGATAGAAGTCTTCGGCATCGTTGGCGGCCTCGGCATCGCTCGGATCGTGCTGCGGCAGCAGCCAGGCTTTGGTGGCCCGCACCAACTCTTTATCCTTCACCGCATCGCTGAAACCGACCACCAGCGCACGCTGCCCTTGGCCGCCGTCGGTGTCCACGACCTGAGCGCTGGCGTCGCTCAGCGCCAGGCTGTAGAGGGTGGGTACCTTGACCCAGTTGCTTTTCGCCTCTGCGACCGCGTTGCCGGCCGCCGTCGATTTAACGCCCTTACCGACGGTCAGATGCACCGCGCCGCCCTGATCCAGCGCCTGAAGAGGCTCGGAATGCACCCAGGCGTTCAGTTTTTTCTCGTCATAGACCAGAGAGAAGTTCAGCTTTTTCTCGGAGGACGTGCTGCCTTCCTTCAATCCCAGCGAAATCTGTTTTTCAAAGCTGGCGACGTCAACCGGCGCGTTGAACTGCAGATTGAAAATCGCGCTGCGTTTCTGTGCATTCTGTGGATCGCGGTAATACTCGGCCTGCCCCAGACGGTAATCGAACGCGGGCACGGTGAAGGCATAGCGGGTTTTGGCGAGCTTGACCTGCGGCGCCAGCAAGGTGGCGGGCTCCAGGGCCACCTCATATTTCGCCCCCATCGGCAGCGGTTTTTTCGGCGAGAACACCAGCGTTGATTCATTGCTCCACGCCCACTGCCCTTCCGCCGTCGGTTTGAGGGTGATACCGGCGCTCACGGTTTTACCCACCACGGCGATCGGCGCGACCGAGCCGCTGAAGGTCAGGCTCACCGTTTGCGGCGCCTGCCGGGCGGCGGCGTAATCTATCGGCTCGGGGTTGGCCACCTCGGCGCTGATCTCCTGAACCACCAACGGCGCCGGCTCGATGGGCTGGGGCCGATTTTGCCACCAGTGCCAACCGTAAAACGCGCCGCCCGCGGCCCCCGCCAGCAGCAGCAGGCCCAGACCGATCGCTTTCGGGTGTTTATCCACGCCGCTTTCGAGCCGCAAAAAACCGCGCGGCAGCGCAGCCCACCAGGCCGGCGCGCGCCAGCTGAGGTTGCCGACCAGCGGTCTCAGCAACCGTCCCAACAGCGACAACGCCCCACCCAGCAGGCGACAAACGCCCTTAACCAGGGTAAAAGGCAAACGCAGGATAAACCTTAATAAATCCATTATTGCAGCACCTCATCATCCTAATGCAGCCCCCGGTCAACCGTCGCGGTTCAACCGAGCCGAAAGACACCGTCGGCTCTCCTGCCCGGCATCCGCGCGAGTACTCTACACTGCCGGACGGCAAAAATCTGCGCGCCGCCGGCGGATTACGGCTCTTTATTCAACATCAAATCCAGCTGTTGCAGCAGCACCAGCAGCGGCAGACTGCTCGGCTCACGATCTTTCAGCGCCTCTTCGAAATAAGGCGTGATGGCGAAGCGCGTCGGCAACGGCGCTTGGGCGTCCAGCAGCGCATACATGCGCGGCAGAAACACCCACTGCAGCCAGGCTTCGGCCGACATGCTGTCGATACAGAACGGCTCGGTGCTGGAAAAAGCCTCATGCTCAGGCGGCGCGGCCTGCCACAGCGCCAGATCGCGCATGGATTGTTCAATCGCCTGCAAACTGCGGCGCACCTGGTTATGTATACTCATCTGCATTCCCGATCTCTTTTCATTATGGTATTCAGCTCGCTGGCTGAAAGGCGGCAAAGCATAGCATTTTTATAGCCCAAATTTGGCGCGCCCGAGACCGGCTGCCGTTTTTATCTGGTGGCGATCGCCGCCGCGCGGCACAATAGGGCCACCGAATTCACCACACAGATAAAGATTCATGTCCGTAATAACAGAGAAAAAAAACCACGCGACGCCCGGTAAAGCCATGCTGGCTTCGGTCACCGGGTATGCCATGGACGGGTTTGACCTGCTGATCCTCGGCTTTATGCTGCCGGCTATCAGCATCGAATTAGGATTAACCTCATCGGCCGCCGGTTCGCTGGTCACCTGGACGCTGATCGGCGCGGTGCTGGGCGGCGTGATCTTCGGCCACCTCAGCGATCGTTTCGGCCGCATCCGGGTGCTGACCATCACCATTCTGATGTTTTCCCTGTTCACCGGCCTGTGCGCCGTGGCGCAAGGGTATTGGGATCTGCTGGCCTATCGCACCCTGGCAGGCATCGGGCTGGGCGGCGAATTCGGCATCGGCATGGCGCTGATCGCCGAAGCCTGGCCGGCGGAGAAACGCAACCGCGCTTCGGCTTACGTCGGCATGGGCTGGCAATTGGGCGTGCTGGCAGCCGCCTTCCTGACGCCGCTGCTGCTGGAACACATCGGCTGGCGCGGTATGTTCCTGGTCGGTCTGCTGCCGGCGCTGGCGTCATTCCTGATCCGCCGCACGCTGGGCGAGCCGGAGGCGTTCGTGCGGCAGAAAGACGCCGGGCGGCCGCTCTCCTTCCTGCAGCGTTTGCGCCTGCTGTTTAAGGATCGCGCTACCAGCAAGGCCAGCATCGGCATCTTCATTCTCTGTTCGGTGCAAAACTTCGGTTACTACGGGCTGATGATCTGGATGCCGACTTACCTGGCGAAAAACTTCGGCTTCTCACTCACCAAGTCCGGCCTGTGGACGGCGGTGACGGTGGTCGGCATGACGTTCGGTATCTGGCTGTTTGGCGTGCTGGCCGATCGCTTCGCCCGCTGGAAGATTTTCGTGTTGTATCAGGTAGGCGCGGTAGTGATGGTGATCGGTTACGCTCAGTTGAGCGATCCGATGCTGATGCTGTTCGCCGGCGCCGTGATGGGCATGTTCGTCAACGGCATGATCGGCGGCTACGGCGCATTGATTTCCGATACCTACCCGGTACAGGCGCGCGCCACCGCGCAAAACATCCTGTTCAATCTGGGGCGCGGCGTCGGCGGCCTGGGGCCATTGGTAATCGGTGCGCTGGTGACGCAGGTGTCATTTACCGCCGCCATCAGCCTGCTGGCGGCGATTTACCTGCTGGATATCTACGCCACGCTGTTCCTGCTGCCGAAAAAACAGGGCGCAGGCGATACGCTGGGCGCGATTGGTTAACGCTGGCGATGGATTAAGCAGAGGAGCACGCACGGCGGGAGAGAACAAAAAGTTGGGGGCACTGCGTTAACAGTGCCCCCGGTTCGTTTTATAGCTATCCCGCTACACAGTGTGCTCCCTGCTCAATCCTTGAAAACTTTTCCTGCGGCCATCCTGACCAAGTGATCCTTGCATCATCCTGCAGCATCGTCCTGACGCGGTTCCTCAGCCTTCCTGACCCGCCGACAGTCCTGTGTCGGCTCTCAATCTCCGTCCTGGAGGTGTCCCTGGTTTCTATCCTGAAACATCCTGGGCATCTCCTGACGCCATCCTTCGCTCTACCTGAGCGCATCCCTTTCTTCTTCCTGAAGCTGCATCATCCTGATGCTTTCCTGCTCCGCCGGTTCCGTTCCGGTAACGATAAGATCGCTTAAATTCCCCGGAATCACAAGGGTTTGGGAGGTGTCTCACACTAAATTAAGACTAAGAGTTATCCTAAAGAAATTCTAACCAATTGATCTGGATAACAATAATCTCATAGCCTGGAAAAAGGTGGGAAAAATTAAGAGCGATATCTCACAGCCCGTGTGAGAGATCTCTCACACGGGCGACGGCGAATCCGCCGCGCTTCAGTCCAGCATAGGGCGCAGCGCATCGAGGAAATTCCCGAGCGTCGCCGCCAACAAGGTGCGCTTATCGCTGCCGAACTGCTCCAGTACCACGTTGCCGCTGACGTTGCACAGCGACACCATCGTCATCTCGGATTCGGTGGTCGCCAGGAAGAGGGTCGGCGACAATTTGAGGCGCTTTTGCGTCACTAAATGGCCGATGAGGTTTTCCTGCAGGCGGATAAAATCCTCTTCGCTCCAGACCTGCAGCAGGCTCAGGCGATGCTCGCCGAACTGCGCGCTCATGTCGCCGGCGTATTGCTGCGTGTAGAAGCGATGCGCATCCGGCTGCAAACGCAGCTCCAGCGCGGCCTCTACCTTCTCCAGCGTCGCCGCCGGTTCAAAAGGCTGCGGCAACCACAGCACGTCATCCTCGCGATTCTCCACGATGCAGGGCGACGGCACGCCGTACAGCGCCTCGCTGGCCGGCGCGTGGCCGCGCTCTTGCTGCCACAACTCGACATAGCGTTGAGTGAATTCACGCAGGGCGTGCGATACATCATGGTCCATATTCTTTCTCGCATACGTTAAACTGACGGCCATTGTACCTATCTCTGACCGAGGTGACAGCAGATGTCCTCATATCAAGACCACCAGGCCCTGTCGGGGCTGACGCTGGGCAAACCCACCGCCTACCGCGATCGCTACGACGCCACGCTGCTGCAGGCGGTGCCGCGCAGCATGAACCGCGAGCCGCTGGGGCTGTATCCCGACAACCTGCCCTTCCACGGCGCGGACATCTGGACGCTGTACGAACTCTCCTGGCTGAACGCCAACGGGCTGCCGCAGGTGGCGGTCGGCGAGATCAGCCTCAATGCCGACAGCCTGAACCTGATCGAATCGAAAAGCTTCAAGCTGTATCTCAACAGCTTCAACCAAACGCCGTTCGCCGATGGGGAAACGGTGCGCAGCACCCTGCAGCGCGATCTGTCCGCCTGCGCCCAGGGCGAAGTCAGCGTCACCCTGTTCAGCGTCGAGCAGTTGGAAGGCACGCCGATCGCCCGTCTGGCCGGCGACTGCATCGACCAACAGGATATCCGCATCGACAATTATGAGTTCAACGCCGACTACCTGTTAAACGCCGTCGGTGAAGAGGCAGTGGAAGAGCAATTGGTCAGCCACCTGCTGAAGTCCAACTGCCTGATCACCCATCAACCGGACTGGGGCTCGGTGCAGATAAGCTATCGCGGCGGCAAGATCGATCGCGAAGCGCTCCTGCGCTACCTGGTCTCCTTCCGCCACCACAACGAATTCCACGAACAGTGCGTCGAGCGCATCTTCAATGATTTGATGCGCTACTGCCGGCCGCAGAGCCTGACGGTTTACGCCCGCTACACCCGTCGCGGCGGGCTGGACATCAACCCGTGGCGCAGCAACGTCGCGTTCACTCCCGAGCACGGCCGCCTGGCGCGCCAATAAGTGCGAAACATTGCTCAACAACTGAGCTAACGAGCGGTTTGTGTTGGTAAAAGCGCAGGGACGGCGGTAAGGTTAAAACGAGGCTGCAGCCGGGCAGAACGCCCGTTGCACCGCAGTACACCAACCATAACGAGATGCTGTTTTGCTGCGTATGGATTACTACCGCCCCGCACCGGGTGCAAAGGAGTTACCTTGATTACACACATCAGCCCGCTTGGCTCTATGGATTTATTGTCGCAGCTGGAAGTAGACATGCTGAAACGCACTGCCAGCAGCGACCTGTACCGCCTGTTCCGCAACTGTTCGCTGGCCGTGTTGAACTCCGGCAGCCAAACCGACAACAGCAAACAGCTGCTGTCGCGCTATGAAACCTTCGATATCAACGTGCTGCGCCGCGAGCGTGGCGTGAAACTGGAGCTGGTCAACCCGCCGGAAGAGGCGTTCGTCGACGGCCGCATCATCCGTTCATTGCAGGCCAACCTGTTCGCCGTGTTGCGCGACATCCTGTTCGTGCACGGCCAAATCGCCAGCGCCGGCCGTTTCCAGCATCTGAACCTGGAAAACTCGGCCCACATCACCAACCTGGTGTTCTCGATCCTGCGCAATGCACGCACGCTGCATCTGGATGAAGATCCCAACATGGTGGTGTGCTGGGGCGGCCACTCAATCAACGAGAACGAATACCTGTACTCGCGCAAGGTCGGCAGCCAGCTGGGCCTGCGCGAGTTGAACATCTGCACCGGCTGCGGGCCGGGCGCCATGGAAGCGCCGATGAAAGGCGCAGCGGTCGGTCACGCACAGCAGCGTTACCACAACAGCCGCTTCATCGGCATGACCGAGCCGTCGATCATCGCCGCCGAGCCGCCTAACCCGCTGGTGAACGAGCTGGTGATCATGCCGGATATCGAAAAACGTCTGGAAGCGTTCGTGCGCATCGCGCATGGCATCATCATCTTCCCTGGCGGCGTCGGCACCGCCGAAGAGCTGCTGTACCTGCTGGGTATCCTGATGAATCCGGAGAACAGCGAACAGGTGCTGCCGCTGATCCTGACCGGGCCGAAAGAGAGCGCCGACTACTTCCGCGTGCTGGACGAGTTCATCATGAACACGCTGGGCGACGCGGCGCGCCGTCACTACACCATCATCATCGACGATCCGGCGGAAGTGGCGCGGCAGATGAAGAAAGCCATGCCGCTGGTGAAGGAAAACCGCCGCAACACCGGCGACGCCTACAGCTTTAACTGGTCGATCCGCATCGCGCCGGATCTGCAGCTGCCGTTCGAGCCGACCCACGAGAACATGGCGAACCTCAATCTGTATCCGAACCAGCCGCCGGAGCAATTGGCCGCCGCGCTGCGCCGCGCCTTCTCCGGCATCGTGGCCGGTAACGTGAAGGAAAACGGCATCCACGCCATTGAACAGTTCGGCCCGTACAAGCTGCACGGCGAACCGCAGATGATGAAGCAGATGGACAGCCTGCTGCAGGGCTTTGTCGCCCAGCACCGCATGAAGCTGCCGGGCAGCGCCTATGTGCCCTGCTACGAAATCGTCGCCTGATCCTCAATCCTGGGCGGCGTAACGGCCGCCCTGTTTTTTCTGACCTTGCCGCCCATGATGATACACCTACTGATTGTCGACGCCCTGAACCTCATCCGCCGCATTCACGCCGTACAGGGCTCTCCTTGCGTCAACGCCTGCCGCCACGCGCTGCAGCAGCTTCTCCAGCACAGCCGCCCGACCCACGCGGTAGCGGTATTCGACGAGGACGATCGCAGCGATAGCTGGCGTCACCAAATTCTGCCGGACTACAAGGCCGGGCGTTCGCCGATGCCGGAAAACCTGCAGCAGGAGATGCCGCAGTTGCGTGAGGCCTTCGCCGAGCTGAGCGTCGCCAGCTGGCATTCGCCCGGCAACGAAGCGGACGATCTGGCGGCCACGCTGGCGGCGAAGGTCGCCGGCGGCGGCCACCAGGTGACCATCGTCTCCACCGACAAAGGCTATTGCCAGCTGCTGGCGCCGAACGTACAGATCCGCGATTACTTCCAGAAACGCTGGTTGGATATGCCTTTCGTGCAGCAGGAATTCGGCGTGCAGCCGCAGCAACTGCCGGACTACTGGGGGTTAGCGGGGATCGGCAGCAGCAAGATCCCCGGCGTGGCCGGCATCGGGCCGAAAACCGCCGTGCTGCTGTTGCAGCAGTCGGGCAGTCTGGACGGGATCTATCAGCACCTGGAGCAGGTGCCGGAGAAATGGCGCGGCAAGCTGGAGCAGCACCGCGAGCTGGCCTACGTCAGCAAACACGTCGCCACGCTGCGCACCGATCTGTCGCTGGACGGCAACCTGCAGCAGCTGCGACTGCCGATACAATAAGGGCGCTGCAAGCAGCGCCCTTCATCAGGTTTAACGCGATTAATCGCGCTCGTCGCGCCGACCCGGCACCGCCGACCACATGCGGCGCACGTGTACGGTGATCTCTTCGCGGTCGTGATACAGCTGTTTGGCGTGCACTTCGACGCTGATGCCGGCAGCGCCCAGCGCTTCGCGGATGCTCATCAGGTTTTGCGACACTTCCTCATAGCGCTTTTTCATCGGCAGCTTGAGGTTAAAGATCGCTTCGCGGCACCAACCTTTCACCAGCCACTGAATCATCAGGCTGGTCACTTTCGCCGGTTTCTCCACCATGTCGCACACCAGCCAGTAGATTTTGCTGCTGTTCGGCTCGAACTTGAAGCCGTCGGCGCGGTGGTGCGTCACCTGGCCGGTTTCCATCAGGCTCGGCGCCATCGGGCCGTTATCCACCGAATGCACCATCATGCTGCGTTTCACCAGCTGATAGGTCCAGCCGCCCGGGCAGGCGCCCAGATCGACCGCGTGCATGCCGCTGGCCAGGCGTTCGTCCCACTCGTCGGCGGGGATGAACACGTGGAACGCTTCTTCCAGCTTCAGCGTCGAACGGCTCGGCGCATCGGCTGGGAAGCGCAGACGCGGAATGCCCATGTAGAACGGCGAGTTGTTGTTGCTGTAGGAGTAACCGACGTAGCAGCAGCCCGGCGCGATGAAGAACACGTGCACCACCGGGCGAGTCGGGTTCTCGCGCGCCATCAGCACCTTCTGCTCGCGCATCGCGGCGCGCAGCGGCACCGTCAATTTGCGGCAGAATTTCATCAGCTCTTTGCTTTCGTTGGTGTCCGGCACTTCCACCCGCAGCTCGCCGCCGCGATCAACCACGCCGATCAGCATGCCGACAATCGGCGATACCCGATCTTCCGGCGGCAGATCGCGCAGCAGCTCACCTACCACGATCATCTGGCGGGCGAAAATCAGTTCGCGGAACGGAATCTCCCGCGCCAGGCGATCGGCATCGTCCGGCTGATAGCATTCGAACAGCACGTAACCGCTGTGCTCTTTTACTCGTGCAAAGCCGTAAATCTCCAGCTGGGCGGCTTTGTCGGTGATCTCTGCCGCACACTCTTTTTCAAAGCCTGGGCGGCAGTACAACGCAATCTTATTCATGGCGCTCGGCCTTTTTCCTCAGACGCAAAGCGCCAATCAACATCAATATCCAGCCGATCAGGAAGCACACGCCGCCAACCGGCGTGATATATACCCAGACCTTCAGGTGCGACAGCGCCAGGCAATAGAGGCTGCCGCTGAACAACACGGTGCCGAACGCCAACAGCGCTCCGCTCCAGTAAAACCACAGGCTCACGCGGCGCTGCATCGCGACCGCCAGCGCCAGGATGGCCAGGGTGTGGAACCCCTGATACTCCAGCCCGGTACGGATCCAGGCCATTTCATTGGCGCCGAGCGTACCGCTTAACACATGCGCGCCGAATGCGCCCAACGCGACAAACACAAAGCCGCTGATAGCGGCGAAAACCAGCATGGAACGGCTGCTCATCGTGATCTATCCCATTAAAAATTACCGGCCGCGGCAAGGCGGCGGCCGGCCTTATTGTTCGTAGCGGAAGCGGAACTTCTCTTGTTCGCTGGCGGCGCGCGCCAGGATCCACTGCCGGAAGGCGGCTATTTTACCCAGTTCTGCCTGGCTGTCATGACATACCAGATAAAAAGCGTTTTTACTGACCAGCACATCGTTGAACGGGCACACCAGGCGACCGGCTTCAATCTCGGTTTGCGCCATCACGTTGTTCACCAGCGCCACGCCCTGACCGTGCACTGCCGCCTGCACCACCATGGCGCTGTGGCTGAAGATCGGCCCCTGCTGCACGTTGATGTGCTGCAACCCCAGCTGGCGCGTATAGGCCAGCCAGTCGCGGCGTGAAACGTCATGCAGCAACGTATGATAAGCCAGATCCTCTGCGGTTTTCAGCGGATGATCGCCGGTCAGCAGGCTCGGCGAACACACCGGCAGCAAATATTCCGCATACAGGCGCTCGGCGCGCAGTCCCGGCCAGTTGCCGCGGCCGTAGAAAATCGCCACGTCGACGTCGTCCGCCAGCTTGTCCTCTTCGCGGTCCACCGCCTGGATGCGCACGTCGATGCCCGGATAAGCTGAGTTAAAGCCGGACAGGCGCGGCACCAGCCACTGAATGGCGAAGCTCGGGGGTAGACTGACGGTCAATGCCCCCTTGGCGCTACGCGCCTGTAGCTTGCGCGTCGCCTCGTTGATCGAAGAGAAAATCTCCTTGATATCGAGGTAGTAACTTTGGCCCTCTTCGGTCAGCAGCAGCGAGCGATTGCGCCGGCGAAACAGCTTCAGTCCGAGAAAGTCCTCCAGCGACTTGATCTGGTGGCTCACCGCGGCCTGGGTCACGAACAACTCTTCCGCCGCCTTGGTGAAACTCAGGTGGCGAGCGGCCGCATCGAACACGCGCAGCGCATTGAGGGGAGGTAAGCGTTTAGACATTAAATTAGCTACTTTTGTGTAACATTAATCCGAATGATTCGGCGCCGAAAATCGGGCGGCTTTGTGTGGCAAGCCATCGGTAAACGCTAACGGCGTATTGCCATTAGTTTTTTTAATCCGAGCCATTATAATTTGTCCGTTGAGGATGCGCCAGCAAATACCTATAGTGGCGGCACTTCCCGGGCCGGAACGAAAAGGGAGTGGGTGTCGAGGACGCCGATGAACTTTTGGCTTGTGGTTGTGATGTTGTGTTTGCAAATTGTCCGGCGATTCCGGACATGGTAGCTAGGCTACTGTTTTTTCACTTCCTGTACATTTACCCTGTCTGTCCATAGTGATTTTATGCAGCACCGCAAAACTTGCGGTGCTTTTTTTTGCCTGACGGTTACTGGTTGCTTTCAACCATCTCTTTCACATCGGCGCGGTTGATCTGCTGCTCGACGCCGTTAGCGTCTTTATAGCTGATCATGCCGGTATCGTTGTCCACTTTTGGCTTGCCGTCAGCGACAATGGTGCGTCCGTCATTGGTATGCATCACGTAGTTGCTGGAACAGGCGGCCAGGGTGAACGTAAGCATCAGGGCAGAGAGAACTGCGGCTGTTTTCTTCATTGAGGACTCCTTTTTAGTTTTAAATGCTGATAAATACCTTTTATGTGTATAGATGCGATTAATAAGCGCACATTTAATAGCATAACAAACTTTTCCAATTTTGCCAGGCGATAAGTCCTAATAGGCAGGATCGCTTGTCTCCGGCGGCAAAATAGGACAGGATCACCCATCGACTCAAGCCAGTGACAATCAGGGTATGACGCCTTTTAACCCCAGCCTTTTTCGCCAACAGTTTCCCGCGCTCGCGCAGGATGGTATCTATCTGGACAGCGCCGCCACCGCGTTGAAACCGCAGGCGGTCATCGACGCCACGCAGCAATTTTATCGCGATGACGCCGCCACCGTGCACCGCAGCCAGCATCGGGCGGCGCAGGATCTGACTGCCCGCTTCGAGCAGGCACGCGGCCAGGTGGCGAAATTGATCAATGCGCCGTCGGCCGACGACATCGTCTGGACGCGCGGCACCACCGAGGCGATCAACCTGGTGGCGCAGAGCTACCTGCGCCCGCGTCTGCTGCCGGGCGATGAAATCCTGGTGAGCGAAGCGGAACACCACGCTAACCTGATCCCCTGGCTGATGGTGGCGGAACAAACCGGCGCGCGGGTGGTGAAACTGCCCATCGGCGCCGATCGGTTGCCGGATTTGACGCAGCTGCCCGCCCTGCTCAACGACAAAACCCGCCTTTTGGCGCTGGGGCAAATGTCCAACGTCACCGGCGGCTGCCCGGATCTGGCACCGGCAATCGCCATGGCGCATGCCGCCGGCGCGCACGTGATGATTGACGGCGCTCAGGGCGTGGTTCACGGCCCGGCCGACGTACAGCGGCTCGATATCGATTTCTACGCCTTCTCCGGCCACAAGCTGTATGGCCCGACCGGCATCGGCGCGCTGTACGGCAAAGCCGAGCTGCTGGCGCAGATGGCCCCCTGGCAAGGCGGCGGCAAGATGCTGACCCAGGCGTCGTTCGACGGTTTTACCCCACAAAAGCCGCCGCACTGTTTCGAAGCCGGCACGCCAAACATCGCCGGCGTGCTGGGGTTGGCCGCCGCACTCACCTGGCTCAGCGAACAGGACATGGCGGCGGCGGAGCGCTACAGCCGCGAGCTGGCGGATCAGGCCGAACAGCGGTTGGCGCAGCTGCCGGGCTTTCGCAGCTTCCGCAGCTCCGGCTCCAGCCTGCTGGCGTTCGATGTCGCCGGCATACACCACAGCGACATCGTCACGCTGCTGGCGGAGCAAGGCATTGCGCTGCGCGCCGGCCAGCACTGCGCGCAGCCGCTGATGGCGGCATTAGGCGTCAGCGGCACGCTGCGCGCGTCGTTCGCCCCCTACAATACACAACAGGATGTCGATACGCTGGTCAGCGCGTTGACTCACGCCCTCGATCTGCTGGCCGACTGACGTGATTTCCGGAGACACTATGCTCGCCCCCCATCCTTTTGGCCGAGAGATCACCGCCGAAGCCTTGATCGCCACCTTCAGCGCGCTGAAACAGTGGGAAGACCGCTACCGCCAGCTGATCATGCTCGCAAAACGGCTACCGCCGCTGCCGGAGGCCTTGCGCAGTGAAGAAATGGCGTTGAGCGGGTGTGAAAACCGTGTCTGGTTAGGGCACCAATTGCTGGAAGACGGCACGCTGCACTTCTATGGCGACAGCGAGGGCCGCATCGTGCGCGGCCTGCTGGCGGTGCTGCTGACCGAAGTGGAAGGAAAAACGCCGCAGCAGATCGCCGCATTGGATCCGCTGGCGCTGTTCGACCGTCTGGCATTGCGCGCGCAGCTGAGCGCCACCCGCGCCAGCGGCCTGGCGGCCTTGGGCTCCGCCGTCAAGGCGATCGCCGCCCGTTACGCCTGACGCGCCGCCTTCGCCACCATCTTTTTCAGCGCGTGCGATACGGCGACGAAACCGAAGGTGGCGGTAACCATGGTCGCCGCACCGAACCCCGCGCTGCAATCCATTCTTTTTGGCCCTTCCGCCGTGCTGCGCGAAGCGCACACCGAACCGTCCGGCTGCGGGTAAACCAGCGGTTCGCTGGAGAAGACGCAGTCGATGCCCAGCTTACCCTTACCGTTTTTCACCACGTTGAAATCGTGCTTCAACCGCTCGCGCAGCTTGGCGGCCAGCGGATCCTGGATGGTTTTGGCCAGATCGGCCACTTCGATTTTGGTCGGATCGACCTGACCGCCGGCGCCGCCGGTGGTCACCACCGGGATCTTGAAGCGGCGGCAGTATGACAGCAACGCCGCCTTCGGCCGCACGCTGTCGATCGCGTCGATGACGTAGCTGAAGTTATGGTCCAGCAGCTCGGCGACGTTGTCCGGGGTGATGAAATCGTCGATGCAGGTCACCCGGCATTCCGGGTTGATCGCCAGGATACGCTCCGCCATCACCTCGGTTTTCGATTGCCCGACATGCTGGCGCAACGCGTGGATCTGGCGGTTGGTATTGGTAACGCAGACATCATCCATGTCGATCAGGGTGATGGCGCCGATGCCGGTGCGCGCCAGCGCCTCAGCCGCCCAGGAACCCACGCCGCCGATACCGATCACGCAGACGTGCGCCTGCGCGAACACCGCCAGCGCCTGCTGGCCGTACAATCGCGCCGTGCCGCCGAAACGCTGCAGATAGGCTTCCGAATAAGCTGTGCTCATAACGCTTTAATTACCTTCGTAATGCAAATGATAAGGGCCGGAAAATCCGGCCCTTGCGGGTCAATCTTTTCACGTCGTATGCGTTTACCGAGTGGCCAGCAACGAACCGCCGCCAGTTGACTGATTGGCGCTGAACAACTGACCGCCACCGTTGTTCTTCAGCACCCAGACGCGGCCATAGTGGTTGTAGTATCCCGCCGAGTGGCCGGCATCCGGCCCGATGCCCTGATACATGTCAAAATGCTGGCCCTTGATGGCCCCGCCCACGTCGAGTGCGACCATCAGACGCATCTCGTATTTTCCCGTGAATTTACCCTTGTTGTCCAGCAGCGGCACTTCGGCCAGCAGCGTAGTGCCCGCCGGGATCAGCGAACGGTCGGAGGCCACCGAGGCTTTGGCGATCAGCGGCACCGCACTGGCGCCCTTCACCGGCGCAAAAGCTTCCGGACGGAAAAACACGAACGACGGGTTCTGCTCCAGCAGCTCACGCACCTCTGCGGCGCTGTGGGTATCCGCCCACTGACGGATCGCCTGCATCGACATGTCCGCCTTGGCCACTTCACCGCGATCGATTAGCACCTTGCCGATGCTGCGATAGGCGTGGCCGTTCTTGCCGCCGTAGCCGAAGAACACCAGCGGCTGGCCGTTGCCGTAGTCGACATAGCCACTGCCCTGGACTTCCATCATGAAGTTGTCCATCAGCGAGTTGGTGTAAGCGATGATATAGCGATCGTCAAGCGCGCCGGAATAGATGCCCGCGCGATCCGGCAAGCGGCCTCTGCCCTTCGGCGGCATGCGGTACAGCGGATAGCGGAACTCGCCCTGTTGGGTATAGCGCGCCTGCACCACCGGCGTATAGTAGCCGGTAAACTGCACGTTGCCGTAATTGTCGACACCTTCCATCTGGTAAGCGCTGAGGCCGTACTGGCTCAGCATGCGCGTGTCGGCGCCGGACGCCATCCAGCTTTGCACCGCCTGATAGGTGCTGTTGTTGCGGTTAAACAGCGAAGGCGACGCGTACTTGATCTCCATCAGCTGATCCGAATAATCCTTGGCGTTGACCGGCGAACCTTTGGCGTTGGGCTGATTGACCAGCTCCAGCGATTGATCCAGACGGCCGTCTTTATATTGCTGACCCCGATCGGTCGGCTTGGACGAACAGCCCGCCAACACCGCCACCAACAACCCGCCCAGCAGGTATTTGCCCCAACGTCCTTTCATCGCGCACACTCTCAAACTGATATGATCTACCGGCTGAACGATAACAAACGCTCATTGATAAAGGAATCGCTGCAAATAAAAAAAGCCGCACGGAGGATGGTGATGAAAAAGAAGGCAAATTGCGGGCAAATCCAGCAGAAAAACGGGTTTAGGCCAATAAAATGCAAAAAGGGTTTGCAACAAAACGCACGGAGAGTATAGTGCGCATCCATCGGACGCGGGGTGGAGCAGCCTGGTAGCTCGTCGGGCTCATAACCCGAAGGTCGTCGGTTCAAATCCGGCCCCCGCAACCAACCGATGCCGCATTGGCGGTATTTGCGTTTGGCTTCGATAACAAAGTATTATACGGACGCGGGGTGGAGCAGCCTGGTAGCTCGTCGGGCTCATAACCCGAAGGTCGTCGGTTCAAATCCGGCCCCCGCAACCAACCGAATGTCGTACCAGCGGCATAACATGAACGGTGGTTTCGTAGTAATACAGCATCAAGACGGACGCGGGGTGGAGCAGCCTGGTAGCTCGTCGGGCTCATAACCCGAAGGTCGTCGGTTCAAATCCGGCCTCCGCAACCAACTCTTGATGACAACAGATAAGCACCCTTCCGGGTGTTTTTTTGTATCTGCAATCCGCAAAAATAGCCGGACTCGCACCCGGCCCTGCTTTTATCGGCTCGCCAGCGCGCCGCCGTTGGCGAAATAAGCCTTGATCCCCGCCAGAATCGACTCCGCCACCTGCTGCTGGAAATGGCTGGTGCGCAGCTTGCGCTCCTCTTCGATGTTGCTGATAAATGCCGTCTCTACCAGGATCGACGGGATATCCGGCGCCTTCAACACCGCAAAACCGGCCTGATCGACGCGATTCTTGTGCAACCGGTTGATTTTCCCCATCCGATTCAATACTTCCTTGCCGAACTTCAGGCTGTCGTTGATGGTCGCGGTCTGGATCAGATCGAACATGGTATGGTCGAGATAGCGGTCGCCGCTCTTGCTGACGCCGCCGATTTGGTCCGACGCGTTCTGCGTCTGCGCCAGGAACTTGGCCGCCGAGCTGGTGGCGCCCTTGGTGGACAACGCGAACACCGATGAACCGCGCGCGGCGCGGCTGGTAAAGGCGTCAGCGTGAATCGAAACGAACAGATCGGCGCGCTGCTTGCGCGCCTTGGCGACACGCACCTTGAGCGGGATAAACACATCTTCGTTGCGCGTCATGAACACTTTCATGTTCGGCTCGCGCTTGATCATGGCGCTCAGCTTGCGGGCAATCTGCAGCACGATATCTTTCTCGCGCGTCTTGTACTTGCCGATAGCGCCGGGATCTTCGCCGCCGTGGCCAGGATCCAGCATGATGACGATCGGCCGATCGCGCCCCGCCTTGCCGGCCTGCGGCGCTTCCGGCGGCAGCGTGCGCTCCAGATCGCCCTTGTTGTAATCTTCCAGTAACGCCAGTAGCGGATCATACTCCTCACCGCCGCTGCCGCCCTTGGTCGGGTAGAGATCCATCACCAAACGGTTGCGATACTCCGGTACCGGCGCCAGCGTGAAAATATGCGGGCTGACGCTCTGCTTGAGCTCAAGCACCAGCCGCACGGTATTCTGATCAAACTGGCCGACGCGCGCCTGCTTGAGATACGGATCGTCGGCGCGCACCTGCCCGGCAATACCTTTCAGCACGCTGTTGAGGTGGACGCCTTCGATATCCACCACCACGCGATCGGGATTGGTCAGGGCAAACTGCTTGTATTTCAGCTCGACGTTGGATTCCAGCGTGACGCGGGTATAAGTGGAGGATGGCCAGACGCGCACGGCAATCACGTGCGACGACGCGGCGAAGCCCGTGCGACTCACACTCAGCAACCAGCTGGCGGCAACGCCCTGTAATAAACGACGGCGGCCCAGATTGTGATTAGCGTTTGGCATGCGGCTCCGGCAGTAATAGCTGTTTACAACAGATGAAAAAAACACCAATAAAATGGGGGTGCCGAAAAACTTTAACCAATCATGCCAGCCCTGTCATCAGAAAATCTTTTTATGGTTTTTCAATTTATTAACGATTTAGCGCCCTTAGCTCGCTCTTCATGACGATTTCCCACTTGCCATTAGCGCCATAAAAGAATAAAAATACAAAAATATCGTATAAATATTCACAAGAGGTTTGCCCGTGAAGGAACGTAGTACAGAGCTGGTGCAAGGATTCCGTCACTCAGTCCCTTATATCAATGCCCACCGTGGCAAGACGTTTGTCATCATGCTCGGCGGGGAAGCCATCGAACACGAGAATTTCTCCAACATCGTCAACGATATCGGGCTGTTGCATAGTCTGGGCATCCGCCTGGTAGTGGTTTACGGCGCACGGCCGCAGATCGACGCCAACCTGGCGCAGCATAACTCTGAGCCGATCTACCACAAGCACACGCGCGTAACCGACGCCCATACGCTCGAACTGGTCAAGCAGGCCGCCGGTTTGTTGCAGCTGGACATCACCGCCCGCCTGTCGATGAGCCTCAACAACACGCCGCTGCAGGGCGCGCACATTAACGTGGTCAGCGGCAATTTCATCATCGCTCAGCCGCTGGGTATCGATGACGGCATCGACTATTGCCACAGCGGCCGCATTCGCCGCATCGATGAAGAAGCGATCCATCGCCAACTCGACAGCAACGCCATCGTGCTGATCGGTCCGGTCGCGGTCTCAGTCACCGGCGAGAGTTTCAACCTGACTTCGGAAGAAGTGGCCACCCAGTTGGCGATCAAACTGAAAGCGGAAAAAATGATCGGTTTCTGCTCCTCACAGGGCGTGACCGATGCAGAAGGCAATATCCTTTCCGAACTGTTCCCCAACGACGCGCAAAAGCGCCTTGAAGAACTGGAGGAAGGCGGCGATTACCATTCCGGCACCGTGCGCTTCCTGCGCGGCGCGGTGAAAGGCTGCCGCAGCGGCGTGCGCCGCAGCCACTTGATCAGCTATCAGGAGGATGGCGCGCTGGTGCAAGAGCTGTTCTCGCGCGACGGCATCGGCACCCAAATCGTGATGGAAAGCGCCGAGCAGGTGCGCCGGGCGACGATCAACGACATCGGCGGCATCCTGGAACTGATCCGGCCGCTCGAACAACAGGGTATTCTGGTGCGCCGTTCACGTGAACAGCTGGAGATGGAGATAGACAAGTTCACCATTATCGAACGCGACAACCTGACCATCGCCTGTGCGGCGCTGTACCCGTTCCTGGAGGAAAAAATCGGTGAGATGGCCTGTGTCGCGGTACATCCCGATTACCGCAGTTCTTCGCGCGGCGAGATGCTGCTGCAGCGGGTAGAAAACCAGGCGCGCCAGATGGGGCTGAAGAAGCTGTTCGTGCTGACCACCCGTAGCATCCACTGGTTCCAGGAACGTGGCTTTACCCCGGCGGAGGTCGACGTGCTGCCGATGCAGAAACAGGCGTTGTACAACTACCAGCGCCGCTCCAAAATTCTGCTGGCGGATCTGTAATCACAGTGGGCGCGGCCGTTGCCGCGCCCGTTCATCGCTTATTCCGTTGCCTGCAACCGTTCAGCCAATCCGCTGCGGCGCTGGGTCGGCGTGCGAATAGCCCGCAGCAGTACCGTCTCCGTAGCGTACAGTGAGAGCTGCTTACGCGCACGAGTGATCGCGGTATAGACCAGCTCACGCGTCAGCACCGGCAGGAAATGGTTCGGCAACACCAGAACCGTATGGTCAAACTCCGATCCCTGTGATTTGTGCACCGTCATGGCATAAGCGGTTTCATGCGCCGGCAAACGGCTTGGCTGTACCGACTTGATACTGCCGTCGGGCAGTTGGAAATGCACGCGCAGATCGCCGTGCTCATCCGGCAATGTAATGCCGATATCCCCATTGAACAGCCCCAGTGCGCTGTCGTTGCGGCCGATCATCACCGGCCGCCCCCGGTACCAGCGGCCAAGCACGCCCGGTTTGCGGTCGATCAGGCCCGCACGCTGCAGCCCGAGCTCAATGCGCTCGTTCAGGCCGGCGACGCCGAACGGCCCTTCACGCAGCGCACACAGCACCTGGAAACGGCCAAAAGCCGCCAGCACCGTCGCCGCGTCCGCCCCTTCGGCCGTCAGCCGCAGATAATCGCGGTAGCCCGCCACGCAGGCATCCAACAGCGCCTGATACTCTTCGCTCGTCGCCAGCGCATAGCCCGCGACATCGCCGAAACTGCCGTTTAGTGCCGCCAGTGCGCGATCCCCCGCGCCGGCGTTGACCGCCAACGCCAGCTGGCCGATGCCGGAACGTGCATCGAAGCGATAGCTCTTGCGCAGCAGACACAGGCTATCGCGCACCGCCGCTTCCGCGTCGGCCTGCCGCCCTTCGATCGAACAGCCGGTCAGGCGGCTCAGCTCTGCGGCACGCGCATCGCTGTATCCCTGCTCGGCAAAACGGCAAATATCCCCCAGCACCGCGCCGGCCTCTACCGAAGCCAGCTGATCGCGGTCGCCAAGGAAAATCACCCGCGCCCGATCGGGCAGCGCGGCAATCAGGCGCGCCATCATCGGCAGATCGACCATCGAAGCCTCATCCACCACCAGCACATCCAAATGCAGCCGGTTGCCACGGTGATAGCGCATGCGCTGACTGTTCGGTTGCGCTCCCAACAGACGGTGCAACGTCGCCGCCTCCGTCGGGAACAACGCCTGCTGCGCCGGGGTCAACGCCAACTGACGGCTGGCGCTGCCAAGCGACTCCGTCAGGCGCGCCGCTGCCTTGCCGGTCGGCGCCGCCAGCTGAATTCGCAAGCGTTCGCCTTCATCCAGCTGCACCAGCGCCGCCAACAGCTTGGCGACGGTGGTGGTTTTACCGGTGCCCGGCCCGCCGGAAATCACCGCGATACGCCGCGTAGCCGCCACCGCGGCGGCGATCTTCTGCCAGTCGGGTTCGTCGCTCGCCGTGCCGAACAAGCGGTCGAGAATGGTGCGAAGCTCAGCCTCCGGCACCGCCAGCGTCTCACCTTCGCCGCCGATAAACGCCGCTACTTCACCTTCGTTTTGCCACATGCGCTGCAGGTATAAACGCGGCCCGCGCAGTACCAGCGGCGTTGCGCCGCTGCCATCCCCGACCGCCGCACTGGCCGCCAAACGCTGCTGCCAACGCGCGCTATCCGGTCGCCCGACCGCCTCCCACACCGCCAACGCCAGCGCCGGTTGGCGCCCTTCAAACAGCGTGTCCGCCTGCAGTTGCTCCAGCATCAGGCAGACATGACCCGCCCCCGCCTCTGCGCTCAGGCAGGCGGCGGCCAGCAAAATATCAGGCTCGTCTTCGTTCGCCACCACGCGGGCGAACTGCACGTCTAGCGGGCGCAGCGCGCCAAGCGCCACCGCCTGCTCCAGCAGTGCGATCATGATCCTTCCTCCGCCGCCGCAGCCTCGCCACTGAACAAGCGATCCATCCCCTCCACCAACTCAAACTCGGGGAGACAGGTGAAAATGCCATTGCCCGGGTGCGCCGCATCCACGCCGCGCAGGAACAGATAAATCACCCCGCCAAAATGGCGTCGGTAATCATAATCCGGCAACCGATGGCGCAGATAACGATGCAACGCCAGCGTGTACAGCTGGTATTGCAGATCGTAACGATGCTCCGCCATCGCCTGCTCCATCGCCGGCCGGGTATAGGCGCTGCTGTCCTCTCCTAGCCAGTTGGACTTGTAATCCAGCAGGTAGTATTTGCCCTGCCAGCAGAACACCAGGTCGATAAAGCCTTTCAGCATGCCCTGCACCTGGTGAAAATCCAGCGCCGGACAGCGGGCGGAAAGCGGATCGTAACGCTTCACCAGGGAATCGAGCTCCTTCGCCTGCAACAGCCGATTAATCGGTAAATAGAACTGCAGCTCTGCCTGCTTATGCTGCGGCGTCAGCGCCGCCAGCGTCACGCCGCTGTCGTCGAGCGACGTATTGAGCAGCACCTGCATCCACGCCAGCAGAATCGGTTGCCAGTGTTCGGCGAACCCTTGCTGCTGTAGCTGTTCCAGCAGCCACTGTTCGTCGAGCGGCTGGGTGAAGTCCAGCGTTTCAAACAGGCTGTGCAGGAAGGTGCCGGGCGTTGCGCCGCGCGGGAAGGTATGCGGTGTAAGCGCTGGCTCACTTTCTTCCCCGCGCTCACCGGCCGCGTCGACATCCAGACGCGGCAGCAGATCCTGCATCAGGCTCGCGCCGTGCTGTTGCAAACCGGTATAGCTGGTCACCCGCCAAAAATCCTGGATCCGCCGGGTAAAGCTTTTCGCCTCCAACGCCTCGGTTAGCGAAGCCTGGGGGTGCCAGGGTTCTTCATCCGGCGGTTCAACCAGCGACAGCGCGATACCGCCGCCCGCTAATTGCTGCAGCCGCTCCTGCAGATACACGGCGTCACCGGCTTGCCCGCCCTGCACCAGATAACCCAATGCGCTGCGGTGCAGATCGGTATCGCCCTGTTTCTTGCGCGTGCCCTGGAACAACGGTGCGATGCCGATGCTGCAGTGGTACACCGAGCGGGTCAGCGCCACATACAGCAGACGCAGGTCTTCCGCTAATCGCTCCTCCTCCGCCCAGGCCTGGCTCTCTTCATTGGCGTCGAGATCCAGCAACGCCTGGAAACTGTGGCGATCGTGATACAGCGCCTGTTGCTGCTGGCGGAAGTTGCCGACGAACGGCAGCCACACCAGATCGAACTCCAACCCCTTAGACTTGTGAATCGTGATCACCTGCACCAGATGCCGGTCGCTCTCCAGCCGCAGCTGCTGATTATCGGACTGACGATTAGGCTGGGCGATCTGCTGCGCCAGCCAGCGCACCAGCGCATGCTCGCTGTCGAGCTGCGCCGCCGCCTCTTGCAACAGCTCCCCCAGATGCAGCACGTCGGTCAAGCGACGCTCGCCGCCGGCGCTGGCCAGCAGGTTCTCCGCCAGCTGGCGCGCTTTCATCACCTCGCTCAGCATCGGCAACACGCCGCGGCGCAGCCAGAGCGTGCGGTAACTGTCGAATTCATTAACCAGCGAGTCCCAGGCGCGCTCATCGCGGCTCAGGCCGTCCAACGTCGGCGCGTCCAGCCCCATCAGCCCGGTGGCCATGGCGCTGCGCAGCGTGCGCTCTTGCTCCGGCGCCAACACCGCCTGCAACAACCACAGCAGGTCTTTGGCCTCCGGGGTGTCGAACACGCTATCGCGGTTGGACAGATACACCGACGGAATAGAAAGCGCACTCAGCGCATCGCGCACCAACGCCGCCTCATTGCGGCTGCGCACCAGCACCGTGATATCGGAGGCTTGTACCGGCCTTGGCATCTTGCCGCCCTGCAGCCACGCCTGCCCCTGCTGCCCGGCGCTGAGCCAGTCGCGAATTTGCGTGGCGCACAGGCGCGCCATCAGCTGTTGGTAATCACTTACACCGGCGCCTTCCCCCTGCTGCAGCCAGAACTGCATCGCCGGTTGCGGCTTGCCGTGCAGGTCAAACGCCAGCCCTTGGTTCTTTTCCGCCGCGCTGACCTCGATAAAGGGGATTTGGCCGAACAGGAAAGGCTTTTCTACCTGAGAAAACAGGTGATTAACGCTGGCGACCATCGACGGCGACGAGCGCCAGTTGGTCTCCAGCGTATAGTGGGCGCTCACCTCTGAGCGCGCCCGCATGTAGGTAAAGATGTCGGCACCGCGAAAGGCGTAAATCGCCTGCTTGGGATCGCCGATCAGCAGCAGGCCGCAATCGGGCCGGCCGACGTAAAGTCTTTGGAAAATGCGGTATTGCTGCGGATCGGTATCCTGGAATTCATCGATCATCGCCACCGGGTAACGCTGGCGGATCGCCTGTGCCAGCTGTTCGCCACCACCGCTTTGCAAGGCGCCGTCCAGCCGGCTGAGCAGGTCGTCAAACCCCAGCTCGGCGCGCTGGCGCTTTTCTTGCTGAATGGAAGTGCGGATCTCGCTGAGCGCGCGCGCCATGATCAGGTCGCGCAGCGTCAAGGGTTCATCAAACAGCTCGTCGATCGCCGTGAACAGCGCATGCCGCGGCGGCTCGCCTTTCTTGGTCTTCTCCAGCAGCACCGACTGGCGAAATTTATCCAGTTCCTTCGGCAGCTGGTAGTCCTGAGTCTCCTGCCCGCTCCATTCGCCGACCTTGTTCAGCCAGTTCGGCAGGTGTTTGCTGCTGTAGCTGCGCTTATCGACACCGGACTGGGCGATTAACGCCTCCAGATCGCCCGCCGCCGCCCGCCATTGCGCCTTGATGGCGTCGATGCGCGCGACGATCTGCTCGTGGCGCATCAGGACGGTTTCTTCGTCCTTCGGCGGCCGACGCAGCGCCGGCGCTTCACCGTGCAGATAACCGGAAAGGTCGGCCAGCAACGCTTCCGGGCCGCTCCACTCCTGGCTGACCGCACGCGCCACGCCCAGCGGCAACGGATAGCAGTGGCGACGCCAGAAATCGGCGCAGGCCTGCCGCCGCAGCGGCAGTTCATCCTGCACCAGCGTTTGTTCAAACAGCATGCCGGACTCAAAGGCGTTGTGCGTCAACATTCGTTGGCAAAAGCCGTGGATGGTGTAAATCGCCGCTTCGTCCATCTGCCGCTCCGCCGCCAGCAGCTGCGAGGCGGCGTCGGTCAAATCGTCAATTTCTTCCATCAGCGCCGAAAACAGCGGGTTGGCGCTGATACCGCGCACGCAGGCGATGCGCAGCCCGTGGATATTTTCGCGGATGCGCCCGCGCAGCTCCTCGGTGGCGGCCTCAGTAAAGGTCACCACCAGGATTTCTTCGACCGTCAGCGGGCGGGGAAACGCTGCTTCACCGCCCAACCCCAGCAGCAAACGCAGGTACAGCGCGCCGATGGTAAAGGTTTTGCCGGTGCCCGCCGACGCCTCGATCAGGCGTTCGCCGAACAACGGTAACGTCAGCGGCTCCAGCCTTTGCGGGGCAACTTCCGTCATGGCGTCGCCACTTTGCGCGGCAGGATCTGCTGCAATGCAGACGCGTTCGGATAGGTAACCCAATCCTTAGGCGCCGCGTAATCCGCCTTGTCTTGCCCGCTGCCGCTCACCTGCGACAGCACCGCCAACCCCTGCGGTTGGATCACCGCCTGGTGGAAATAATCCGCCAGCTTGGCCGGCGTCAGCTGTTGCACCTGCGCAATCAGCTTCTGACGGGTATCGAAGGCGAAATTGCCGCGATCGAAATCGTTGGCGAACCGGCTGGCTTCTTCGCTCAGGGTTTGCGGCCGCTGCTTCAGCTCATTGATGAGCGCCTGTTTGTACTGCTCAAAGTCCGCCTCGCTCATGTCGCGCAAGCGCTTCTCGGTTTTCGGGTAGAAATCCTGATAGCGCTGGTACAGGTAGGCCGGCTGCTTGCTGTTGCTCTGCAGCAGGAAGCCCACGCCCCACTGGCGCCCCACCGACATCGGGAAGGCGAAGACCGCATACCCCAATTGCTCCTGAGTGCGCAGCTGGCTGTAGAACCACGGCTGAATGATCTGCCCCAGCAGCGAGCTGTAGGCCATGCCGGTCACTTCGTCGTAGCCGGTCGGCACATAGACCGCCGCCAGCGCCGAGTCGGTGCTGCTGCCCACCTGTTGCAGGTTGGCCAGCTGATTCTTGTCCACCACCACGTCTTCGCCGTGCCACCATTCGATGCCGGTACAGCCCAGACGATGTTTCAACGTCGACGCCAACGTGTCGACCTGCTGCTTGCTCATGTTGCCCACCACCAACAGCTCCGGCGTGGCCTCGGCCAGCAGGCTGTCGCGATAGGCCAGCACGTCTTTCAGCGTCAGCGTCTTCAGCACTTCGCGGCGCTCGCTGCGTTCGGAATACGGCACGCGGGAAACCATCTGCACCGGCTGAATGGCCAGCTCAAACGCTTTGCCCTTCTCGGCGGCGTCCAACTGCTCCAGGTACCAGGATTTGGCCTGCGCCAGCTGATCTTCCGTCGGCGTGAAGCTGGAATAGCCCTCGATCAGCGCCGTCAACAACTGCGGCAAACGCTGGGTAAAGCCATTGGCGTTAAACATCAGGCCGTTGTTCGGCGACGTCGAGAAACTCAACCCGCCGACCGACGCCTGATAGCTCAGTTGATCCAGTGCGAGGCCGGCCAGATAATCCGTCAGCGAGAACAGCACCTGGTTGCGCGCGGAGTCCATAGTCTTGGCGTTGCGGAAAGCGACGGTGACGTCGGCCTTCGGCTCGTCGGCGAAATAACGGCTCGGCATATACAGCACGCGCAGGCCGGGTTTATCCACCACCATTTCCGGCTTTTTGAACTCGTGCGACGGTTTGGTCAGGGTGAAATCATCCGGAATGTACGGGTTGAGCGCCGGCAACGACAGAGAAATGCCGCTGCCCAGCTGCAGCCACTGCGTAAAGCGCTGTGGCGTGATTTTTTCGACCTGGTAAGGCGCGTTGACGAAATAGGCCGTCTTGTTGTGCGGCTCATCGGGGCTGACGAACCAGATGCGCGCATTTTGCGGCGTCATGGCATCCAGACGTTCAGCGATCGCCTTGGGATCATAACGATCGGCCAGGTAGGGTGCGTCCAGCGCATGCTCAACCGGCACACGCAGCATGGTGTCCACCAGCCATTCGATGTAGTCCATATCGCGCGTGATCGACGGATAACGGAAGTCCAGATTCAGAACGTGCGAGATTTCGTCGAAATAACTCTGCTTGATGCCTTCGCTGCGCAGCATTTTCAGGTAGTTGAAAATGGCGGCGACGACCTCGTCGCGTTTGGCCAGACCTTTGTCGGTCAGTGAAACGCTGATGGCGAAGACGCCGCCGTTGCGATCGACCATCGGATCCGCGCCGGCATTGATGGCGTCCGCCAGCCCCTGCTTCTGCAACCAGTCAGACAGGGTGTTTTTGCTGCGGTTGCCGATCAGGTAGCTGATGTAGGTATCGGTTTTGCTGCGAAACGCGGCGCTGTTGTTATCGATGCGGAACTCGACCTTCAGCTGCTTGCGCGGCTGTGCCGGCACATAGTGAATGATGATACCCTGCTGTTCCGGCGTCACGGCCGGCACGGTGATCGGCGGCACGCTGGCGTCGTGATTCGGCACGCGGCCAAAGGTTTTCGCCGCAATATCCGCCAACTGCGGCAGCGGCTGATTACCGTACAAAACGCCCATCATCAGGTTGGCGGAGTAGTAGCGTTTATAGAAGCCGGTCAGTTCATCATGCAACTTGCTGTCCGGCTTGTCTTTCAGCGTATCGAGATTGCCGCCGGAGAAACGCGCGCTCGGGTGCGCCGGGTTAAGGGTTTCCGCGCCGACCTGCGCCATGCGCATGCCGTCGCGCGAACGCGCCATCGTCAATTCGGCGTTCACCGCGTTGCGCTCACGATCGGCATTGCCCGGATCCAGCAGCGGCTCGGCAATGGCGTCGGCCATGCGATCGACCGCCGGCTCCAGCGCGTCATTCTCCACTTCCAGATAGAAGGCGGTGCGATAAGAGGCCGTGCTGGCGTTATGGCTGCCGCCGTGCTTTTTCAGGAATTCGGACAGGTTTTCCGGCTCTGGATAGCGTTTGGAGCCCATCAGCACCATATGTTCCAGATAGTGCGCCAAGCCCAGTTGGCTGTTCGGATCTTCGAGCGACCCGACCGGCAATGCCAGCGCCGCCAGCGATTTCGGCGCCTGGGCATCGGACACCAGCAACACCGTCATGCCGTTAGCCAACTTGATCGCCTCGTACTGACGCGGATCGTGTTCGCTCTTGTTGATCTTCTCCGCCAGCGGTTGCCATCCTTGCGCGGCCCAACTCAACGGTGCCCAACACATAGCCAATAATACCAGCCCGGCGATACGGGCCAACTGTCTGCGCATATCCAAAATAAACCCCTATTCTGACGTCGCTACGCCCACTCCCTGACGTTGGCGACGTGCATCAAAACCACATAACCAAATCGGTACTCGCCGGGTTCTTCGCCAATGTGGCGGTCCGAAACACGGCGGGTATATGCCTGTACGTTATGTCAGACCGGGAATTACCCCAATGGTTGAATATAACCTTCGTTATTTTTACCACCTCCCGCTGCACAGCACCACCGGGGGATTGTTACCCCAGGTTATGCCGCGCCACCGGCAGCAGATAACGCTCTGTTTCGGCCAGAATTTGCGCCAAGTATTCATTATCCAATTGGCGGAATACTCGCTGCACGTAGGGATCTTCCCCTTCTCCGGGAATGCGCTGATCGCCCTGCCAGGCCTGCAGCAATTTGGCGCGGGCCTTAATTTGCGCGTCTTCCTCCCAGTCGATTTGCTGCGTTTCCGGCAGATAGCACTGGCTCAGCCACGCCCAGCCGCTCTTGTTCAGCAACAGCAGCGGCTCACACAGACCGCGTTGATAGCCCGCCAGCAGCTCCGCCAACTGTGCCTGCGCCTCTTCTGGCGCCAGCGCGGCAAAGCGCCAGGCGGAGTTCTTGCGGCCATACATGCGGCTCTCGCCGGTGCCGCCGGCACAGCAATACACCAGGTGCTCCAGCCACAACAATATGCCGTCCACCGCCGACAGCGTAGCGGGCCGCCAGCGCAACAGGCCGTCATCCTGCACCTGGTGCAGCCAGCCACTGAGGCGCACGCCGGCGATATCGATATCCAGCTCCAGGCTATGGCTCTGCGCCCGTTCCGCACGCACCTGCTCGGCCAGTTCGCTCATTTCTTCCTGCTGCTTTTGCCAATAAATTTCGCCGAAGGCGCCATAGGGCAACCCACCGGCGGCGCGCACCCGCTGGAATAGCCGCTCGGGATCGTCGCCGTCGATAAGCGTATTCAGCAGTTGACTGTTGAACTGGTAACGGCTGAGGTTATCCAGCGTGAAGGGTTCTTCGTCCGGCAACTCGGTCTCTTCCAGGATAAAACTGACGCCCAAGCGCAGCTGGAAGAAGGCACGAATCGGATGGCGATAAAACCGCAGCAGCTCATCCAACGCTATTTGCTGCAGCGCTTCGGCGGGCAGCGGCTGGTTGAACGCCGGATGCGCCGCACCGCGACCATCGGCGGCGGGCAGCCACTCGGCGGCATAGCTTTGCGCCTCCGAGCCCGGCAAGAAATTCTCGGCGGCGAACGGCATGCGCGCATGCCACTTCAGCAAGTGCTCGCCCACTCGGCGGGCGCTGTCGTCTGCACTAAGTTCCTCGTCTCCCGGCAGACAATAGCTTTGCTCCAGGTACTCCAGCAGCTCGGTGACCAGCACCGAAGGATAGCGCGGGCTGTTGTCCTGAATGGAACGGCCGATGAAGCTGATATACAGCCGCTGCTGAGCGGACAAAATCGCTTCCAGGAACAGATAGCGGTCGTCATCGCGACGGCTACGGTCGCCACGTTTGACCTGCTGCGCCATCAGATCGAACCCCAGCGGCGGCAGCGTGCGCGGATACACGCCGTCGTTCATGCCCAGCAGGCACACCACCTTGAACGGAATGGAACGCATCGGCATCAGCGTACAGAAGTTGATTTGCCCGGCGAGGAAGCGCTGACTGATGCGTTCCTGATCGAGGCGCGCCGCCAGATCGTCACGCAGAATGGTCAACGGCACCTCGTCGGGATAGCGCGCCGCCAGGCCAAAATTGATGGCCTGCTGCCACTGCTGTTCGATCAGCGCCAGCACGACTTCAGTGTCACTATCCGCGGCGAAGAAGGCATCCAGCAGTTGCCGGCACAACGGCAGCCACGCCTCGAGCGGGCGCGCTTCGCTCAAGACTTGCCGCCAGTGGCTGAGCTGCGCCAGCAGGTCTGCCAACTGCCCCGCCAACTCGGCGGCCAACCCGCTCGATTCGTCGTAAGGTAAAATGCCCTGCCAATCGCCGGCATTGCTGTCCATCGCGTAGCCGAGCAGCATGCGCGTAATGCCGAAGCGCCAGGTATGCTGGCCAGTGGCGGGCAGATCCAGTTCGCGCACGTTATCGTCGTCCAGGCCCCAGCGAACGCCGGATTCACCAACCCAGTGACGCAGCAGGCGCAGCCCCTCTTCGCCGATGGCGAAACGGGTAGCCAGGGCAGGCACCTCCAGCAGCGCCAGCACCTGTTCCGAGGTAAAGCGGCTTTGCGGCAAATCGAGCAGTGAAATGAACGCCTGCAGCGCCGGATGCGCCTGCCGCGCTTTACGGTCAGAAATGGCGAACGGCAGGTAGCGCTCGGCGGGGGCGTTGCCGAACACAGCCTGAATATAAGGCGTGTAGCTGTCGATATCCGCTACCATCACGATGATGTCGCGCGGTGTCAACGACGGATCCTGCGCCAGCATGGTCAGCAGTTGATCGTGCAGCACCTCCACTTCCCGCTGTGGGCTGTGGCAGGCGTGCAGGCTGAGGGAGCGGTCATTCTCATCAAGCGGGCGTTTGCTGACGCTGCTTTCCAGCGTTTCCGCGGTAATACCGATCACCGCATGATCTTCCAACTCCAGCATGTCGCGCTGAACGGCGTGCAGCATGGTATCCGCCGGGATATCGACAAAGGCGTCGACCTCTTGCGCCCCTTCCATCTGCGACAGCAGATAGAGATGATCGCGCCCCAGCTTGCCCCAGGAGGCCAGCAGCGGGTTGCTGAGCTGCTGCTGACCTTCGGCGTCAAACAGGCGCGCCGCGTCGGCCGGCTCGCGAAACAGCCCTTGCTCACGCGCCTGATGGTAATGACGACGCTTGCGGCTCTGCAAGCGGGCCAGGAAAGCGTAATCCTGAATGTCGCCCCAGTAATAACGACAGGGGTTGGTGAACATCAGGTGGATATCGATATGCCGCCCCAGCGCCTGCAGCGCCTCCAAATAGACCGGCGGCAACGCCGAGATGCCGCAGATAAACACCCGCGGCGGCAAACCGGGCGGGCACGTTGTTGCCTGCTCCAGCGCGTGGATAAAGCGGCTGTACAGATTAGCGCGGTGCCATTCCGGCTGCCCCAGTTCGCGCGTGTACTCTACCAACCGCGCCCAGAGCGGCGCCTGCCATTGCTGAGCCTCCGCCAGACCGTCGATGCGCTCACCGCGCTGCCAACTCTCCAGCCACTGCGGGCGATAAACCAAGTATTGGTCGAACAGGTCGGCGACCCGGCCGGCCAACTGATGAATTTTTCGCTTGTCGCCGTCATCGGTCAGATAGTGCTGCAGCGGCGCAAACGCCGGTTGGGTCAGCATCTCCGGCAGCAACCACATCAGCTTCCAGGTCATGGCGTCCTTGCTGAAGGCGCTCTCTTTCGGGATATCCGGCAGCACCCGGGTGAACATGTCCCAAATAAAGGTCGCCGGCAGCGGAAACGCGACATTGGCGGCGATGCCGAACTGTTCCGCCAGCTGCATCTGCAGCCATTGCGCCATCCCGGGGCTCTGCACCAGCACCACTTCCTGTTGAAAAGGATCGGCCAACGGATCTCTGGCTATCAGCGCGCTGGTCAGCGTCTTCAATAAATCCAGCTGATTGGAATGATAAACCGTGAACATGAACGCTCCTTTAAAACAAAAAACATACCGGCTCAAAAACGGGTGCAATACCAACGGCTCAGCGTTGCCCACTGCCGCTGCGGCGTTTGAACCCTGACCGTCAATCGACGGCAATCACTCTCCGCATCGTCAAGCGCCGCCTCACGTCGCCAGCCTTCCGGCGGTGGTTCGGCATCGAGCCGCCCGGTGACAGCGAACGTTTCCAACTGCTGGTGCGCCAGCGCCCAGGCTTGCCGGTAGTGCCACTGGCGCTGAAACGACTGCAACAGCACCTGATGATACTGTAACAAGCCAAGCAGCGACACCGAGAACAGCAAGGCTGCCACCAATACCTCCGGTAGGCTGAAGCCGTTGCGGGATAGCCGCCCTGCGCGAGCGTTAGCCATCGCAGTCAGCCAGCCTTTTCTCGGGGCAAAAATCCAACCGCCCCCCTGGCTGCGCTTGCACCTTGCCAGCAGCCTCTGCATCGTCAAACACGCCCCATTGATACAGCCAAAGCGGCTCCCCCCCGCGCATCTCACCAAGGCCGCGTACCGTCACCACCCCCGCTCTGGCAGACAGCCGGGCGCAGGCCGTCAATTCCACGCGCTGCCTGCATAGCCAGGCCGCTGCACTCAGCTCGACGCGCGGCCAACGCTGGCTCATCCCCCAACTCAGCGCCGAAGCGGCCTGATTGTAAGCCTGAAGGTAACGCTGCTGATCGGCGGCCAGTAACAGCGCGTTATCCAATTGCCGATGCTGAGCATTGAGCAACATCAGCCCCAGCGCCAGCAGCAACATCACCGCCGCCAGGGTGCTACCGCCTCGCTGGGTGCGCCGCTTCATGGCAGCGCCGCCATTTCGACGCTCCCGCTCAGACTGCGTACGATACGCGCATCTGCGACAGAGCGCCCCACGAGCGTCAGGCGGGCCAAGGCCCCGCCATGCTCCCCCCGCTCTATCGCCACATGAAACCGCTCAATGCGCACTTCGTCATGATCGAGCAGCCGCTCCCAGCCGCCGCCATCGCATTGGCTTACGCCGCGCTGCCCTTCCAAGCCGCCATTGCGCAGCCGATAACCGAAATAGCCTGCATCCTCGCCCGAAGTGGGCCATTGCCCGCTGCGGGTGATGTCGTAAGCGACGATAACGCAGCTGCCCGCCGCTTCTCCCGATGCCTGGCCGATCAGCAACGGACGGCCTGCGCACTGTCCGGCGCAAAAACCGGCGCGGCGCAGATCTTTCTCAATGCCGAACGCCAGCTGTCGCAGCGTTGACTCCAGCCGAAAGTGCTGACCGACGGCCACGTTCTGCTGGCGTAACAGCGGGTAAGTTTTTGCCGCGCCAAGCGCGATCACGCTGCCGAACACTAGCGCCAACATGACCTCCGGCAGAGTAAAACCGCGTTCGACAGTCAGCATGGCGCGATCCCTCTTATCCGGAGCCCTTCGCTGCATAAACGCAGCCGCCCTCGGGCAGACAGCACTAGCTGCAGGCCGCCTGCCTCATTGCTGAGCTGGATATGCCCCGCCTGCGCAGTATTGCGCAAACCGTAAAACCCGATTTCTTTGTCGGTATAACCGCTCAGCGCAACGTCACGATAAAACGGCAAAAAAACGGAGCCTTCGGCTGAACCGCAATCCGGCGGCGGCACGCCACCGCCCAGACACCAGGGCGTGCCGTTCTTGAACCACAGCAGCGCCGGGCGGTTGTGCCAGTTGGCGTCCGCCTGCAGTCGCAGCAAAAACGCCAGCAGCTGTTGGGCCGTGTGTTCCAGCCGCAGCGCTTGCTGATGATAGCGCCATTGCCCGACGCCCCAGCCGGTAAGCATGCCGGCGATCAATATCGCCGCCAACAGCTCAATCAGCGTCATGCCACGCTGGCGGTCATCAATGTTCGAGAGAGTCTTGTCGTTCATGCCGCCAGTGTAATGGCCGTAACAACGCGGTAAAGGCGCATGCGCAAGCGCTGCGGCAAGTTGCGCAATGTTTTCTTTACGACGACAGGCGACGACAAAAAAATGCGGCGCAGTGCGCAATGAGGATAAAAAAAGGGGCGCAATCGCTGCGCCCCTGGTGTGATGCGGTTAAGGTCAGATCGCGACCGGCGCCTTGATGGCCGGATGCGGATCGTAACCTTCGATCTCGAAGTCTTCGAAACGGTAATCGAACAGCGAAGCCGGCTTGCGTTTGATCACCAGTTTCGGCAACGGACGTGGTTCACGCGTCAGCTGCAGCCGCGTCTGTTCCATGTGGTTGCTGTACAGGTGGGTATCACCACCGGTCCAGACGAAATCACCCACTTCCAGATCGCACTGCTGCGCCATCATGTGCACCAACAGCGCATAGCTGGCGATGTTGAACGGCAGGCCCAGGAACACGTCGCAGGAACGCTGGTACAGCTGGCAAGAGAGCTTGCCGTCCGCCACGTAGAACTGGAAGAACGCGTGGCACGGCGCCAGCGCCATCTGGTCCAGCTCACCGACGTTCCAGGCGGAAACGATGATGCGGCGCGAATCCGGATCCTGCTTCAGCTGTTGGAGCACGTTGCTCAGCTGATCGATCTGACGACCATCCGCCGCCCCCCAGGCGCGCCACTGCTTGCCGTACACCGGGCCGAGATCGCCGTTTTCATCGGCCCACTCGTCCCAAATGGTGACCTTGTTGTCACGCAGGTAGGCGGTGTTGGTATCGCCGTTCAGGAACCACAACAGCTCATGAATGATCGAACGCAGGTGACATTTTTTCGTGGTCACCAACGGAAAGCCATCCTGCAAATTGAAACGCATCTGGTGGCCGAAAATCGACAACGTGCCAGTGCCGGTACGGTCGGCTTTAGGAGTGCCCTCGGCGAGCACCTTGTTCATCAAATCCAGATACTGTTTCATTTGTCCCTCACGACAGTTGTTGCTGCGGGCGACGACGGTACGCCCAAATCATCATAATAATACCGGCCACCACCATCGGGATGGACAGGATCTGCCCCATGCTGATCACGCCGTCGAACAGGCCAAGCTGGGCATCCGGCTGGCGGAACGCTTCGACGATAATGCGGAATGCGCCATAACCGATCAGGAACAGGCCCGATACGGCACCCATCGGCCGCGGCTTGCGGATGAACAGGTTCAGAATGATAAACAGCACCACGCCTTCCAGCAGCAGTTCATACAGCTGGGACGGGTGACGCGGCAGCACGCCGTACTGGTTCAGCAGCGGCAGCAGAGAAGGATCGGCGGCGGCGAGGGCCACGTCTTCGCTGCGCGAGCTTGGGAAAAGCATCGCCCAAGGGGTGTCGGTAGTCACGCGGCCCCACAGTTCACCGTTGATGAAGTTGCCGAGGCGGCCGGCGCCCAAACCGAACGGGATCAATGGCGCGATAAAATCGGAAACCTGGAAGAAGGTGCGTTTGGTACGACGAGCGAACCAGAACATCACCAGAATCACCCCCATCAAACCGCCGTGGAACGACATGCCGCCATCCCAGACCTTGAACAGATAGAGCGGGTTATCCAGGAACAACGGCAGGTTGTAGAACAGCACATAGCCCACGCGGCCGCCGACGAATACGCCCAGGAAACCGGCGTAGAGCAGGTTTTCCACTTCGTCTTTGGTCCAGCCGCTGCCCGGCTTGTTGGCGCGGCGCACCGCCAGCCACATGGCAAAAACGAAGCCGACCAGATACATCAGGCCGTACCAATGCAAAGAAACCGGGCCAATGGAGAAAATGACCGGATCAAATTTAGGAAACGCCAGATAGCTATTGCTCATCTATCACCACAACATGTCTGTTATTTTTCCCCATGCGGGGGCGGCAGGTGCCAAACGGCGACGGACATTACCTCGCGCCTTGCAAACGGCAGCATTGGCCGCTGCGGTTTGCAAGACGACGAACATGCGTCGCGCTGAGGTTGCGCATCATAACATAGGCTTAGCGTGGTCCGGGCCGGCAGCGCGGGAAAAGTTCTGTAAAAAAATCACATCGCGCGGCGATTATCTGCCGCCGCGAATCAACCCGCCCATGCCGCGTCGCTCCATAAACGCCGCCACCAAATGGCGCACTTCCGTGGTCATTTGGGTGTTCAACACCCGGAGCGCCAACACTTCCGCGTCGGCAAGGTCGATATGTCGCAGCAGGTATTTGATGCGCGCCACGCTGCGGCCGTTCATGCTCAGATTGCGATAGCCCATGCCCACCAGCAACAGCGCGCCCATCGGATCGCCGGCCAGTTCACCGCACAGGCTAAGCTGCAGCCCGGCCGCTTTCCCCTGTTCGGCGATCAGCTTCAGCACCTGCAGCATCGCGGGATGCAGGCTGTCGTACAGCGAGGCTACCCGCGTGTTGTTGCGATCCACCGCCAGCAGGTACTGGGTCAAATCGTTGGTGCCTACCGAGATGAAGTCGACGCGCCCGGCCAAATGCGGGATCAGGAAAATCATCGACGGCACTTCCAGCATCACGCCGATTTTCGGTTTCGGGATCGCGTAGCCAAGCACCTCTTCCACCTCGCGCCCGGCGCGGTCAATCAGGCGCTTGGCCTCATCGACCTCTTCCAGGCTGGTGACCATCGGCAGCAAAATGCCCAGGTTGCCGGTGCCGGCATTGGCGCGCAGCATGGCGCGCACCTGTATCAAAAAGATCTCCGGCTGGTCCAGAGTGATGCGAATGCCGCGCCAGCCCAGGCAGGGATTTTCTTCGCTGATCGGCATGTAGGGCAGTTGCTTGTCGGCGCCGATGTCTAGCGTGCGCAACGTGACCGGTTTGTTGGGGTAAAGCTGCAACATACCTTGATACTGCGCGACCTGTTCTTCTTCGGAAGGGAAACCGCTTTGCAACATGAACGGAATTTCAGTGCGGTACAATCCCACGCCGTCCACCCGGCCGCCCAACAGCTGTTCATGTTCCGGGCTGAGGCCGGCGTTCAACATCACCTGAACGCGTTCGCCGCTTTTCAACTGCGCCGGCTGTTCGACGTCGTCTTCCGCCAGCTTGCTCAGTTCCTGTTCTTCGCTGATCAGCCGTTGGTATTCCTGCACCAGCACCGGCTCAGGATCGACCAGCAGTTCGCCGCGATACCCATCAACGATCAGCAGCCGCTGGCTGAGCAGAGAAGGCTGGATGTCGGCGCCCATCACCGTCGGCACGCCCATCGCCCGTACCAAAATCGCCGCATGCGAGTTGGCGGCGCCGTCGCGCACCACCACGCCGACCAGGCGATCCTGCGGCACTTCGGCCAGCAATGTCGCGGTCAGTTCATCCGCCACCAGCACAAAACGCGCCGGCCACTGGGTGGCGCCCTGAGTGGTGTCGTCGAGGTGGAACAGCAGGCGCTGGCCCAGCGCGCGCAGGTCGCTGCCGCGCTCGCGCATATAGGTGTCCTGCAGTTTGGCGAACTGTTCGGCAAAGGCTTCTATCACCTGCTTCACCGCCCATTCCGCCACCGAGCCGTTATCAATTTCGGCGAACAATTCGCGCTTGAGGCGGGCATCGTTTAGCAGGTGAGAATAAAGATCGAAGATCGCCGCGCTCTCTTTTTGCGAGCTGGCGGCAAAACGCTTGCTGAAGCGACGAAATTCCGCGCCGGCCTCTTCCAGCGCCAACGTCAGGCGCTCGCGCTCGCTGGCGGTGTCCAGCGTCGACGCGCGGTAAACCTGATCGAGCGAAGGCTGGCTGCTGTCCTGCCACCCTTCCGCCACCGCCACGCCGGGCGAGGCCGCCAGCGCGCGCACGCGCGTTTGGCGATACTGGCCGAAAATGGCGTTAAGCTGCGACTGTGACAGGATCCCGGCCATCTGCGTGGCCAGGGTGACCATGAAAGACTCTTCGCTTTCGTCGAACTGGCGCAGCTCACGCTGCTGCACCACCAGCACGCCCAACAGCTGGCGCCGGTGAATGATTGGCACCCCGAGGAAGGATCGGAAACGATCCTCTTTCACCTGAGGGACATATTTGAAACTGGGATGGCTTTGAGCATCGGCCAGGTTGATAGGCTCGGCCCGGCGGCCGACCAACCCGACGACGCCCTCGTCAAACGCCAATGCGATAGTGCGCCCGCGCGGCTTTTTCAGACCGCGCGTGGCCATCAGGTAGTAGCAGCGGCGATCGTTGTCCGCCAGGTAGATGGAACACACTTCGGTGTCCATCGCCAGACAGGTTTCATTGACCAGCAGATCCAGCGCATCCGTCAGACTGGCCGCCGCGGCCACCTTCTCTACAATTTCTCGCAAGCGCGTGAGCATAGTCGGCTTAACTTAACCTCTCTTTCGGCGATAAGCGGGGGCCTGCCGCGGCGGCGCCTGCTCTTGCATCGGCATCACGGTCACGGCGAATTCTTTCATCACCCGGCGGTAAACGTCGCGTTTGAACGACACCACCTGGCGCACCGGATACCAGAAGCTCACCCAGCGCCAACCGTCGAACTCCGGCGTGCTGCTGCGCTGCATATTGATATCAGCGTCATTGCACAGTAGCTGCAACAAAAACCATTTTTGCTTTTGGCCGATACAAACCGGCTTTGTGTCCCAACGCACCAAACGTTTCGGCAATTTATAGCGCAACCAGTTGCGGGTCGAAGCCAGGATGCGCACATCCTTTTTACTCAGCCCCACTTCTTCGAACAGCTCACGGTACATCGCCTGCTCCGCAGTTTCGCCAGGGTTAATCCCACCTTGGGGAAACTGCCAGGAGTGCTGACCGTAACGGCGGGCCCATAAGACCTGCCCCTGACGATTACAGATTACGATACCAACATTCGGGCGGTAGCCATCATCATCGATCACCGGACTACCTCGATAAGCTTAAATTCGCATAGATGTCCTGATTGTTTCACACAAGCTACAGGCGGTAAACCACTGCTTTACGGTGCTGCGGGCCGGATAACATTGGGATAACTCACAGATATAGGCAAAGTTATAAACATACCCCAGCCTTTTAAGCCGGTTTTATTCACTTTTTCTGTGGATAGGTGTGTGCAGAACTCGAGGGATAAGCCGGTAAAACTCTCACACCCTCAAATATCCCCTCATACCGAAAAACACATATTTACCTTAAAAACATATAATTAAACGACAACACGCAATGATGAACAGGTCAAAAATGTGATCTATGCACGGTAAGGATCTTACCCTGGCGAAAGATCCACCAACGCCGTTTTTATCCACAGATTATGCGGGCAAGTTACGCACAAAACGGACAAATTCGTAAAAAACCGCCTGAGTCAAGGCTGTAAATTGAACCAGTGATCGGCAAAAATTTGGGTTATCCCATAAATCTGTGGATAAATAGGTGTAAGATCCTGTTTATTGTCGGTGGCTTCAGGTGAACAAGCCCCGTGAGTGTATTGTCGACCACGTAAGGAAAGAAAAAAAGTCATGTAAAATCATGCTACTATTATTCTTTTCCCCAGGCGACAGCGGTTATCGCTCGCCGTGTATAATTACAGTACATTTTTCAACCAAATTCGACAGGCTTGATTTATGGCATTTTTATCCCCTTTGCCGCCCCCGCCGGAAAATGAACGGCAGCTGTTCGAGCGCGCTCAGGCGCTGGCCGGCGCCAGCTTTGGCGAGCTGGCCGCCCGCGCGCAGTTGCCGATCCCCAAGGATCTGAAACGCGATAAGGGCTGGGTGGGCATGCTGCTGGAGCTGTACCTCGGCGCCATGGCCGGCAGCAAACCGGAGCAGGACTTTCCCGAACTGGGCATTGAGCTGAAAACCATTCCTGTCGACGCCGCCGGCAAACCGCTGGAAACCACGTTTGTCTGCGTCGCCCCGCTCACCGGCAACAGCGGCGTCACCTGGGCCAGCAGCCACGTTCGCCACAAGTTGGCGCGCGTCTTGTGGATACCGGTAGAAGGCGAACGGCAGATCCCGCTGGCCGAACGCCGCGTCGGCTCGCCGCTGCTGTGGAGCCCGAGCGCGGCAGAAGAAGAGAGGTTGCGCCGCGATTGGGAAGAACTGATGGATCTGATCGTGCTCGGTCACGTAGAACGCATCACCGCGCGCCACGGCGAAGTGCTGCAACTGCGCCCCAAAGCGGCCAACAACAAGGCGCTCACCGAAGCCATCGGCGAACAGGGGCAACCTATCATGACGCTGCCGCGCGGTTTCTATCTGAAAAAGGGTTTTACCGGCGCGCTGCTGGCAAGACATTTCTCAATCTAGGCGATTTCGTTTAACTCTGGTTTAGCTAGCCCTGTCAGCGCCGCGATAAACGCGTATAATTCACACTTTGCATTTATTTAGTATTAAGGTGTGTCGGGCAATGTTCGAATGGATTATGGATCCCAATGCCTGGTTAGCGTTAGGTACGCTAACCATTCTTGAGATCGTACTGGGTATTGATAACATCATTTTTCTGTCGCTGGTGGTGGCCAAGCTGCCCAAAGCGCAACAGAACAAAGCTCGCCGGCTCGGGCTGGCCGCCGCCATGATTATGCGTCTGGCGCTGTTGGCCTCCATAGCCTGGGTGATCCGCTTGACGCACCCGCTGTTCACCGTGCTGGATCACTCTATTTCCGCCCGCGATTTGATCCTGCTGCTGGGGGGATTGTTCCTGATCTGGAAAGCCAGCAAAGAGATCCACGAAACCATCGAGGGGTCGGAAGAAGAGCACCACACCAAGGTGCACAGCTTCTTCGGCGCGATCGTGCAAATCATGCTGTTGGATATCATCTTCAGTCTGGACTCGGTGATTACCGCCGTGGGCCTCTCCGACCATCTGTTCATCATGATGGCGGCGGTGGTGATCGCCGTCGGCGTGATGATGTTCGCCGCCCGGCCGATCGGCGAATTCGTCAATCGCCATCCGTCGGTAAAAATGCTGGCGCTGGCGTTCCTGATCCTGGTGGGCTTCACGCTGATGCTGGAAAGCTTCCAGGTGCACGTGCCGAAAGGCTACATCTACTTCGCCATGTTCTTCTCCATGTCGGTAGAGGCGCTCAATCTGATGCGCAGCAAGAAAAACCGTTCGCCGGAATAACCCTACGCGGAGGCCGCCATAGGCGGCTTCCGCCGTTTCGTTGCCCCCTCATTTCACTTTTTCTTATCAGATAAAGACTTATCTGAGACGCCCCCGGCCAAGAGTTTGCTAATCTTGAAAGAACATTGTTTTCTGCATAATCGAGGATCCGCAGGATGAAAAAGTGGGTAATGGCAGTGTCTGCGCTGGTGATGGCCGCCGGTTTGGCGGGATGTTCCAGCGACTACGTCATGGCGACCAAAGACGGCAACATGATCCTGACGCAAGGCAAACCAGAGATCGACACAGACACCGGACTCATCAGTTATAAAGATGAGAAAGGCAACCACCGCCAGATCAACGGCGACCAGGTTTCCCAGGTTATCGAACGCTAATCACCGCTCGCCGGCTATCGCCCGCTCGAGCGCGGTAGCCCTCATTCGTGTCCGCACGGAATCCGCTTCCCCCATCTTCACCGCTTGGTTATAGTCAGGAAAGGCGACATCGCCGCCCGACGGACTTTGCGCCGTCTTCTGAATTGGGCTCCTGTTTCACCGGGCCGCACGGCCCGTCAGCGCTAACAAGAAAGGAAGGCCGTTAATGCAATACCACCGTATTCCCCACAGTTCTTTAGAAGTGAGCGTGCTGGGACTGGGCACCATGACCTTTGGCGAACAGAACAGCGAAGCCGACGCCCATGCGCAACTGGACTATGCATTGGCCGCAGGCGTGAACCTGATAGACACCGCCGAACTGTATCCGGTGCCGCCCCGCCCGGAAACCCAGGGCCTGACCGAGAGCTATATCGGCAGTTGGATCAAAGCGCGCGGCAATCGCGAAAAAATCGTCCTGGCCAGCAAAGTCTCGGGCCCGGTGCGCGGCACTGACAGCAGCATCCGCCCGCAGCAGGCGCTCGATCGCAAAAACATCCGCGCCGCGCTGGACGCCAGCCTCAAGCGGCTGAACACCGATTATCTCGATCTTTACCAATTGCACTGGCCGCAGCGCGCCACCAACTGCTTTGGCAAACTCAACTATCAATATACCGATGACAAAGCCACGGTCACGCTGCTGGAAACCCTGGAGGCGCTGACCGAGCAGGTGCGCGCCGGTAAAATTCGCTATATCGGGGTCTCCAACGAAACGCCCTGGGGCGTGATGCGCTATCTGCAGCTGGCGGAGAAACACGAGCTGCCGCGCATCGTGTCGATCCAAAACCCGTACAGCCTGCTGAACCGCAGCTTTGAGATTGGCCTGGCCGAAATCAGCCAGCACGAAGGGGTAGAACTGCTGGCCTATTCCAGCCTGGCGTTCGGTACGCTGAGCGGTAAATACCTCAACGGCGCTAAACCGGCCGGTGCGCGCAATACGCTGTTCACCCGCTTCAATCGTTATTCAGGGCAGCAAACCCAGCTGGCGATCGCCGAATACGTGGCGCTGGCCAAAAAACACGGGCTGGACCCTTCGCAGATGGCGCTGGCCTTCGTGCGTCAACAGCCGTTCGTCGCCAGCACCCTGTTGGGCGCCACCTCGGTGGAGCAGTTGAAAATCAACCTCGACAGCCTCGACGTGATTCTGGATGAGGACGTGCTGCAGGCGCTCGAAGAAATCCACACCCGGTTTACCATTCCGGCACCTTAATACCCTGAGGGCGCAGCCAGGCTGCGCCCCGTTTCACCGCCGCTGCGACCACCACAACGCGCAAATCGCCAGCGCAAACACCACGCCAAACCCTACGCCGACGCCCACTACCGGCACGCCCAGCTTCACGACCAAAGAATACAGGCCCAGCATCAGCAACATGGCGGCGTTTTCACCCAGGTTTTGCACCGCGATCGCATTGCCGGCGCCGACCGAATGTTTGCCCCGCTCCTGCAGCAACGCATTGAGCGGTACGACGAAGAAGCCTCCCAGCATGCCGATGATCGCCAGCAAGACGTAGGCATTGAGCATGGTCGTTTGCAGCGCAAATACCGCGACCGCGACGCCGATCAGGATCCCGGCCGGCATACAGCGTTTCACCGTCTTCAGCGTGACGAAGCGCGCGGCGGCACCCGCGCCCACCACGATGCCGACGGCCACCATGGCGTTCAGCAGCGTCGGCGTGGCGTTATCGGCGATACCCAGCGCCACCGGCACCCATAGCACCAGCAGAAAACGCAGCGTCACGCCGGCCCCCCAAAACAGGCTGGTGCCGATCAGGGAGAAACGCGTCTGCCCATCGCGCCACAGCGTAACGCAGGCGGTAAAGAAACTGTTCGTCATGGCCCGCGGCCGCCATGAAGCCCCCGGGCGCGCCGCCGCCAGACGCGGAATATACAGGTTGGCGACCACGGCCCCCGCGTAAACCAAGGCGCAGGCCGCCAGCGCCGCGACCACATGCCAGTCCGCCAGAATACCGCCGGCCACCGAACCGGTCAGAATGGCCGCGATGGTCGAGGCCTCGATCAGGCCGTTAGCCTTGACCAGTTTCTCGCCGCTGGTGATCTCGCCCAGAATGCCGTATTTGGCCGGTGAATATGCGGCGGCCCCCACGCCGACCAGGCTGTAACCCAGGAACGGGTTCCCCCCAAAACAGATCACCAACGCTCCCGCCAATTTTAGGGCGTTGGCGAACATCATCACCCGCCCTTTGGCAAAGCTGTCGGCGATCTGCCCGACGAATGGAGCCAGAATGATATAGGTGGCGACAAAGGCCATCTGCAGGATCGGCTGGCTCCAGTCTGGATACAGCTGCTGCTTGATCAACGCCAGCGTGGCGAACAGCAACGCATTGTCGCCGAACGCCGAGAGGAACTGTGCGCTGATCACCGCGATCATGCCGCGTGACAACAAAGGGGACTCGGTCGAAGGATTCATCAGGCACTCTCCGGCTGTTCGGCCATATGACGCAGGGTGACGAAATCGGGTTTGCCGCTGCCGAGCACCGGCAGCGTTTTCAGCAGGCGAATATCGCGCGGCACCGCCAGCTCCGGGCTGCCCAGTTCGCGCGCCACCCGCAGCAATGCCTCGCGGGTAATAGCGGGATCGGTGGTGAACAGCACCAACGCCTCCCCCTTGCTGCTGTCGCCTTTGACCGTGGCGGCATGCAGTTTTTCCGGCGACAGCCGTTGCGCCAGCAGTTCGACGCTCTCCAGCGACACCATCTCACCCGCCAGCTTGGCGAAGCGTTTCACGCGGCCGCGAATGGTGCAGTAACCCTGCTCATCCAGGCTGACGATATCACCGGTGTCATACCAGCCCGGCTGCAGTACACCATTCGCATCTTCCGCCGCCGGCGGCTCCAGTTCGCCGGGGCGCTCAACCCGCAGATAGCCTTTCATGATATTCGGCCCCCTCAGCTGCAGACGGCCCCCGTTATCAATACCCGGCACCGCGATCAGGCGCGCCTCCATCTGCGGCATGATGCGGCCGACGGTGCCCACCTTGGTCGCCAGCGGCACATTGATCGAGACCACCGGCGCGCACTCGGTCACGCCATAGCCTTCCAGAATGCGGATGCCGTATTTGTCCTGATAGATCTGTTTGGTGCTGTCCGCCAGTTTCTCCGCGCCGGCCACGACATAGCGCAGGCGGGCAAAATCATACGGATGCGCGAAGCGCGCATAGTTGTTAAGGAAGGTCGCCGTGCCGAACAGCACCGTGCAGTTACGGTCATACACCAGCTCCGGCACCACGCGATAGTGCAGCGGGCTGGGGTAGAGGAAAATGCGGCTGCCGGTGATCAGCGGCGTCAGCAGCCCCACCGTCAGGCCGAACGAGTGGAACAGCGGCAGCGACGACATGAAGCGGTCGCGCGGCGTGAAATCGGCGATGGTGCGGATTTGTTCTACGTTGGCCAGCAGACTGGCGTGCGAATGCACCACGCCCTTGGGGTGGCCTTCAGATCCAGACGTGAACAGGATCAGCGCCGCGTCCTCCGGGCGTTGCGGCAACGCCGCGCGTTGCGGCTGCAGCAAGTGACGCAGGATCCACAGCTTATCCGCCAGCGTGACAGTGTCTTTCAGATCTTCCAGATATACCCAGTTAGCCTGCGGCACCTGTTCCGGCAGGTGGGTCAGCTTGCCCTTCTCCAGAAACTGGCGCGAGGTGACGATGGTCTTGATACCGGCGGCCGTCATCGCGCTGTTCAGGCCCTTGGCGCCGGCGGTGTAGTTGAGCATCGCCGGAATGCGATTGCGCAGCGAAGCGCCGAAGATCGCCGCCGCGGTGATAGTGGCGTTCGGCAACAGCAGCCCGACGTGTTCCCCTTCGGCGGTAAAGCGTTGCAGAATGCGGCTGACACCCAGCGATTTTTTGATCAGCGTCTGGTAGCTGTCTTCTTTGAAAGCGATGTCTTCGATACACGGTTTTCGGCGCCCATAGCGGTGCTGCGCCGCCAGCAAGGCATGGAACAGCGTCTGCGGTTCGCGCGTGTCCATCCGCGCCCGCATCATAATCTGCATCAGCCGATCGCCCGCCAACGCCCGGCGATCGCGCGCACGCGGCGCCTCCGGCATCGGCAGCGTGGTCGGCGGCAAGATGCGAATGTTGATTTGCGGGAACCAGCGGATCTTGAACACCCCAGCCATACGGCCGAACGGGCTGAATTCGGGGCCGTCGATCCGCACCGGCACCACGGTGGCGCCCGATTTAGCGGCGATAAACGCCGCGCCGTCGTAGATTTTCATCAGCGCGCCGGTCACGGTGATGCGCCCTTCAGGGAACACCACGATCGGCCGTCCCTGTTCGACCATCCGCACCAGCTGCTTGATGGCCATCGGCTTGGTAGGATCGAGCGAGACAAAATCGATGTAAGGCCGCAGCCAGCGCATAAACCAGCTCTCGCCGATGCTGGCGTAAACCGCAAACACCGGTTTTATCGGCAGGAATAGCGCCAACAGCACGCCGTCGAGGAAAGAGACGTGGTTCGGCGTAATCAGTAATTTTTGCCGTTCGAAGTGCTGGACGTCCCCTTCGACCCGAACCCGAAACAACAGGCGAAACAGCGCGCGCAGCAGTGAAAAGATCATGCCCTTCTCCCTTGGCCATGGAGGCGTAAATCGTTGTAGGGAAAAGAATACTATATGGCAGGCAAAAAAAAACCTACGCATCCGCGTAGGTTGGTGCAATTGAAAATGGCTTCAACATACAGAGTATGCTGATTTCTCACCAATCAATACCTCTGGGATCACCTACTCTAGAGAGATGTCGTGCAGGAAACTACCGCCGAATCGCAAGAGTTCTGCTCCAAATGCAACCAGCTGTAAATTTCCCGCGTTCTATTGTAATAACTCAATGAAACTTAAATAATCCTCACGACGGAAAGATCAATAATGATGCGTCATCCGCAGGAAGCGAGTGAGGGGAGCAAAAAGACCATGCGCATATGCAGGTAAGTGCAGCACATGAGGGTTCGGCCTAATCGAGACTGAAGCAGATCCTTTAATCCCTCTTGTATCATCCACGCTAAAGAAATCAATTACGAAAACTATTCTCAAACGCAAGAGCCAAGTTAGACGTGCTATCCAACGTGTCATTTTGATCAACGTATGCAATGCGTTTTCTTGCTTTTCAAGCACGGTAACAATAAAAAGACAAAGTCAAAAAGCGCCAGCTAACAACAGAGCCACCTCCAGACCTTGCTGTTATCGTGATCTCACGGCAAAAGTGCGCGCCGAGGATAATTAATTATTAATAATTAAAAAAACCGCAAGCAATAAAACCTATACACTAACAACCAAACAGAATTAATAATTAAAATTGAATAATAAAAACCAATCAATCAGAATATAAATCTATTTTGATGTAAATTTTTAGCAGAATATTGCAAGAATTGAGATTGAAAAATAAAATAACCCTGCATTGAATCGCTAGTAAAAAATTGCGACATCCTTGCTTTATATTTTCAAGCAATACGACTTTTATTTATTTAGTGGCATATTCTCAGAAGGAAACCTGAATGAAGAAATATTTATTTTTAGCCCTACTACCTCTGTCGTGCACGAGCGTACTGGCCGCAAAAACAGCCAGTACGTCTGTAGATTTCTCCGGAGAAATTTACAATAACACCAGCTGCAGTATTGCTGCCAACACCAATAGCATTGATCTTGGCCGCCATTCCAGCGAAGCTTTTGATAAAGTAAATCCTGTCCAGTTGGAAGGCAACGGCATGGGCAGCATCCCGTTCACCGTAAACTGCACGGCACCGACCAGCATGGGCATTGAAGTTACCAGCGCCAGCGGCGATGCCGATTATCAATATATGGACAGAAGCTTCACCGCATCGCTGGCAAAAGACGCCAGCAATAAAGATATCGCCGTGCTGGGCCTTGCACTGTCAGATATCGCTATGGATGGTGAAACCGTGCGTGCGGCGCTGATTCCTGAAGGCGATGATATTTTTGATTTGACCAATGTAACTGACGGTGCAGATCACGAACAGGCTATTTTCTCTGTTGCCTCAGGTAATCGCTTTGCGGTCACATCAGATGCTAATTACGACAACATGGCGATCGGTCAGAACCTGAGCGGCACATTCAACTACCGTTCATTCCTTACCCCGCTTAGCTACATTGATGATAAAAGCATCCAAATGCAAGACAGCATTGCATTGCAAGCTTCTGTGAATCTTTCGGTTCACTACCTGTAATCACCAGGTGGGGACACTTCGCTGTCCCCACTTATTTCAGCCTCTTTGTTTGGCAAAATACCTTAACGTCCTTTGACTAGAGTTCGTTATTCTCCGCTATTCAGGAAATAAAATGAAAGGTCTCATCCATTATCTCACCGCAATATTTATATTGCTTACTCCATTTTATGGTCAAGCAACCATTAAACTGGAAAAAATAAGCCTTTTGGTCAATCAAGAGAAAGGAGAGACAACGGTAAGAGTCGATAATATCGGTAATTATCCTGTATTGCTATTCTCATCCGTTGTTAAAAATGCATTAAGCAAGCAAGGAGAAGATCCCTTATTCATTCTTTCTCCGCCAGCCGCGCGTATTGATCCGGGTAAATCTCAGCTGGTACGCGTCATGCTTGCCGATCCCTCGGGACTTGATAAAACCCGTCAGCAAATGCGCCATATCTATTTCCAGGAAATTCCCGATATGGGAGAAAAAAGCAACCAGCTTAAGGTGAATACTCGGCATAGGGTCGTCGCTATCGCCACACCCTCCGCGCTGGTGGAAAACAAATCTCCCTGGCAAACCTTACATTGGCAACAAAATGGGCATTCTATACAAGTCAAAAATCTCAGCCCTTACGTTATCAGGTTAGCCCCTTCCATCACCGTACAACCCAGTAACCAGCAGTTTGTTTTAGAACAACCTTATTTGCTGCCTGGGCAAACGATCGGTACACGTAAGAGCGATAGGCTTACCAGCCCCCCCTCCCGTTTGCACTTCACGCCAATCAGTAACACGGGGCGCGCCATACCCGATATCACGGTCAACCTTGCCCCAATCCAGTGAGGCAGCCTTTGAAATTGCATATACCGCTACGTCTGCTGGCGTTTTGTCTGCCTATAGGCTATGCCTCGACCAGCCTGGCTGACTACGATATTGAAATGATGCGCGCACTTGGATTACCCAGTGAGATTGCTGATTACTTTTCCTCTGGAGCGAAATTCCCCGCAGGAAAACAAGCGCTATTCATCAACGTCAACGGACAAAATCATGGACGACATGAAGTCAACATAGACAAACAAGGCGAATGGCAATACGACGCTGAACTCGTAGAAAGCCTAGGGTTATACCCCTGCAAGCTCAACACTCAGGCAGATATGCTGATGAGCCAATGTTATCAAGGCAGCCGCATCGACAATGAAACCGGTAATAATCAATTGATTTTGCTGTTGCCCGAGCGCTATATCCGTCGACAACCGGCGGACTATGAATTTGGCGGCCATGCCCTGATGCTGAATTATACCGCGAGCCGATTCGACAGCCAAAATCACAGCAGTGATTACGCGGCGTTGGAAACCGGCTTTAACAGCAATAATTGGCTGTTTCGCCATAATGGCACCTATAACAAGTCAGAACGACATCAGGGGTACACGCCTTATAATAGTTATCTGCAGCGGACATTGACGGATCACGACGCCATGATGCGTTTGGGACGAGCGACGTTATCAGATTCGCTTTACAGCGGCATTACCTTAGATGGCCTGCAATGGCTGCCTGACTCGTCGTTGTCATTGAGTCAACGCAGTGATGTGCCGGTAGTCGAAGGTATCGCCGAGAGCCAAGCCAAGGTTGAGATTTTTCAGAATGGCAGATTAGTTTACGCTACGCAGGTGCAGCCGGGCACTTTCCGCCTGACCGATATCCCTGCGCAGTTCGACGCAATCGATTTGTCCGTCACCGTCACGGAAAGTAACGGTAGCCGCAAACAATTCATCGTCCCTTATCTGACGACCTCAGGACGCTCTACTCCCCGCCAGGGCAGTTACTCCCTTGCTCTCGGGCGCACTCACAGCCTGGAAAAAAGTACAGAAATGCCTTTCATCACTGGCTCATTCTCTTTGCCATGGCTCAACCACCACCAGGTGAGAGGGGGAAGTTTCCTCAGCCGCGATTATCGCGGCATCGCCGCCGGTTATAGCATTGCCAATAGCGATTATCGTTTTACAGCCTTGAGCCACGTGGCGCAGTCGCCAAGTGGAAAGGGCACCAAGCTGCAGCTGAATAGTGCATTGCCCCTGATAAAAAACCTTAAGCTGAACGCCGGTTACAGCATCCAGTCAGAGCGATACCGTTCGCCCACACAGCTTCGTTCTCCACGTAAAGATGACGGCGAAGGAACTTATTGGCCTGTATCGCACGGTACATCATCTTCACACCAACGTCAAAGCTACAGCCTGGGCCTAGGCTGGCACCATAAATACATTGGAAATCTATCTTTAGGCGTTACACGCGTTGAAGGGGGAGATAAGCAACAAAATCAACGAGTCTACGCCTTCTGGAACCGTCAATTTGGCGCAGCCACCGTTGGCGTTAGCCTGGAAAAAGAGCGCAGCCGCGAGGTTCGCGATAACGATACCAGGGTGTTCGCCACCCTTTCATTGCCTCTGGGAAAAAACCGACGTTATAGCGCCAATATGATAAGCAACGGAAGACATCGTAGCATCAGCAATTCGCTTTCCGGCCAAGCGTTGAATGGCGATCTGGCTTATGGACTCAATGCAACACAGGGCACCCAATCCAACAACGGCACCTACTCAGGCAATGTGAACTATTTGAGTCCGTTCACAACGCTTTCCGGCAGCTATAGCCATCTGTCAGAAAATCAGCAGGCATTTTACTACAGTGCCTCTGGCTCCCTGGTGGCAGACAGCAGCGGGCTAACGCTCTCACCACAGAAAATCGGCGATACCTTCGGCGTCTTGACGATACCGGGCCTCGCCGGAATCAGCGTGTCTACGCCAGGCGGAAAGGTGAAAACCTATGGCAAGCAAGGTAAGGCGGTCATCCCAAGGCTGCGTGAGTATCAACCAAGTCTGATTAACGTAGACACCAGCACCTTACCCCCCGGCGCCGATATCGATAACGGCGTGCGCAAGATCAATCTGGCACGTGGCAGCGTTAAACGTATCAATATCGGTGCCATTAATACATTGCGGGCCATTGTCCAGATTAGCTATGCAGACGGCACAAAACCCGCTATCGGCAGCATGATTTTGGATGAACAACAACGAGTAGTCGCTTTTACCAATGATCAGGGCGCAGCCTTCATTGAACATCAGAAAGCGCACCACGCGAAGAACGATGCGTCTTCACAACGCTTCAGCATGAAACACTCGTCGGGACAGGCATGTTATTTCGCAATTGCTGCCGACACCTCTTCCCGCAATCGTGCCGGCATCAGCCACTCCGAAGCCGTGTGTCGCTAAACGTTCATCGATATCAGGAGAACACATGAAAGTGATTTATTATGGGTTGGCAGCCATAGCCATCAGTTTTGGGGCTAACGCTAACTGCACGCTAACGACCACACAAAACAGCATTTATCTGGGGGAGCACAATATTGGGACACTGTCTCAGCAATCCACTCTGCTGCACAGCGCCCCATTGCAGTATCGGTTGACTTGCGATGAGCCAGTGCAGTTGCAGGGGTTCACTCTGCGGGAGAATAGAAACCTGGCAGAAGGAGGCGGCGCAACCGATGCTTCTAGCTATCTCAGCCTCACGGTTGATGAATTACGCAACGATGATGGTGAGCCCCTTTCCTTTTCACTCGCCCCCGGGCAACCACGCCAAAGACATCTACCCAACTATCGTTTATCCGTCGATCGGGAAGCATTACACATCCTTGTACCGGATAACGAGGTTGGGCAACACTTCACACTGTCATTAACAGTCTCCAGTTTCGCCGCGGCCGCGACACAACTGCGTCAACAGCAACGCGATAACATCCCGCTGTCGACCCAATTGCTGGTCAGCGCTAACTATCTTGATCCCGACGTTCGGTGAATGCGCTGACCTCCACCAGACAGCTCATGGCGTTCGGCCCCTGCGTCAGCGGCGAGGTGCCGATATCGAGCGTCAGCACGTTCGGGTTGCCCGCCTGCTCGACCGGCCGGCGCTGCGCGTCGTAACCCGGCTCGAACCAGGCGCCGGTCGCCATCAGCACCACGCCGCGCGTCACGCCATCGGTGAGCGATACCCCCGCCAGACAGCTGCCGCGTGCGTTGCTAACCAGCACTTCGGCGCCGTCCGCCACGCCGCGCGGCGCCGCATCGTCCGGATGCATGTACAAGGTTTCGCGCCCGGCAGTCTTGTTGCTCTGCGCCAGCGGCGCCGGATCCATCTGGCTATGCAGGCGATCGCTCGGTTGAATGGAGATCAGGTGCAGCGGCCAGTTTTTGGCCTGCGGCGCGCCCAGCCACTCCACCGGCGGCCGCCACTGCGGATGCGGCGCGAAATCTTCGTAGCGATAGCCGGCGATCCGATCGCTGAACAGCTCTATCTTGCCGCTGGACGTTTGCAGCGGGTTAGCCTGCGGATCGGCGCGGAACGCCTCAAAAAAGACGAACTCTTTGGCCGGCGCGGGCAGTTCGACATAGCCCCGGCGCCAGAAATCCTCAAACTCGGGCCAGGCGACGCCGGCGCGCTGCTGCGCTGCGCCGCATTGCCGGTAGATAGCTTCGATCCAAGCCCGCTCGTCGCGATTCTCGGTAAAGCGCTCACGATAGCCGAGACGCTCCGCCAGATCGGCGAAAATATCGAAATCGTTGCGCGCCTGATGCTGCGGCGCAATGGCCTGATGCATCGCCAACACGTAGCGATCGCGCGACGAGCCGCCGATGTCGTTACGCTCCAGCGAACTGGTGACCGGCAGCACGATGTCCGCCATTTTGGCCGCCGCCGTCCACCAGATATCTTGAACGATCACCGTGTCCGGCTTCTGCCACCCCTCCACCAGCCGATTCAACTGCTGATGATGATGGAACGGGTTGCCGCCGGCCCAGTGCACCAAATGGATATCCGGATAATGCCGCGTCTCGCCGCAAAATTGATAGGCTTCGCCGGGGTGCAACAGCATGTCGCAGATGCGCGCCACCGGGATCGCCAGCCCGGCCGGGTTTTCTCCTACCGGCATGGTCGGCGCGGGGGTATCCACGCGCGGGTTGCCGACGCCGTTCATCGAGCCGTGGCCGAACGAGAAGCCGCCGCCCGGCAGCCCCACCTGGCCCAGCATCGCCGACAGCGCGATCATCATCCAGTACGGTTGTTCCCCCCGATGTGCGCGTTGCACGGAGTAGGAGCAGGTGATGAAACTGCGCACGCCGATCAGTTGCCGCGCCAGCAGCGCAATACGCGCCGCCGGAATGCCGGTAATGGCGCTGGCCCAGTCGGGGGTTTTCGCCACGCCGTCACCGGCGCCGTTCAGGTAATCCGCCAGCTGTTGATAGCCCACGCAGTGGCTGTGCAGGAAGGCTTCATCCTGCGCGCCCAGCCGCTGGATTTCATAAGCCAGCGCCAGCATCAGCGCCACGTCGGTATTCGGCCGGATCGGGATCCATTCCGCGTTGACGAACGCGGGGCAGTCGTCGCGCATCGGGCTAATGTTGATCACCGGCGTGCCCTTATGCGCCAGCTTTTGCAGCCAGGGTTTGAGCGCATGTTCCGCCGCGCCGCCGGAAGAAACCTGAGCGTTTTTCAGCGCCAGCCCGCCAAACGCCACAAACAACTCGCAATGCTCCACCACGCTCGGCCAACTGGTGACGCGCCCGGTCAAGGGCGAGAAAGTGCCGATCACATACGGCAGAAAGAACTGCGCCGCGCCCCAGCTGTAGTTGCCCTGCTGATCGACCCCGCCGCCGCCGCCGAAGTAGAACCGCCGCACCAGCGAGCGTGCATGGTGCAGCCGCCCGGCCGACGACCAGCCATAAGAACCGGTGAACAGCCCGGAGGCGCCGTAGCGATCGCGCACCCGGCGATTCTCTTCCGCCACCAAATCGAGCGCTAACTCCCAGCCCACCTCGACGAAATCTTCCCTGCCGCGCAGCGTACGGTCGCTGCCCTCGCGCTTTTGCAGCCACGAGCGGCGCACCGCCGGTTTGCGAATGCGTTTGTCGGAGTAGACCATCGGGACGATGGAATCGAGCAGCGGCGAAGGGTCGGGATCGTCGACGAAGGGTTCACAACGGATAAGCCGACCGTCTTCAACCACGGCGGTATAAGCGCCCCAATGGGCGAGCTGCGGATAGCGTTTAATGGACATGGCATTCTCGGCGCAAATCGGAATGCACAGACGTTACCTCAGCCCGGCGCCAGTGCCAACGTACAAATTGCGCTATCGTTCGGTCGTCGATGGTTATGCGTACAGACTCGAAGAGATTCTGCAACGGCCGCCACAAGTTGCGCACGAGACCGCTTGCAGCCCCGGTTTTTTTCCGCAAAACTGGGGGATGTAAGCGATTACCCAGGATGTGTTGACTGATATGGCTACGATAAAGGATGTTGCCAGGCTGGCGGGTGTTTCCGTGGCCACGGTATCCCGCGTGATAAACAATTCCCCCAAGGCCAGCGAAGGGTCGCGCACCGCGGTGCTGGCCGCCATGGAACAACTGCAGTATCACCCTAACGCCAACGCACGGGCGCTGGCGCAGCAATCCACCGAGACGCTGGGCCTGATCGTCTCCGACGTTTCCGATCCCTTCTTCGGCGCAATGGTCAAAGCGGTCGAGCAGGTGGCCTATGCCACCCACAATTTTCTGCTGATTGGCAACGGTTACCACGACGCCGAAAAAGAGCGCCAGGCGATTGAACAGCTGGTGCGGCACCGCTGCGAAGCGCTGGTGGTGCACGCCAAAAGGCTGAGCGATCAGGAACTTTGCGGCTGGATGCAACAGATCCCGGGCATGGTGCTGATCAACCGCACGCTGCCGGGCTTCGAAACACGCTGCGTGGCGCTCGACGATCGCTACGGCGCCTGGTTGGCGACCCGTCATCTGATCCAGCAAGGGCACCAGCGCATCGCCATCATCTGCTCCACTCACCAGATTTCCGACGCCACCGACCGGCTGCAGGGCTATCTCGACGCGCTGCGGGAACACGGTATCGCGGTGGATGAAAAGCTGATCGCCTATGGCGAACCGGACGAGATCGGCGGCGAACAGGCGATGACCGAGTTGCTCGGCCGCGGCCGTTCGTTCTCCGCCATTACCTGCTATAACGATCCGATGGCCGCCGGCGCGCTGTCGGTGTTGAGCGATAACAGCGTCGACGTACCGGGGGAAATTTCGCTGATCGGTTTCGACGACGTGTTGATTTCGCGCTACCTGCGCCCACGCCTGACCACCATTCGCTACCCTATCGTCGCGATGGCCACCCAGGCGGCAGAGCTGGCCCTGGCGCTGGCCAACCGGCAACCGCTGCCGGAAATCACCAACATGTTCAGCCCGACGCTGGTGCGCCGCCACTCGGTCGCCACCCTCAACAACGCGCACGAACAGCCGTAATGACATCGCTGCATGGGTGAGCAGTCACCCATGCGTTCATATTGCGTAGCCCGCCGCATTTCCCGCTTTTGGATTTTTTCCGCTCCCTGCGTTCGTGCATATTGTTCGAACAATAACCTTTACACTATATAGCATAAAAGCTATATTCTGAGCGCATCATGTGGCAAGTGGTGACCGTCGAACGGTTCGACGACTGGTTTTTAGCGCTGAACAACGCCCAGCAAACCAGCATCCTGGCGGCGATCTTCAAATTACAGACGTTCGGCCCGCAGTTGGCGCGGCCGCACGCCGATACGCTGCATTTTTCCGACGCGGCCCGGCAGTTGAAGGAGCTGCGCGTTCAACATCGCGGGCGCCCTTTCAGAGGGTTTTTCGCCTTTGACCCACAGCGGCAAGCGGTATTGCTGTGCGGCGGCGATAAAACTGGCGACCAACGCTTTTACCAGCGCATGTTGCCCATCGCCGCCATGGAGTTTTCACATTATCTGGCAACCCGGAGGTAGTGCAGATGGCCAAACCTTTATCCCAACTGATCGATAAACTCGATCCCGCCGTCGTTGCCGCAGCCAGGCAAAAAGCGGACAAGGAAATTTTCGAGCTGCGGCTGGCAATGCTGAGGGAAGAGCTGGCGGTCTCTCAGGTTGAATTGGCGAAGCGGCTCGGCATCAGCCAACCCTCCGTCGCCAATTTGGAAAAGCGCGGCAGCGAAATAAAGCTGTCGTCGCTCAAACGCTATATCGAGGCGATGGGCGGCACGCTGTCGCTGGATGTGCAATTGCCCAATGGCCAGCACCGCCGCATGACGCTGTGAAGCGGGCGCCAGGCGCCCGCCCGCTGATCAGATAAGTTCCAGCGCGATCAGTTCTTCGATGGTTTGGCGGCGGCGGATCAAACGCGGCTCGCCGTTTTCGAACAGCACTTCAGGCAACAGCGGGCGGCTGTTGTAGTTGGAGGACATCGACGCGCCGTAGGCACCGGTGTCGTGAAACACCAGATAATCGCCGATCTGGACCGGCGGCAGTTCGCGGGTTTCCACGCCGCCGCCCGCCTGCTGGGTGAAGACGTCGCCGGATTCGCACAGCGGCCCGGCGATCACCGTTTCGCGCAGCGGTTGCCCCGAGGTAGCGCGCCCATCGGCCGGCAACAGTGAAATATGGTGATAGCTGCCGTACATTGCCGGGCGCATCAGATCGTTAAAACCGGCGTCCACCAGCACGAAGTGGCGGCTGCCCATGTCTTTCACCGCCCGCACCTCGGCCACCAAGACGCCCGCTTCAGCCATCAGGAAACGCCCGGGTTCAATCTCCAGCTGCACCGGATGCCCCAGATGCGCGGCGATGCGTTCACGCGCCCGGTTCCACAAACCGAAATAGTGTTCGGTATCGATCGCCTCTTCGCCGTACTGATACGGGATAGACAGGCCGCCGCCGGCGGAAATGGCGCTGATGTCATGACCGAGATCGATCACCTGCTGCACCATCGCATCGCAGACCCGCTCCAGATGCTGATAATCGACGCCAGAACCGATGTGCATGTGCACGCCGATCAGCTTCAGGCCGTAGCGGCGGATCTTCTCCACCGCCTGCGGCAGGTCGGCATACCAGATACCGTGCTTGCTGTTCTCGCCGCCGGTGTTGGTTTTCTGGCTATGGCCGTGGCCAAACCCCGGGTTAATGCGCAGCCACACCGGGTGCCCTGCGGAAACCTGGCCGAGCTGATCCAGCATGTCGATGGAACCGGCGTTGACCGGAATCTTCAATTCGCTGACGCGCGCCAGCGTGGCGTGATCCAACACGTCCGCAGTAAACACGATCTCGCTCGGTTCGCCGCCCGGCTGAAAACCGGCCCGCAGTGCCCGCTCAATCTCGCCCAGCGACACCGAATCCACCTTCACGCCCTGCTCACGCATCAAGCGCAAAATATGAATGTTCGAACAGGCCTTCTGCGCGAAACGGACGGTATCGAAATGGCGCAGCTGAGCGATGCGCTGGCTGATGATGTCAGCATCATAGGCCCAGACCGGGCAGCCGAAACGCTGCGGCAAGGCCAACAGGTTAGCGGCGTTCAACGCGGTGGAGGTGTCGTGCAACGGGCGTGGCATGGCGATATTCCCAATTCGAAAATGACGGCAGATAGAGCCATAGTGCCGCACGCTGAATCGGGTGGAAAATATCTATTTAGCCATAGTCTATTCATTTATGATATGGCTTTCCCCTTAATCGAGCGGCCTCACCATGCACAGCATCTCTTTGCGGCAGATCGAAATTTTTCGGGCGGTGATGACCACCGGCAACCTGACCGAGGCGGCGGCCCTGCTGCAGACCTCGCAACCGACCGTCAGCCGCGAGCTGGCGCGCTTTGAGAAGCTGATCCGGCTGCAGCTGTTCGACCGGGTGCGCGGTCGCTTGTCCCCCACGGTGCAGGGCCTACGGTTGTTCGAAGAAGTGCAGCGCTCCTATTACGGCCTCGATCGCATCGTCAACGCCGCCGCCGGCATTCGCCAGTTTCAGCAGGCGCAGCTGTCGATCGTGTGCCTGCCGGTATTTTCTCAATCGCTGCTGCCGGCGGTGTGTCGGCCCTTTATCGAACGTTACCCGGAAGTCAGCTTCAGCGTCATCCCGCAAGAGTCGCCGCTGCTGGAAGAGTGGCTGTCTGCCCAGCGTCACGATCTCGGGCTGACGGAAACCACCCTGACGCCGGCGGGCACCGAGCGGGTGACGTTGATGACGTTGAACGAAGTCTGCGTGCTGCCGACGGGCCACCCGCTGCTGGTGAAAGATCGGCTGACGCCGCAGGACTTCGCCGGGCAGAACTTTATCAGCCTGTCGAGCACCGACAGCTATCGCCACCTGCTGGATGCGCTGTTCGGCGAACAGGGCGTCGAGCGCCGCATGGTGATGGAAACGCACAGCGCGGCGTCGGTGTGCGCCATGGTGAGGGCCGGCGTGGGGGTGTCGATCGTCAACCCGCTGACGGCGCTCGACTATGCCGGCAACGGTGTGCACGTGCGGCCGTTCAGCATCGACGTGCCGTTCACCGTCAGCCTGATCCGGCCGCTGCACCGCCCTTCGTCGGCGCTGGTGACGGCCTTTATCGACCACCTTCATCAGCAGGCCGCCGCCTTTGCCGCCCGACTGGCCGCCGCCGTCAGGCGCTGAAAGCGGCGTGGGAATATTGCCGAAGTATCAGCGCAGCGTCGCCTGCCACTGCGGATCGGTGGCGAACCACTCCACCAGAAAGTCCAGCATGGTGCGCAAGGTGGCGGGCATCTGGCGGCGTGAGGTATAGATGCCGTAGATGCCCATCGACTGCGGCCGATAACCCGGCAGCAACTCAACCAGTTCGCCGCTGGCCAGCAGCGGCGCCGCCGAATAATAGGGTTGCATGGAAATGCCCGCCCCCTGCACCGTGCCGGCCATCAGCACCACCGATTCGTTGGCGCTCAGGTTGCCGCTGACCGCCACCGCCGATTTCACGCCCTGAGCATCGAAGTGCCACAGGCTTTTGCCGAAATAGGAGTAGGTCAGGCAGTTGTGCAACGCCAGATCCTGCGGCTGGCGCGGGGTGCCGTGCGCCGCCAGATATGCCGGCGCGGCGCACACCACCGATGCGCAGGTGGACAGCGGCCGGGCGATCAGGTTGGGATCCAGTTCGTTGGTGATGCGCAGCGCCAGATCGATGCGCTCCTCCACCAGGTTCACCGCCCGGTTGTTCATCTGCAGATCGACCGCCACCTGCGGGTGACGTTTCAGATACTGAGCGACGGCCCCCACCAGCGCCGTTTGCCCGAGCGACTGCGAACAGGTGATGCGCAGCAGGCCGCGCAGCTCGTCGCTCTGCCCTTCCTCCACCAGATCGATCTCCCCCGCCAGCGCCAGCATTTGCCGGCAACGTTCCAGAGTACGCTCCCCGGCGTCGGTCAGACTAAGCTTACGGGTAGTGCGGTGCAGTAAACGCGCCCCGGCCCATTGCTCCATCTGCGCCAGGTAGCGCGTCACCATCGCGCGCGACATCTCCAGCGTTTCCGCGGCGGCGATCATGCTGCCGCGATCGACGATGGTGACAAAAACCTCAGCGGCGGTAATGCGATCCATGATTAGTCCGATTTATGCAACGAATAATTGCTTATTATCCGGTTTTTCTATCGCTTTATGCAACCTAACATCATTACAACATTAACTGATACCTAAGGACCTCTGCCCATGTTTAAAAAATCACTGTTAACTCTGGCCTTCACCGGCGTCGCCACCCTGAGCACTTACGCCACCGCTGCCGATACCCTGACCATGGAAGTGTATAACCCGGGCGAGAAAAGCGTGTTCCCGGTGTCTTCCGAAATCGTCAGCGGCAAACACGAAGTGGCGCTGATCGACGCTCAGTTCCAGCGTAACGATGCCGAAGAGCTGGTGAAAAAGATCAAGGCGACCGGCAAGAAACTGACCACCGTTTATATCAGCCACTCAGACCCGGATTTCTATTTCGGTCTGGACGTGATCAAGGCAGCCTTCCCGGAGGCGAAAATCATCGCTTCGCCTGGCACCATCAAAGACATCAATGCGACCAAAGACGGTAAAGTTGCCTACTGGGGCCCGATCCTGAAAGACAACGCGCCAAAAACCGTGATCGTGCCGCAGCCGCTGCAAGGCGATAGCTTCACCATCGACGGCCAGAAAGTGGAAGTGAAAGGCTTGAACGGCCCGACCCCCGATCGCACCTTCGTGTGGATCCCGGCGCTGAAAGCGGTCGTGGGCGGCGTCGCGGTCGCCGGTGACAATATCCATCCGTGGATCGCCGACAACCAGACCGTGGAATCGCGCCAGCACTGGCAGCAGACGCTGAAAAATATCGAAGCGCTGAAGCCGCAGGTCGTCGTGCCGGGCCACTTCCTGCCGGGCGCCGCGCAAACGCTGGCATCGGTGCACTTTACCCAAAAATACCTGACCACGCTGGAAGCCGAACTGCCGAAGGCCAAGGATTCCGCCGCGCTGATTGAAGCGATGAAAAAGCATTACCCGACGCTGAAAGACGAATCGAGCCTGGAACTGAGCGCAAAAGTGCTGAAAGGCGAGATGAAGTGGCCGCAATAAGCGCCCCTGCGTGATTGAACCAGCCCTGGCGCCGCGGTGAACTGCCGCGCGCCAAGCGAGGAGTAAAAATGACCGAAACCACTCTGCATTATATTTTCGATCCGCTGTGCGGCTGGTGCTACGGCGCCGCGCCGCTGGTGAAAGCGGCTCAGAGCCTCCCCGGGCTGAAGGTGGTGCCGCACGCCGGCGGCATGATGACCGGTAACAACCGCCGCCAAATCACCGACGAATGGCGCAACTACGTCATTCCGCACGACAAACGCATCGCGGAGATGACGGGCCAGCCTTTCGGCGAAGCCTATTTCAACGGCCTGCTGCGCGACACCACGGCAGTGATGGATTCCGAGCCGCCGATCACCGCTATCCTGGCGGCGGAGAAACTGGCGGGACGCGGGCTGGACATGCTGCACCGCATTCAGCGGGCGCACTACCAGGAAGGCCGGCGCATCGCCGACACGCCGGTGCTGGAAGCGTTGGCGAAAGAGCTGGGGTTGCCTTCGGCGGCGTTTATCGCCGAAATGCGCTTTAGCAGCGGCGCGCCAACCGCGCAACACATCGCGGAAAGCCGGGCGCTGCTGGCCAAAGTGCAAGGCCAGGGCTTCCCGACCTTTGCGCTGCAGGACAGCGAAGGCCGCCTGCATCTGCTGCCGGCCGGCAACTATCTGGGCAATGTGGAAGCTTGGAAAAACCTGCTGGGCGCCGCCGCGCTGGCGTAACCCTTCTCGCCCCGATCGCCGGGGCGGGTCATTCGACCCGCACGAACCGCCCTTCGGCCCGCACGTTGTGACCGAACCCGCAATCCCCCCGCGTGTGCATCTCCAGCGCTTGTTTGCCAAACGCCATTGTCACGTCGCAGACCTGCGCGCTTTCCGCTTCATGCTGGTGGTAGACAGCCTTGCCGTGTTCGATCGGCAGCTCGGCGGTGAAGTCGCCCATGTTCGGCCCGTAATACAGCCCCATCTGCGGCATGGCGTAGCCGGAAAACGCGATCAACCAGCGCTCGCCCTGCGGCTTCACCGTCACTTCGCTCCACACGCCGCGCCCGGCGTATTGCCAATACACGCCGGCCAGCCCCTGCGGCTGTGGCCACTGCGCCAGGCGTTGGCGCAACAGGCTCATGTTGTGCTGCGATTTGTCATCGTGCGGCGCCAGCGCCAGATAGGCCTGCGCCTTGAGCAATTCGCCGGCGTGCATCAGCGACAACGCCACGTTGTTGTAGGCCGTAGCGACAGCCTGCTCGCTCAGGCCGCAAAACTCGCTCCAGGCCGCCTGATCGCGAAAGATGTCGGCGGCTTTAGCGTAATCCTGCCGCTGATAGGCCTTTTTTCCCAGTTCGGCGTAGCTCGCCACCTTTTGGCAGTCGGCGGCGATGTCCGGCTCGTCAATGTGCGCCCAGGCCCGGACGCTGGCGAAGACGCCGCAGGTCAGCAACAGAGGAAACCAAGCCTTCATCGTTTATCCTTTCTGCAAAAATTCGGCGCCAGTATAACCGCCCGGCGCCGGAGTGTATGCCGCAATTGCGCCCAGCTGCACGCTGCCGGCAATTCAGCCGCTTTATTTCAAACGGTTAGCGGAGTTAAAACTGCTTACAGTCACGGTTTGTTTGTTACCGGCCCGCAGCCCATGCTGAACGAAATACCGCAATTATCGAGCCGTTATGAACGCAACCCCCTTGCAGAAACACGCCGTGTGGCAGCTGATCAAACCCTTTTGGGTGTCGGAGGAACGATGGCGCGCCTGGATGATGCTGATCGCCATCGTCATCCTGTCACTCGGCCTGGTCTATATCAGCGTGCTGATCAACCAGTGGAACCAGGTGTTCTACGATGCGTTGCAGAACAAAAACTACCCGGTGTTCAAGGCGCAGCTGTGGCGCTTTACCTATCTGGCGCTGATTTTTATCGTGTTGGCGGTCTACAAGATCTACCTCACCCAGGGGCTCCAGATGCGCTGGCGGCGCTGGATGACGGAAAAGTTCATGGGGAAGTGGTTGGCGCACCAGGCGTATTATCACACCGAGCAGCAACAGATCGTCGATAACCCCGATCAGCGTATCGCGGAAGATCTCAACGTATTGACCCAATATACCCTGTCGCTGTCACTCGGGCTGCTCTCCAGCCTGGTGACGCTGTTTTCCTTTATCGACATTTTATGGCACGTCAGCGGGCCGATGACCTTCGCGCTCGGTCAGCACGCCATCACGCTGTCCGGCTATATGGTGTGGTTCGCGCTGCTGTATGCGGTGCTGGGATCGCTGCTGATCTGGTGGGTCGGCAAACCGCTGGTCATGCTGGGCTTCAACCAGGAACGGTACGAGGCGAACTTCCGTTTCGGCCTGATCCGCATCCGCGAAAACAACGACGCCATCGCGCTGTACCACGGCGAACCGCGCGAGGCACAGCAGCTAGGCGATCGTTTTGACACCATTCGCAGCAACTGGTGGGCAATTATGCGCATCACCCGGCGGCTGAACATTGCCACCAACTTCTACAGCCAGTTCGCCATCGTGTTTCCCCTGCTGGTGGCCGCGCCGCGCTATTTCTCCGGCGCCATTCAGATGGGCGGCCTGATGCAGATCGCCTCGGCCTTCGGCCAGGTGCAGGGGGCGCTGTCGTGGTTTATCGACGCGTTTAACGACTTGGCGACCTGGAAAGCCTGCGTTAACCGTTTGGCCGGCTTCAACGCCGCCGTCGATCAGGTTCACCATCAGCCGCGCGGCATTCAGCTGCGGGAAGAGGCCGCCCATCCGTTAACGCTGGATAATCTCAGCCTGAACTTACCCGACGGCCAGCCGCTGCTGGCCGGCGCCAAGATGACGCTGCAACGCGGCGATCGCCTGCTGATCGTCGGCCCTTCCGGCTGCGGCAAATCGACGCTGCTGCGGGCCATCGCCGGCATTTGGCCTTACGGCGCGGGCGCCATCGGGCTGCCGGCCAACGCCAATACCCTGTTCCTGCCGCAGCGCAGCTACATTCCGATCGGCACGCTGCGCGAGGCGCTGAGCTACCCGAGCCAGGCGACACAATACAGCGACGAGCAGCTGATGCGGGTGCTGGAAAACTGCCGCCTGAAGCACCTGCAGCGCTGGCTGGATACCGCCGCCAACTGGAGCCACCGCCTGTCGCCAGGCGAGCAACAGCGGCTGGCGTTCGCCCGCGCCCTGCTGATTCGCCCGAGCATCCTGTTCCTCGACGAAGCCACCAGCGCGCTGGACGACGAAACCGAGCAGCTGATGTACTGCCTGCTGGTGGATGAACTGCCGGACGTGACGCTGATCAGCGTGGCGCACCGTAACAGCGTGGCGAAGTACCACCAGACCTGCTGGCGCTTCAGCCGCAGCGAAGATCAACCGGCGCGCCTGGCGCTGAGCCCGCTGCCGGTATAACCCGCAGAGCCGGGCGCTACCGCGCCCGGCGTTCGTTCAGATGCCGTCGGTCTGCACGTCTTCGCACTTCACTCGGCGGCGCTCATGCCACAGGCTGGTCAGGCCCCGTTTGCCGCACGCCAGCGCCACCTCGCGAAACTCATCCAGGCTCAACCCGTCGCGCTCCAGCATCATTTCCGCCGCCAGCTGCATATTGACGCCGGTGAGCACTTCGCAATCGCCCTGCTCATCCGCCAGTTCGCAGGCGCTGCGAAACGGCGAACCGCCGAGCATATCGGTCAGGAACACCACGCCGTCCGGCTGCATCACCGCAGCCAGCGCCGAGCGTAGGGCGTCCCTGAGCTGCGCGGTACTCATCTGTTCGGGGAAATCAACCGCCGCGCAGTGCCGCTGCGGCCCCACCACCTGTTCCACCGCCTGCAACAGCCCGGTGGCAAAACCGCCGTGGCCGGTAATCACAATGCCTGGCATCGCTCGCTCCTCACAAAATGCCGATAAATTTGCCTACTACGCCGATCGCTACGGTGACGCCTATCAGCTTCACCGGTGAGAATCCGCGCTTCATCAGGAAGAAAATAAGCAGCGTGAAACACAGCGGCAATAAATTGGGCATCAACTTGTCCAGCACGTCGGTCTGCAAGGCCACGCTGGCCTTGCCGGCATGCATTACCAGCGGCGTGGACAGGTGCACATACGACGCCACCAGCGCGCCGATCACCGTCATGCCAACGATCGACGCAGCGTGAGAAATGCGCCGGGTGTGGGTCTTCAGCAGCGCCAGCGCGCTGGTGCCGGCCTGATAGCCGTAGTGCGCCAGCCCAAAACGCAGGCCGAAATGAAACAGGTTGAACAGCAGCAGGAAGACGATAGGCCCGAACAAGCTCCCTTCCAACGCTAGCGAAGCGCCTATCCCGGCACAGATCGGCAGCAGCGTCAGCCAAAATAACGCGTCGCCGATACCGCCGAGCGGCCCCATCAGCGCCACTTTCACCGCGCGAATGGTGGAGATTTTCTCCTTGTTCTGCTCCATCGCCAGCACCAGGCCGGACAGGAAGGTGACGTCGAACGGGTGCACGTTGATAAATTCCATGTGCATCCTCATCGAGTTGGCCAGATCCTGCGGGTTGCGGTGGATCTTGCGCAGCCCGGGGATCAGCTGATACAGCCAGCCGCCCGCCTGCATGCGTTCATAGTTGAACGACGCCTGCAGCAGCAGCGAACGCCAGGCCATGCGGTTGATGTCGCCGCGCGTCAGCGCCTCGGCGGGCTGGCTGTCCAGATAGTCGTCCTGCTCCACCTGGCTGGTGGCCAGCGCCTGCGCCATGCGCTGCTCGGCCTTTTGCGCCAGCAGATCGTCGGAATCGTTAAATGCCATCTTCGGCGTCCTCCTGCGGAGCGGGCCGGGCGGTCGCCTCTGCCGCGCCGCGTTGCGTGTTGAAGAAATCAATCAAAGCGATCGCCAGGGCGCCCAGCGCCACTGCCAGGATCGGCAGCTTGAGGAACGTGACCGAGATGAAACCGAGGATAAAATAAGCCACGTAGGTTTTTTTCATCATCACCTTCATCAGCAGCGAGAAACCGATCGCCGGCATCATGCCGCCCGCCACCGCCAGCCCGTCCAGCAGCCAGCCCGGCGCTTTCTGCACCATGGCGCTGGCCGCGTCGGCGCCGAAGTAAATCGGTAGGAACGCCACCACGAAATAGAAGATGAACAGGATGCTGATGCCGAGATAGTTCACCCGTTCGATGCCGCGCCAGTTCAGCTCTTTCACCATGCGATCGCAGCGGTGCATCATCGGTGAGAACAGCGTAAACAGCAGCGTGATGCAGCCCTGCACCGCAATCGAGAACGGCACTGCCACGCCGATCGCCACTTTAGGATCGGCCTTGGTCAGAATGGCGAACGCGGTGCCGATCACCCCGCCGATCACCACGTTCGGCGGTTGGGCGCCCGCCAGCGGCACCATCCCCATCCACACCAGCTCCAGCGTCCCGCCCACCAGCAAGCCGGTGTAGACGTCGCCCAAAATCAGCCCCACCAGCGGCCCCATCACCACCGGCCGGTGGAAGTGGGTTAGACCGTCGAACAGGTCAACCCCCGCCAATCCGGCCAACAGCGCAATCAATAACGCATCCGTCAACATGCTTCCCCCCAGGCTCAAAAGAGCAATTTGCCGATCGCCTCGCCCGCCTCATCCGGCACCCGGCGCACTTCGCACTCCACGCCCAGCGCCGCCAGCGCGCGGAACGCGGCCACGTCGCCGTCGTCCAGCGACACCGTTTTGTGCACCTGCCGCTTCCCCTCGGCGAAGTGCATATTGCCGACGTTGACGAAACGGATCGGCACCCCGCCGCGCACCAGCGTCAACACGTCCTGCGGTGTTTTGCACACCAGAAAAATCTTCTGCCTGTCCGCCGCCTTGTGGATCACGTCGATGGTTTTCTGCAGCGTGAAGTAGCGGGTCTGCACCCCTTCCGCCACCACCATGTCCATCAGGTTCTGCTGCACCGGATCGGCGGCGGCCTCGTCGTTGGCCACCACCACCAGGTTGGCGCCGAGGGTATTGGTCCAGGTCACACCCACCTGGCCGTGCACCAGGCGATTGTCGATGCGGGTCATTAAAATGTTCGGCATGTCAGCGGCCCTCCGGGTAACAGGCGGCGTGGTAATCGTCGAGCACCTGCGTCACTTTATGCAGCACCCACTCCTGCGGATCGGCGCTTAATTCGCCGGCGTTCAGCGCCCGCGCCTGATCCGGCAGGTACTGGCTGAGCAGCGCCAGCGGTGCCGGGCTGCGGCGCAGGTTGTCCAGCAACCCGTCGACGGCCTGCTGCACCTGCGGCTGCGGCCAGTAGTAACGCACCCGATCGCTCAGGCTGTAGTGGCGATCGAGATACTGCTGGTGCGGCGTGCCGTGGTAATAGCGGCTCCACTGCTGCGGCTGCTCGCGCATCACCTGCTCCAGCGTGGCGCACAGCTGCGCCGACTGGCGTTCCCCCAGCCATTCACGCTCGATGCGATCGAGGGCGAACAGCGCTTCGCGCAGCGCGAAGGTCAGCGCCGGCCCCACCTTCAGGATGGCGAAGTGATCGCGCACCAGTTGGCGGTAGGCCTGCGGTGGTTGGTAGTCCGTAGAGTGCGCTTCATAGATCATGCCCGGCTGCCTTTCGATGAAGTGGCTCAATGCGTCGGCGCGCTGCGGTTGGTAATGCTCAACGCTGTGGTGATCGAACTCGACGCCCGGCTGTACCACCAGCGCGATAGTTCGCTGCCAGGCATCGTTCAGCTCGGCTTTTTGCCAGGCGATGCGGTGCGTTTCCAGCGTTTGCGCCACCGCCTGCGGCGTGGTGACCTGCAGACCCGCCAGCGCCTCCTGCGCGCCGCCCGGGACCGGCACTTCGGTGCCGATTACATAGACCGGCGCTTCGCCGCCGCTCTGCGCCCAGGCCCACTCCGCCACCGCGCACAGGCGCGCCGCACGCTCGGCGACCGTGGCATCCCCCAGGGGCGAGGGATCGCCGGCGCACGACATGGAACAATCGAGGTGAATTTTGCGAAATCCGGCGCGAACGTAATCGTCGATCAAGGTTTCCGCCAGCGCCATCGCCTCCTGAGCCGGGCGATCTTGCCAAGCGTTGGGCCCCAGGTGATCGCCACCCAGCCACACGCGCTCGCGCGCCAGGCCCACTTCATCCGCCAGGCGCCACAGCGCATCGCGGAACTGGGCCGCCGTTTGGCCGGTATAGCCGCCGAATTGATTAACCTGGTTGGACGTCGCCTCCACCAATACCGGCGTGCCGCGCGCTTTGGCCTGCCGCAGCGCGGCCTTCAGAACCCAGGGATGGGCGGAACAGACGGAAAAGATCCCGACCGGCATACCGGCCTTGTGCTGCTCGACAAGCTGTAACAACTGCTGCATGAAGCCCCCATGCAGGCGCCCTGCTACCGATCGGCGATGATGACCTCCACGCCCAGCTCGGTTAACGCCCGCTCGTAATCGTCCGGAAGACGGCTGTCGGTGATCAGCCGATGGATTTGTCCGGCTTCGCGAATCATGCAAAAGCTCTTGCGACCGAATTTGCTGGCATCCGCCACCGCGATAATCTCGCGCGCCACCTCGCACATCACGCGATTGAGGTGCGCCTCACCGGGGTGAGGCGTGGTGATGCCGGCGCTCAGATCGAACCCGTCGACGCCCAAAAACAGTTTGTCGAAGCGGTACTGACGCAATTGCTGCTCGGCAGCCGGACCGTAGAGCGAGTAAGAGTTGCGGCGCACGCTGCCCCCCAGCACCATGACTTCCACCCCGTCGTTTCCCGAAAGCTCGTAGGCAATGTTCAGCGCATTGGTCATCACCACCAGATCGCGCCGCCCCTTCAGGAACGGCACGATCTGCGCGGTGGTGGAACCGGAATCGAGGATCAACGCATCGCCATCGCGCACATAGCCGGCCGCCGCGTTGGCGATCAGCGTTTTGACGTCGCGATTCAACCGCCCTTTGTCCCGTAACGGCCGATCGAAAGCGAATTGCTGATTGAGCATTGCGCCGCCGTAAGCGCGCAGCGCACACCCTTTTCGTTCCAGAAAGCGCAGATCGTTGCGGATCGTCACCGTGGATACCGCAAACTGCTTACTGAGCTGCTCCACGCGCACGCTGCCGTGCTCGCATAACAGATCGATAATGTGTTCACGTCGCTTTGCGGTATTCACTGGCATGAGCTGCGGTCCTCAGGTTTCCGGCATCGCCGGGGAGAAGATGGCTTTCGCTCTACTGCGCTGGCATTACAGCAAAGCGAAAGCAATGAAATTGTGATCGGGCTTACAGCCCCGTTTTAGCAAAAAAACCGCCAAAAAACCTTTCGAATCGAAACGAATCGAAAAGCAAAAAGTGGAATGGGAGAAAAATGAAATGCCATGACGAGCGCTAACCCCCGGAGCGCTGAGACGTGGGCTGCACGGAAAGCGAAAGCGGCGCATGGTGCGCCCCACGCCATGACTTTTAGTTCACTCAGTGACCAGGATCACATAATGATAATTATCCTGCGGCCGGCGGGGATTAACCGCCACCATCCCGCCGGGCCATCCCCTTGTCAGTACGAGCCATCTTCCCTACACTTGCGATCAGATATCGGCCCCTTGTCGGTACGTAAGCGTTAACGTCAATCAACGCATCACGCCATGCAGCGCTGATTGACTGCATGCCCTGGTGCGAGGAACTCATGCCGCAACCCGCTTCATCCACCGCGACCCCGCGTCGCCGGTTACACCGCCCTATTTTGCTGATCGTCGGCATTATGCTGATCGCGGCCAACCTGCGCGCCGCCCTGACCAGCGTCGGCCCGCTGCTGGAGCAGATCCAGCAACAGCTGGCGTTGTCCGCCACCGCCGCCGGCCTGATCAACTCACTGCCGCTGATCCTGTTCGCCATTCTCTCGCCGCTGACCCCAGCGCTGGCGAAACGCATCGGCATCGAGCGCACCCTGGGCCTGGCCCTCGCGCTGCTGGTCTGCGGTATCGTGCTACGTTCCCTGCCGCAAGACGCCATGCTCTGGCCGGGCAGCGTCCTGATCGGCGCCGCCATCGCCTTCGCCAACGTGGTGCTGCCAACGCTGGTGAAAAGAGATTTCCCACATCGCGCCGCCGCGATGATCGCTGCCTATGCGGCGGTGATGTCACTGGTTGCCGCCATCGCTTCCGGCCTGGCCGTGCCACTGGCCTCCCTGGCCAACCTCGGCTGGCGGTTCTCTTTGCTGTGTTGGGGTTTGCCCGCGCTGCTGGCGCTGTTGGTGTGGCTGCCGCAGCTGCGGCGCTCCGCCACCCCCGTCGCCAAAGAGCCGCAGCCAACAGAGCTGCAACGCTATCGCTCTCCCTGGGGCAGTGCACTGGGTTGGCAAGTAGCGATGTTCATGGGGCTGCAATCGATCGCCTTCTACACCATCATCGGCTGGTTCAGCGCCTTTGCCGCCAGCCACGGCACCTCCGCTCAGCAGGCGGGTTTCGAACTGTTCGTTTACCAGGTGGTGGCAATCGTCGCCAACTTTGTCATGGTGGTGATTTTGCCGCGTGCGCGCGATCAGCGGGCAATAGCGTTGGGCAGCTCGCTGCTGATCTTCATCGGCGTCGGGGGATTATTGGTGCAACCCGCCAGTTCACTGGTGTGGCTGACGTTTGCCGGGTTGGGGGCGGGGAGTTCGCTGGTGCTGGCGCTGTCGTTCTTTGGATTGCGCAGTCAGCATCATCATCAGGCGACGCTGCTGTCGGGTATGGCGCAATCCGTCGGTTATCTGTTAGCGGCGCTGGGGCCCACCCTATTTGGCTTACTGCACGATCTGACGGAAGGCTGGCGCTGGCCGTTGATCGCCCTGCTGTGCCTGACCGTCTTGCAAATGCTGTTCGGCGCGTTGGCCGGCCGCAGCCGCGTGATCAGCTAACGCTGCGGCGCGATGGGGGCCGCGCCGCCTCAGAGTCGGTGTCCTGCCATAAATCTTCAATAAAGGCGCGCTGCTCATCGCTCAGCACCCATGACGGCGGAATTTTGGACGGTGCGCGACGCTCAGCGCCCTCACGGTTTTTAGCCTGCTTTTTGTTCACGACTCGCCTTCCTGCTTAACCTGCTAACTCAGTAACCAGTAAATCACGGCGGCGGTTAACAGCCAGAATAGCCCGCTACCGATAAACACACACAGCCATGCTCTACGTTTGATATCAGATCCATCCTTGCTCACCACAGCGCCCTCAACCAATAGATTAAACCATTCAAACATTAATTATCGATCTGTTTTAACGATCAATAAAGTCGTTTTTTCCTATGGAAATTTAAAAAACAGCTGCTAGCCATAGATCTGCATTACCGCCCTGGTAAGAACGGCACCGTGGATATCACTGTTATCGGCAGGCGATAACTTGAATTGATAGGCGAACGAACGTGCAGTGTGTCATACCTTGAAAGGTCAAAATTAAACCACTGGTAAATAATTCAACTATCAATTATTTGACTGGCCGTAAGCCAAATCGACAACAGACAGCGCTAAAGGCGGGGGATAAAATGAAACGACATACTGGGATCATACGAAGAGAAGCACCGGCCCGCTTTGGTCTCGCCCGGGCCGGCGTGAGTTAACCGATTCTGCTGACGGAATCCCGGCTGGCATGTTCACGCTCGCTGCCGGTCAGCTCACGTAAATGACCCGAGCGCATCTCAAGCAACCGATCGGCGTATTCGAAATAGTGATCGTCATGGCTGATGGCAAACACCGTTTTGCCCAGCGCACGCAGTTCTGGCAATAGTTCACGATAGAAAATGCGCCGGAATTGCGGATCCTGATCCGCGGCCCATTCATCCAACAGCAAGATATCGCGTTGTTCCGCCACCGCCAGCAGCAAAGCCAGACGCTTGCGCTGCCCCTGCGACAGTTGCGGATTGGTCACCCTGGTGCCGTCGAACTGCAGTTTGCTTTTCATATTCAACCGCTCGAGCCAGGCGGCGACCAGCTTCGCATCGGGTTCACCGCCTTCCGGCCCTTGTAAACGATCGAACTGATGAAAATCGGTGAAAATCGCCGAAAATAGCCGGCGGTAGTCCGGCATATCCGCCGCGGTCTGGGCGACGCCATCCAGCACGATGTGGCCGCTCACCGGTCGGTACAATCCGGTCAACAGCATCGCCAGCGTTGACTTGCCGCTGCCGTTGCCGCCGATCAAAAAGACCAGCTCGCCACGCCGCAGCGTCAGATTAAGCGGCCCGACGGCAAAACCGGGCTGCTGTTCCTTATCTGCATAGTGAAAAACCACGTCACGCAGCTCCAGCGTCTGCCAGGAACGGCAGGCGGCGACAGGGAACGCCGGTTGGTACTCGGCCAAGTGCAGCGTCTTCAGCTTGTTGAAGGCGACTTCGGCGCTGACCAGCGTCGGAAACGCCCCCACCGCCTGCAGTAATGGCGTGCGCAAGAACAGCAGCGTCAGGGAATAGGTGGCAGCCACCGCCGAGTCCGCCCATCCCAGGCTGTTAGCCATAAAGAACACCAGCCCAATCGCGCCTAACATCATGATATTTGACCAGTTGAGCGCACTCAAATGGAAGGTATCGGCGCGAATGATATGGTGACGGTAAGCTTGCGCATCGGGTTGATAGGTCTGTTCGTACAGCGCCTGCGCTCGCTTGCGGTTTAACGTCAGTTCCTTGCGACCGTCAATCACCGATTCGTAATGATGATAGAGACGCTCTTCCGACTCGCGCAAACTGGCCATATGGCGATAAACCCGCGAGACCAGGCAGCCGCTGCCCACCACGGTGACGGCGACCCACACCGCCGTCACCGCCAACATTTTCGGCGATAACCACCCCAGATAGGCCGCCGACCCCAAGGTTAAAATCACCCCTTGCACCAGTTCGGGCAAGCGCACGAAGGCGACGGTGATATTGCGGACATCGCTGGACAGGCTCGCCAACAATGAGGCGCTGCCTAACTGTTCAAGGCGTTCAATATCGGTATCCAGGATGCGCTTCACTAACTGCCCGCGCAGGCGGTAGACGAAGTAATGGCCCAATGTCGTCAGCGCCAATTGCGATCCCAGCGTGACCGCCATCAGCAATGCCAGCAGGGCGAGAAACATTGGCAGTACGGCCAACGCATCGCCGCCGGCGTCCATCAGGTATTGATTGATAAACGCAATAATACCGATGCCTAAGCCGGCGCTGGTCATGGTCAATGCCATAACCGCCAGAAATGGCCAACGATACTGGTGATAAACCACCCGTAGCAGTTCCATGAAAAAACCTCTGAAGTCGCGATCTGGCAGGCATTGTAAGCGGCACGAGAATGAGATCAAGACGAATTCTCATTGCTCGCGCAGCCTCTGATTTCGACGCCAAGGGCATTTTGATGATTGCTTATTGAAACGAGAGACTTACACTGACGCCTCTATCCGCTGAAGGGAACAGCCGATTATGCTCGCCACTCACGAATACGCCAACGACCTGATTCTGTTCGCCCTGATTGTCGACTACGGCTCGTTCAGCAAGGCCGCGGAGAGCGCCGGCATCACCAGTTCGGTGGTCAGTAAACGCATCGGGCGGCTGGAGAAATCCCTGGGCGCCCGGCTGCTGTACCGCACCACGCGCAGCCTGACGCTGACCGAAAGCGGCCAGGCGCTCTACCAACAGGCCAAAGAGATCGGCGCCAAAGTGCAGGAGGCACTGTACGCCGTCAGCGAAAAAAGCGAAGAATTAACCGGTACCATCCGCATGTCGGTGCCGACCATTTCGGGCGAGCTGCTGCTGAGCGAGAGCGTGGCGGAGTTTTGCGCACTGCATCCCAGTCTAAAGGTCGAAATGCGGCTGGAAAACCGCTTCGTCGATCTGGTGGAAGAAGGCATCGATCTGGCGATCCGTACCGGCACTATGCCAGATTCGAGCCTGATTGCCCGGCCGATCTTCGATTCCCGCTGGGTGATCGTCTGCTCGCCGGGCTATTTGAAAAGCCACCCGGAACCGCGCAGCGCCGAAGACCTGCTCGGCCACAATTGCCTGACCTACACCTACCAGGAGAGCGGCACCGCCAACTGGCTGATGAAACGGCCGGGGCGCAACGAAATCTACGAGCTGCAGGTTAACGGCAACCTGTCGGCCAACAATGCGCGGGCGATCCGCAAAGCGGTGATCGGCGGCCACGGCATCGCCATGGTGCCGCGCTGCATGGTATATGAAGATTTGCAGGACGGCAAACTGACGGAGATCCTGGCCGGCCACTGCGGCAAGGTATTGGGTATTTATGCCGTTTATCCTTACACCCGTAATCTGCCGTTAAAAACTCGCCTGCTGATCGAACATATCATCGGTTCCTACCAAAATATCAGCCACTACTTCTGAATGGTCCTCTCTGATTATTTCCCCGCTGCCGCAAAAGACCGCGGGGATTACGGCATTTTTGGACATAATCTATTGAACATTAGCGCCTAATTAATGTGAGCTCGCGCACTCATCACACAGCAAAGATCCCTATCACACTGATTTTAAATCAATTAATTTAACCCCTTCTACCGGCGATTTTCTCACCGCCGACGCCGTTCGCCGATGTTAAAAAATTACCGCATGGCATCGTCACCAACGTTGTGATTAGAATGAAAATGTTGCGGTAATTAACCTTTCAGCTACATATCTCTGCCCATAAAAATAATAACCCTGAGGATCTTATGCCCCTGCTTTTTAGTATTGCGCCCATCGTCCTACTGATTTGGATGATGACCAAAAGGAATGGCGTGCCCTCTTATCTCGCCCTGCCGCTGACGGCCGCCGCGGTGTATGCCGTACAGCTCCTGTGGTTCGATGCCTCGCTGCGGCTGCTGCATGCCAATATCATCACCGCGCTGGTGTCGACGCTGACGCCGATCACCATCATCGCCGGCGCCATCCTGCTCAACAAACTGATGCAGGTAAGCGGCGCGGAAAACGTGGTGCGGCGCTGGCTGGAAACCATCAGCCCCAATCCCGTGGCTCAGCTGATGATTATCGGCTGGGCATTCGCCTTTATGATCGAGGGTGCCAGCGGCTTCGGCACCCCGGCCGCCATCGCCGCGCCGATTCTGGTCGGGCTGGGCTTCAACCCGCTGCGCGTCGCCCTGCTGACGCTTGTAATGAACTCGGTACCGGTCTCCTTCGGCGCCGTGGGCACCCCCACCTGGTTCGGCTTTGCCAATCTCGGCCTGTCGGACGCCAGCCTGCTGGAGATCGGCCGGCAAACCGCGCTGATCCACTTCATCGCCGGCTTCGTTATTCCTCTGCTGGCGCTGCGCTTTATCGTTTCCTGGCAGGATATCCGCCGTAACCTGCCGTTTATCCTGCTCAGCGTGCTGAGCTGCACCCTGCCCTATCTGCTGCTGGCCCAGGTGAACTATGAGTTCCCGGCGCTGGTCGGCGGCGCCATCGGCCTGGCGCTCTCGGTGCTGCTGGCACGCGGCGGCATCGGTCTCGCCCGCAGCGACAAACTGCAGAACGCCGGGCAGGCGGTGCCGTTCTTGCAGGTGGTCAAGGCCATGACCCCGACCCTGCTACTGATTGCTATTCTGATAGTGACGCGCGTGCATCAGTTGGGCCTGAAGGCGCTGCTCAACAACACCACGCTGCTGTGGCAGGAAAACCTCGGCTGGCTCGGGGAGCTGCGCATTAGTCAGGCGCTGATCGTCGAACTGCAGCAGGTACTGGGCACCTCCGCCGCCGCCGGCTACAAAACGCTGTATGTCCCGGCGCTGATCCCGTTCCTGTTGGTGGTGGTGCTGTGTATTCCGCTGTTCCGTCTGAATGGCGGCCAGGTGCGGCAAATGTTCAGCGAAACCGGCGGGCGCATCGCGCGGCCCTTTATCGCGCTTTTCGGCGCGCTGGTGATGGTCAACCTGATGATGCAGGGCGGCGACAACGCGCCGGTGATCCTGATCGGGAAAGCGTTGGCGGCGCTGACCGGCGAGAGCTGGCTGCTGTTCTCTTCGTTCCTCGGTGCGCTGGGCTCGTTCTTCTCCGGTTCCAATACCGTTTCGAACCTGACGTTCGGCGGCATTCAGCAATCGATCGCCCAGAGCAGCGGCCTTGACGTCAATCTGACGCTGGCCCTGCAGTCCGTCGGCGGCGCCATGGGCAACATGGTGTGCCTGAACAACATTATCGCGGTCTGTTCGATCCTCGGGATCGGTAACGCCGAAGGCAAAATCATCAGAAAGACCGTGCTGCCGATGCTGGCGTACGGAGGGATTGCGGCCGGTATGGCAGCGATCCTCACGCTCTGACTGAACACTCGTTATCGCAAGCAAGACAAGAAGGTAAACACTATGATCATCTCCGCGTCAACCGACTACCGGGCCGCCGCCCAGGCCAAACTGCCGCCGTTTCTGTTTCACTACATCGACGGCGGGGCCTACGCGGAGCATACGCTGAAGCGCAATACCGCAGATCTGGCCGATATTGCCCTGCGCCAGCGCGTGCTGCGCAATATGTCCGAACTCAGCCTGGAGACCACGCTGTTCGGCGAGCAGCTGGCGATGCCGGTAGCGCTGGGGCCGGTGGGGCTGACCGGCATGTACGCCCGCCGCGGCGAAGTGCAGGCCGCGCGTGCCGCGGCCAAAAAAGGCATTCCGTTCACGCTGTCCACCGTGTCGGTCTGCCCGATCGAAGAGGTAGCGCCGGCGATCGATCGGCCGATGTGGTTCCAGCTCTACGTGCTGAAAGATCGCGGCTTTATGCGCAACGCACTGGAACGCGCCAAGGCCGCCGGCGTGAAAACGCTGGTGTTTACCGTCGACATGCCGGTGCCCGGCGCCCGTTACCGCGACGCCCACTCGGGAATGAGCGGCCCTAACGCCGCCCTGCGCCGCGTGCTGCAGGCGTTTACCCATCCGCAGTGGGCCTGGGATGTCGGCCTGTTCGGCAAGCCGCACGATCTGGGCAACGTCTCGGCCTACCGCGGCAAACCGACCAGCCTGGAAGACTACATCGGCTGGCTGGGCGCCAACTTCGATCCGTCGATTTCCTGGAAAGATCTGGAGTGGATCCGCGAATTCTGGGACGGCCCGATGATCATCAAAGGCATTCTGGATCCGGAAGACGCCAAAGACGCGGTGCGCTTCGGCGCCGACGGCATCATCGTCTCCAACCACGGCGGCCGCCAGCTGGACGGCGTGCTGTCGACCGCGCGCGCCATGCCGGCGATCGCCGACGCAGTGAAAGGCGACATTACCCTGTTGGCCGACTCCGGCATCCGCAGCGGCCTGGACGTGGTGCGCATGATCGCGCTGGGCGCCGACAGCGTGCTGCTGGGGCGCGCCTTCGTCTATGCGCTGGCGGCGGCCGGCGAAGCCGGGGTGGCCAACTTGCTGGATCTGATCGACAAGGAAATGCGCGTCGCCATGACGCTCACCGGCGCGAAATCCATCACGGAGATCAACGCCGGATCGCTGGTCAGAAACGCCTGATTCACAGCGGCTGCACGCCCTCCGGGTACGCGTTGTAGCTCATCTTGCTGATGAATGCCCCGGCCGGTGACACCAGCACCCGGCCGGCGGCGTCCAGCCCGAGGAAGGTGCCGGTGCAGCGCCCGGAGATAAAGTCGAAGAAGAACACCGAGCACACCGGGATAATCTTTTCCCGGAAGGTGAACAGGAACATCTCATCCTCAAACTTGTAGTAAGTGGCGTAGTCCATGTCGCCGTGGCCGAACTGTTCGCCGCGCAGGTTTTGCCAGGCGTAGCGCTCGGTGTTGACGTAGAAGTGCTCGTAGTAATGGTTGGGGCTGTAGACGTTCAGCGTGCGATAGCCGATCAGCTCGCGGGTCAAATGCGGCGCGATGCCGCCCGGCGTGACGCCTGCAATCAGCCCAACGTGGAAGCTTTGCTTGAGGCGAGACCCCTTTTCTACCGCATGTTCGGGCAGCAGCGTGCTGCGCACCAGCAGCGCCCGGCCGCTGTCGCGGTTGAGCACCAGCGTCAGGCATTCGTTGCCCGGCGACTGCAGCGGAATATTGAAGAAATAGCGTGCGGCGGAGGTTTGCACCTCTTCGTAAGCGTCCTCGCCGCTCTCCCCGCCCCAGGCCCAGAGCACCCGTTGCCGATCGGCGCTGAAACGCAGCGTGAAGTCCCCGCCGTCTTCAAAGGCGATCTGCAACGTTTTGCCGCGCCAGTCCTGGGTGCCCGGCAGCCGGTTGGTGTCGATGCCGCGTGCGAAATCGTCGTAATTCTTCCAGTCCGGTTCGGCATTTTGATTCAGTACGGATTGTTCTGCTGACATCTTCGCTCTCCTTGATTGAATGGGATAAAACCGTCTTACACGTCGGCAACGCTCGCCGGTTTCACCGTTCTGCGGCTCACCACCGCGGGTGCAGTTTCATCGAGAAAACAGCTCAGTACGCCGGCGCAGACCGCGCCGGCAGCCGCCAGCCACATCACGCTGACCAGGCCATAGCGATCGGCGATCAGCCCGGCGATAAACGGCGCCAGGCAGCCGCCAATCACCTCGCCGATCCCCATCACCAGCCCTAATGCGGTGGCAATACGGGCTGGCGATACCGTTTCAGACGGGATGGTGGCCATAAACAGCGTGAAGCAGCCGAGGCCGGTATAAGACAGGAACACCAGCACGCCCAGCAGCCACGGGTTGTCGACGTAGCTCAGGAACAGCGGGCAGCACACCGCCAGCAGCGAAAAGAAAATCAGCGTCGGTTTGCGCCCAAGGCGATCGGAGATCGCCGGTACCGCCACGCCCCAGAAGACCCAGGCGGCGCCGATGGCGCTCATGATGCCGCCCATCGTGCCTTCACCGAAGCCACGGTCGGTCACCAAAAAGTTAGGGGTGAAGGTAATGATGATCATGAACCAGGTGACGAACACGCAGGAAATCAGAATGCACAGCGCCACGTTCTTGATTTTGAACAGCTCGCCGTAAGCGGCTTTGCCCGCCGCCTTACCGGTCGCCGGCGCGGCGATAAAGGCGGGATCCTTTTTGCCGTTCACATGGCGATAGATCAACCACGCCAGAATGATGCCCGGCACGGCGGTCAGGTGAAACGCCATGCTCCAGCCCCACTTCTGCGCCAGATAGATGATCAGCGGCGGCGCGATAATGCCGCCCAGCAGCCCCGGCGCCGCGCCCTGGATCAATCCCATGTTGAAACCGCGGCGCTGCGGCTGCGATTTTTCCACCATCAACGATTGCGCGATCGGCAAAACCGGCCCTTCGGCGATCCCCATCAGCGCCCGGAAGATCAATAGCATGGCAAACCCGCTGACCAACCCCGACAGCGCGGAGAACAGCGAAAACACCAGGATCGACAGGATCAGCATCGGTTTGCGGATATTAAAGCGATCGGCTATCGCCCCCAGCCCCGCGCCAGACAGCGCCCAAGTCAATGCCAGCACCGCCGACAGCGTGCCGAGATGCACGTTGCTGAGCTTGAGGTCGGCGGCAATCATCGGAAACAGAAACGAGATGGTCAGACGATCGACGAACACGCAGCCGAAGACGAAAAACAAAATAATCAGCAACCGGTTCTCTTCACTTAATGCGCGGTGAGGCCCTGGCGATGTATTCATAGCGTCATTTGTCCATAAGTTAACTTATGAATGGCGACCCGCCATGGCATAAGTGTATTAAGCGCTCGGCCAAGAGAAACATTGGCCCTCCGTCACGACAACAACTCATTAACATATTAATGACATAAAATTATCGCAAGCCGGCGGTCTGTCAACCGGCGCTTTCTTAGAGACGAATGAAGTTTTTATCCGGTACTATTTTAAAATAGAATTATCACAATCAGATATTTTATCACTTTGTTTTTACAGACAATAAAATAATAACGAGTATTTTCCCGCGGTTAAAAACGCCTATTTTCACGCCATCTGTGAATAATCTCACCATTAACTCTTCAGGTTTATTAATTTGTTATCCCCTTTCAGTTAACGATAGGCAGCATTCGGATTCGTTTTTATCTATTGAATCATTTCGTTTTATTTCATGACCGCGCAACAAAATAACTCTTACGAGGGAAAGGCTATTGGCAGGGTTACATCATTTAATCTGGACAATAACAAAAGCGCAGAGCGTGACGTAAATCACGGCAATCATGCCGTATCCTGCAAAGTAATTATGCTCGCAACAGCAATTATCTATTGCGATTAGGGCTGTTTATCTCAATTAAGCGCCATGCAACACTTCGTGCCATCGTTCGACACCGCGCCGCAAGGCCAGAGACGGAGTGACACATGAGCATCGAAAAACTAACCCGGGAGCCGCTTTCCATCGGCATCGAGTTGCCGCTGGACAACGATTGGTCCACCAGCGGGCAGCTGAAACGCCAGCAGGATGGGCGACCGTTCGGCGTGCCGGACATGAGCGAACACGCTGCGCGCATCAAGCTGGCCGATGAGCTCGGCTTTCGCGCCGCCTGGGTTCGCGACGTGCCGCTGTACGATCCGGACTTCGGCGACGCCGCGCAGGTGTTTGAGACCTTTACCTACCTCGGCTACCTGTCCAGCCTGACGCGCAATATTCTGCTGGGCACCGCGGCCGTGGTGCTGCCGTTGCGCCAGCCGTGGCTGGTACGCAAAGCGGCTTCCACGCTGCAAACGCTGAGCGGCGATCGTCTGCTACTCGGCGTCGCCAGCGGCGATCGCCCTGTGGAATACCCGCTGTTCGGCGCCGATTACGCCGCGCGCGGTGAACGCTTTCGCACCAGCGTCGGCATTCTCAAAGGGGAAGCCGACAGCGCGCTCCAGCCTGGATTGCGCCTGCTGCCGGCCACGCCGCCGCCGCCGCTGCTGGTCGCCGGGCTGGCGCAACAAACGCCTGAGTGGGTGGGAAAAAATATGGATGGCTGGCTGTCGTATCCCGGCACGCCTGCGGACCACGTTTCGCGGGTCAAACTCTGGCGTAACGTGGCCGGTGACAAACCCTACGTCAGCTTTATTCATCTCGACCTCACAGATAACGCCGACGCGCCGATTCAGCGCCATCGCTTCGGCATCAAGAGCGGCCGCAATGGGTTGATTCAGGAACTGAGCGCCATGCGTGACGCCGGGGTCAACCACATCGGCCTGCATTTCCGCCGCAACCAGCGGCCGCTGGAAGAGACGATGCAGGAGATCGGCCAACTGGTGTTACCGGAATTCCATCGCGCCTGACGCCCGCTTTAGCCCGCTATTCCGACCTGAGCTGGTCTTTGCCCCGTTACCGGGGCTTTTTTATTTCCGCCGCTGCTAGTTCATAACAACTCAGTCTAATCCCTACGGCCAAACGGCGGCATGATGACGGGGAAACGAGCCACTATGAGGAATGAGCAATGACGGCAAAACTGACAGAAGCGGGCTTTTGGCGCAAAACCGCCGACTCTTCATCGCTGCGCGAGCCGCGCGTACTGATCCGGGTCTACGTCGACGAAGGCGAGATTGACCGCGCCATCGCGTTTTACGAGCAACTGCACGGCGTGGAAGCGGATATGCGTTTCGACTTTCCCGAGCATCGGTTGGTGCTGGCAGCGGTAGGACCGTTTCTGATCCTGGAAGGCGCGGAAGAAAACCTACGCCCTTTTCGCAGCACCGTCGGCACGCTGCTGGTCGATGACATTTACCCTTACCACCAGCGGCTGCTGGCGGCCGGAGCCGAGATCTTCTTCGGCCCGGTGGAAGTGCCCACCGGCGCCTGTTTCAATGCGCGCCTGCCGGACGGCACGATTGTCGAGTACGTGCATCATCGGCCGCGCGCGGACGAATAAACCGCCTCAGGGGATCGCCGGCGTCATGGCGTAACCGCGCAGATCCTTGCGCAGGCTGACCATGTACAGCACGATCACCGCCGAGAACGGCAGGCCGCACAGCACCACTGCGGTCTGCATCGCGCTGAAACTGCCGGCGTACAGCAACCCGGCGCACACCAGCGTGGTGACCGCCGCCCAGAACACTCGCAGCCAGGCCGGCGCGTCATCGTGCGCGGAACCGCCCTGGCAGGAGAGGTTAGCTATCATCAGCGTGCCGGAGTCGACCGGCGTCAGGAACAGCACAAAGCTTATCACCACCACGAAACCGGCGGTCAGCTGGGTATAGGGCAGGTATTCGAACAGCTTGAACACCGCCATCGGCGGATCGCTTTGCGCTACCTGCCCCAGGATCGCCTGCCCGCCTTCCAGCACCAGGCTGATGGCGGTATTGCCGAAGATCGACAGCCACGCCAGCGTGAACCCGAGCGGGATCAGCAACACGCCGAAGATCAGTTCACGGATGGTGCGGCCTTTGGAAATGCGTGCGATAAACAGCCCGACGAACGGCGCCCACGCCACCCACCAGGCCCAATAAAACAGCGTCCAGGCACCCTGCCATTGGCGCGCCTTGCCGTACAGATACATATCAAAGCTGCGGCTGACGAGCGAGGTCAGATAATCCCCGAGGTTCTGCAACATGCCGTTGAGCAGGTTCAGCGTCGGGCCAGCCAGAAACACGAACAGCAGCAGCAGGCACAAGAAGCCGACGTTGATGTTCGACAGCATGGCAATGCCCTTCTCGACGCCGGTGACCGCCGCCAGCGTGGCCACCACCATCATCACCACGATCAGCGCCAGCAGTACGCCGGTGCTTTGCGGGATGTCGAACAGGTAAAACAGCCCCGAGTTCACCAGCAACGCGCCGATCCCCAGGTTGGTCACCATCGAGATAACCGTCACCAGAATGCCGAAGCTGTCCACCAGATGGCCGACGCCGCCGTGGATGCGCTCGCCGAAGATCGGGTACAGCGCCGAACGCAGCGCCAGCGGCAAACCGCGACAATAGGCGAAATAGGCGAGCGCGGTGGCGATCAGCGCGTACAGCGCCCAACCGTGCAGCCCCCAGTGCAAAAAGGTGAGCGCCATCGCCTGTCGCGCCGCCTGCACGCTGCCGCCGCCGCCTTCCGGTGGCGACAGGAAGTGATCCAGCGGCTCATAGGCGCCGTAATACACCAGCGCAATACCGATGCCCGACGAGAACAGCATCGCCACCCACGAGGGGTAGCTGAACTGCGGCGGCTCGTCATCCTGGCTCAGGCGAATATGGCCAAAGCGCGACAGCGCCAGCCAGAACACGAACGCCATGCAGGCGACCATCAGCAGCATGTAATACCAGCCGAACACATCGGCCACCCAGCTTTGCGCGACATTCAACCACTGTTTGCTGGCGGCGGGAAACAGCACAATCAGCGATCCCAGCAGCAGGATCACTGCCGCTGAACCGAAAAATACCGGGACATTTAATCTGACAGGTTCTTCGTCAAGCGATGGGGGAGTTTTCATTGTCATTGGCAGGCTTCCATGATGCGAAAGACAGACGATTTAAATGCAACCTTCAGTTAACATCTTATCGTCATTTATTTGACATTTTCGCAGCATATAGAGTATTGATTGACCGTTCAATCAATCAAATTCAAAGTGTGATTTGCCTATCAGTTGGGGAAAATATGTACCGCAGAGACATTCCTGAGCAGCGCAAGGAGCAGCTGATTAATGCCGCCTTCGAAACCATCAGCGTGGTGGGGCTGGCCGGCGTCACCCTCTCTCAGGTGGCGAAAGAGGCCGGGCTGTCGACCGGCATCGTCAGCCACTATTTTGGCGATAAAGAAGGATTGTTGAGCGCGACCATGCGCAAGATCCTGCGCGATCTGCGCGACGCGGTGGCCGAGTGCCGCGCTCAGGCGGCGAGCGACAGCCAGTCGCAGCTGTGCGCCATCATTCAGGGCAACTTCCACCCCAGCCAAACCAACGCTATTTCCATGCGCGCCTGGCTCGACTTCTGGGCCGCCAGCATGCACCAGCCGGTGCTGCGCCGCCTACAGCGCGCCAACGATCGGCGGCTCTATTCCAATATTTGCAGCCAGTTCCGCCGCGAGCTGCCGCTGCAGCAGGCGCGCGACGCAGCGCGCGGGCTGGCGGCGATGATCGATGGGCTTTGGCTGCGCGGTAGCCTGGCCGGGGATGACACCGATCTGCAGCAGGATTACCGCATCGCCTGCGACTACGTGATACAACGGCTCAAGGCCGCGCCATCGGCGGGGTGAACGGCAGCGTCAGTGCGGTTCCTGCTCTTCGCTGTACTGGGTTTGCCACATGGCGGCGTAGCGGCCGTTCGCCGCCAGCAGCGTCTCATGCCCCCCGCGTTCGACGATCTCCCCCGCCTCCAGCACGATGATCTCATCGGCGTCCACCACGGTGGAGAGCCGGTGGGCGATCACCAGCGTGGTGTGGTTGCGACTCACCTCGCGCAGGTGCCCCTGGATTTCGCGCTCGGTCTGGGTATCCAGCGCGCTGGTCGCCTCGTCGAACACCAGGATGGCCGGATTTTTCAGGATGGTGCGCGCGATCGCCACCCGCTGCTTTTCACCGCCCGACAGCTTCAGCCCGCGCTCACCCACCCGGGTGTCGTAACCGTCAGGCAGACCGACGATAAAATCATGGATATGCGCCAGCCGCGCCGCCCGCTCGATGTCTTCATCGCTGGAGCCGGTTTTGCCGTAACCGATGTTGTAGCGCAGCGTATCGTTGAACAGCACCGTATCCTGCGGCACGATGCCGATCGCCTGCCGCAGGCTGGCCTGGGTCAGTTGGCGAATGTCCTGGCCGTCGAGGGTAATGGCGCCGCCCTGCACATCGTAGAAGCGGAACAGCAGGCGCGACAGCGTGGACTTGCCCGCGCCGGAGGCGCCGACCACCGCCACCGTGTGGCCCGCCGGAATGGTAAAACTCACCTGCTTGAGGATTGGTCGGCGCGTGTCGTAACCGAAGCTGACCGCGTCGAATCGCACTTCGCCGCGCTCGAGGCGCAGCGGCTGCGCATCCGGGCTATCGACGATCTCACGCTTTTCCTGCAGCAGATCGAACATATTCTCCATGTCGATCAGCGCCTGGCGCACCTCGGAATAAATAAAGCCGAAGAAGTTCAGCGGCTGATACAGCTGCAGCAGGTAGGCGTTGACCAGCACAAAGTCGCCGACCGTCATCGTCCCCTGGGTAATGCCCTGCGCCGCCATGGCCATCATCACGATCAGCCCGATCGAGATAATGGCGGTTTGCCCCAGGTTGATCGCGGTAAAACTGAATTGGTTCTTGATGGCGGCGTATTCGTACAGCCGCCGCGACAGATCGAAACGCTCGGCCTCGAACGCTTCATTGCCGAAGTACTTCACGGTCTCATAGTTCAGCAGGCTGTCGATGGATTTGCTGTTGGCGTCGGCGTTGGCCTTGTTGAGCTCGCGGCGAAAACGGGTGCGCCAGCTCACCGCCAGCACGGTGAACAGAATGTAGCAGCCGACCGTCGTCAGGATCGCCAGCGCAAACCAGCCGTTCAGCATATGCCACATGATTGCCGTGACCAGCGTCAGTTCGAACAGGATCGGCACGATGGAGAACAGCAGCCGCGACAGCACCGTGGACACCGCCTGGGTGCCGCGCTCGATGGATAGCGACAGCCCGCCGGTCTGACGCTCCAGATGGAAGCGCAGGCTCAGCGCATGCAGCTGGCGAAACACCCGCACGCCCAACAGGCGCGTGGCGTTCTGGCTGACGTGGATAAACATCACGTTGCGCAGCTCCTCAAACAGCGCACCGCCCACCCGCGCCACGCCGTAGGCGATAATCAGCCCCAGCGGCACCGCCAGCATTTTCGCCGTCTCGCCGCTCAGCGCATCGACCATCGCTTTGTAGGCCAGCGGCACCAGCGTGGTGCTGACCTTGGCCGCCACCATAAACACGAAGGCCACCACCAGATACCCCCGCAGCCGCGGGTTGTCTTTCGGCCACAGGTAGGGCAGTAGGAATTTCAGCAAACGGGAACGGTCCATCATGTAATATTCATCTTCTCGGTCGGGCTCGCGGCGCATGGCCGCGCGGGGGTTATGAGTTTGGCCTGGCCGGCGGCGAACGCCGCAGCCATTCCGTTTTCCTGCGGTGGCAACTCAGCATCATCCGTCAGGAGAAGCAGCAGCGACTCGGGCAAAGTTCAGGCATGGAGGAGACAATCACATGACCCAGACGTATGCAAAGCGCTTTGCGCAGGTCTTTGACTATATCGACCGCCACCTGGACGAGGCGCTTACCGTCGACACGCTGAGCGAAGTGGCCCATTTTTCGCGCTTTCACTTTCAACGCCAGTTTAGCGCGTATTGCGGCATCTCGGTGTGGCGTTATATCCAGTGGATGAGGCTTAAACGCGCCTCTTACCGCCTGGCGTATAACCCGCTGGAGCCGGTGATTGACATCGCGCTGGACGCCGGTTTTCAAAACCCGGAGTCCTTCAGCCGCGCCTTCAAACAGGCGTTCAGCCAAACGCCGAGCCAGTTTCGCAAACAGCCGGCCTGGATCGATTGGCAGCAGCGCTTTCCCGAGCCGAAACACAAAAGGAAACAACCCATGAAGGTAGACATTGTCGATTTCCCGGCCACGCCAGTGGCGATGATCGAACATAGCGGCCCGCCCGCGCTGGTCAACGAAACCGCCGCACGCTTTATCGAGTGGCGCAAAACCAGCGGCCTGTCGCCGGTCAGAAGCAGCCGCACTTACGGCATTGCACCGCACGATCCGGCCACCACCGACGCGCAAGACTTCCACTTCTTCATTTGCGGCGAGGTCACTGCACCGATCCCGGAGGACAACGCCTCTGGCGTGGTGAACGGCACGCTGCCGGCCGGACGCTGCGCGGTGCTGCGCCATCACGGCTCGCTGGATGGGCTCTCGGAAAGTGCCCACTATCTGTACCGCGAGTGGTTGCCGGCCAGCGGCGAGGAGCTGCGTGACTTTCCGCTCTATTTCCACTACCACAACTTCGTGCACGAGGTGGCGGAATATGAACTGGTGACCGATCTTTATCTGCCACTGAAATAGCTGACATCCGGCCCCGTAAGGAGCCGGATTAATGTTAACAGGACGGCGACGATCCCTGCGGCGGCAGATAGCGCTGTGGATCGAGCGCGGTGGCGCGGTAGCGGATCTGGAAATGCAGGAACACCGAATCGGTGCCGGTGCTGCCCATGGTGCCAATCTTCTGCCCCGCTTTCACATCCTGGCCGTTGCGCACCAGCGTGGTGTCGTTGTGCGCGTAGGCGGTAATAAAGTCTTCACCGTGCTTAATCATGATCAGGTTGCCGTAGCCGCGCAGTTGGTTGCCGACGTACACCACTTTGCCCTTGGCGGAAGCATAGATCGGCTGGCCGCGCTTACCGGCGATGTCGATGCCCTTGTTGCCGCCATCGGCATTGGAGTACGCCTGCACGATCCGGCCGCTGGTCGGCCAGCGCCAGCAACGTGCGGCGCCCGGCGGCGGCGTTTGCTTGGCGATCGCGGAGGAAGACGTTTTACGGCGCGTGGCGGCGGTTTTGGTCGGCGCGCCGCCGCTCAGCCGCAGCTTTTGCCCCACTTCCAGGCTATAAGGCGGGCGTATCTTGTTGATTCTGGCCAGATCGCTGACTTCGCTGTCGGTGATCCAGGCGATGTAGTACAGCGTATCGCCCCGTTTGACGGTGTAAGACTTGCCGGTGTAGCTGCCCTTCGGCAGTTTGTCGTAGTCACGGTTGTAGGTATTTTTACCCGAACACCCGGCCAACAATAGCCCCAATGTCAGACACACCGCGATGCGGCGCCACCTCGCCAGCTTGCTTCCTGTGCTCAAATCCTGTCCCCAATCGTCTTTTCGGTTCTGATACGCGTCAGCCGCACAGTGTAACATTTGCGCCGGGTCAGTCAAAAAGCGGGAAAGAGGCAACTATCGGAAAACAACTGGCACGGAGGCCGCTGCGGCACGATCGGCGGGAGGAAAAATGGCGCCATAAGGCGCCAAATCATGCAGCGATGCCGGGGTTACTGTTTACCTGAGGTCAGCAAACTGAAGCTGGTCATCAGATTGCGATAGTCAGGGATATGTTGAGAGAACAGGTTCCCCAACCCTTCGATATCATTTCGCCAATCGCGGTGCAATTCGCACGCCGCGCCAAACCAACTCATCAGCTGCGCGCCGGCCTGGGACATGCGATCCCAAGCCGCATCGCGCGTAATCGCATTGAACGTGCCGGATGCGTCGGTGATGACGAAAACCTCATACCCCTCTTCCAACGCAGAGAGCGCAGGAAACGCCACGCAAACCTCGGTCACCACGCCGGCGATGATCAGTTGTTTCTTGCCCGTGGCCTTTACCGCCTTGACGAAATCTTCATTATCCCAGGCATTGATATTGCCGGGACGAGCAATATAGGGGGCGTCAGGGAACGTTTGCTTTAGCTCTGGCACCAAAGGGCCGTTCGGTCCGTTTTCAAAACTCGTGGTCAGTATCGTCGGTAAATTGAAGTATTTAGCCAGATCGGCCAGCGCCAAAACATTATTTTTGAATTTATCCGGATCCTGATCTCTAACCAGGGACAGTAGCCCCGTCTGATGATCGACTAATAACACGGCGGCCTGTGCCTTATCTAATCGGTTATATTTAAAAGTCATTCCCTTCTCCTTTATCATCAAAATCATCAAATTCCGATCGCCCCATGCATTCCAAGCATGTAGCATGCTTTCAAACGCTCCGACATCAGGCTAGCAATGAACCAGCCGGGTAAATAGAACGATTATTGGGAATGAGTATCTCACCACTGGGAAGGTCAAATTTATATGATAGATTTCAATGAGATGGTTATGTTTGCCAGAGTAGTTGAATGCGGTGGATTTCTTTCCGCCAGTAAGAAGTTTGGTATACCCAAATCGACGCTATCAAGACGAATATCCAATTTGGAAAAAAGGCTCAACGTCAGACTTATTCAGCGTTCAACGCGAAACCTCATGGTCACCGATATAGGAAAAGAATATTATCAGTACTGCCTGCAGATGATTAGCACCGCAGAGAAAGCGGAATGCCTCATTATTAACAAAAGCGAAAAACCCACTGGAAAAATAAAACTAACCTGCTCAAACATTCTCCTGGATCTTGGCCTAACGGAAGTCCTGGCGAAATTCATGCTGCAATACCCCAAGGTCAATTTGCATGTGAAAATATTTAATCGCAACGTGGATATTATTTCTGAAGGGTATGACCTCTCATTAAAACTCATCGCCGATGAACCCAAAAACAGCAACTTGGTGATGCGTCGAATTTGCGCTGTGCCCACCGCATTTATGGTCGCCCCCTCTGCAACTATTCAGTACCAAAGTATCAATACGCCCGAAGATCTCTCCAGTTTGCCAACGGTCGGGTGGTTATCGACCCATCTTCAGGCCGCCTGGACGTTTCAACAAGCCGATCGCGAAGTCAAAATAAACAACGAGTCGCGCATGGTGTGCGATGACATTCGCCTGATCAAGGAATCGATCGTAAAAGGCGTCGGTGTTGGCTGCCTGCCGCTGAAATTAGCCCGCCAGGAACTGCTCGACGGCAGCCTGAAAACGCTGCTCGACGACTGGACATTGGAACAACACAAGATTGTCGCGTTTTACCCTTCCAGACAAGGACTCCCCCCTTCGGTAAGGGCGCTGATTGATTTCATCGTTGATGAACTGGCCGAATAACACGCCGCTACCAAGCATAAACGCCACGCCGGATTTACCGCAGTGATTAAAAAGTGACTACTATAATAGAGCGTTCGGAAAAATAGAGTGCCCCCGAGGATCGCAACAAAGAGAATGGAGCTGTAACATGCTAAACCTTGATCGCAATAATCTGCCCCTCCTGAGCGAAGAACTGCTCAAAAAGCAACGCACCACCCTGCTGATCATCGCCTTCCTGCTGCTGGCGGGCGGTATAGTGTGCCTGGTTAATCCTTTCGCCTCCGGCGCGGCGCTGAGCATCGTGGTCGGCGTCCTGCTGCTGTTGAGCGGCGCCGGGCTGATTATCGCCATGATCGCCAACCGAGCGCAGAATACTTGGCCGATGATCGGCGGCATTCTGCTGGGCGTGGCCTACCTGATTATCGGCTATGTGTTCATCACCAGCCCGCTGGCGGGCATTCTGGCGCTGGCAGTGTACCTCGCCGTGCTGTTCGCGCTCGGCGGCATCGCCCGCCTGGCGGCTGGCTATATGCGCCGCGGATTGCCGGGCAACTGGCTGCAGTTCGTTATCGGCGTGCTCGATTTGATCATCGCCTGGATGCTGATCGGTTCAGGCCCGGCGGCGTCGGTCACGCTGGTGACGGCGATCGTCGGCATCGAGATGCTGGTCAGTTCCTTTGCGCTGTTCCAGGCGGCGAATCTGTTTAAACGCGCCTGACTCTACCGGCCCGCCATCGCGGGCCTCATCGCTTTCGTTGCTCCCAGACAAAACAAGGCGATACCCCCTCGGCTTGTCCGTGGTTATCTTCATCGGTAAGTGCCAATATAGGCGCAGACAAGGGAGCTGAAACCGATGACAACCCATTCCAACCCGTTGAACTCGCGGGAAGTCTGCCTGCAATTACGCCATTTTAATCAGGTAATCGGGCAACAATGCCGCAATATGGCGCGCCAAAAAACCACCTGCCCGTGCTGCCTGACGGACATCGCCACCGGCTGCGACGCCGGTATCAAACTGTGTGGACAGCAGTTGGCCAAACCCAACCCGCAAACCCCGTTATTCCGGCAGATTCGCAACTTGCTGCTCGATCTGCGCGCAGAAGCGATAGGAGTTCACAGAATAGACGTCCTGAACCGCACCAATAACGAAATATCCTGGCTGTTGCGCGAGCTGTATTTCGAGACGTTCTGACCCCGCATTTTGTCGGGGTCGCTAAAGCGAAAGCCGAAAGTGGGATACAGGCTTTTGGCGACGCGATTATGTTCATCAATCATTAACGTCACCGGCTCCACGCCCTACAAGCAGTCAGCAGGAGAGCCCGTTTAAAAGCGGCTCTGGCAAAAGAAACGTCCACCGACGCGGGGTTAACCGGCGGCAGCGGTTTTCGGCAACACGAAGTCAACCCGCCGATTCTTGGCCCGGCCCGTCGGCGTGTCGTTGGAAGCCACCGGTTCAGCCTCCCCTTTTCCCCGTTCACTCAGACGAGATTTTTCTACCCCATGTGCGATCAGCCAAACAGCCACCGCACGTGCGCGTCGCAGCGACAGATCCTGATTATATTTATCGCTGCCCACCGCATCGGTGTGCCCCTCGATCACCACGTTCCCTACCGGTTCGGCCGCGATAAATTGCGCCACCTGTTGCAGCGCAGGCTCCGCTTTAGCAGCAATCGCATCGCTGTCGAAAGCGAACAGCACATCGCTGCGCATCGATAACGTTACGGCATTTTTGCTGTCTCTGACGGAAATGTCGGCGGATTGTTTAGCCAAATCCGCTGCCTTACTCTGCAGATCAAGGACGCCGGCATTCAGCCCCGAAGGCAAACCAACCAAATCCAGCCGGGTGGCCTTAAGATCGAGTATCACCGGTTTCCCCACGGATGCCGGCTCTCCGCTGTCAGCCCATGAACCCAATGACACCAACCCAAAGGCTAACATCCCACCCACACAGGCGGCTTTCCTGAGGCCGTTCATCGCTCAACGATCCGTAATGGCTATCGGCCCGAGCGGCTCGACGTTGGCGATCGTCAGGTACACCTCTTTCACATCAGGTGGAGGCGCAGGGAAGCTGCCAAACCAGGTGGCGACATAGGGAATGCCTGAACTTGAGCTGAATGACACGCTGGGAGAGGCCAGTGGGACATTATTGCTATCGGTAAGCAGCAGGTATTTTTTATTACCCACCAGAATATAGAAGGATTTCTCAAGGCTGCTTTTATCCAGACTGCTATACAAGCCTTGCCCATTAAGGTTGTCTTTCAACCCTTTGAAACGCACTTTGATGGTCAGGATTTCACCGTGGCGCACGGCCTCGGTCACTTGCGCTTCGGCTACGCCGCTGCTGACGATCCCGGTAGCCAACGGTGTCACGGGGGGATCTTCCGCGAAGGCCATGCCGGGGAACATTATCGACGCAAACAGGCAGGAAATGACGAATTTTCTGACATGCTGCATGATCGGAGTCCTTATTCAGGGGGAATTGAAGATTGTTCTTTCAACAACCAGGCAATGCCACTGCGGTCACTCTGTCCCGGAATTATAGTAAAGCACCTCATATTCATGAGAGTTATCCCTGAAAGCGTAACCTTGGTCACGTTATGCTTGCGCATGAATTCTCCCCCCGTTAGCGCTTATTTTGCTGAATGACCCGCTTCATACCGGCATTCCCTTTCGCTCATCCTCTCTACTGTTCACCCCACTTTACGACCGCCGTCACACCGCGCCACCGCCAAATTGCGTTGGTTATAGAGTCGTCTACAATTCAATCGAATTACCCCCTACAACATCAGAAATTATTATTATTAGAGGTGATTATGTTACAGAAACACGAAAACGTAATAAGTATGACTGTACTAAGCCCGCAAGCCACCCAACAGCTGATGCCATCGTTCTCCTCCTTGCCCCACACGCAACACGCCGACGGAAAATATCGCCTGCGCCGTTACTCGGTCGTCAAATACCTCAACCCCAACGTCGCCGAAGTGGGGCCGCGCACTTTCATGCAGTCGGATCAGATCAACCACTTTCAGGGCAACGTGGTGCGCCGCTTCGAACCTATCGACAGCGCCGTGTTGCAGAGCGCCGGCATGGCAGAGATGTGCAACCTGTTTGCAGAAAGCAACGAACTGCCGGAAGGCGCCGAGATAGAGATCCACCAGATGCGCGTGGTCGCCATCGAGAAAGACACCCAGGTGGCGCCGGAAGGCATTCACCAGGACGGTTTCGACCACATCGCGATGATCGCCATTCACCGGCACAACATCGTCGGCGGTGAAATCATGCTGTATGACGACAGTCACCACGATCCCTTCTTTAAAAAAGCGCTGGCGGACGGCGAAGCCGTGCTGCTGGCGGACAGCAAACTGTGGCACAACGCCACGCCGATCAACGCCGTGAGCCCAACAGAAGAAGGCCATTTGGACCTCTTCGTCCTCACCGCGCGGGGAGAGAAAGCATGACCTTTACTCCCGAGCTCGCCCGCCGCCAGTTCAGCGCCCTGTCCCAGCTAATCGACGGCAAACCGGCGATCTTTTTCGACGGCCCCGGCGGTGCGCAGGTTTCACGGGGCGTGCTGGAAAAAATGACGGATTACCTGGGGGCATACAACGCCAACCTGGGCGGCCACTACTTCTCCAGCCGAGTCACCGGCGAGGTGATGGGCCTGGCGCGGGAATCGGTGCGCGCCTTGTTAAATGCCCCGTCGGCCGACACCATCGTCTTCGGCATGAACATGACCACGCTGACTTTTCATCTCAGCCGCATCATCAGCCGCGACTGGCAGGCCGGCGATGAGGTCATCGTCACCGCGCTGGATCACTACGCCAACGTCTCCAGCTGGCAGCAGGCCGCTGCCGACAGAGGGGCCGTGGTGCATCAGATACCGCTCGAGAGCGCCGACTGCGCATTGGATGCCGCGAAAGTGTGTGAGCGCATCAATGCCAACACCCGCCTGGTGGCGGTCAGCTACGCCTCCAACGTCACCGGCAGCATTGTCGATATCAAAACCATCGTCGAAGCCGCGCATCGGGTCGGTGCGCAGGTGTATGTCGACGCCGTTCATTACGCCCCGCATAACCTGATCGACGTACAGGCGCTGGGCTGTGATTTCCTGGTGTGCTCCGCCTACAAGTTCTTTGGCCCGCACATCGGCATGGCCTACATCGCGCCGCAGTGGCTGCAGCGCCTGCGTCCGTACAAAGTCGAGCCGGCCACCGACGTCGGCCCCGGCCGTTTCGAGACCGGTACTCAGAGCTTCGAAGCGCTGGCCGGCGTCGCGGCCGCTATCGAGTATCTGGCGCAGTGGGGCTCGCCCGGCGCGCCGTTAAGGCAGCGTTTGCAGGAGAGCTTCGCCGCCTACCACCAGCATGAAGAGGCGCTGTGCCGCCACTTCCTGCAGCGGCTGCAGCAGCTCGACGGGGTGCGGCTTTATGGCAATCCCCAGGCGGACAGCGCGCGCCGCACACCGACCTTCGCCCTGACCTTCAGCGGCCATACGCCTGACGCAATCGCCCGCCGCCTGGGGCAGCACAACATCTGCGCCGGCAGCGGGCATTTCTATGCGTTGGGCTTGGTGCAACAGCTGGGGTTGCAGGACGGCGGCGTGCTGCGCATCGGCATGATGCACTACAACACTCAAGGCGAGATCGATACGCTGTTCAACGTGATCGCCGAAGATATTCTCAGTTAACCCGGCCACATCGCCCGCTCACCTTATTGAGCGGGTGAGCGGACGAAAAGGAATCAAACTGCCCGCCTTTTCTTCCATGAGAGTCCACGGCACGCTGATGCGTGCCTTTCTTTCACTCCGTTACGAAATGCGGGGATAATGAACATACTCATGCTGGAACGGCAAAAGAAGCCGGGATCGGCGCATCGTGCGGTTGTCACCGGATACGCCGGAGGTAGCGCATTGCACGCATTCTCTTTTGACTCAGCAGTGGGCATAATGACAAACACGGTCTGGGTCAGATGAGTATGAATGGTGAAGTCGCAGCGAATTACGTTAAATGACATTGCTGTACTGGCGGGTGTAACCAAAATGACGGTCAGTCGCTATCTGCGCACGCCGGACAGGGTTAAACCGGAAACAGCTGCGCGCATTGCCGCCGTTATCGAGGAAGTCGGCTATCAGGCCGATCCCGACAATCCCGCCCTCTATTCCAATAGCCCTCCCCTCATCGGCGTTCTGGTTCCTTCTTTTAACAATCTGATATTTGCTGATGTCCTCGCCGGCATTGAATCCGTGACGTCTATACAGGGTTATCAGACGCTGGTCGTCAATTATGACTACAACAGCAAACGCGAAGAGGAGCAAATTGCCGCGATCCTGGCTTTTAAGATAAAAGGGCTGCTGCTGACCGAGTCGGTCCATAGTCTGCGGGCGGAAAAATTCCTGAAGACGGCAAAAATACCCGTTGCTGAAATCATGGGGCTGTCAGGCAATACAGATCGAATTAACGTGGGTTTTGATAATGTGAAAGCCGGCTACGATATGACCACCATGCTGCTGGCCAGCGGTAAAAAACGCATTATCTATTTTGGTTCAATGTCTGATATCCGCGATGAACAGCGTTATACGGGATACTGTCAGGCAATGGCTAACCATGATTTACCTACCGGTCGTATCTCCCCCAATAAGATCTCTTCCATTTCGATTGGAACAGGCATGATGACGCTTGCGAGCCAGATGTATCCGGATATGGATGGGATTCTCTGTACCAACGACGATCTGGCCGTGGGCGTGTTACAGGAATGTCTGGCAAACGGTATCAGCGTTCCAGCGCAAATTGCCATTGCCGGATTTCACGGTCTTGAGATCGGGCAGATCATTACCCCTCGGTTAGCCAGCGTATTGACGCCACGGTATGAGATGGGGAAAGTGGCGACAGAAATCATAATAAAAAAAATTAAAGGGCTGCCGACCATTGAACGTGTCGATCTCCACTTCCGCCTGTCGATGGGGGAGACAATATAACTTGCCCCTGCCAGTGACTTTATCACTGGCCATCATTGCCCGCTTCGCCAGAAGAGCATCACTCGTTATCCCGGCCAGAGATTCGGCCAGATGGCGCCACCCACCTGACCGAACGTCTCCTTAACGGGCCTTGCGGCGCCGGAGCCAGAATAGGACCAGCAGAATAATGACGACCGCCGCGACGGCCATGCCAGGCAGAATCATCGGCTGCGCGCGCGCCAACAGCGGTTTCGGGCCCCCGGCGCGGACTTCACTCACGTCCGCCTCAGTCACGCTCAGCGTGCTGTTGCCGTATTTCTGCAGCACGAAGTTAGCGATGTCGGCAACCTGCTTATCCGTCAGCTCTCCGACATAGGAACCGGCGCCAAAGCTCGGCATCAGTACGTGCTTACCGTCAACCCGGCGATCAACCCCCTGCAAAATGACGGCAATCAGGTTTGACGGATTGCTCGCGGCCGTGGTGGAGTTGTTGAATAGCGAAGGGTAGGCCTGGTTCAAACTGCCGCTGCCATCCGGCTGATGGCAACTGGCGCAGTAGCCGCTGTAGAGCGCCTCGCCGCTATTGAGCGTGTGGTTGGCGTTGGGCGAATTGATGCCGCGGAGATGGTGCTCAACGTTGTAATGCGCTTGACTAAAGCTATTGCCCTGGCGCTCATCGCCCTGTGACGGTACGGTCTTCAGGTAAGTCGCTATCGCCTGCAGCTGCCGGTCGGTCAGGTATTGGAAGCTGTGCTCAACGGCTTCAGCCATTGGCCCCGCCGCTTGCGCGCGCCCTTCCGCCCGACCGGTTTTCAGGTAGGCCACTAACTCCTGCTCGCTCCAGCCACCGATCCCTTCTTGGCGATCTGCGGTGATATTCGGCGCGTACCAAGAGCCCAACGATGCCCCCATCAGGAAGCGCGAATTGTCTTCCGCCATCAGCACATTACGCGGCGTATGACAGGTTCCGCAGTGAGCCGGGCCCTGCACCAGCGCGGCCCCTTCGTTCCACGCCTCACCTTTCGTCAGATCCGGGGTGAAGCGCCGATTGTCCAAATAAAGCCTGTTCCACACCGCCATGGAGAGGCGGATGTTGAACGGAAACGGCAGATCGGTTTGGTGCTTGGCCGGCTCATCGACCGGGGCAACGCCATGCATGAAATAGGTATACAGAGCGTGGATCTCGTCATCACTCAGACGGGTGTAGGCGGTGTAGGGCATGGCCGGATAGAGATACGCCCCATCTTTCCGGATCCCGGCGCGCAGCACGTCGGCAAACGCCGCTTCGGAATAGCCGCCGATACCGTATTTTACCGATGGAGTAATATTGGTGGCGTAGATAGTGCCCATGGGGGAAGCGATGCCGTCCCCCCCGGCAAAAGGTTTACCCTGCTGCTGCGTATTCGTATGGCAGGCCATGCAGTCCGAGGCGATAGCCAGCGCTTGCCCTTTAGCGATCAGATCGCCGTCCTGGGCATGCGCCGCAAAACCGCTTCCCAGCAGCAGCGTCGCTGCCAGCGCGTGGGTGATTTTATTCATTTGCTCTCCAGGGCTCGAAGTACGTCATTGGCCGCCTTGAGTCCAAGCGCCGCCATCGTCAACGTGGTGTTGACAACGCTGGCTGAAACCATGGCGCCTCCACCCGGGATCCAAAGGTTGTCGTGATCGTGAGCGCGGCAATTACCGTTCACCACCGAGTTCGTGGGGTCGCTGCCCATGATCGTGCCGCCCATAATGTGGTTGTTGGCATTCAGCTTGTCGTTAATCACAAACTCTTGCGCATAGAACAAGTCGCCAATCTGCCGTAGCTGGGTTTTGACCACTTCCAGCCCTTTGCGCACGTAATCGCCGACGTCGTAGTGGATGTCCGGGCAGGCCAGGCCATGCTTGTCTTTGCGAGTGGGGCTCAGGGTCAGACGGTTGTTCGGGTCCGGCAGCGGTTCCAGGCTGATGGAGAGATCCACCGAGCGGCTGGCGCGATCGCGCACTTCATCCTGCAGCGCCTTGCCGACCTTGCCCGTTTTCAGGACTTCAAGGGCGGAGGGGATCACCCGGTTGATGTTGTTGATGATGATCTTGTTGGCGGAGTGGTCGCTGCGGAACGCGCCGTCACGATACCCCACCATGCAGCTGCTCTGCGCCGGGCCGCGGCCAACCCACAGGGCCTCTCGCGCCAGGAAGGAGCAGTGCAGGCCCGAGTGATCCATCATGTTGCGTCCCACCTGATCCGAGCTGTTCGCGATGCCGTTCGGGTTCTTTTCGTTGGCCGCCAGCAGCAGCAAGCGCGGGTTCTCAATCCCATTGCAGGCCAGAACGAACGTTTTACCGATCGCCCGATGGGAGTTGTGCGCCGTGTCATACCAGTGAACGGCGGTGACGCGGTTATTGTCGTCGGTGTCAATTTTGTACACCACCGCTTCAGGGATCACCTTCGCCCCCTTGTGTTCGGCCCGTTCAACGTGGTGAATACCGTTGTACATCGCCCCGATCGGGCAAATCGGCTGGCAATTGTTATTGCCGCAGCAGGTGGGCCGTCCATTCCAGGGCCGGGTGCTGCGGCCTTGCGGAATGGGCACCGATTTAAAACCGTGAGGATTAACAATCTCAGCAATGCGTCTGTCGCCGTAGGCCCAGGGCACCATGTCCATCGGGTAAGGCCCGCTGCGTTCCGCAGGGGACTGCCACTCCGGATTATTCGGGCCGGCAACGCCTATTTCCTCTTCGGCTTTCGCGTACCACGGTTCGATATCTTCGTAAGAAATAGGCCAGTCTCTCCCCACGCCATAGAGAGATTTCATGCGAAAATCATTGGGATGGTTGCGCCAGCAAGAAGCGGCCCAGTGCCAGGTGGTTCCCCCCACCACACGCAAATAGCCCTGTTTAAAGCCAGAGCCATTGGGGCCGGTCAGTTTGATATAGTCGTTCTCCGGGAAATAGAGCGGCGCGGTGGCGTACTCCGATTGCGGGTAAAGCCCCTGAAAATCCGACCCCGCACGATTGTGCAGTGGCATATTGCGCCAGTTTTCCACAGCCTGTGCGCGCTCAATGCGCGGGCCTGCCTCAAGTACCAGCACCGAGTAGCCCTGGCTCACCAAAGCATCCGCCATCAGACCGCCCACAATACCGGAACCGACAATGACGACATCGGCCTCTGCATCGCCGGAAGCATTAATTATTGGGCTTTTCACACGCGGTCCCCATATTTTTTATCGGCTACGGCAGGCAAATCTGTTGCGGGAATGGAAGGTTGGCGAGTAACGCCCGGCGGCAAGCCGGTCCACCACAGCGGACCAAAATTGCACCAGGTCGGAACAATCAGGGCATCCTGAACCGTGCGATACATCAGCGCCTCTTTATAGGTAATCAACTGACCCTGCTCGGCGCTTGAAGGATCTACGGTTCCGGTATACCACGCGGTCACGATCGCCTGGATAAGCTCCCTCTGCCCCTGTTCAACCGCATGCCGGTTCAAGGTTTCCGCATCGGCGGCTTGCTGGCTCAGGGTGAACAGGGCGTTGAGCTGCGGGTTCAACTGCGGAAAATGTGCGCACAGTGCGGAAAAATAGCGGGCGGAGAGTGTGACGTCCAAATCGTCAAACTCGGTAATTTTTCTCGAAATTTGCAAAAATTGCGCGTATTCAACGGGCGAGGCGGCAATTTGTGCCCGTTCGGCATAGGTTATATTTGAATAAGGCAACAGGCTGGCGGCGACGATGACGCCCACCATTTTTCCCAGCGCCTCCCTGCGGGTAAGCACGATTTGCAACGACATTGTTAGCTCCGAAATAATTTATTTTTATATAGTTTTTTTAATATCTATCAGAACGCAGGCAAACCAAAATAAAAAATTGTGCCAATGGGGAGGAACCGCATTAAAAGATCAAGGCGTTATGAGATTGGCTACATCGACTACAGAGGTAAACTCACGGCCTTTAAGGATGTAATGTGAACCTGAAGAAAATATCCCTGTAAATAATACGGCGTAATCTCTGCCGTAAATTTATTCAACCCAACTCAATCTTTAAAAATTAGGGGCTATGGCTTTGACGGGAAAGGCGTATTCTTCGGAATCGCTGCAGACAGCGGATGAGCGAGGCTTTCCGCCGGGCAGCCTGAAGTCGCGATACCAGCCGCCGCTGAACGTCTTGCTACGTCAGCAGGGCGCAGTCGATTTTCGCCACAATTTTACGCAGAGCTGCCGGTGCCGTGCAGGTACTCATCGGGCGGTGCAACTCACCCGGGAAGAGAACGGCCAGTTCACCGGGTTGCAGGTGGATGAGAGTCTCACCGGGGATCGCCGGGCTAAACCCAAGATCGTGCGCCTCGTTAAACGGCTCACTCAGGGGCAGAGGTAGCCCCAGAACCCCGGCGCCAATCACTTCTTTCCCTTCCAGGACAAGATGGATATCCAGATACTGGCGATGAAACTCTGGCTTCTGGTCGGCCAATAGTTTGGTTTCCCCTTCAACGACGTTAAAGAACATCTGTTTACCCTGCACCTGATAGTGCCCGACAGGTAAATTGTACGGCTCATTTTCAATAATACTGGCCAGCATTTTACGGATGGCCGCCGGATAGAACCTATTATTTACGGCAGTGGTTAAAGCATCAATAATCATAATATTTTCTCTGGTCAATATCGGCTCGGTATTTCACCGACAAAAACAATGGTTGGATAGTGTTATGGCAACACGCAATCTCGGCGTAATTACGGCAGAATCACTATTAGATCGTTCTACGGGCGTCACTATGAATAAACAACAAAGAAAACCGCTTTGTTTCTAATATTTACAACCTATCACCACTGTGAGTAAACTCCACCTGAAAGGCCATTCGGTATGGTGAAATAAGTCATGGCCTATCTCACGGTTTTTAGTCGTTTAAAACTGTGACAAAAGTCACTTAATTAAGTGTTACGAAACAGCGTTACTTATCCTGTGATCCACGGCAGAAAATCACTGGCTATTCATCCTTTTCACCAGAATCGACCGATTTCACACTCTCCGCCTACGGGCATAACGGGCTATCGCCCCCGATAATAATCGACAGAAGCCACGAAATTGCACACGAGATCACGCCAGCAGTAACATGCTTTTTTAACACTCTTTGGCGTGATGTAGATCGCAATAATAAGCGGTAAAAAAACGTCTGATACAGGATATCCCCTATTGTTTTCAGACAGGATCGCAACGATGCACACTGACACTCAACCTACCATTTTACTTATCGCGCCGGTGATGGATGCTTTACAGGCCGCGTTGGACGCCAGTTACCGGGTATTCCGTCTCTATGAACAATCAGATATTCCAGCCTTCCTGGCTCGCCATGGCGCAGACGTTCAGGCGGTGGTCACCCGTGGCGACGTGGGGGTAACCCGGGAGACGCTGGAGCAGCTGCCGCAGGCGGGCATGATTGCTGTTTTTGGCGTGGGAACCGACGCTATCGACCTCAACTACACCCGGGAACGCCATATCAGCGTCGGGATCACCGCCGGCGTGCTGACCGATGATGTGGCCGATCTGGCGATGGGGCTCTTGCTGTCCGCCAGCCGCCGCCTCTGCCAAGGAGACCGTTTTGTACGCGAAGGCCGCTGGGAAACGACGCCGCCACCGCTGGCGACCAAAGTGAGCGGTAAGCGCATCGGTATTTTTGGCATGGGGAATATTGGCCAAGCCATCGCCCGCCGGGCGAAAGGCTTCGATATGACCATCCTGTATACTGACCGCCGGCGCAAAGACGACCTGGATTACCAGTGGTGCGCCGATCTGCACACGCTCGCAGCGCAGAGTGATTTCCTGGTGATCGCGGCATCTGGCAGTGCGGAAAACCGCGGGATTATTGATGCCAGCGTATTTAACGCCATGCCCGATCGTGCCTGGCTTATCAATATCGCCCGCGGCAGCCTGGTCGATGAGGCGGCGCTGATAAAGGCGTTACAAAATCATGTTATCGCCGGGGCCGCTCTGGATGTGTTTGAAAACGAGCCCCATGTCCCGACAGCGTTTTTTGCGCTCGAGAATGTTTTGCTTCAGCCCCACGTGGCCAGCGCTACCGTAGAAACCCGCCAGGGAATGAGCCAATCCGTTTTGGATAATCTCGCAGGTTATTTTTCCCATCAGGATATTCCTGGCTTAATTCAATAAAAATGATCGCCTGAATGGCGCACCATCATTTTTATTCAGCCTAACAAAATATCCGCTTATCGTGGCGGATATCATCGAGGCATTACTATGACCGATAAAATACCAGGAACTCGCTGGCTGCGGGTTATCGCGCCGATCCTTGTCACCTGCATTATTTCATTTATGGATCGCGTTAATATCAGCTTTGCTCTGCCGGGCGGCATGGAACAGGATTTAGGTATTACCAGCCAAATGGCTGGCGTGGCCAGTGGGATATTTTTTATTGGTTATTTATTTCTGCAAATCCCTGGCGGACGACTTGCGGTTTACGGTAGCGGGAAACGTTTTATCGCCTGGTCGCTCGTGGCCTGGGCGATTGTCTCTATCGCCACCGGCTTTGTCACCCATCAGTATCAGCTGCTCATGCTGCGTTTTATTCTCGGGATCTCCGAAGGAGGAATGTTGCCCGTCGTGCTGACCATGGTCAGCAATTGGTTCCCGGAAAAAGAACTGGGCCGGGCCAATGCCTTTGTCATGATGTTTGCCCCACTAGGGGGGATGCTGACCGCCCCAGTTTCCGGCGCGATTATTGCCACTCTCGACTGGCGCTGGCTGTTCATTATCGAAGGCTTGTTGTCGGTCGTGGTGCTGGCCATTTGGTGGCTGGTGATCAGTGACCGCCCGGAAGAGGCGCGTTGGCTGCCGGCGAAGGAACGCGACTATTTATTAACCGAGCTGGCCCGGGAGCGCAAAGCGCGAGAAGGGATGGTGCCGGCGGCAAAAGCACCGTTAAAAGCGGTGTTTCGCAACAAAGGATTGATGCGCCTGGTCGTGCTGAATTTCTTTTACCAGACCGGAGACTATGGATATACGTTGTGGCTGCCCACCATCTTGAAAAATCTGACCGGTGGCAGCATGGCCAATGTTGGGATATTGGCGATCCTGCCGTTTGTTGCCACTCTGGCGGGGATTTATGTGATTTCGATGTTCAGCGATCGCAGCGGTAACCGCCGTTTGTGGGTCAGGATCTCCCTGTACTGTTTTGCAGCGGCGCTGATAGCCTCGGTGATCCTGCATGAGCACGTGGTGGCCGCCTATATCGCGTTGGTGGTGTGCGGCTTCTTCCTTAAAGCGGCGACCAGCCCCTTCTGGTCTATTCCCGGTCGCATTGCGACGGCAGAAGTGGCGGGCAGCGCACGCGGGGTGATCAACGGGCTGGGCAACCTCGGTGGGTTCTGCGGCCCCTATCTGGTAGGCGTCATGATTTATGTGTACGGACAGAACGTCGCGGTTTGCGCGCTGGCGGCATCGCTGCTGCTGGCGGGAAGTATCACCTTCCTGCTGCCGAAAGAATGCGATCGCGCCTGCGAAGAAACGGATAACCGCCTGCCCTCCGGGGCTAAACAGAAGTGGAGTTAAGCGGCAATGGCGCGGTGTGGGCAGCAACGGTGGCTCACACCCGCATCAGGACTGGATGGCGCGTTGTGTTATCGCGGTAAGATGCCAGGCCAGCGGCTTGATCGTCTCACACGTCAACCCACACCAAACGGTGATGCAATCGTTGAGAATCAGCTTTTCTGAAAACGGTTATAGCTCAATGGGGTGATGTTTACGGAGGTTTTGGAGCGGGTGAAGGGAATCGAACCCTCGTATGCAGCTTGGGAAGCTGCCGTTACTCCATCTCTACATTGTACTTTTCTTGTAACTGATCCTGTGAGAATACAGGAACAGAATCATGGCGATCAAGGGTAATCAGTACCTATACCAAAACAGGGACGGCATTTGGATCTTTCAGGTGTTTGTCCCAAAGTACATGCGGGCCATCTGCGATGGGAAACGCGCCTTCAGGAAAAGCACTGGAACACGGGATTTGGTGCAAGCGCGTAATTTTCGTGACCACATGATCATTGAGTTCAACAAGATCAAAAATCAGCTTAAACCTGATACTCCTGAAATCCGTGTTCAACGAGGTATTGCCGCCATTCATTCTTTGACCGGAACACAGCCAAAAAGAACGGCGGTTATTCCACCCACAACGACAAATAAGCCACAACTTGAGCAGGCTCCTCTTGCCTTAGCTACGGTTAGGGACGAGTACCTAGCGGAATATCAGGACAAGCGTCAGCTTGCCACACTGTCTAAAACACTACTCAGCGTTAACCTATTTCTTGAAGCTATTGGCGAGCCAAATATCGCACTGAAGGAAATACGAAGAACACAGGTTTCTGGCTTCATCAAGGAACAGAAGCGGCAGAAATCCTCACAGACCGTCCAAAACTACCTATCGAGCCTCTCGGCGGTTTATGAGTACGCCCGGCGCTGTTATGACGATCTCCCTGCTGATTGCCCTTTCAAAGGCCATGCGTTGGAGGCTAAGTCCACTGTCGAAAGCTACGAACCCTTTACTATTGAAGACACAACAAAACTGCTAAACGCGGCAGACGATGAACTGAGGGATGTGATCTTAATCGGACTGTATCAGGGGATGAGGTTAGATGAGATCTGTAGCATCAGGTGCGTCGATGTGATCAGCGATGGCGGCGGACTATCGCTCCACATTAACAAGAGCAAGACAAAAGCGGGCATTCGCACAATTCCGGTGCATTCGCTCATTGTTGGAGTAATAGAGAAGTACCTGAGCAGGGGTAATGAATATCTATTGCCTAGCGCAAACAACGTTACTCGAAGCGATGGGAAGAAAGCGCCGTATTTTAGTCAGAAGTTTACCCGGTTGAGGAATCGTGTCTTGCCTGCTGCAAGTGATAGGCAGTGTTTCCATAGCTTGAGGGGAATGTTCATCACTTGTTTGGACAGGCAGAACATAGACGACAGCAGGATAGCCGCGCTTGTGGGCCACACACAGAAAACCATAGCAAAACAGGTCTACAGCCGAGGGGCCGGGCTGGATGATTTAAGAAAGATCATAGAGTTGGTGGATTATGATGGGGTGCCCCACCAAAACGAATAAACTTTTTCAGAAATGGAGCGCCCAAGGGGCGCTCCATTGAGTATAAATGTAACTATGGTTTTTTCTTTTGAGGCTTCGGATAGTTGATAGTATCCGTAACCGTAGTTTTAGGGTTTTTCTTAACTTCTTTCTCAGTCACAAATTGACCAGTAATCGCACTACGACCAACTTTGCGTTTTGACATCGATACAACCTCACTCAGATGTTTGGTGAGAGGGCGGAATAATCCACCCTCATTGTTTAGTCTCTTTTAACCAGCCTTCGAAGGCTTATCGTAAGACGCCATCATGCCGTCGTTATAACCTTTGGCATACGCTGCCTTAGGGCTTTTATGACGAACGGTCCCCGCTTGGCTTTCAGGTAGAGAATCTAGGTCAACCCAAGCTTGCGAACTGCGTTTAAAGCCTTGTTGCAAGCCTTGTTCATAAGCGCAACCGCAGCACTTATGACGACCTTCACCCCCCTGATCGTCAGGAAGTGATGTAAACAACTGTGAGTACCGATGACGGTTATAGCAAATTGCCATGTTGTAGAACCTTAGCCCTTTGGGCACAAAATGGTTTTACAAGGCCCGGCTAGACTGTCTACAATCCAACTTACCACAGTAAGAAAGTAGCTAGCTGACGGTTAACTAAGAGTCGCCAAACTCTTAGAGGCCTTGCTTCTAGGAAAGCCGAGTTCACAATGTGGATTCGGCTTTTTTATTGCCAAGGAGTTTCAAAACACTATATGTAGTGCCAATTCATTCCTTGGGTAACAAGATAGTGAGAAAAAACGGCGTTTGCAAGTGAACAAAACCGACCTAATTTGTGGATAAGTTGGGAGTGGAATGCAACTTGCAGCACCTAACCGCGCGCCGCAACTGGTTAATCCAGCTTGTCAATATTTAAGATAGAATTTTACTAACTTACTGAAAAAACCGATCGTTTGGCGATTTATTAAGCTCCATGAATCAAATTGCATAAATACAGTTAAATGCCATTTAATAGCCGACTAATAGTAACCAAAAAAGATAAAGGCAAGATTGGATGTATAAAAAACAACCTGAAATGTACCGTGGTCCTTCTGCATCCTCTTCAGGTATGCCCAAAAAGAGAGATTGATTTATCCAGTAAAAACAGTGCATTGACGTTTTTGTTATGCGTTCTGACGCTTTTTATGTGGGGGTGTGTTGCTAGGCCGATTTCATTGCCCCCATCTCGCTACGCTCGATAATTTTATTTTCGCCCAAAAGGGAGGCCTGAAGAGGCCCACCAGTCGGCCCCTCCGGGCCTCCTGTTGTCTGCCGCACAGCGGCAAGGTAATCTTGCCCAAAGAGGCGCAGCCGCGCCCAAAAGGCATTTATGGGCCTAAACATCCATTTCGGCCGGATGTTGGGTGAAGTGTCCAAAAGGTAGAATATCGGTATTTGTTAATGGACTTACCCACAGCCTGATAGAGTTATCCACACTCACAATCTTCTCTGTGAAATCTGGCGTGTTCTGCCCTTCGTTGTTGTCTCAGAATTGGCGTAGCGTTACCAAATGGATTGAGATAGAGGAAAGGGAACTAGTCGGAGTGGTTACAGTGGTGCGGATAACGGTCATTATGTTAAATAGCCCTGCCCAAACGCCCTTTGGGCCAATTCAAAACCCAGTGTTTACGCGGTCTGCACGGATTGGGGCCTGAAGAGGCGGACCGATTCATGTACCAATTACGCACCGGGTAACCAGTCAGCCAAACAGGCCCGTCAGAAAGCTCTGTATCGACTTCTGAGAGGCTTTAAATTTAAGGTAAATCTTTGTATTCAGATTCAAAATAGAATCAATCTGGTGGCGTACAGGAGACCTGGGGCTATCCAGTGGCATCGGAGAGGCCTATGATATTTCCAGAAGATGATTGGCAGGTGGTCAGACCAGAAGAGACCAGTCAAGCACCACTATCCGGGCACCGGGATATTTCTCCCACACACCAGCGTAAACAGGCACCCCTGATTTATCCGGGTATACCCAAAGAAAAAGGGCCGCCCTTTCGGGTAGCCCTTGTGTAGTTCTTTCATTGGTGGCTCTATCGGTGGTTATTTACTCACCACCTCCGGCCAACAGGTTGAACGTCATAGCCTGCTGATCCTGAATGGATGCCTCGATCAAGTCTGTGATCTTCCCATCGTTCACATTGAGATCAACCTTAACGTCTACCTCTTTAGGCTGCTCAAGTTTGACATTGACAGTCGGAGACTTGAATGTGTCCATTGTTGGGGATGCCGTCTGCTTCATGTAGTCGATGTGTCCAGTGTAAGGCACGTTAGGCTTGAGGTCATTCACCAGTGCCGGAGATGGGTACATTGATTCAGACAGCTGCCACATGCCGGCCTTTTGGGCCGCCTTATCGATGAAGCTCATAGGGCGCTTGCCTTCCTCACGGGCGGCGTTAATGTTCTCTGTCTGGTCACCAAACTGGGACTTGCCTACCTCGTAGGCCGTCAGAAGCTCACCAACTGGACCCAAGAACTTCATGAGTTTGGAAGCGCCACCAGTCGCGGCAGTCTGCCCACCTGCTACAACGCCTGCGCCCTTCACTGCCTTGGAGACTACACCACCGGTAGAGGTTGGAGCACCCTTAGCAGCTGCACCCGCTGTTCCTGCTGCTGCGGCTACCGCCTCAGAGGCCAGACCGGCTCCCGCCATAGCCTTGCCCAGTGCTTTAATGCCCGGCACCAGTCTGATCAGGTTCTTCAGGAGGTTGGTGATACGCAACAGACCCGAACCAAACAGCAGCGCCCCCGCCGTCCAGCCCACGAAGTTGAAAGCCTTGGAAATCTGATCTGCATCTAGACCCCATTTGGTGAGGTAATGCTCAATGACTCGATCAGCCAATACAAAGCCGTCGTGCACATAGGTAGCCATATCAACGAAGCCGTCAATCAATCCCCCCAACACGTCACCCAGTCGCCCGCCTGCAATGTCTGAGAGGTTCTCAAGTGCTGCGGATGCCTTATCGAATGAGTTAGTTAGTGCATCCCCAAACTTGGATTCAAAGATCTTATTCTTGAACAAGTTCCATTGGTTGATCATCCGGTTGTAAGAGGCGTTGATACCTTTGACGGCAAAGCTCAGCGCATCGCCCTTGCGGGCCATGTCACCAAAGGCCTTGCCCAGATGGGGAGCAATCTTCTCCATTGTGATCAGACCGTTCTCCATGTCTTTATCAAACATGCCTTGGGTCAGGTTTACATTGCCGGTAGCGTCCTGCCAAGCCTTCAAGAATGCCTGTTTGGCCCCAGGCATGGATTCCGCCAGCTGCTGATTGAGTTCAGAACTCATGACCTTGTTCTTTCCGAACATTTGTTGGATTGCAAAGTTAGCTAGGCTCATGCGGTTTTTATCAAGGTGGAGGGCCGTGCCGTATTCCTGAATGCCTGTTACAGCGTCCTGTACGGTCTGCTTGCTAAGTTTGCCTCTTGATAGGTTCATCTTGGCATACTGATCGGCAAGGTCCACCATGTCCACACCCAGACGGGAAGAGAGGCCCATTAGGTATTCCATCGACTGGGCTGCGCCGTCTGCGTCGTCTTCGGTCATCTTGAGGATCGAATGGATGCCTTGGAAGTCAACGCCCGTTTTCATGAGAGACTTACCGGCACCCAGAACACCATATGCACCCAGACCGGCACCGATAGCACCGGCTACAGGACTCAGACCGCCGCCCACAGTTGGAGGGGCCAGAGGCTGGCGAGCCTGTTTGGCTGTTGCTCTCATTTGTTTCTGAAGCTCGCCAAGTTTGGCCGTGTACGTCTGAGCACCGATAGCGCCTTTAGCGTACTCTTGGTTAATCTTGGCAAAGTCAGCCCGTAATTGAGCGCGTTGGGTGTAGTTCATCGCGCCTTTAGTGTTGTTGTACACCGGAGCAAAGCGGGCTTGGCGTGCGTTCATCTTGTCGATCACACGTTGCTGTTTAGCCAGCTCTCTGTTCTGTTGGCGCTGGGCCAGTGCTTCAGCCTTGGCGGCTGCTGCCTTCTCTTTAGCTGCCGCCGCTGCCTCTTTTCGCTCTTTGGCGGCTTTGGCCTTGGCTGCCGCGTCGAAGCGCTCACCACCTTTTGGGCGTGCCGCTCGCTCACGTGTAGAACGTGGGGCTGAGGTGGTTTTCTCCCATTCGCTTTTCAGCGAGTTAATCTTCTTCTTGGCATCGTTGAATGATTTCTGATCGACACTGAAGACCACTTCGTTTTTTGTCTGCGTAACTACTACATTACCGGCCATTATTCGATCTCCTCTTTGAGAATGCTAATCGCCATACCCACAGAGGCGGCAATCAGGCGGTTAATCTTGGTGTGGGTTCGGTTGTGGGTCAGGTCATGCCGGATCAACTCCAACCGCTTCAGGGTGGTTTTTTGGTTGTAGACTGCATCCACAATCTGATTAGGCGTCTTGCCCGCCACCAGAGGCAACCACGCATCAACACGCGGATCCGGTTGGGTCAGTTCGAACAGTTGGACAGGACAGGCGCTAGACTGCACTTTGGTGCTGATCGTATCTCGGATAGTGTTAATCTCTCGGGTGTTGATCTCTCGGATGCTCATCTATTACGCCTCGCCTTCGATAGTCAGCACCATGCCCACGCGTTCCATGTAATCAATCGTCGCCTGTGCAAGACGGTAGCCGTTGGGAGCCACGATAGAGCCATTTGCTTTGCGGATCAGAGTGACTTTCATCCCTTCAGGGTCGGCGGCTTTGTTGATCCACACACGGCGGCGACCGTTGGCACCCTTGGCTGATTTGGTCAGCAGACTGACCGGGCGATTGTTGGCGCTGTAGCCCTGGGCAGCTGCACACAGTGCGATCCCACGTGATTTAATGGTGCGGTCAGTTCGGTCAGTGCGATCAGTACGGTCAGCCTTACCGGCGGCCTGCGTGGTGTTCTGCGTGGTGTTCTCTGCGGCGCGTTTTGCGATCAGCTCTTCCAACACTTCCCCGGCGGCCTTGGCCTTCTCAATCTTGGTAGCGGCTGCTTTCTCTTTGGACTTTTCAACCTGTTCATTCAGGCTGTTCTTCATCTGGGCTTTCAGAATATCGAGGGTGCTGCTTTTCATTACTGGCTTGGTGCTCATTATTGAATCCTTTTATTTGGCTAGGTAATTGTGTTTATCTGTTGGCTTAACTGTGTGCGGTGTAAGCTCTGAATATTTCGTATGCTAAAATGTAGAGGGGCCATAGCTTAACTTTGGTGACCACATTCAGCACAATATCGAAAAGACGCCTAAAGATAAGGCTGGGATTAAGCACCTTTGATATTGAACTTCCACATTTGGAAATGAGTTGGCGAACCGTATAAGGCCCGTATGGGCCTATCGTCACCACAAGGGATCGGGACTTCATGGGAATTGCATTCGTTATTGTTGTTTGCTTGATTGTTGACTTAATTAATTCCCGTGTATGGAAATTCTTTCCAGTGCCTAGGCATTCCTTTACGTGGTGCAAGAGGAATATCAATTGTTCTTTCGTTCCAGATGAATCTAAATCCCTTGATTGTTAGATCGAGGAACTGGGCGATCTGCTCTTCTGTGTAACCTTCTTTGATCATCTGGTCAGCGTAATAGAGTTTATCGTATTTCTTTAGGTGGCGAGTTTTACGCAACTTGGGATTGTATTTCTTCTGAAGAGTCATAATAACTCGGGTGGGGACGCCGTATTTCTCCTTGATCTCTTCCATTGGCATGGAGATGATCAGCGCTGCTTTGACTTGATCCAACACACTGGGGAGGTACATAGACAATTGAGTCTTACGGGCCTTTCGTTCTTTTAGTTTTTCTTCCAACTCAAGGAGGGCGAATTCTTCATTGTCAGTCAGGCGGGCGGGTGTGTATTTTCCAGCTGTAACCAATTTCCGTTTAGCCAATATCTGATTCTCCTTATTAAAATGCTTCCCCGGCGTCATATTCAGCCGTTGAGTAACTCGGGGTGTGATGTGCATTGCTCGGGATGCTGTGGGATTCGCCGCAGGTGTTCCTGTGCGCCTCGTAGGCGGCTTTAAGTTCTACGGTGGCGTTGTGGGTTGTCACCCATCCAGAGAGAGCCACAGGGGCCGCCATAGCGGCGTATGAGTTGAAGTCTGGCTCTTCCTCTTCTTCCTCTGCTGACTGTTCCTCAACGATTACAGGAGGAAGCTGTGAAGGCTGTGCAGGTTGTTCAGGCTCGGCGCTGTGACTATCGTCAATCCCAACAGGGCGAGCGTCGTGTGTATTCTCAGGCGTGCTCTCTGTTGGGCTATTTGGATGCTTAACGCTTTGTGCTTTATTTCCAACAGTAGGACCTGATTCATTTTTTACTTCCCCCGAGTTGCCGATAATTTCCATTGCTTCCTGAAGACTCACCACTGTATATAGATTAACTTGCTGCGTTGCAGTGACCTTTTTACCAATGGTAATGAATCCGTGTTTCTTGAGGAATGCCACAGCCTCCGCAACCACTGTGCGGGAGTGTCCAACCATTTCCGCAATTCTCGGGAGGCTCGGAAACACTTCCTCTGTTTTCCAGCTCATGAGATAGAGCAATGTGTCACGCGCGGCAACTGGGAATTTAACCGCGCCTTTCGGGGTTTGGATATTCAATGCTCCCTTGATGCCGTAATAAGACATGAAGAAAGTTTCAGTGTTTGGGGTGGTGTTATTTACTGCTGTGATCATTGTTTGTTTCTCCAGAAACTAAGTAGGAGGCAAGCGCCTCGCGGATGATTGATTGGGTAGATCGGCCTTCTTTCTCTGATTTTTCCAACAGGAGGGCCTTTAACTCTTTATTGAGAGTAATTTCGAAATGCTGGCGTTTATCTTTCATTCTGTTCTCCTGTTAAGAAAAGACCGGGTACATAGTCAGCCTGACTATGCCCAACTCTTCAATCTCGGCGTTGTGCTTCTTAATCTTCTCCACAATTCGATGAGTCTTAATTGCTGCCTCAATATTGGAAGATTTTCCGTTTCTGTGTTGCCAGTTGATAAGACCGTTAACGGTAATATTTCCGATTCCCAACAGCGAGATAATTTCTTTTGTTGGGACTGCTGCCCAATCTTTAGGGGCGAACCGGTTTTCTTTATTTGGGTTTGGATTGCTCATTATTTCGTTGTCTCCTCGTTAATGGGCCTTGCGGCCCGTCATTCTGTCTGTGCTGCCTTAAACGCTGGCTGCTTGCTGGCTCTGCGCCATGTGGAAGACGGCAAGGCTAATTGCCTGTTGCATCGTCATATCCACGCCATACGCGATTGACGCAAAAGTGATCTGGTTGTGCAGCTCATCTAACACGTAATCCGACAAGTCGTTAGGATCGCCCGGGTGAATGGTTGCCAGTACCGCAGCCAGATCGTTGTTTTGGGCTTCGCGTGCTTTCTTCAGTTGGCGGGCCAAACGGTTTGCAGCTTTCAGCGCTCGGCCAGTTACTTCAATGCGATCCTGTGTTGCCTCATCGCAACGGAACCGGTAGACGCGATCCTTATTGATCTCGCCAGACACCAACGCATCAATGATTTCGTCTTCAGTGCCGAAACGCAGCAAGTCGAGGCCTGAAGAGTAGTAGGCGGCGGCGGTGCTGCTGTTGTAGTTGGTGGTGCAGTTTGTTTCGTGATTCATGGCTTGACTTCCTCTCGTTGATTGTGTATTATCATCATTCAAATCCCACCGGGGTTATTACATATTTTGTAATCACCTTCCGGGAATTCTCTACGCATTTAACATGGCATGTATATATTTTACCACGACCTACAGAAAAGTACAAGCTTTTCCTCAATCTTTTTGTTGACGGGTGTTTTGTAGTGTGCTAGCCACCGATTGACTGACTGCCCACAAGTTGAAGGGCCAACAGGTAAGCTACTCCACAGGTAGGCCAGTTTTGAATTGTTGGAGAGTTGCCACAGGTGAGGCGGGCCAGTGTGACCCTTGCAGTAGAGTGCACCCCCTATCTTCTGGGATACCCCTCCCCTACAGGGGAGGCTCTATCTGACCCCGGACGGGGGGTAGTACGGAATCCGGACGGGGGGTAGTACGGAATCCGGACGGGGGGTAGTACGGAATCCGGACGCTACTATATCAATCCACTACATCAAACACTAAATCACCCTACTCGCTTCGCTCGTAGGGTCGCCTGCGGCTCCCGGCGCTCCGCTAACCTGCTTCGCGTTTGGCGTGCTCCTCTGGAGGAGCGCGAGTATTAACTATAGATTACTTGCTCACCCTGTTCGCATAAGATCTTATTCATTTCATTCATAAGATCTTTAAAACACTGTCTTTATGTTTTTATCGCGTCCGCTCTCCTCGCTCCCCGCTCGGAGAGCGTCCTCATAAAAACATGGCGACGGCGTCGCATTCCACAGGGGTAAACCATTCCACAGGTAAGGGATTGATCGGAGATTGATCGGAGTTAAATTGAGTAAGTAAGTGGTGATCAGCGTTAGCTGTGGAGTTGGTTGTGTGTTCTCTGGTTTCGTAGACAGGCTAGCCAGCCTGTTTACACAGTGTGGGATCTGGAGCTGTGCTCCATGTACGTTAACAGGCACGTCAACAGACGCCCTATTTTGGCAGCGCTCAACGAACAGTTGAGCAAGACATTTTGGATATTGTCACGAGGCCGACAGCCGAGAGTCTAGGGGGGCAGCCCCAGAATTGAATACAGATAACAACCCCACCCAGACCCCCGCTAGAATCGCCTGTACGCCTCCCTGTGACGTTTTCTCGGGTCAACCCACCCAACCATAGCCACAAGGCCATAGAACCGCTTAGAATCGATTACAGAGCGCTTTACGGAATGGTATAATTCCCTCTCGCCAAAATTTACCACACACCAATCACAACGCATACCCCACCTAGGCAACTTTTCAGAGAAAAACTGAAACTTTTTATTGATAATGATTCTCATTCGTGTTAAAATATATCTTGTAGTGAAGCGTTAAGGGGTTTACTCGCATTTACCCTTCGATAGCAACTACACAAGCCCGGGCCTCCTGTCCCGGCAGTCGATAGCCATTTCGACAAAAAGACCGGACTTATCACCCGGCACCAAGCGCACCCCGCCGCGATGTTTCTCACAGGTTTCAGACCGGCGGGCGCTTCAATCTCTTTTCAGAACATTTAGCTGAACAATCTAGCTGATCAAGTGTATCTCCCGTGAGTCTCCTCTCACACACAGCGCGTCACAGTTATCCTGTTGACGTGCGGGAATAAAGCGGACCGGCCTCCGCTGCATTCCTCATGCTCTTTGTCCGGTTGCCCGTAATGATTTCGCCCCGTGAGTCATTATCTGTTTCCGGTACTCAACAGAGAGCATGAGGAATGTGATTGCGTTACCTGCTCATATTCCTTCTCACTCGTTGACAAGGTCCCCGGCCCTTCATCTGGCCGGGCCTTTCTCGAATCTCATTTTGTTTGATGGGGTTGGAGAAAGGCTCTTACCCGATTAACGAATCGATGAGCCGCCCTCACCAATGGTTGGATCTATTGGTAAACGGAGAGCATGTTGGTGCGTGTGAGTTTGGACCCCGCAGGCAAGTTTATGGACCTAAGCCCTTCATTCCTGCCTGTGGGTCTCCATTCTTTTCCATATCCCCACCTCGTAACCTGACTAACAGACCACCTGACCAACCAACTGATCAACAAACAGATCAACCCCCAATTGAACACGTGTTTCTACGGCCTCCCCGGCCCGTGGTGACGCGCTGCTGTGCAGCCTGAGCAATCAGGTTAGCCGAGTCTAGCCACTATCAGAGAGCCTCTCAGGCGTTCCTGTGGCTTGCCTCAAACACACCCCAGAGGTGCAACGCCGCACCCCTCCCAAAAATCCAACCATTCATAAGGATATCAATAAGATGAAACTTGAAGGCACTCAAGCCAAGAGCTTTACCGATGTTGTCGCATACAGCGTTGACCCAGTTTTTGACAAGCGCGAAATCGTGATCGAAACACTGGCCGCCGATCTGGTTCCCGGCGACGTTATCAAAGCCGACGGCACCAAATTTGGCGCAGGCGATGCCGAATCCCCGTTGGTGGTTATCCACCCTGCAAAAGCTGGCGCTAAGGTTCACGTGATCATCGCTGATCGTGGTGTGGTCCTGAAACGCGACGCCCTGAATGGCGCAGACGCAGCAGGCACCGCTAAAGCCATTGCCGCTATCGAAGCATCCGGCATCAACCGTCTGACCATTAACTAATAAAGGATAATAAAAACAATGGCTAAGCAAGCATTTGAAAAGCTGGATATGGTAACCCCATATGCGGATAAGAAAGTAGACGGTAACCTGTTGACCGATCTGGGCCTGTTCGACCGTGAAACCTCGCAGACTGCAAAGGTTGAGGTTGATTACCTGTTGGGTGAACAGTCCAAGTTGCTGAACACTGTGGAACGCTATGGCTCTGAGGTCAACGATGTTTCCCGTGACCGTGCCAAAAACTTCACTGTGGAAATCCCACACGTAGCCACCAGCGGTAAAATCTCGAGTTCCGATTTCCAAGGCCATCGCGCCTTTGGTACAGACCGCGAAACAACCGCATTGGAACTGATCGCAGCTGAAGGCGACCGTCAATTCGGAAGTTTCGCCCGAAGCCGCGAAAAGATGTTCGCTCAGGCTCTGTTTGAACACAAAGTGATCGACCCGCATACCAATGACGGCGTGATCGACTATGCGGACGTGTTCGACAAGCGTCAGGGCAATGAAACCCTGAAGACTGCACAGGGTGAAATCGCTCTTGAGCAGTTGGACGCCTTTAAGCGCCGCATCCGCCGTCTGATGGGTGCATCAACCCGCAACATGCCGGGCTTCATCCTTGTGGCAGATGACGATCTTTACAGCGCTATCAAATGGGACTCCGCAACTTTGTCCCTGCTGAAAGACGGCTTGGTTTCTCCTAATATGTTGTTCAACAACAAAGAGAAAACACCGGGTTTTGAATGGTTTACAGTTAATGGCTTGACTGTGGTACAAAATCCTAACAGCGACTACGCGATCGGCGAGGGTGAAGGCTTCTTGTTCCCAATGACTCATCGCAGCGTTGGTAGCTATGCCCGCAATATTGTAGGCCCTGCATCTCGTAACTTTGATCAAGCGGCATCTGGTCAAGTCCGCGATTTCTATGCCTATGTGCTGGAAGATAAGCTGAATAATCCTGAGGTTTACTCTGAGTGGTCTTCCCTTCCCGTGGTATACCGCCCGGACTTCGTGAGCAAAATCACACTGGGTTAATATCTGGGTTAATACAGAGTTCAGCCTAAGCAATGGCGGGAGGCACTAGCCCCCGCCTTTGTTGTTTAAACAAAAGGAAAACACCATGAAGATTGTAATGCTAGACGCAGTAGGCCGCCCGGTTATGCACCTTGGGATCGAGGACCTGAAACTGTCGGCACTAGCCCGCAAGCTGAACGTGCCCCGCCCAACTTTGCATAGCTACGTAGAGCGCCAAGGTTTGGTAGAAGCTATTCGCCACTTCTCCGAGAAGAATAAGGGCTAACCAAATCACCTTTGGAGCAATACCCAATGGTATTTGGATTAGCCTTGCCTCCTTATTCTTTGAACTCAATTTCCTGATCGTCAAACTCCCCATCACGGGAAATATAGATTGAAAAACGCTTGAATGTTTTGAAAAACTCTTCGAGCGTTATCTCAATACGCTCCCTACGCAAACCATATTCCTCGTCAGTAATAAATGCTGAAACACTCAGGAAATGTACCCCTGAGTAGAAGGAAATGCCCTTAACAACCTCCCCTTCTTTGAGAATACCTTTAGCTCTCAGAAGGTCGCTAAAATCCTCCTGATCTGCATCATCTGCTGCGGCGCTACCTTTCCAATCGTCATACTGTGCTGAAGCTTTAAAGCGTTCTTTTTCCATTTTATTTACTCCTTACTATTTGAATGGGTAAGGGATAACCTTAGCCTAAACCTTTCAAAAAGCAATAGAAGCCATAAAGCCCCGTTGGTGGTAACACACAAAGCGGAGCGACAGTGACAGCATCCGTGATCTACTCATAGCAAAGACTTATCAGGATAACCGTGTATCCCATTAGGGAAGCGTGGCCGAAACGCTGGCAGAGCCTGCATATCGTGTGCAGGGACGAAAACCACCATGAACCTGTTTAGAGACATCGGGCTTAAATGCGCCTTGCTATGAGCTTTCTGTGAGTATTTAAAGCCTACAGTGGGGCTAAGTTTTCTTGTTTTGCTATCGCGGTAAGACGCTGGAACGACCGCCAACGGTTTGATATGCTCACAGATCAACCACACACCAAACAGTGACAGTTACGGGTGTAGTTCAATGGGGCTGAAAGCATTGTAGGTGAGAAATCACCTATGCTGGAAGCGCTTATAAATCAATTAGTTGATTTATAAGGAGATTTTGGAGCGGGTGAAGGGAATCGAACCCTCGTATGCAGCTTGGGAAGCTGCCGTTCTACCATTGAACTACACCCGCATCGGTGTGCGACAGGCATTATAACCGGTTATCGGCGGCGGGCAAGCGGAGATGGCGCGTAACTGTCGATGTTTTAAGCGGTTAAGTCCCGTAGACGAAAAAAAACCGGCGCAGTTGCCCGCACCGGTTGTTTCACGCTAAACGCGATTATTTCTGTGGGCGCATCGCCGGGAACAGAATCACGTCGCGGATGGTGTGGCTGTTGGTGAACAGCATGACCATACGGTCGATACCGATGCCCAGACCGGCGGTCGGCGGCAGGCCGTGCTCCAGCGCGGTGACGTAGTCTTCGTCGTAGAACATCGCTTCGTCGTCGCCGGCGTCTTTGGCGTTCACCTGATCGGCGAAGCGCTGCGCCTGGTCTTCGGCGTCGTTCAGCTCGGAGAAACCGTTGCCGATTTCACGGCCGCCGATGAAGAACTCGAAGCGGTCGGTGATTTCCGGGTTCACGTCGTTGCGGCGCGCCAGCGGCGACACTTCAGCCGGGTACTCGGTGATGAAGGTCGGCTGAATCAGATGGCTTTCCGCCACTTCTTCGAAGATCTCGGTCACGACGCGGCCCAGACCCCAGCTCTTCTCAACCTTGATGCCGATGGATTCGGCGATGGCCACCGCTTTACCCATGTCGGCCAGGTCAGCCAGATCGGTTTCCGGACGGTATTTCTTGATCGCCTCGGTCATGGTCAGCTTCTCGAACGGCTTGCCGAAGTCGAACACTTCGTCGCCGTACTGCACCTGAGAGGTGCCCAGCACTTTCTCGGTCAGGGTGCGGAACAGGGTCTCGGTCAGCTCGATCAGGTCTTTGTAATCCGCGTAAGCCATGTAGAGTTCCATCATGGTGAACTCTGGGTTGTGACGCGGAGAAACGCCTTCGTTGCGGAAGTTGCGGTTGATTTCGAACACGCGTTCGAAGCCACCGACCACCAGGCGCTTCAGATACAGTTCCGGCGCGATGCGCAGGTACATATCGATATCCAGCGCATTGTGGTGCGTGATGAACGGACGCGCGGATGCGCCGCCCGGGATCACCTGCATCATCGGGGTTTCGACTTCCATGAAGCCGCGTTCCACCATGAAGTTACGGATAGCCGACATCACCTGCGAACGCACTTTGAAGGTGTTGCGCGACTCTTCGTTGGCGATCAGATCCAGGTAACGCTGGCGGTAACGGGTTTCCTGATCTGCCAGGCCGTGGAATTTGTCCGGCAGCGGGCGCAGCGCTTTGGTCAGCAGACGCAGCTCGGTGCAGTGGATCGACAGTTCGCCGGTCTTGGTTTTGAACAGCTTGCCGCGCGCGCCGAGGATATCGCCCAGGTCCCACTTCTTGAACTGCTCGTTGTACACGCCTTCAGCCAGATCGTCGCGCGCGACGTACAGCTGAATGCGGCCGCCCACGTCCTGCAGCGTAACGAAGGATGCCTTGCCCATAATGCGGCGGGTCATCATACGGCCGGCGACGGTCACTTCTACGCCCAGCGCTTCCAGCTCTTCGTTGTCTTTATCACCGTACGCGGCGTGCAGTTTGTCGGAGGTGGAATCGCGACGGAAGTCATTCGGGAACGCAATGCCGTTCTCACGCAGGCCGGCCAGTTTCTCGCGGCGGGACTGCAGTTCGTTATTGAGATCCAGCGCCTGATCGGCGCCCTGTACTTGTTGTTCAGACATTTCTATTCCTCATAACCCGGCTTTCAAACTTGCCTCAATGAATTTATCCAGGTCGCCATCCAGTACGGCCTGCGTGTTACGCGTTTCGACGTTGGTGCGCAAATCCTTGATGCGGGAGTCATCCAGCACGTAAGAACGGATTTGGCTGCCCCAGCCGATGTCGGACTTGTTGTCTTCCATCGTCTGCTTATCAGCATTTTTCTTTTGCATCTCAAACTCGTACAGCTTGGCTCGCAGCTGTTTAAACGCTTGATCCTTGTTCTTATGCTGAGAACGATCGTTCTGGCACTGCACCACGATGTTGGTTGGCAGGTGAGTAATACGTACGGCGGATTCGGTCTTGTTGACGTGCTGACCGCCCGCACCGGAGGCGCGGTACACGTCGATACGCAGATCCGCCGGGTTGATTTCGATATCGATATCGTCGTCCACTTCCGGGTAGATGAACACCGAGCTGAACGAGGTGTGGCGACGGCCGCCGGAATCGAACGGGCTCTTGCGCACCAGGCGATGCACGCCGGTTTCAGTGCGCAACCAGCCGAACGCGTAGTCGCCGATGATCTTGATGGTGGCCGATTTCAGGCCCGCGACGTCGCCGTCGGATTCTTCGATCACTTCGGTCTTGAAGCCCTTGGCTTCGGCCCAGCGCAGGTACATGCGCAGCAGCATGCTGGCCCAGTCTTGCGCTTCGGTGCCGCCGGAGCCGGCCTGGATATCCAGGTAGCAGTCGGCGCTGTCGTATTCGCCGGAGAACATGCGGCGGAATTCCAACTGATCCAGCTTGCTCATCAGTTGATCCAGCTCGGCGACCGCTTCGTTGAAGGTCTCTTCATCGTCGGCTTCCACCGCCAGTTCCAGCAGCCCGCCGACGTCTTCGCCGCCCTGCTCCAGCTGATCGATGGTTTCAACGATGGCTTCCAGCGCGGCGCGCTCTTTGCCGAGCGCCTGTGCGCGTTCCGGCTCGTTCCAAACGTCCGGCTGCTCCAGCTCGGCGTTGACTTCTTCTAGGCGTTCCTTCTTGGCATCATAGTCAAAGATACCCCCTAAGAACCGCAGTCCGCTCGGACAGGTCCTGAATTCGGTTTTTTACCGGGTTAATTTCAAACATGGTTTCGTTCTTTTACGTTGATGTCGTCGATGGCGGAATGCCATTGGAACCGCTAATTCTAACGGATCCGGGCGGCAGTTTATAGCGAGTTGGTCAGTTTTTGTGGCGATCGGGCGACAAAGCGGGTGGCAGGAAGAGCAGGAATTTCACCAGCGTTTTATTACCGGTGCCCCTCACGCCGCCAAGCTGTTCAAGTATTGAGCAATGTGGTCATTGAGACTATAGTCGCTATGATGACTCACAGGGACAGGCGGTGCCAAAATGGACATTTTCGTCACGGATGATTTCGACAAATTTATGAAGAAAAATCGCATCGTCGATCAAAAGATTTGCACCGCGGCTCACGAACTCGCACACGGTAACCATGACGGCGATCTGGGCGGCGGCGTCTACAAGAAACGTATTTCGCTCAATCGGGGTAAACGGGGTGGCGCTCGATCCATCGTGGCGTTTAAACGCGGTCGTCATCAGTATTTTATTGATGGATGGCTGAAAAACACCGTAAAACAGAACGGTGCAAAAGAAATCAACGATGATGAATTGGCAACCTAGCGCGAGCTCGCCAGAGATTTTCTTGTCATGCCGCCGGAAATTATCAAACGAGCCATCGATAGCGGCTACTTGCGAGAGGTGAAATGCGATGACTGATAATCGCCTGCTCAGACTGCAAAAAATGGCACAGCGTTTTAATGAGATCGGTGCGGTGTCAGACGATACCGTACGCAACATCGCCACACGAGTACAGGCGCAGGAACAACATGCCCAGCGTGAGCAGCATGATCAAATGGACGGCGCACGCATCAAAATGCTGCGCAGACGGCTCGGCTTGAGCCAGGCCGATTTAGCGGCCGTGGTCAACATGTCGACCACCAGCGTACAAAAATGGGAACGTAACGCGGTAAAACCCCAGGGAGCCGCGCTCAGAATGCTGGAAATTATCGAACAGAAAGGGGTCGCCAGCCTGATCATCTCACCACGAAACTGATGAGCGTTCGTGCACCAGTCACTTACCGATGCACGAACGTCAATTTCGCCTCAGCGCGGCCAAAGATGCTGGATCAGCAGTTGCACGTTGCGGTTGCCGCGAAACTCGTTGACGTCGAGCTTGTAGGCCAGTTCCACCTCGCGCACGCTGCTGTCAGGCCACAGCGTGGTGTCCACGTTGAACGCGATGCCGTCGAGCAACGGGCCGCCGCCGAGCGGCTCCACCATCAGCTTCAGGTGTTTCTCGCCCACCAGCCGCTGCTGCAGGATGCGGAACTTGCCGTCGAAGGTCGGTTCCGGGAACGCCTGGCCCCACGGGCCGCCCTCGCGCAGCAGCTCCGCCGTTGTCAGCGACAGCTCCTGCATCGCCAGTTCGCCGTCGGACCAGATCACCCCTTCCAGCATCGCCGGATCGAGCCATTCACCCACCAACTCGCCGAAACGCTGGCGGAACTCGTCGAATTTGGCCTCTTCCAGCGACAATCCGGCCGCCATCGCGTGGCCGCCGAACTTCATCATCAGCCCGGGGTTCAGCATATCCAGCCGCTCCAGCGCATCGCGCATGTGCAGGCCGGGCACCGAACGGCCGGAGCCTTTCAGTATGCCGTCGCCCGCCGGTGCGAACGCGATCACCGGGCGGTGGAAACGCTCTTTGATGCGCGAAGCTAGGATGCCCACCACGCCCTGGTGCCATTCCGGGTGATACATCGCCAGCCCGTAAGGCAGCTCGGTGCTGGTGCGCTCCAGCTGATCGCACAGCTGCAGGGCTTCCACCTGCATGCCTTGCTCTATCTCGCGTCGCGTCTGGTTCAGCGCATCGAGATCGTTGGCCAGCATACGCGCCTGCGCAATGTCGTCGCTCAGCAGCAGCGCCACGCCGATAGACATGTCGTCCAGCCGGCCGGCGGCATTGAGGCGCGGACCGAGAGCGAAACCGAGATCGTTGGCCGCCAGTTGGCGGGCATCGCGATTAGCCACTTCAAGCAGCGCGCGGATGCCCGGTCGGCATTTGCCGGCGCGGATGCGGTTTAACCCCTGATACACCAGAATACGGTTGTTGGCATCCAGCGGCACCACGTCGGCCACGGTGCCGAGCGCCACCAGGTCCAGCAGCTCCGCCAGATTGGGCATCGCCAGCGCGCGCTGCTCGAACCAGCCGCTGTCCCGCAGGCGGGCGCGCAGCGCCAGCATCAGGTAGAACGCGACACCAACCCCCGCCAGCGATTTGGACGGGAAGGCGCAGCCGCGCAGGTTGGGGTTAACGATCGCTTCGGCCGCCGGCAGGGTCTCGCCCGGCAGGTGATGATCGGTCACCAGCACCTGCATGCCCTTGGCGTGCGCCACGTCGACGCCGGCGTGGGAGGAGATGCCGTTATCGACGGTGACAATGAGTTCTGCGCCGCGTGCCGCCGCCTGCTCCACCACTTCGGGGCTCAGGCCATAACCGTCTTCGAAACGGTTAGGCACCAGATAATCGACGGCTGCGCCGCCCATGCTGCGCAGCGCCAGCACCGTCAGCGCGGTGCTGGTGGCGCCGTCGGCGTCGAAATCGCCCACCACCATGATACGGCGACCGTCGGCCAGCGCCTGTTGCAGCAGGCCGACGGCGTCGTCGATGCCGTCCAGCTGTTGCCAGGGCAGCATGCCCTTGACGCCGCGTTCCAGCTCTTGCTCAGCCTGCACGCCGCGCAGGGCGTAAAGCCGACGCAGCAGCGGCGGCAAACTGGCGGGCAGATGCGTGTCGTCCGCCGCCGGGCGGCGGCGTAGTTGCGTTTTAATACTCACCGGCGATTAACCACCGGCTTTGGTGGCGGCCTGGTGCGCATCCAGCATGGCGGCCATCTCTTTCGGCCCCTGATAGCCCGGGATCATCATGCCGTTTTCCAGGATGATGGCCGGCGTGCCCTGAATGCCGAACTGCACGCCCAGCTCGTAATGCTTGCTGATGTCGGTTTTGCAGGTCGCCGGAGAAACGGCATCGCCCTTCATGGCGGCGTCGAACGCCTTGGCCTTGTCGGCGGTGCACCAGATCGACTGCATGTCTTTTTCAGCCTGGGAAGCCAGCCCCTGGCGCGGGAATGCCAGGTAACGCACGGTAATGCCCAGATCGTTGTACTCTTTCATCTGCTGATGCAGTTTGTGACAGTAACCGCAGGTGATGTCGGTGAACACGGTGATCACGTGTTTCTCTTTCGGCGCTTTGTAAACGATCATCTGATCTTTCAGCGCGTCCATCTTGGTGCCCAGCAGTTGGTTGGTCACGTTGACCGGCTCTTTGCCGCTGACGTCAAACAGCGGGCCCTGCAGGATGTGCTTGCCGTCTTCGGAGGCGTACAGCACGCCGCTGTCGGTCAGCACGGTTTTCAGGCCGTTGACCGGCGAAGGCTGCACGTCCGCCTGCTGGATACCCAGGCTGGCGAGCGCTTTTTTGATCGCCGCGTCATCGGCATGGGCGGCGCCGGCCACCGAAGCCACCAGCAGAGAGAGCAGCATTAAACCTTTTTTCATTGTTCCAATCCTTTCGAACCCGCCGCTCAGGCGCGCGGGTGATGCTGTTGATGTAGCTGTTTCAGTCGTTCGGTCGCTACATGTGTATAAATTTGCGTGGTCGAGAGATCGCTGTGCCCTAACAACATCTGTACGACACGGAGATCGGCCCCATGGTTCAGCAAATGGGTGGCGAACGCGTGCCGCAACACGTGCGGCGACAGACGCTCGCTGTCGATGCCCGCAAGGATGGCATAGTGTTTGATGCGATGCCAGAACGTCTGTCGGGTCATTTGCTGGCAGCGGGTGCTGGGGAACAGCACATCCAGCGTCTGGCCGTTGACCAGCCATGGGCGGCCGTGCTCCAGGTAATTTTCGATCCAGTAGACCGCCTCTTCGCCCAGCGGCACCAGCCGCTCCTTGTTGCCCTTGCCGATCACCCGCACCACGCCCTGGCGCAGGCTGACGTCGCTGATGCTCAACCCCACCAGCTCGGAAACCCGCAGCCCGGTGGCGTACAACACTTCGAGCATCGCCTTGTCGCGCAGCTCCAGCGGTTGATCGACGCAGGGCGCCTGCAACAGCGCATCGACCTGCGCCTCGCTCAGATCCTTCGGCAAACGCTGCGGCAACTTGGGAGACGCCAGTTGCGCGGTGGGATCGTCGGCGCGCAGCTTCTCGCGGTACAGATATTGAAACAGGCGCCTCATGGCGCTCAACAAACGCGCGGAGCTGGTGGCCTTGTAGCCGCCGTCCACCCGCTCGGCGAGAAACGCCTGCAAATCCAACGCCTGCGCCTGCAGCAAGGTGGTATTTTGCTGGCCAAGCCAGGCGCCCAGGGCCTGCAAATCCAGCCGGTAGGAGGCCAGCGTATTTTCCGCCAGATTGCGCTCAAGCCACAGCGCATCCAGGAATTGTTCAATCAGCGCATTGTCTTGCTGTTGCACGCGGTCCTCTCTTTGTTGCATTTCCACCCGCGCCATTATGCCTTAAGCCGACGCAAATCAGGTATACTCGCTGCAATTCTCTAAACAGCAACGTAACGGTTTACACATGAAGATTGGTCTGTTTTACGGCTCCAGCACCTGCTACACCGAGATGGCGGCAGAAAAAATCCGTGAGATTCTGGGTGAAGACCTGGTCGACCTGCACAACCTGAAAGACGTCTCGCCCAAGCTGATGGAGGACTATTCCATTCTGATCCTCGGCATCCCGACCTGGGATTTCGGCGAACTGCAGGAAGACTGGGAAGCGATCTGGCCGCAGTTGCCAGAGCTGGATCTGAAAGGCAAGATCGTCGCCATGTACGGCATGGGCGATCAGCTCGGTTACGGTGAGTGGTTCCTTGACGCGCTGGGCATGTTGCACGATCACATCGCGCCGCTGGGCGTGCAGTTCATCGGCTTCTGGCCAACGGAGGGCTTCGAGTTCACCAGCCCCAAACCGCTGAGCGCCGACGGCAAACACTTCGTCGGCCTGGCGCTCGATGAGGTCAACCAATACGATCTGAGCGAAGAGCGCCTGCAGCAATGGTGCGAACAGATCCTGCTGGAGATGGAGCCGCTGCTGTAGCCGCTATCGGGCGCTGAACGCGCCCGATTCCCCTCGCTTATTTCCACAGCCGGAAGCGTGGTTCGTCTTCCCCGGCCGGCGTTTCCTTGGTCAAACGCGCCGGATCGGCCACCTGATACCAGTCCAGTTTGCGCGTCAACAGCATAATGCCCGCCAGAATGGCGAACAGCAGCCCGGCCCCCAGCACCAACGCATTATCCTCCGACTGCAACAGCAAATAGAGCACGCCGTACAACAACAATAGGCTCGCGGCGAACAGCGCACCGCGCAGCTTGCCGCGCAGTACGGCGCTCAGATAGAAGCCGATCAGTCCGCTGCAGGCGATGCTGGCCGCCAGGTAAGCGGGAGCGAATCCCAGGTGTTCGGAGAAGGCCAGCAGAATCAGGTAGAACAACACCAGCGCCGCACCGACCAGCAGGTACTGAATCGGGTGCACCCGCAGCCCGGTCAGGGTTTCGAACAGGAAAAACGCCATAAACGTCAGCCCGATAAATAGCAGCGCATATTTGACCGCGCGCTCGGTCAGCTGGTAGTGATCGACCGGTTCGACCAAGCTGGCGCTGAAGGCCGGCAGCTTGTCCTCGTCGATAATGGCATCGTCGTAATAGAACGCACTGTTGATGTTGTTGGCAAACCAGGTGCTGCGCCAGCGAGCGCTAAACCCTTGCTCCGTCACCTTGCGTTCGTCCGGCAGGAAGTTGCCGAGGAAATTCGGGTGCGGCCAGTTGCTTTGCAGCTGCAGCTCGCTGCTGCGCCCCAGCGGCACCAGCGACAGGCTACTGGTGCCCGCCAACGTCAGGGTAAAGTCAGCGTTCAGCCCCTCTTTTTGTTGCAGCGCCGTCAACGTCAGCGGTGCGTGGATCCCCTGGCGCAACGAGCCCACGCCGGTGCCCGGCTCAAACGCCACCGGCTGCGGCATTGCCAGCGGGGAAATGCGCTTGATGCCGCGAGAGTCGCTCAGCGCCACCAGCAGGAACGGCTGGCCGACGGTCACGTTGGCGCGTTGCAAATCCGTCAGCTCCGGCTGGCCGAAACGCACCTTGAAGTTCAGCGGCCCCTGGTAAACCTGCGTCTGATAAATGCCCAACTTGCGCACCTCCACATTCGGCGCGCCCTGTACCTGAAGCGACTCCGGCAGCAAATAGCGGTAATGCTGCACCCGCTGCACTACCGTTTGTCCTTTCTCGTCTTTCTTCTCTTCGCGTTCGACATAGGGAATGACAATCAACGGACCGAGCACGCGCTGCGCCCCGCTGGTGCTTTCGCCCACCTGCCCGACCACGCTTTGCCGATAGCCGCTGCGTTCGTCGATCACGCTCATCAGCTGGGCGATGGGGATCAACATCACCACCATCAATCCCAGCAGCGTGGTTATTTTCCAGAAAAGTACCGATTTCATCATGCTCGCTCCTCGTAGGTAATAAGGCCACGATAAAACCCGCAGGTGAAATCAGAATGTGGTTATGTGAAGGGAAGGTGAAGTCACAGCGATAACATGAAAGTCGCTTCCACCCCGTGCGGCCGGCGGTTGCGCAGGTGAATGCCGCCATGATGCAGACGGGCGACTTCCTGCACGAAGTTCAGGCCCAGCCCGCTGCTTTTCGGCCGTTCGGCGCGCGGCAGCGAATAAAAACGTTCGAACACTTTATCGAGGGCGTAGTCAGGAATGCCGCTGCCGTCGTCACAGACGCTGATGCAGTAATACTGTTCCCGCCGTTCGCCTCGCACGCTGACGCCCCCGCCCGACGGGGTAAAGTCGATCGCGTTGTCCAGCAGGTTGGTCAACGCCTGGCTGATCAGCAACGCATCGCCGTTCAGCGTCACCTCCGCCAACGCCTCCAGTTGCAATCTGACGCCGCGTTGCGTCGCCTGCGCCTCTTTGCCCGCCATCGTCTGGCTGACCAGCGCCGCGATCGCAATCGGCGCGGTTTCCATGTCTGGCCGACTCTCCAGCCGCGCCTGCACCAGCAGTTTGTCCACCAGCTGTTGGATGCGTGCGCTTTGCTGCTCGATATTGGTGAGAAAACGCCGGGCGGTCTCCGGCGGCGGCAGCTCCTGCAACAGCTCCGCCGCGCCCCTGATCGCCGCCAACGGGCTTTTCAGCTCATGCGTCAGGGTATGTGCATATTGTTCGATATAAGCTTTGCCTTCCAGCTTCAGCCGCATACTCTCCAATGCCTGCGCCAGCTGCGTCAATTCCCGGCCACCCACTTTGGGCAGCGGCGCGCTTTCCCCTTGCGCCACCCCGTCGGCATAGCGCACCAGCCGGCCTATCGAACGGTTGATCCACCAGACGAATACCGCCCCGATCAGCAGCGCGATCCCCAGCAGCAATGCGCCGGCCCACAGAATGCGCCGTTCGCTGCGTTTGATCACCGGCGCCATGGTGCTGTTGGGTTTGCCCACGGTGAGCACGCCGATAATACGCCCTTGCTCTATCACCGGTGCGGCCACATACATCACCGAACTGTTTTCATCTTCTGGATCGCTACGGGTGCTGCGGGCGCCGTACTGGCCGCGCAGCGTCCGATAAACGTCATTCCAGCGCGAGTAGTCTTGCCCCTGCGCGCGGCCGGCAGAATCGAAAATGACCCGGCCCTGGGCATCGGTCAGATAGACGTGGTATTCACTGCGATCCTTGCGGATGCCGGAGATATTGGCGCCGATCGGCCGCTGGTTCAGCTGCGTGAACGCCTGCGCCAGTTGGCCATGCGCCGCATCGCCGCGCTGCATGTCCTGACGGGCGATTTGCGCCAACAGGTTGGCGGTGTCCACCAGCGTGCCTTCGGTAGCGCGCCGCACGCCGGGCTTCACTTCCTGGACGAAAATGCTCAGCACGAAGTACCCGGCCACCGCCACGATCAGAAAATATCCCAGCAGCAGGCGCAGGCCAATTTTCATGGCTGGCGGCTCACGCTGTAGCCCAATCCGCGGTGGGTGTGGATGGGCGGCTCACCGGGCTCAACCGCACGCAGCTTGGCGCGCAGCGTTTTGATGTGGGTATCGACGGTGCGATCCAGGCTTTCTTCCGCTTGCGCCCAAACGCTTTCCATCAGTTGCTGCCGCGAGAACACCCGTCCAGGCGCCAACAACAGCGTCTTCAGCAGCAGGTATTCGTAACGGGTCAGCGGCAGCGGCCGCTGATGGTAGGAGATGGTGGCCGCGTCTTCGTCGAGCGTGAAAGCGCCGAAATGGTAGCGCGCGCTCTGTTGCAGGCGCTGCTGCTTATGCAGGCGGCGCAAAATGGTGCGCACCCGGGCGCTGACCTCGCGAGGGGAGAACGGCTTGGCGACATAGTCGTCGGCGCCGATCTCCAGCCCGATCAGGCGATCCACTTCATCACTGCGGGCGGTAAGAAACAGAATCGGCAGGTCAGCCGCCTGAGCCAGCAGGCGGCGACACAATTCAAAACCGTTGATATCCGGCAAACCGACATCGAGGATAGCAAGCGCGGGCGCGCCTTGCGCCAGCGCCTGCAACGCCGGTTCCGCACGTTCGAACCAGCGTACTTCGAAGCCTTCGCTCTCCAGCGTGTAAACCAGCGTATCGGCAATGCTGGGTTCATCCTCCACCAACCAGAGCACGGGTTTCATCAGGGTTCCTCGCCGTTACCCGCCGGCGGATACAGCAACAGCTGCCGCAGGTGGCGCCACTCCTCTTTGCTCATGCAGTCGGAAGCCAGCCACAGCCGGCGGCGCTTTTTGCCTTCCATCGGCTGCAGCGTCAGCAGCAGGCCGTAGCCCGGCATCCAGGGCTTTTTCGCCAGCCGCCATTCTCGGCCGTGCCAGCTGAAACGCCGGTCCGCCAGCAGCCGCAGCTCGCCCTGCACTGCGGCGATGCGCTTCTGGCTACGAATGCACTGAAACACCACCAGCGTCAGCAGCACCAGCCAAAGCGGGCCATAACCTTCCGGCCAGGGCGAAATCAGGATCAGCAGGATCAGAACGCCATGGGTCAACAGGGAAAAAAGCTGGGTGCGCCAGGAAATGCGGATATCACATCGCCACTGGGCCACGGTCTTTATTTCGCGTTTGGATCAGGGTCACCATTCTTTGCAGCTCGCCGTCCTGCGGCGCGCCATGATTCATCAGCCAGTTGAACAGATCGGGATCGTCACACTCCAGCAGGCGGATGAACAGCGCCTTGTCCGCGTCATTCAGGCTGTCGTATTCGTATTCGAAGAACGGCATGATGGAGATGTCCAGCTCGCGCATGCCACGACGGCAAGCCCAGTGAATACGTGCTTTGTTGTTAATATCCATGTTGTTATGACTCACCTCTTTTCAGCGCGGCAGCGCCAGCGCAGGGTTCAAATGACACACTGTATGGCAACGCCGTCGCAATATAATTCCATCAGCCGGGGATCTGTCTGCAAGGGTGCCCAGGCCGCAAGCCTATAGAGTAACAATTTGACATACACGCCGGGAAGGCGCTTTGCTGCGGAAAACGTAATAAAGCGCAAAATGCCAAAAAAAGCGCCCCCCGGTCCCACGGCGCGAATAACAGTTTGCAAAGCCCGCCGCCTCTTTTACCATGGGTTCAATACCCTTCAGGTAAGCTAAACGTTGAGCAGGAACTTACTATGGCGCATAACATTCCATTCCCACCCCGTCAGCCCTCCGCTTCCACCCATCTGCCCCTGACGCTGATCTCGCTGGAAGATTGGGCGCTGGTGACGTTGAACGGGCCGGACACGGTGAAATATCTTCAGGGCCAGGTGACGGCGGACATCGACGCGCTGGCGGCCGATCAGCACGTGCTGTGCGCCCACTGCGACGCCAAGGGCAAAATGTGGAGCAACCTGCGTCTGTTCCACCGTGGCGAAGGCTTCGCCTATCTGGAACGCCGCAGCGTGCTGGACAGCCAGCTGGCTGAAATCAAAAAATATGCGGTGTTCTCCAAAGTCACTATCGCCGCCGATAATGACGCGGTGTTGCTGGGCGTCGCCGGTTTCCAGGCGCGCGCCGCGCTGACGGGCCTGTTCGCCACGTTGCCGGACGCCGAGCACCCGGTGGTGCAGGACGGCGAGACCACGATTCTGCACTTCGCTACGCCGGCGGAACGTTTTCTGCTGGTGACCCGCCCCGCCGTGGCCGAACAGCTGATCGGCAAGCTGCATGACCAGGCAGAGCTGAATGACAGCAGCCAATGGCTGGCGCTGGAGATCGAAGCCGGTTATCCGGTTATCGACGCTGCCAACAGCGCACAGCTGATCCCGCAGGCTACCAACCTGCAGGCGCTGGAAGGCATCAGCTTCAGCAAGGGCTGCTATACCGGTCAGGAGATGGTGGCGCGCGCCAAATTCCGCGGTGCCAACAAGCGGGCGCTCTACTGGCTGGAAGGTAAAGCGGCCCGCGCCCCGCAGGCGGCGGAAGATCTGGAGCTCCAACTGGGTGAAAACTGGCGCCGCACCGGCACCGTATTGGCGTCGAGCCAACTGGCCGACGGCACGCTGTGGGTACAGGTGGTGATGAACAACGATTTGGATGCCGACAGCCAGCTGCGGGTGCGCGACGATGCCGCCAGCCAACTGGCGATCAAACCGTTGCCCTACTCGCTGGCCGAAGAGAAATAATCCGTCGGCCGCAGGCGCCCTGCCTGCGGCCATCTTCATTACTCGTCCAATTCCCCGTCGCGCTGCACCAGATAAATCAGCACCAGAATGATGGTGACGAAGAAGCGAAACGCATCCGGCACGCCGTTCCACTGCTTCGACATCCACATGCCAAACCACTCGCCCCCAATCGACATAAAGCCGACCTGCCAGGTGAGAAAACCCAGCGTCAGCCCCACTACCGCCAGCTTTTTCCGACCGTTAAAGGCGTGCGCAGGCAGTTTCAGGCCGCCCAACAAACGCAGGCCGCCAATCCAGCACAGCAGTGCGGTCAGGCTTTCCAGCGCGATGATGAAAATATAACCGGCGTGATGCAGCCACGGCGTCTGTATCGAGCGGTATCCGATGGTGGCGTCGGGGAAAATCGTGTCCATCATAAAGACGTGGCGCACGAAGGCGAAGTTGGAACCGTAGTCGGTGATGTTGCCGAAGGCGACCAGCGAAGCGAACAAGGCGATAGCGCAGACCAGCAGCGCTTTGGATAAGCGAACGATCATCTTGGTGAGTCCTGAACAGAGGTTAAAGAAACGGTATGCGGGCTCAGAAATGAAGGAACGGGCTTGCTGGATACCCGAAAGAAGCAAGCGCCTCTTTTTTAAAACAAAAGAGGCGCCAGTTCAATACGCATTCAGACGTAGCGGGAACGCTTAGACGTAGAGGTAGATCGCCATGAAATGGCAGGCGCTGCCGCCGAGCACGAAGGCGTGCCAGATGGCGTGGCCAAAGCGAATGCGCTTGGAGGCGTAGAAAATCACGCCCAGGGTATAGACCACCCCGCCGATCGCCAGCAGCGTGACGCCGCCGGCCTCCAGCCGCGTAACCAACTGATAAATTACGATCAGCGACAGCCAGCCCATCGTCAGGTAGGTCACCAGCGACAGGGCTTCAAAACGGTGGGCGAAGGCCAGTTTGAACAGCACGCCGAGCAGCGCCAACCCCCAGATTACCGCCATCAGGCCCTTCGCCAGCGGCGAATCCAGCCCCACGAGTAAAAACGGGGTATAAGTGCCGGCAATCAGGAGATAAATGGCGCAGTGGTCAAATTTTTTCAGCCAATGCTTGGCCTTCTGATGCGGGATCGCATGGTAGAGCGTGGAAGCGAGAAACAGCAGGATCATGCTACCGCCGTACAGGCTGTAACTGGTGATGGCCGTCGCATCGGCGCCGGTATTCACCGCCTGCACCAACAGCAACACCAGGCCGACGATGCCGAACACCAGCCCGATGCCGTGGCTGATGCTGTTGGCGATCTCTTCCGCCCACGGATAAGCCGCGGCGACAATCTTATTGCTCCCGGCTTTCACTACGTCCGTTTTCCCCATAACGCGCAACCCCTCAAAATGCCCTGCTTTGTTCGAAATTAACGCAAAGCAGCTTAACTGAGAATAATTCCAGTGTACACGTGTACGCTAAAATAAAAATGTGAACGCGTGTAACCATCGAAATCCCCCGCCCGGTGGTCTACAATCGTCAGGCTTCAACCCACCCACCTTGAGGTTTACACCATGTCATCCGCTGTACCCGCGTTAGATTTCGGCTCAATGACCCAAGTCATCCAATTCCTGATGGAAATCGATAAGTTGAAAGGTGTTCAACGCCGCACCAAAGTGCTGGGCACCCAGCGCCAGGAAAACTCCGCCGAACACAGTTGGCACTTCGCCATCGCCGCCATGAGCCTGGCGCCCTACGCCGGTGATGACGTAGACATTCAGCGCGTGATCCAGATGGCGCTGCTGCATGACATCGTAGAAATCGACGCCGGCGACGTGCTGGTCTACGATCTGGCGGCCCGCGCAGCGATCCACGATCAGGAAGTGGCGGCGGCACGTCGTCTATTCGGCATGTTGCCGGAGGCTCAGCGCGAGTATTTCACCGCTTTATGGCAGGAGTATGAAGATGGCGAAAGCGCCGATGCACGCTTCGCTCTGCTGCTGGATCGCACCATGCCGATGCTGATGAACCTGCACAATGAAGGCCAGAGCTGGGTGGAAAACGGCATCAGCCTGGAGCAGGTGCTGGCGCGCAATGCATCGATCGCCGACGTACACCCCGAGCTGTGGCGCCATATGGAGCAACACCTGCGGGATGCGCAGCGCAAAGGCTGGTTGAAGTAAGGGACCGGGCTGCCGCTTCTTGGCCGCAGCCCGTCTTCGTCAAGCGAACGCCTGCTGGCGTTCCAACGCCTCCTCATAGCTCGGCATCGATCCCGCCGCCCCGGCCCGTTCCACGCAGACCGATGCGTAGGCGGCGGCAAAGCGCACCGCATCGGCTAACGGCACCTGATTTGCCAGCTGCGCCGCCAGGGCGCCGTTAAACGCATCGCCCGCGCCGGTGGTGTCTTTCGGCTGCGCCGGAAACGCCGGGATCAGCTCGCTGTTTTCCCCGTCCGAGAACAACGCCCCCTGCGTGCCCAACGTCACGATCAGCAAACGAATGCCCTTAGCGTGCAACACCTGCGCCGCCTGGCGCGCCGAAGCCACATCGCGCACCGGCACGCCGGTCAGCAACGTGCACTCGGTGGCGTTGGGCGTCAGCAGATCGACCTGAGCCAACAGGCTGTCCGGCACCGGCTGAAACGGCGCCGGGTTGAGTATGATGAACGTTTGCGCTTCGCGGGCGATGGCGATCACCTGCTCAATCGCCGGCAGGTTGTTCTCCAACTGGGTCAACAGAATATCCGCCGCGGCGATCGCCGGGCGGCACTGGCGCACCTCGTCTTCGCTGACCGTCAGGTTGGCGCCGGGATCGACGGCGATCATATTCTCCGCCTCCTCGCCGGCAACATAGATAAGCGCATTGCCGGTCGGGCAATCGCCGGTCGAAAACAGCGTCACCGCATCGAAACCGGCGGCGGCGAGGTGGCGCCGGGCGAAGGTGCCGAAGTCGTCGCGCCCCACCTTGCCGATATAATGCACCCGCGCCCCGGCGCGCAGCGCGGCGGTGGCCTGGTTGGCGCCCTTACCGCCCGCGCCCATCATGCTGTTGCGGGCGATCAGCGATTCACCGGGCTGCGGAAAGCGCGCCATGCCGGCGACGATATCTAGGTTGAACGAACCGAACACGCAGACTTTGCCTTTCATTGCGGGTACTCCCTGCTCAATTGGAGGTGGCGCCGGGCGGCCAGGCAGGCGCCTTTGCAGCCGGTTTCATCGGTCAGGCGGCTGACGGAGATCGCCAGCCCCTGCGCCGGCTGCGGCCCGCGTAAATGGCGGCGGATCTCTTGCTCAAGGTGCGCCAACGGGAAACCGCTCATGGCGATCACGCCGCCGCCCAGGATCAGCCGCTGGGGATCGAGCACGTTCATTTCGATGGCGATGGTCTGCGCCAATCGTTCGACGAAGCGCCGCAGATCCGGATGATCGCCGTGGCGCTCAAACAGCCGGTCGAACGGCGTTTGTGCCGCGTTGGCGCGCGCCCAGCCGGTCAGCCAATGGCCGGAAGTCAGGCTCTCGACGCAGCCCCGTTTACCGCACGGGCACTCGCCCTGATGGCCGGGCCAGGGAATGTGACCCAGCTCGCCGGCGGCGCCGTGCGCCCCGTGATAAAAGTCGCCGTTCAGCCACAGGCTGTTGCCCATGCCGGTGCCCAGATACAGCCCCACCGCCACCTGCGGCAGCGCCGGCAGCTGCTGCAAATCCCACAACAGCAGATGGTTGACGTCCTTGTCCATTCGCACCGGCAACGCCAACAAATCGGCCAACAGCACCGCCACCGGCTGGGCGTCCAGCGCCGGAATAAACGGCAGCGACAGCACCCGCGAGCGATCGCGACTGAGGATCCCCGGCAGCCCCAGCATCACCTGCGCCACCTGACGATCCTCGCAATGCCCGGCGATCAGGCGGCCCAACGCCGCCAGCGGATCGGCCTGCTGCGCCCAGTCGGCGGTCGCTATCTTGCGGTACCCGCTGAACTCGCCGTCATCATTCATCAACAACAGGCGGGTATTGGTGCCGCCGACGTCAACGCCAAGAAAATGCCGCATCATGTCCCCCGCCTCAGGCCGCCTGCCGCATTTGATCCAGCATTTTTTCCCATGCCGTCTCCAGATCCGGATCGAGGTTGAACAACCCGGAGCTGCCGACGATCAACACCTCCGCGCCGGCGCCCATCAGATCGCGGTAGGTCCGCTGATTGCAGGATCCGTCGATCTCGATCAGATAGCGCAGATTTTGCTGGCGTTTCAGATCGCGCAACTGACGGATCTTTTCCAGCATTTCGGGAATGAACGGCTGCCCGGCATAGCCCGGATCGACGGTCATCACGGTGACCTTGTCCAGCAGGTGAAGGTAGTGGCGGATAAACTCCACCGGCGTGGCCGGGTTCAGCACCACCCCCACTTTTTTGCCCAGCGCGCGGATTTGATTGATCACCCGAAACGCGTCGCGGTTGATGGTTTCGGCGTGCGGGCAGATAAAGTCCGCGCCGGCGCGGGCGATCGGGTCGATGAAATCGGTCGGGTTCTCCACCATCAGATGCACATCCAGCAACAACGGGGTGTGCGGGCGGATCTGTTCGATAAAGAACGGCGACAGCGTGATGTTTTTAACGTAGTGCCCGTCCATGATGTCGATATGCAGCATATCGGCGCGGCGATTCAGCACCGCCAATTGCTGGCGGATATCCATCAGGTTCATGCACATCAGTGAAGGTGAAATCTGGTATTTCATTAGCGTTATCCTGCGCAAAAGGGAAAAGGGATCAGTGGCCCGCCGCGGTTCTGGCCTGGGCCGCGCTGCGGCGCATCGCCCGCCGCTGCCGATAGCGATGCCGGAAAAACTTCATCGCCAGCACCGCGATCAGCACCGCGCCCCACATCGCCAGACTGAAATGCGGGCTGACGTTCATCAGGTTCAAACCGGTCGCGATCACCTGCAGCACGATCAGCGCCAATACCACGCCGCTGACCCGACCAAAACCGCCGAATGGATCGGTGCCACCCAGAATGATCGCCAGCACCGTCAGCAGCAGGTAAGAGTCGCCGTAGCCCATGCGCGCCGAGTTGAAGCGCGCCATCATCACCAGCCCGGCAATGACGCACAGCAGGCTGGAGAGGGTGTAAATGGCGATCAGCACCCGATGGGTATTCACGCCGCTGAAGTGGGTAGCGTTGATGTTGCTGCCGCTCATGTAGATGCATTTGCCGAGCCGGGTTTTCTGCAAGAACAGCGCCAGCAACGCGGCGACCACCAGGAAGATCCACAGCGGTACCGGCACGCCCAGCACGCTCTCAGCGCCGATAAACCGCACGATCTCCGGCATGCCGCTTAGGGCCGCGCCGCGCGTCAGGTAGATGCCGATACCGTTGACCGTGGTCATGGTGGCCAGCGTCACCAGAATCGGATGTGCACCGACGTACGCCACCAGTGCGCCGGTCGCCGCGCCGATAAGCCCGGCCAGCAGCATCGCCGCCGCCAGTGCCAACACCAGCCACAGCGCCTGCAAGCCCAGCCCGGCGTCCGCCGGCAGATAGCTGATGAACAGCCAGGCCATCAGCAGGCTGGTCAGGTTGGCGCTGGCGATAATGCACAGGTTCAGGCCGCCGCTGAGGATCGGGATGAACATCGCCAGCGTCAGCAGGCCCAGCTCCGGCAACTGGAAGGCCACGCTGGTGAAGGTGGCGCCGCTGAAGAAGTGCCCCGGCATCAGCAGGCTGAAGGCCAGCACCACCGCCAACAGCAAGGCCAGCAAACCGACGGCGGCCCCGTCTGGACGAAATTTCAGGTTGTTGCCCATCAGGTGCTCCTCAGGCGAAACCGACGTCGGTTTCTTTGCGTTTCTTGTAGTGAGTGACGGTGATCGCCGCGACGATCACCAGACCGATCACCACGTTCATGAAGTAGCTGGACACGCCGATCAGGTTGAGGCCGTTTTTCAGCACGCCGATCAGGAACACGCCCATCAGCGTGCCGACCACGCTGCCCTTGCCGCCGTTCAGGCTGGCGCCGCCCAGCACCGCCGCCGCCAGCACGTCAAGCTCGCCGCCCACCAGCGCGTTGGGCACCACTTCCCCCATGCGATACACCTGCACCAGGCCGCCGATCGCCGCCATCGCGCCCAGATAGCCATAGGCGAACAGATGCAGCAGGCCAACGCGAATGCCGATGCGCCGTGCCGACTCCGCATCACCGCCCACGGCAAACAGCTGGCGCCCGAGGTGCGTTTTGTTCAGCAGCAGCCAGGTCAGCAGTGCCACCGCCAGCATCACCAGCGTCGGCAAACCGAGCTGATAGCTCTGCTCACCCAGTTGGAACGGCAGCACGCTGCGCGGCAGCGTCCACCAGTCCGGCAAGGCGTACAGGCTGCGGCCGTTGGTCAACCACATCAGCATGCCGAACAACAACGCCTGCATGCTGATGGTGACGATGATCGAGACGATACGCAGGCAGTAGATCAGCAGCGCGTTGACCATGCCCAGCGTGGCGCCGATCGCCAACGCCAGCAGAATGCTGCCCGCCGGGCTGGCCAGGCCGTAGTGGGTCGCCAGCGTGGCGATCAGGTACTGCACCACCGAGGCGACCGCGGCAAAGGAGATATCGATGCCGCCGGTCACCAGCACCACGAACAGGCCGAGGGCGAAAATGCCGCTCACCGCGTAGCTTTCGCTGAGGTCGAGCAGGTTTTGCACCGTCAAAAACTGATCGCTGAGCAGCGAAAAGACGATGACCGTCAGCAGCAGCACCCAGGCCAGGTAGCCTTCGTTGCCGCGCGGTTTCAGACTGAATCTACGCATTAACCGCCTCCGCCAGCTGCTGCTGGCTCACCTGCCCCGGCAGGTACTCGCCGATCACGCTGCCGCCGCTGAAGTGCAGCACCCGATCGCAGTTGTAATACACCTCGGGCACCTCGTCGGAGATCAGCAGAATCGCGATCCCCTCCTGCGCCAGCAGATGGATCAGTTGGTAGATGCTGGCCTTGGCGCCGACGTCGACACCGACGGTCGGCGAGTCGAGGATCAGGATCCGCGGCTGGGTCAGCACCCACTTGGCCAGCACGATCTTTTGCTGATTGCCGCCGGACAGCGTCGAAACCGCCTGATCCGGATCCGCCACCCGCACGCCGAGTTTGGCGATCCACTCCGCGACGATGCGATTCTTGCGGTACTCGTCGATCAGGCGAAAACGCCCGCGCAGCTTATCGAGAATGGTCAGCACCGCGTTGTCCGCCACCGACTGTTGCTGCACCAGCCCCAGCGTCAGGCGATCCTCCGAGACGTAACCGATGCCGGCCTTGATGGCGTCCTCATGGCCGCGAAAGCGTACCGGTTTGCTGTCGAGATAAAGCTTGCCGCTGTCGGGGCGGGTCATGCCGAACAGGCTCAGCGCCAGCTCGGTACGCCCGGAGCCGAGCAGTCCGCACAGCCCGAGCACCTCGCCCTGATGCAGGCGGAAGCTCACGTCCTGATACTGCCCGGCGCGGCTGAGACGATCCGCCTCCAGCATCACCCGATCCTTATTCATGCTCGGTGACTTCAGGCGATAATCCAGCTTCAAGCCGGTCATCAACTCGGTCAGGCGATCGCCGGTGATCTCCGCCGCCGGCCAGGTGCCGATCTTGTTGCCATCGCGGATCACCGTGACGCGATCCGAGATCTCCAGCACCTCGTCCAGCCGGTGGCTGACGAACACCACGCAGATGCCTTTCGCTTTCAGGTAATCCACCGTGCGCAGCAGCTGATTGACCTCGGTGCGGGTCAGTGAGGCGGTCGGTTCATCCATGATCACCAGCCGCGCTTCCGCCACCAGCGCGCGGCAGATTGCCACCTGCTGGCGCTGGGCAATCGGCAGCTCCGCCACCCGTTTGTCGAGATCGAGATTAAAACTCAGCTCCTGCAGCAGGCGCTCGGCGGTGCGCCGCAGCCGCGCCGGCCGGTGCCACCCCAACAGCCCGCGCAGGTTGTGCTCGAAGGCGATGTTTTCCGCCACCGTCAGGTTGGGAAACAGCGACAGATCCTGATAGATCACCTGGATGCCGAAGGCGCGCGCCTGATCCGGCGACAGCCGGCCGAAGGTTTGCCCATCGAGGGTAATGCGGCTGCCGTCATCCGGTTGATACACGCCGGCGATCGCCTTGATCAGCGTGCTCTTGCCGCAGCCGTTGGTACCGGCCAGGCAGTGCACCTCCCCCGGCATCAGCGCCAGTGAGATATCGTTCAGCGCTCGCTGCCCGCCGAAGGTCATCGACAGCTGTTGCAACGCGATCAGCGGTGCACCCTGCGTTGCCGTATTGCCGGAAATCGCCATGATTACAGCCCCATTTTCACCAGCTTCGGCAGGTTTTGCTTATCCAGGCTTTCGGTGGCGTTGCCGAGAATAGTGTGCTGCTGCGCATCCACCTGCACCTTGCCCATACCCTCGATGGTCATGCCATCGGTGATTTTTTCTCCTTTGTGCATCATGTCGGCGATGCGCACGAACACTTCGCCGGCCACCATCGGATTCCAGATATAACCGCCCTTGATGGCGCCGCGATTGACCAGCGAAGCGCCCTGGCCTGGGCTGAACGGCCCAATGACGCAGATATCGTTGCTTTTGCCGCGGTTGAGCACCGCGCGCCCGGCGCCGATCGGCCCCTGCGAACCGAACGCCAGCACGCCTTTCAGATCGGGATATTTGGCCATCAGATCGTTGGTGGTGCGCACACTGTCATCCAGCGATTCCCCCACGCCGAACTTGTCGCCCACCAGCTGCATGTTCGGGTAGTGCTGCTTCTGGTAGTTGATGGCCGAGTCCGACCAGGTGATGTGCAGCGGCACCGTCAGGCTGCCGACATACACCGCATACTTGCCCTGCTCTTTCATGCAGGCGGCCAGCGCTTTCATGTGGTTGACCCCGTGCTGCGAGGCGTCCACCAGCTCAAAATCCCAGTCGGCGTACTTCTGGCCGGGGGATTCGTGCACGATCACCTTGATGCCCGCTTCCTGCGCGCGCTTGAGCACCGGCTCCAGCACCCGGGCGTCGTTCGGCACCACGCCGATAATGTCCACCTTCTGCGCGATCAGATCCTCGATGGCGCGCACCTGCAGCGCCGGATCCGCCGCCGTCGGCCCGACCATCCAGGCGTCGATGCCGCGTTTGGCGCTCTCGCTTTTGATGCCGGCCTCCATGGCGTTGAACCAGGGAATGCCGCCGATCTTCACCACCACGCCCATTTTCAGCTTGTCCGCCGCCTGCGCGGAGACCGACAGCAGCAGCGAGGCAAACAGACCGACCAGTACGGATTTTTTCATTGTTCTCTCTCCACAAGTGTTGGCTGTAATAAAGGTTTTCGTTGTTGTTATCGCGCCGCCCTTTTCGCGGCGGGTGAAACTTCAATCACGTCGACGTTATTCCAGGCCAATTCCTGACGAAACTCGTCGTCGCCAAGCCTGTCGGTGATCAGCGTATCTATTTCCCGGTAATGGCAAATGCGAGCGAACGAGCGGCGGCCGAACTTGTTGCTGTCCACCAGCAGGAACTTGCGCTCCGAGGCCAGCAGCATCTGTTGCTTCAGCCGCGCATGGTGCTCATTGCTCTCGCGGATGCCGCCGTCCTGGCAAATGCCGTGGCAGGAGAAAAACAGCTTGTTGATCACGAACTCTTTCAGCATCTGCTCCGCCAGCACGCCGATAAAATCCTCGTACTTGGCGGAATACTCGCCCCCCAGCCCGATGGTGCGCACGTTGGCCTTGCAGGCCAGCGTCTGGATGATGTGCAGCGAGTTGGTCAGCACCACCAGCGAGATATCCGGCAGCTGGCGCGCTAAAAACCAGCTGGTGGAGCTGCTGTCCAGCAGCAGGCAATCCCCGGGCGCGATAAACTCCAGCGCGCGTTTGGCGATGCGCGTCTTCTGCTCCGGCGACTCATTGCTGCGCTGGCGGAAGGACTCCCCCTGATCTATCTCGGCGGGCACATAGGTTTTTTCCACCGCCGGCGGCTCGACGAACACCGCGCCGCCGTGGCTGCGCAGCAGCAGGCCGCGCCGTTCAAGCAGGGCCAGATCACGCCGCGCCGTCTCGATAGAGATCTGGCACAGCTGCGCCACCTCCTGCACCATCACGCGGCCGCGCTGGCTCAAGACTTCGGTAATAAAGCGATGACGTTCTACAGGCAGCATGTTTCTTTTCTCCTCCACGACGATGATTACGATATCGATTTGCCGCGCCGCGTTTTGCGCGCAGACGCAAAGCGCATCGCCCCGCGGTCGGTCAACGATCGCGCTGTGATAGTTGTCAAAAAAATCGGGAAGGAAATGAAATGAATAATTACGAAAGTGTGGAGTAACAGGCAGTTATGATGTGTGTGCGTCTTAGACAGACAGGAGAGAAACGGTAAACGGTCACAATTCCACGGTCCGCAGCATGACCGTTAATGACCGTTTTTGTGGTTTTGACCGAGCGCTGCTAAGCGGCAGCTAATGCTGGTAGGCTTTACCTGAAAAACTGCAAAAAAAAATCCGGTGAGAATCTCACCGGATCGTTAGCCGCCTGACACACATTATTCTTCGTGCTCATGCTCTTTCAACATCGCCTCACGCAACACGGCGTTCAGGCGTTTCTGATAGCCTTTGCCTGGCCGCTGAAGCCAAGCCAACACATCCGCATCGATTCGGATGGTTTTTGATACTTTCATCGGCTTATAAAAACGCCCCTGCACCGCAGTCTGCCACGTTTCTTCCCCCAGCGCCGGCGCATCGGCATAATCGATGTCCTCGTCCGGCAACGCATTCAGTGAAGCAATTTGCGCTTTCTGCTCCTCCGTCAACGGCGGGAGTACGCTATGGGCCAGATTTTTGGCGGAATTTTTGCGCTTCATATCTTCCCCTCTCTTTGGCATCGGCCTTGCGTGCTGAAATGATACGCACGATCTCGACGGTATCGCCTTCGACATCCGTTTCGATCGTCGTATGTGCCACCAGCAACAGCAAACAGGATCCGACCATACCGATCGTTTGCCAACGTTCTTCTCCATCCTCGATCCTTTCCAGCACAGCCAAATGGTTGGGATCCAGAAAAACCCGTTGCGCTATCTCAAAACTGACACGGTGTTTACGCTGGTTGCTGTGATTTTTATCCTGATTCCATTCAAAATAAAAATACATTTTTGTAACTACATTTTGATTGTTATTTAATCAAAATACACTCCGCACGACGGGATGTCAAAACCCCCTCATGCATTCAACGCCCGCCTGCTGCCTCGATAAAAGTACCGGTCACGTAAGACGCAGCGTCAGACAGCAGCCAAGCTATCGCCTCCGCCACTTCCTGCGGCTGCCCGCCGCGCTGCATCGGTAAACTGTCCTTCACGCGATCCACCCGGCCGGGCTCGCCGCCGCTGGCGTGCATCTCGGTATAGATGAATCCGGGCCGTACGCCGTTGACGCGGATGCCCTGCGCCGCCACCTCGCGCGATAACCCGATGGTCAGGGTATCGACGGCGCCTTTCGAGGCGGCGTAATCGACGTATTCCCCCGCGGCCCCCAACCGGGACGCCGCGGAAGACACATTGACGATAGCGCCGCCCTGCCCGCCATGACGCTGCGCCATGCGTTTCACCGCCTCGCGGCAACACAGGAAGTAACCGGTGACGTTGGTGCCGAGCACCTGATTGATGCGCTCGGCGGTCAACTGTTCAATGTTCGCCTGCTGGAACAGAATGCCGGCGTTGTTGACCAGCGCGCTGAGCGTGCCCAGCCCGGCATCCAGCGCCCTGAACATCGCCATCACCTGCGCTTCATCGGCCACATCGGCCTGCAGCGCCAGCGCCTTACCGCCCTGCGCCTCGATCTCCGCCACCACTTGGCGCGCCGCATTTTCGTCACGCAGGTAATTCACACCCACCGCATAGCCCTGCCGGGCCAGCAGCAAGGCGGTCGCGCGGCCAATCCCCCGGCTTGCGCCGGTCACCAATGCCACTTTCGTCATACTGTTTTTTCTCTGGTTAGCGATATCAACACAGCGGCCTGCGCGCAGGCGCCCCGTATGCCCGTCAGAGTATAGAACGGCTCCCTAAAAACCGCTTCAAAGCTGAGCCAGGCGGCGCAGCTGCTTTTTAATGCGCGACTTGGCGCAGCCGTAAGCATCCGTCGCCGCCGCCTGATGCACCCGCTGCAAAGCGGAAGCATGATGGCCGCCGTGGCTATGGCTCTGCGCATCGCCGCGAAAAGACAACAGCAACAGAACGAGCAGCGTCGCCACGCCTACATACATCAGCCGCCGCGAGGCGCCCGCGTTCGGGAAACCTTCAGTCTGCATGTTTTGCTCCCCCAGCCATAATTTCGAATGGCAGCAAAATAACTGAAATTCCCCCCCGCTCCCTTAACGCGAGATTAAAGCCAGATTAAGGTTTGCTTAAGAACGCGCAGGCAGAGCGGTTTTCCCCGTTGTCTTCCCGTCAGCGTTATAGTTAGATAAGCGCGACTCAAGGCTCTCAGCGGAAATAACGTGAACATACTGTTGGTGGAAGACGACCTGCAATTAGGCAAGGCGCTGTGCCGCGCATTGGAGCTGGCCGGCTTTAATTTGTGCTGGGTGCGCCTGCTCACCGACGCGGAAAATAAACTTTCACCCGGCGGGTTCGATTTGATGCTGTTGGATCTCACGCTGCCGGACGGCGACGGTTTGCAGAAGCTGATCGCCTGGCGCGCCGCCGGGCAAAATATTCCGATCATCATCCTGACCGCTCGCGACCGCATCGAAAGCTTGGTGAACAGCCTCGACTCCGGCGCGGACGACTTTCTGGCCAAACCCTTTGCGCTGCCCGAACTCATCTCGCGCGTCAAAGCGGTTAACCGGCGCATGGCGGGCTTCGCTTCTCAAACCTGGAGCCTCGGCGCGCTGTATCTCGATCCGGTCAACCATCAGGTCATGCTGGATAACGAACTGCTGATGCTGTCGAAAAAAGAGTATCACCTGCTGCACGAACTGATGCGCTGCGCCGGCACCGTGGTGCGCAAAGCGGTGTTGGAACAGCGGCTGTTCGGCCACGGCGACAGCGTGGAAAGTAACTCGCTGGAAGTGCACATGCATAATTTACGGCGCAAAATCGGTAAAGAAAGAGTGATTACCGTACGCGGCATCGGCTATTTGCTGAAGAAAGAGTAGCGGAATGATCGGTTTCAAATCCTTCTTTATGCGTACCATTATTTTTCAGGTGCTGGCCATTTTATTATTGTGGGGGATCCTCGTCGCCTGGGTGAAATATTGGTATTACCCCGACATGGAGAAATATTTCGATAACCAGCAACGCATCGTCGCTGCAGGCATCGCCAATATTCTCGACGAAACCGGCACTGACAATATCGATTACCGCGGCATCATCAAGACCATTGAAGGCATGTACATTGATTCCATCAATAACGGCATGCAGGATGAAATCGACTATCACCCGCTGTTTGTGGTTTACGATCGGGACAGCCGGGTGCTTTACAGTTCGCAAACGCAGGGAGAACCGCTGCGCCTGCCGCCTTCGGTGCTGTCCGGCTCCGTCAATTACGCCGGTGCCAACTGGCATCTCGCCGGCAGCTGGAGCGAAAAGCACCAGTACCGGGTGATCGTCGGCGAATCGTTCAACGATCGCACCACGCTGTTCGGCAACCCGGCGGAGAGCACCGCCGTACCGCTGCTGGGCATTCTGGCAGCCATCATCGTTACCTTGCTGTTTACCGCCTATTTCAGCCTGCGGCCGCTGCGCCAGATCGCCCGCACCATCTCCGATCGCCAGCCTGGCAACCTGTCGCCGATCAACGTCAGCGAGCAGTATCAGGAAATCCGGCCGGTGGTGGTGGAGGTCAACAAGCTGATGGCGCGCATCGACGCCGCCAATCAGCGCGAGAAGCGCTTTATGGCCGATGCGGCGCACGAGCTGCGCACGCCGATCGCCGCCGTGCTGGCACAGCTGCACCTGCTGACCCAGGTCGGCGAGCAGCAGGAGCGCCGGGAGATCATCGGCGACATGCAGCAAGGGCTAGATCGCGCGGCATCGCTGTCGCGCCAGCTGATCAACCTGGCCAAGCTGGAGGCGGAAGATTTTCCACTGAAAATTGAGGCGGTGGACATCTACGCAGAGATCGGCAAATGCATCGCGCAGCACGTCCCCTATGCGCTGGAAAAGGATGTGGAACTCTCGCTCGACGGCAGCGAGGACGTGGTGGTGAGTACCGATCGCCATGCGCTGATCGCCATCTTCACCAACCTGCTGGACAATGCGCTCAAGTACGCGCCCCCCGGCAGCCGTATCGAAGCCAATATCCGCTCGCTGGCGCCGCTCGGCTGCTATATTACGTTGCGCGACAACGGCCCGGGGGTGAGCGAAGAACACCGTTCCCGCCTGTTTGAGCGCTTTTACCGCGTGCCCGGTACGCAGCAAACCGGCAGCGGGCTCGGCTTGGCCATCGCCCGAAACCTGGCCGACAAAATCGGCGCGCAGCTGCGCGTCACCGAAGGCCTTGACGATCGCGGCATCGGCTTCATCATCGATTTGCCGGAAAGTTACCGGCCGCAGACTGAGAGGGAACAACGACCATGATCGCCCCTGTTCTGCTGCAACGGCAGCAACTCGACCGGCTATGGGATATCGACCGCAGCGAAATTATCGACACTCTGTATCGCCTGCAGGACGGCAAGCTGCAAGCCTACCCGGACTACTACGACGTGCGCGGCTGGGATCCGCACGATCGGGAAACCTATACGCCGATCCACGAAGCCTGCTTCGATCGCGGCGGGACATTCTTCGCGCTGTTCGAAGGCGAGGAGATCGTGGCGGCGGCGGCGCTGGACACCGAACCGCGCGGCCCACAGCGGGATCTGCGCCAGCTGCTGTTCTTTTACGTCAGCGCGCACAAACGCGGCCAGGGGTTAGGCAGGCAGCTGTTCCAGCTCTGCCTGCGTCAGGCGGCGCAAGACGGCGCCGCCGGGCTGTATGTCTCCTCCATTCCCAACAAAAGCACCGTAGACTTCTATCTGGCGCAGGGTTGCCGGCTCATCGAAAAACCGGATACCGAATTGTTCGCCCGTGAGCCGGAAGACATTCATCTGGTCTGCCCTTGCCGCTAGCGGCCGGGGTTAACGGGCGATGCGCATCACCGAACGCACGTCGCTTTTCTTGTTCAGATCCCACACCTCGGCGATCTCCGCCAACGCGTGCTCCTGCGTCTCGATAGTGAGCGCTCCGGTCGCCGCCAGCGCCAAAATCTCGGCCGCGTAGCGCTGCATCTCCGGGATCGGCGGGAAGTTGCCGGTGCCGCTGCCGAGGATCTGCAGCTGGTTGCTGCGCAGCACCGCCGCCGGCAGCCGGATGTCCGGCGCGGCCATCGAACCGACGTTGACCAGGCGAATGCCGCGTCCGCCGGCGTAAGACGAGAGATCGTGATTATTGAGCGTCGCGAGCAGCGCTTCGGTCGCCGGCCCCCAGATGTAATCGACGATCACCTGATAACCGCCCGGCCCCGCCGCTGCCGCGAAGGCCTGCGTCAGCGCCTCGCCCTGCAGGCTCAGATCCACCGTGGCATCCACGCCCAATGCCTCCAGCACGCTCAGCCGACGGCCGGCGGCAACGATACGCCCAGCCCCTGCCTGACGCGCCGCGGCAACCGCCAGTTTGCCTGAGGTGCCGGTGGCGCCGATGATCAGCACCGTTTCACCGGGCTGCAGATCCGCTCGCCAGCGCAACGGCAGCCAGGCGGCGAAGGCCGGATTGATCAGCGCTGCCGCCGTGGCGTCATCCACCGCCTCCGGTACCGGCACCGTCCATGACGCGACGCTGCGCTCAGCCATCGCACCGTAAGGACGGCGGAAGGAGGCAAAGTACACCCGTTTTCCGTCCGCCGTACGGCCCACGCCGTCGGTACCGGGCACAATTGGCAATTGCTTCGGGCTGGAATAGTGGGTGCCGGCGACGGTGGCGCGATCCAGCTGTTTGATGCCGGCCGCCAGAACGTCGATCGGCACTTCATTCGCCTGCGCCTGGGGCTCCTCAAAAGTGCCGAAAACCGGGGCTTGCCCCAGCGCTGTTACGATTGCCGCTTGCATGGTGACTCCTTAAATCGTGGGAACGCACAGGAAAGAATAGGCCGCTATAAAATAAAAAGGGACACCGCATGATGCGGTGTCCCCCAAACACAAACTTTGCCGAACGTGTTATTCGTAATCGCTCATCGGCACACAAGAGCAGAACAGGTTACGGTCGCCGTACACGTCGTCCAGACGCTTAACGCTCGGCCAGTACTTGTTCTCGCGCACGCCGGCCACCGGGAACACCGCCAGCTCGCGGCTGTACGGGTGCTGCCAGTCGTTGACCAGCTCCGCCTGCACGTGCGGCGCATTCACCAGCGGGTTGTCTTCCAGCGGCCATTCGCCTTTGGCGACGCGGTCGATCTCGCTGCGGATCGCCAGCATCGCATCGATAAAGCGATCCAGCTCCACTTTGCTTTCCGACTCGGTCGGCTCGACCATCAGCGTGCCCGCTACCGGGAACGACATGGTCGGCGCGTGGAAGCCGAAGTCGATCAGGCGTTTGGCGATGTCCATTTCGCTGATACCGATCTCTTCCTTCAGCGGACGAATATCGAGGATACATTCGTGCGCCACGCGGTGATCGCGGCCGGTATACAGGATCGGATACGCGTCTTTCAGACGAGTTGCGATGTAGTTGGCATTCAGGATCGCCATCTGGCTGGCCTGCTTCAGGCCTTCCGCGCCCATCATGCGGATGTACATCCAGCTGATCGGCAGGATGGAGGCGCTGCCGAACGGCGCCGCGGAGACCGCGCCCTGCTGGGTGGTTACGCCGTCGATCTGCACGACACTGTGGCCCGGTACGAACGGCGCCAGGTGCGCTTTCACGCCGATAGGGCCCATGCCCGGGCCGCCGCCGCCGTGCGGGATGCAGAAGGTTTTATGCAGGTTGAGGTGCGAAACGTCCGCACCGATGTAGCCTGGCGTGGTGATGCCCACCTGGGCGTTCATGTTGGCGCCGTCCAGATATACCTGACCGCCGAACTGATGCACGATCTGGCACACTTCACGGATGGTTTCTTCATACACGCCGTGGGTCGACGGGTAGGTCACCATGATGCAAGAGAGTTCTTCACCTGCCTGCTCCGCCTTGACGCGCAGATCGTGCAGATCGATGTTGCCGTTCTTGTCGCAGGCGACCACCACCACGCTCATGCCCGCCATTTGGGCAGAGGCCGGGTTGGTGCCGTGCGCCGAGCTCGGGATCAGGCAGACGTGGCGGCCCGCTTCGTTGCGGCTTTCGTGGTAGCGACGGATCGCCAGCAGGCCGGCGTATTCGCCCTGCGCGCCGGAGTTCGGCTGCATGCACACCGCGTCATAGCCGGTCAGCTGCACCAGCCACTGAGACAGTTGGCCGATCATCTGCTGGTAACCGGCAGCCTGCTCCGGCGGGCAGAATGGGTGCAGTTCGGAGAATTCAGGCCAGGTGATCGGGATCATTTCCGCCGCAGCGTTCAATTTCATGGTGCAAGAGCCCAGCGGGATCATTGCCTGGTTCAGCGCCAGATCCTTACGCTCCAGACGATGCATGTAACGCATCATCTCGGTTTCGCTGTGATAGCGGTTGAATACCGGGTGGGTCAGGATCGGGTCCTGGCGCAACATGGCGGCCGGGATCGATGCGCTGTTCTTGCTCACCGCCGCGTCCAGCGCGTCGATGTCCTGGCCGTGGTTGTCGCCGGCCAACAGTGCAAACAGCGTTTGCACGTCTTCACGCGAGGTGGCTTCATCCAGCGTGATGCCCACGGCGCCGTGAATGTCGGTACGCAGGTTGATGCCGAAGCTCAGCGCACGTTCCAGCACGGCAGCCTTGTCTTTCACTTCAACGGTCAGGGTGTCGAACCAGGTGTTATGACGCAGCGTCAGGCCGGCCTTCTGCAGCCCGGCGGCCAGAATGTCGGTCAGGCGGTGGATACGCCCGGCGATGCGCTGCAGCCCTTGCGGGCCATGGTACACCGCGTACAGGCTGGCGATGTTGGCCAACAGCACCTGCGAGGTACAGATATTCGAGTTGGCCTTCTCGCGGCGGATATGCTGCTCGCGGGTCTGCATCGCCATGCGCAGCGCGGTGTTGCCGGCGGCATCGCGGGAAACGCCGATGATGCGTCCCGGCATCGAACGCTTGAACTCGTCGCGGCAGGCGAAGAAGGCGGCGTGCGGGCCGCCGTAGCCCATCGGCACGCCGAAACGCTGCGCAGAGCCGAACACCACGTCGGCGCCCTGCTTGCCCGGCGCGGTCAGCAGCACCAGGGCCATGATGTCGGCGGCCACGCTGGTGATGATTTTGCGCGATTTCAATTCGGCCAGCAGCGCGCTGTAGTCGTGCAGCTCGCCGGTGGTGCCCACCTGTTGCAACAGCACGCCGAACACGCCGTCCAGCTCCAGCACTTTTTCCGCTTTATCGACGATGACGTCGAAGCCGAAGGTTTCGGCGCGGGTGCGCACCACGTCCAGCGTCTGCGGATGCACGTCGTCAGCCACGAAGAAGCGGTTGGCATCTTTCAGTTTGCTGGCGCGTTTGGCCAACGCCATCGCTTCGGCGGCGGCGGTCGCTTCATCCAACAGCGACGCGGAAGCCAGATCCAGGCCGGTGAGATCGAGGGTCACGGTCTGGAAGTTCAGCAGCGCTTCCAGGCGGCCCTGCGACACTTCCGGCTGATAAGGGGTATAAGCGGTGTACCAGCCCGGGTTTTCTAGCATGTTGCGCAGGATCACCGGCGGCGTCAGCACGGCGCTGTAGCCCATGCCGATATAGGATTTGTAGCGCTGATTTTGCGAGGCGATCGCCTTCAGCTCAGCCAGCGCCTGGTGTTCGGTCGCCGCGTCGCCGACCGGCGGCGGCCCCGGCAGCTGAATATCCGCCGGCACGATCTGTTGGATCAGCGCGCTGAGCGAGCGAGCGCCCACCGCTGCCAGCAACTCCTGGCGTTGTTCCGCAGAAGAGCCGATGTGGCGTTCGATGAACGCTTCGCTGTGTTCGAGTTGGCTGAGTGTCTGAGTCATTGCTACAAATTCCTGAATGCTTGCGTGATACGGGATATAGCTTGAACGGTAACTAAAACGCCCCGGCCGAGAAGCCTGGGGCGTGGTCACGATTACTCGTCGATCGAGGCCTGATAAGCCGCGGCGTCCAGCAGGTTCGCCAGCTCGCCTTCGTCGGAGGCTTTGATCTGGAACAGGAAGCCGTCACCGTAAGGTTCGCTGTTGACCAGCTCCGGGGAGCTTTCCAGCTCGCCGTTCACCGCCACGATTTCGCCGCTGATTGGCGCGTAAATGTCCGACGCCGCCTTGACGGATTCCGCCACGGCGCAATCTTCACCGGCGGCGACTGTGCGGCCCACTTCCGGCAGATCGACAAACACCATATCGCCCAGCAGTTCCTGCGCGTGTTCGGTGATGCCTACGGTGTAAACGCCGTTACCTTCTGCACGAACCCACTCGTGGGAGGATGCGTATTTCAATTCTGTTGGCACATTGCTCATCGCCGGTTACTCCTTCGAAGAAATAAAAGAATCAATCAATAAAAAATCAATTTGTCAGCGGCTTGCCGGCGCGAACGAAACCGGGCTTGGTCACTTTGACCGGCATTTCACGGTTGCGGATCTGCACGATAGCCTGCTCGCCGATGCCTGCCGGCACGCGCGCCAGCGCGATGCTGAAGCCCAGCGTCGGAGAGAACGAGCCGCTGGTGATCACGCCTTCGTGGGTTTGCCCCGCCGCGTCGGTGAAACGCACCGGCAGCTCATTACGTAATACGCCTTTTTCCGTCATGATCAAGCCGACCAGTTGCTCGGTGCCCTGCTCGCGCTGTTGCTCCAGCGCTTCGCGGCCGATGAAACGGCGATCTTCCGGCTGCCAGGCGATGGTCCAGCCCATGTTGGCGGCCAGCGGCGAAACGCCTTCATCCATCTCTTGCCCGTAGAGGTTCATGCCCGCTTCCAGACGCAGCGTGTCGCGCGCGCCCAGACCGGCCGGCTTGACGCCCGCGGCCAGCAATTTTTGCCAGAAATCCGCCGCCTGCTCTTTCGGCAGCGCGATCTCATAGCCGGCCTCGCCGGTGTAACCGGTGGTGGCGATGAACAGCTCGCCGGCCTGCACGCCGAAGAATGGCTTCATGCCTTCGACCGCGCTTTTTTGTTCCGGGGTGAACAGGGTGCCGGCACGCTCTTTGGCCTGCGGGCCCTGCACTGCGATCAGCGCCAGATCGTCGCGCACCGTCAGCGCGACGCCATACGGCGCGGCGTGCTCTTCGATCCAGGCCAGGTCTTTGTCGCGGGTGGCGGAGTTCACCACCAGGCGGAAATAGTCTTCAGTGAGGAAATAAACGATCAGGTCGTCGATCACGCCGCCGGAGGCATTCAGCATGCCGGTGTACAGCGCTTTGCCGGGTTGGGTCAGTTTGGCGACGTCGTTCGCCAGCAGGTAACGCAGGAACTCGCGGGTGCGGGCGCCGTGCAGATCTACAATGGTCATGTGAGACACGTCGAACATGCCGGCATCCTGACGCACCGCGTGGTGCTCATCGAGCTGCGAGCCGTAGTGCAGCGGCATCATCCAGCCGTGAAAGTCTACCATGCGCGCACCGCACGCCACGTGCTGGTCGTACAGTGGGGTTTGCTTTGCCATCTTTTCCCTCTTTCCACTCGTCGCTAGAAGTTAGGGTGCTGCCACGCAATGCGGCGGAGCCTGGCTCGCGGCCCGATCGCCATGGCGCACTGACTGCTCAACACAAATGCTGCGCCGGGACGGGCGGAAACTGCGTGTAACCGCCGTGACGCAAACGATACCTTTCCCTCGAACTTATCATCGAACGACCACATTAACCATAAGTTAAAATAGGCTCATCGCCGTTCCCGGGCGGTAAAATGCCGGGGTAGTGTGCAGAGTTTTTCACTGGAAAAATGCGCCTTAAGGCACAAAATTAACAATTAAAGCGGTAAAACGCCGAAGTTATATAACAAACAGATGGCCGCGCATGGGATCCCGACTTTTGATAACCGAACATGGAATTAGAAAAAGTAATGATAAAAAGCGGCTGAAATTAGATTATTTCAAATGAAGGGTTATATAAGGAAAAGCGATGGAATAAGGCGAGAAGCGCGAGCCCGGTGCGGGCCCGCAGAAGGAAGGGATCAGGCAAGCCACTCGGGCAGATCGTTCAGGCCCATCGCCTGACGCACCAGCTTAGGCTTGACGCCCGGCAGGCTGTCCGCCAGCCGCAGGCCCACGTCGCGCAGCAGCTTTTTGGCCGGGTGGTTGCCGTCAAACAGTTCGCGGAAACCCTGCATGCTGGCCAGCATCACCGCCGCGCCATGTTTGCGGCGGCGCTCATAGCGGCGCAGATAGAGGTGCTGGCCGATATCCTTGCCCTGCCGCTGCAGGCGGCGCAGTTCGGAAATCAGCTCGGCGGCATCCATAAAGCCCAGGTTCACGCCCTGCCCGGCAAGCGGGTGCACGGTATGCGCCGCATCGCCCACCAGCGCCAGGCGGTGCGCGGCGAAGCTGCGCGCATAGCGGCCGGTCAACGGGAACGCCAGCCGTTCGCTTTCCAGGCTGCAAGCCCCCAGGCGCATGTCGAAGGTCATCGCCAGTTCGCGGTTGAATTGCTCCGGTTCCAGCCGTTTGAGCCGTTCGGCTTCTTCCGGCGTCACCGACCAGACGATGGAGCTCAAATGCGGATCGCTGAACGGCAGGAACGCCAGAATGCCGTCACCGTGGAAAATTTGCCGCGCCGTCGCCTGATGCGGTTCTTCGGTGCGAATGGTGGCCACCAGCGCGTGGTGGCGGTAATCCCAGAAGGTGAGCGGAATATCGGCGTGCTGACGCAGCCACGACTGGGCGCCGTCGGCGCCGATCACCAACCGGGCGGTCAGCATGCGCCCGTCCTCCAGCGTGACGAAGGCGTCATTTTCGCCCCATGCTACCTGCTTGAGCGCGGCCGGGGTAATCAGCGTGATGTCCGACAGGCTTTCGGCGCGTTTCCACAGCGCCTGCTGGATCACCGAATTTTCGATGATGTGGCCGAGATGGCTGAAGCCGCACTCGTCGCCGCGGAAAGCAATCTTGCCGAAGCTGTCGCGATCCCACACTTCCATCGCATTGTAGGCGCTGGCGCGCAGCTGGAGAATGTCGTCCCACACGCCGATGTGCTGCAGCAAACGCTCGCTGGCGGCATTGATGGCGGAGACGCGCAGGGCCGGCTGTTCCGACGGCGGCGCCATCTCCGGCTGGCGCTGCTCCAGCACCGCCACGCGCAGCCCGCTGCCCTGCAGGCCGCAGGCCAACGCCAGCCCCACCATACCGCCACCGGCGATAATCACGTCAAATGATTGCATGCTGCTCGATTTCCTTAAATAACGCGCGACGCCTTGCCGCGCCGCGCTTTGGGCGCGTTAAAGCGCCCGACCATGTCTCTAACGTTCCACCCAGCCCAGCGTACGCTTGGCGAAGGCATCGCGTATCGCCGGCAAACGCGCCATCGCCATCAGCCCCAGATTGCGCCCAATCACCAGCGGGCCATAACGGTTGGCGAACAGATGAATCAACCCGTCGGTCACGCCGATCGTCGCCTGTTGATCGTTTTGCCGCCGCTGCTGATAACGGCTCAGCAGTGCGTAACCGCCGGCGTCTTCGCCGCTGTCTGCCGCTTCCGCCAGCGTTTCCGCCAGCGACATCACGTCGCGCAGGCCAAGGTTGAACCCCTGCCCGGCGATAGGATGCAGCGTTTGCGCCGCGTTGCCCACCAGCGCCAGCCGGTGGCTGACATGGCGATCGGCGGTCAGCAGCCCGAGTGGATAACTGTGCCGTTTACCGGCCTTGAGGATACGCCCCAGCCGCCAGCCGAAAGCCTGTTGCAGCTCGGCGATAAAGCGCTCGTCGTCCCAGGCATCCACTCGGGCGCGATCTTCGCGCGCATGGCACCACACCAGTGAACTGCGCCCTTGCGACATCGGCAACAGCGCCAGCGGCCCATAGCGGGTAAAGCGCTCAAAGGCGCGCCCCTGCGGATCTTCCGCCGTGGTGACGTTGGCGATGGTGGCGAACTGCGGATAGTCCTCCTGCCGCCACTGCACGTTGCAGGCCTGCGCCAGCGCAGAGCGCGAACCGTCGGCCGCCACCAGCAGCTGCCCGCGCAGACGCTGGCCGTTGTCCAGCAGCACTTCCGCCCGCTCTGCGGTGCGGATCACGTCCACCACCCGCGCCGGGCAGTGCAGCGTGACACCCGGCGCCTTGGCCAGCAGCGCGAACAGCCGCTGCCCGGCGTCGTGCAGTTCGATCACCTGGCCGAGCGCATCGACCTGATAATCTTGCGCCTGCAGATTCACGAAGCCGGCGTGCCCGCGATCGCTGACGTGCACCTGAGTGATCGGCGTAGCGCAATCGCGCAGCGCCGGCCAAACGCCGATGCGCGCCAGCTGTTGGCAGGTACCCTGCGCCAATGCGATGGCGCGGGCGTCAAAACCTGGGTGGCTGCGGTCATCCGGCCGGGTCGCCTCGACCAGATCCACCGCCATTCTTCCCTGAGTGAGCGACGAAATGGCCAGCGCCAACGTCGCGCCCGCCATACCGCCGCCAACGATAATAACGCTCATGCTACGACCTTGCCGCCGCCATCAAGGCCTCGATGGCATCGGCGTCTTTCACCACGGTGGCGGTCAGGTTTTCATTGCCGTCGGCGGTGATCACGATATCATCCTCGATGCGGATGCCGATGCCGCGGTACTCCGCCGGCACGTCCGCATCCGGCGCGATGTACAGCCCCGGCTCCACGGTCAGCACCATGCCCGGCTCCAGCAGCCGATCGCGGCTCGGCGTGCCGTAGTGGCCAACGTCGTGCACATCGAGACCCAGCCAGTGGCTCAGCCCGTGCATGAAGAACTGACGGTGCGCCTGCTCGGCGATCAGCGAGTCGACTTCACCTTTCAATACGCCCAGCTCCACCAGCCCGACCACCATGATGCGCACCACTTCGTCATTGACTTCGCGAATGCTGGTGCCGGGTTTGAACAGTTCCAAAGCGCGCTGCAGCGACGCCAGCACAATGTCGTACACCGCGCGCTGCGGCCGGCTGAACTTGCCGTTGACCGGGAAGGTGCGGGTGATGTCGCCGGCGTACCCCTGGTACTCGCAGCCGGCGTCGATCAGCACCAGATCGCCGTCGCGCATCTGGCTCTCGTTCTCGGTGTAGTGCAGGATACAGCCGTTTTCGCCGCTGCCGACGATGGTGTTGTAAGACGGGTAACGGGCGCCGAGGCGGGTGAATTCATGATGAATTTCCGCTTCCAGCTGGTATTCGAACATGCCCGGGCGGCATTTTTCCATCGCGCGGGTATGCGCCAACGCGCTGATCTCACCGGCGCGGCGCATCACCGCCAGCTCTTCCGGCGACTTGAACAGCCGCATGTCATGCAGCCACGGCCGCCAGTCGGTAACGGTGGCCGGCGCCTGCAGGCTCTGGCGGAACCCCTTGCGCAGCTTGTCCAGCGCGCCGAACAGGATCTGATCGGCATAGGCGTATTCGCCCTGCGCGTGGTAGACCACGTCCAGGCCGTTGAGCAGCAGGTGCAGCTGGTCATTGATTTCATCGAACGGCAGCGCGCGATCCACGCCCAGCTTCGCCGGCGCGGCGTCTTGCCCCAGGCGGCGGCCAAACCAGATTTCCGCCGTCAGATCGCGCACCCGGTTGAACAACACGCTGTGGTTGTGCGTTTCGTCGCTTTTAATCAGCACCAGCACCGCTTCCGGCTCATTGAAGCCGGTCAGGTACCAAAAGTCGCTGTTCTGCCGATAGGGATAGTCTGAATCTGCACTGCGCGTCGTTTCCGGCGCAGAGAAAATAACCGCCGCGCTGGCCGGCGCCATTTTCGCCAACAGCGCCTGGCGGCGGTTGTTGAATTCCTGCTGAGTCATTACCTTCTCCTGAAATCATGCCATCCGCACCGCCGGCGGAGGGGCGATAGAACGTTTAGTGCAGCGTCGGTTTGATATTTTCCGGCGCCGTCGGTTTTTGACGGGTGAATTCGCCGTGGCACATGATGGCGGCAACCCGCACATACTCCGCTACTTCTTCCAACGACTGTTCCAATTCTTCCTGATCTTCGTCTTCGTCGTAGCCCAGCTGCGCGATGTTGCGCAGATCGTCGATCGCTTCACCGACCTCGTCTTTCACCTGAGCCAGCTTCGGCTGCATCATGCCCAGCCCGAGCAGGAAGTGGTTGACCCAACCGCCCAGCGCGTCGGCGCGATCGAACACGCTGACGATCTCCCCTTCAGGCAGCATCAGTTGGAACAGGAATTCGTCATCTTCCAGCGTGTCACGCGTCACTTCATACAGCTGCTGCAGCGGTTGGCTAAGCGCCTGCGGGAAGGCGACGCCTTCGTTGGTCAGATCGTGCACCAGCGCCTGCCAGCCGGCGTCACGGCTGCCGCCGCACAGCAGGCCGCTGATCAGGCCGTGCATTTCTGCCGCGGTCAGCGCCACCGACTGCTGGTTGAGGGCCACGGTCAAAGATTGGTAACTTGGAAATGTATTCTGTATAGACATGCGCATTCGTCATCGTTGGCAGGATAAGTTCGTGTTATGCTACCACCAAGGTCCGTCGCTATACCAGATAAGCGCGACACCTCAGTGGCTAGTTATAATCGCGATGTGGCAGGTTTCACACTGCGCCGGCGGGTGACGAAAGTGCGGTAAATACGCATTTTGAAACCCTTTTTTGACTGGCAATGTGCGCCACAGTAGATTACAACCAGGTACTGAAAAAGGGGTTGTATCTTGGTACCGAGGTATATATAGTGGCGCCCGCTTTGACGGCCCGGCCAGGGCGGACAAGGCTGGCGCGAAATTTAGGCAGGAAGGTGGCATGTCTGCACAACCGGTAGATATTCAAATTTTTGGCCGCTCGTTAAGAGTCAATTGCCCGCCAGAACAACAAGATGCGTTGAATATGGCGGCGGACGATCTTAACCAACGGTTGCAAGATCTTAAAGTTCGCACTAGAGTCTCCAATACTGAGCAACTGGTTTTCATCGCGGCATTGAACGTCTGTCACGAACTTGCTCAAGAACGGTTGAAAACCCGTGACTATGCGTCCAATATGGAACAACGCATACGGATGCTGCAGCAGACCATTGAACAAGCGCTGCTTGAACAAGGTCGCATCTCTGAACGTCAGGATGCACAATTCGAATAACTTAAGTTGTTGAAATCAAAGTTTCAGCAACGAGTACAAAATTTCTCTGAGATGTTCGCCAGCGGGCCAGTCCCCTGAGCCGATATTTAGTACAAACAGAATGTGTTGCTCCGCGATCGGTGAGCACGCTCGGTGCGCCGAGAAGCCTTAAGATTGCGACGGCACGTTCACCTTGAACCATGGGTTCAAGGGTTACAGCCTGCGACGGCATCTCGGAGATTCCCCTTCTCAGCGGTTTATGTGTGCTGAACGCCACACTGAGCAAGCCTGATACGATGCCTTTTCACCCTCAATTCGCGCAGCAGCGCCAAGCCATTCGTCAACTCATTCGCCAACGTCGGCGCGAGCTTACGCCGGGCCAGCAACGCTTTGCCGCAGACAAGATAACCGAACGCCTCGTCGCGCACACACGTATTCAGGCCGCGCACAACATCGCGGTATTTTTGTCGTTTGACGGCGAACTCGACACCGGGCCGCTGATCGAGCAACTGTGGACGCTCGGCAAACAGGTTTACCTGCCGGTACTGCATCCGTTCAGTTCAGGACACCTGCTGTTTCTGCGCTATGCGCCGGAAACACCGCTGGTGCGCAACCGCTTCAATATTCTCGAGCCGCGGCTCGATGTGCGCCAGGTGTTACCGCTGGGCGAACTGGAGGTGGTGCTGACACCGCTGGTGGCATTCGATCATACCGGACAGCGTCTGGGCATGGGCGGCGGTTTTTACGATCGCACCCTGCAAAACTGGCGCAGCGGCGGCCCCTATCCCATCGGCCTGGCCCATGATTGCCAGCAGGTGGAGCACCTGCCGACCGAGCACTGGGATATCCCGCTGCCGGAAATCCTCACCCCGCTCTGCAGCTGGGCGTGGCACGAGCCCAAATAGAAAAGGCCGGATCGCTCCGGCCTTTTTCGTTGCGGCGAGCCGCCGAATCAGAACAGCAGACGGGCGCGAATGGTGCCGTCGATGGCCTTCATACGCTGCAGCGCGGCGTCGGCGCGCGCGGTTTCCGCTTCGATGTCGATCACCACGTAGCCGATTTCCGGCCCGGTTTGCAGATACTGCGCGGCGATGTTAACCCCCTCTTCGGCGAAGATCTGGTTAATCTGCGTCAGCACGCCCGGACGGTTTTCGTGGATGTGCAGCAGGCGGCTGGCGTTCGGACCATGCGCCGGCAGCGACACTTCCGGGAAGTTGACGGCGGACAGAGTCGATCCGTTGTCGGAGTATTTCGCCAGCTTGCCGGCCACTTCGTCGCCGATGTTCTCCTGCGCTTCCTGCGTGGAACCGCCGATGTGCGGCGTCAGCAGCACGTTGTCGAACTCGCACAGCGGCGAGTTGAACGGATCGCTGTTGGTCGCCGGCTCTTCCGGGAAGACGTCGATCGCCGCGCCCGCCAGGTGATTGCTGGCCAGCGCGTCGCACAGCGCGGGAATATCCACCACGGTGCCGCGCGAGGCGTTGATCAGAATCGCGCCCGGCTTCATCAGCGCCAGCTCTTCCGCCCCCATCATGTTCTTGGTGGCCAGCGTTTCCGGCACGTGCAGCGTCACCACGTCGCTCATATTGAGCAGATCGGACAGATGACGCACCTGCTGCGCGTTGCCTAACGGCAGTTTGTTCTCGATATCGTAGAAGAACACCTTCATGCCCAGCCCTTCGGCCAGAATGCCCAGCTGGGTGCCGATGTGGCCGTAGCCGATGATGCCCAGCTTTTTGCCGCGCGCCTCATAAGAGCCCACGGCCAATTTGTGCCACACGCCGCGGTGCGCCTTGGCGTTGGCGGCCGGAATGCCGCGCAGCATCAACAGCAGCTCGCCCAGCACCATTTCGGCCACGGATCGGGTATTGGAGAAGGGGGCGTTGAAGACCGGAATACCGCGTTTGGTCGCCGCTTTCAGATCAACCTGGTTGGTGCCGATGCAGAAGCAGCCCACCGCCACCAGTTTTTCTGCGGCGGCGAACACCTCTTCGGTCAGATGCGTACGCGATCGGATGCCGACGAAGTGTGCATCGCGGATGGATGCCTTCAGCGATTCGGTGTCTAACGCACCCTTGTGGTATTCGATGTTGGTATAACCGGCGGCACGTAAATTATCGACCGTGCTCTGATGAACCCCTTCCACCAACAGGAATTTAATCCTGTCTTTCTCCAATGATACTTTTGCCATTTACCCGACCCTATGTTCAGACTTCAGAAGCGGCTGTGACGACACAGCTCCCATCCAACATAACAAAAATAACGCGGGCGGCAATACAAACGATTGCCTGCCCGGCAGGACAAGGCGCAGCGTTGATGGCGGTTTACGGCAGAAAATGCCATAGGGAAAGTTTTCAGCAGAAGCTTTGGGGAGTCAGCTTTCACAATGTGACATAAGTCACCAAATTTGCCGTTTTTCAGAAAAGATATTTTAACCGAAGAATTATGCGGCCCGGCACTACCGGGCCACAGACGGCAGAGGCTTATTTGACTACTTTCACGCCTTCCGGGGTGCCTACCAGCGCCACGTCCGCGCCGCGGTTGGCGAACAGCCCCACGGTCACCACGCCGGCGATGCCGTTGATCTTGTTCTCCAGCGCGATGGCGTCGGTGATGCTCAGGTTATGCACATCGAGGATCACGTTGCCGTTGTCGGTCACCACGTTCTGGCGATACTCCGGCAGGCCGCCGAGTTTCACCAGCTCGCGCGCCACGTAAGAGCGAGCCATCGGGATCACTTCCACCGGCAGCGGGAACTTGCCCAGCACGTCCACCTGCTTGCTGGCGTCGACAATGCAGATAAATTTCTTGGCGATGGCGGCGATGATCTTCTCGCGCGTCAGCGCAGCGCCGCCGCCCTTGATCATCTGCATATGGCCGTTGATTTCGTCCGCGCCGTCCACGTAGATATCGAGCGAGTCCACTTCGTTGCTGTCGAACACGTGGATGCCGAGGCTTTTCAACTTGGCGGTGGAGGCGTCTGAGCTGGACACCGCGCCTTCGATCTGGTGCTTGATGGAGCCCAGCGCGTCAATAAAGTGGGCGGCGGTAGAACCGGTGCCGACCCCGACGATGGTGCCCGGCGTCACGTATTCCAGCGCCGCCCAGCCCACCGCTTTTTTCAGTTCATCCTGCGTCATAATATGTCCCTTGCCTCTGTACGAAAACGTGTGCGTATTATAGGGTAAAACGCTATTTTTCACGCCGGCAGGATCACACTTATTTACCGCAGCCCGCATTTTTACCCGCTTGGCGGCGAGCTGGGGGCGTGATTTTTCCACCTGCGCCGTGCGCAAAATGTGGCATAGTGCCGGTATCATTCTAATTTAAGGGATATCTTTCCGATGAAACGCCCAGACTATCGTACGCTGCAAGCGCTGGACGCGGTGATCCGTGAGCGCGGCTTCGAGCGCGCCGCGCAAAAACTCTGTATCACGCAATCGGCGGTATCCCAACGCATCAAACAGCTGGAAAACCTGTTCGGCCAACCGCTGCTGGTTCGTACCGTGCCGCCGCGCCCGACCGAACAAGGGCAAAAGCTGCTGGCGCTGCTGCATCAGGTGGAGCTGCTGGAGGAAGAGTGGCTCGGCAATGACACCGGCGTCGATACGCCGCTGCTGCTGTCGCTGGCGGTCAACGCCGACAGTCTGGCAACCTGGCTGCTGCCGGCGCTGAAGCCGGTGCTGGCGGACTCCCCCATTCGCCTGAATCTGCAGGTGGAAGATGAAACCCGCACCCAGGAGCGGCTGCGCCGCGGTGAGGTGGTGGGCGCGGTGAGTATTCAGCCGCAGCCGCTGCCGAGCTGCCTGGTGGATCGGCTGGGGGCGCTGGACTACCTGTTCGTGGCCTCCCGCGGCTTCGCCGAGCGCTATTTCCCGAACGGCGTCACCCGCTCCGCGCTGCTGAAAGCGCCGGCGGTGGCCTTCGATCATCTCGACGACATGCATCAGGCATTCCTGCAGCAGAACTTCGATCTGTCGCCGGGCAGCGTGCCCTGCCACATCGTGAACTCATCGGAAGCCTTCGTGCAGCTGGCGCGTCAGGGCACCACCTGCTGTATGATCCCGCATCTGCAGATCGAAAAGGAGCTGGCATCCGGTGAACTGATCGATCTGACGCCCGGGCTATACCAGCGCCGCATGCTGTACTGGCACCGTTTCGCGCCGGAAAGCCGCATGATGCGCAAAGTGACCGACGCGCTGCTGGAACACGGTCATCTGGTGCTGCGTCAGGATTAAAACGAAAAAAGGTTCGCCGCAGCGAACCTTTTCTTCAATACGATAACCTTACTGCGCGGCGTTACGCTGCAGCTCGAACACCACGTCCACCTGATCGTCGAAGTGAATGCTTTGCTGTTCATAGGTTTGCGCCGCGTCGCTTTCCGCCGCCGCACCGGCCGCCTTATACATCCGCGCCACCGGCATCGGCTGGTAGTTGGCGACCCGGTAGCGAATGCTGTACACCGGTCCCAGCTTGGCGTGGAAGCCTTTGGCCAGGGATTCGGCCTGTTGAGTCGCGTTCTCGATCGCTTTTTGCCGCGCCTGCTCGCGATACACGTCCGGCTTGGCGACGCCCAGCTCCACCGCGCGGATCTCGTTCAGGCCGGATTTCAGCGCGCCGTCCAGCAGCTCGTTCAGCTTGTCCAGCTGACGCAGAGTCACCTGCACCTGGCGCACCGCCCGGTAGCCCTTCAACACCGACTCGCCGGTTTTCAGGTAATCGTATTCCGGCTGGGTGCGCAGGTTGGCGGCGCTGATGTCTTTCTTCTCGATGTTGTTTTTCTGCAGGAAATCAAAGTACTGCGCCACGCGCTCGTCTACCTGCTTCTTCGCCTGGGCGGCGTCTTTGGAGGAGACGCTCACTTCGATCGCCAGGGTGGCGATATCCGGCGTGGCGTCCACGCTGGCGGTGCCGGAGGTGACGACGTGCGGCCCTTCAGGCACTTCAGCCGCCTGCAGCGCCATCGGTAACGTCCCTAATCCGACCATTGCGGCCATAGCCAATGCTTTTAGCTTCACAGTGTCTCCTTAATGACAGGCTGTCTCTGATCGCCGGCTTTTCCCTGTGAGAACCGCCGGATTCCTGGCATCAAACGTAGCATATCGCACGGCGTTTTGAATTCGGATTAGTGACAAATTCTTATAAATTTGCCCCCTGCCAGGCCAGCTGCAGCGCGATGCCCCACATCACCAGCCCGACCAGCGCGTTGATGATGCGCTGCGCCCGCTGCGTGTTCAGCCACGGCGCCAGCCAGGAGGCCAGCAGCGCCAGGCCAAAGAACCACACCGCCGACGCGCTGACCGCGCCAAGCGCGAACCAGGAACGCACGTCCGCCGTCAGCTGCCCGCCCAGGCTGCCGAGCACCACAAAGGTATCCAGATAGACGTGCGGGTTCAGCCAGGTGACCGCCAGCATGGTGACCACGAGGCGCCAGCGGCTCTGCGCCAGCTCCTGCGCCGCGGCCTGCGCAGGTTGCGGGCTGAAGGCGGAACGGAACGCGCCCCAGCCATACCACAGCAGAAACGCCACCCCGCCCCAGGTGACCAGCGCCAGCAGCAACGGCGAGCGGGTCAGCAATGCGCTGCCGCCGAAAATACCGGCGCAGATCAGCACGATATCGCTCAACGCGCACAACGAGGCAATCATCAAATGATACTGGCGGCGAATGCCCTGGTTCATCACGAATACGTTCTGCGGGCCCAGCGGCAGGATCATGGCGGCGCTCAGGGCAAAGCCCTGCAGGAAGACGGCTAACATGGGGATTCCTCGAATGATAAAAGGCGCCGGACGAGGGCGCGTGTCGGTCAACACGCGCATCATACGAGGAAGCGATCATTAGGTGAAATTGATGTTTCTAATCCAGTATCAGAGATGCTAATACTTAAATCGGCGTGACGAACCCCAGCTCCTGAGAGATGCGTTGCGCGGTGGCCAGCACCGGTTTAATCAAACTTTTGACGCCGATCTGCTGCAGCTTGGCGGTCGGCAGAGAAACCGACACCGCATAAGGCACGCGCTGTTGAATATCGAACACCGGTGCTGCCACGCAGGAGACCCCCAGCTCGTTTTCCTCGCGATCCATCGCCATGCCGCGCTGGCGAATATCGGCCAGTTCCTCATACATCTTCGGCAGCTCGGTAATGGTATTGCGCGTCAGCGTCTGAATCTCTTGCTGGTGAGTCTGCCAGTAGTGAGCCGGGTAATCATCGTTGCCGTAAGCCATGAAGATTTTACCCATCGCCGAACAGTACAGCGGCATATGCTGGCCGATATAGGCGCGGGTGCGCATCATGCCGGTGGTCGGCTCCAGCTTGTAGATCAGAATGACGTGGTCGTCTTCGCGGCTGGAGAAGTTGACCGTCTCCCCCACTTCCAGATTCAGCTGTTCCAAATGCGGCGCGGCCACGTGAATGATGTTGAGTGACGACAGCGCCTTCTGGCCGATGGAAATGAACTTGGTGGTCAGGCGGTAGCTGCCCGGCGACGGCGCCTGGGTCACATAGCCGCTGGTGTGCAACCCCTGCAGCAGGCGGTGCACCGTGCTCTTGTTCATGCCGGCCAGTTCGGACAAATGCGCCAGCGGACATCCGTTGGGGAAATTACTCAGGATCTCAATCAACTGCAAACCGCGGAACAGGCTTTGGCTGCCCAGCGGTTTGTCTTTCTTGTCATCTTTCTCGTCGACGGCTTTCAGGCTCATAGCGAAAATCTCTCCAGTGTCGAACCGCCAACCGGCGCTGCGGCAAAGTCAGCAGGCTCTTTGCCGGGCATGTTACCCCAAGGCCCGCATCAGGTGAAGACGGAACGCCGTTTCATTGTCCGCAGCGGGATAAAAATCCGCAATATTTCCCCCGTGTTGAAGTGAGCCATCGGTCACACTTCCGCAAAGTAAAAAATAACTCATTGTTTAATAACAATAATTAAAACCTCACCGCCTTTGATTTAGCGCAACGAACGTCATATTATTTTTGAAATTGAATTTCGCATATTGAAATTTAAAGACCAGATACTCACCAGTAGTTTGGCTAATTTGCCCGACATCTTCGCACGGGCACGACACCAGGGGCGCATCACATGACTATGGATAATGCGGCACAACCCATCCTTACCCTCAGCCACATCGTCAAACGATTTGGCGGCAACGTGGCGGTCAACGACGTCAGCCTGCAGGTGATGCCGGGCGAAGTTCTGGCGTTGCTGGGCGAAAATGGCGCCGGCAAATCGACGCTGATCAAAGTGCTGGCGGGCGTCTACCCGCGCGACGGCGGCGATATTCGCTTTCAGGGCGCAAGCATCGCCTCCGCCGCCGCGATAAAAAGCACCAGCCGCCAGCCGATCGCCTTTATTCATCAGGATCTCGGCCTGATCGAATGGATGACGGTGGCGGAGAACATGGCGCTGGTGATGGGGTTTCCCCGCCGCTTTGGGCTGATCGACTGGCGCGCCATTCGCCGCCGGGCGGCGCAGGCGCTGCAAGACGTCGGCATCGCGCTCGATCCCGATGCGCGCGTCTTCGAACTGTCGCGCACCGAAAAATCGCTGCTGGCGATCGCTCGCGCGGTGGCGGTCAACGCCGAGCTGCTGGTGCTGGATGAACCGACCGCCTCCCTGCCCGCCAACGACGTGCGTCATCTGTTCGCCGTGATCAACCGGCTGCGCGCCAAAAAGGTCGGCATGATTTATGTCACCCACCGTCTGGACGAAGTGATCGAAATCGCCGATCGGATCTGCGTGATGCGCGACGGGCGCTATGTCGCCGGCGGTCGCACCGCCGACTACTCGCTGCGCGATCTGGTGCAAACCATCGTCGGCGAAGCGATGGCGGACGATCAGCGCGAACCGCTGCCGGAACATCGTCCGCCGGTGCTGCAGCTCGATAGCGTCACGGTGGGCGACATCGGCCCGGTGAGCTTCGACTTGCAGCCGGGCGAGATGCTGGCGCTGGCCGGCCTGCGCGGGGCCGGGCAAGAAGAGATTGGCCGGCTGCTGTTCGGGTTGCGCCAGGCCGACGGCGGCGCGATTCGATTTCGCGATCGGCCCTATCAGGCGAGCACCCCGCAGCAGGCGATGGCCTGCGGCGTTTCGCTGGTGGCGGGCGATCGCACCGGCGAAAGCCTGGTGATGTCGATGAGCGTGCGTGAAAACCTGTTTATCAACCCCTGCGCCAGCGGCCACCGGCTGCTCTCCCGCTACGGGCGGCGAGCGGAGATCGGCGCCAGTTGGTGGAAGGTGCAGCTGTTCGACGTACGCCCCAAGGACGTCAATATCGATATCAGCGCGCTGTCCGGCGGCAACCAGCAAAAGGTGGTGATGGCGCGCTGGATGCATCTGGGGGCGCCGCTGCTGATCCTGGAAGATCCCACCGCCGGCGTGGACGTCGGCGCGCGCGCGGAAATCTACCATCTGCTGAATAAATCCCTGGCGGAAGGCGTGGCAGTGCTGGTTATCTCCAACGATTTCGAGGAGATCGCCCATATTTGCAACCGCGCACTGGTATTCAACCGCGGGAAAGTGGTCGGCGAGCTGAAAAATCAGCAGGTGTCATTCGCCAATTTATTGGAGCTGGCCTCTGCCAGCACCGGGGAAAACGTCGCAATCACGTCAGAATCCGAGGTAGGCCATGTCTAAAACATCCGTTAAATCAACCGCACTGGAGCAGCGCGTCAGCCTGGCGCAGGACGGCGCCGGCCCGTGGCTGATGCAGGTTCTCACCCGCTATGGCCTGCTGCTGCTGTGCATCGCGCTGGTCGTGCTGTTCTCACTGCTCACCCCCTCCTTCGCATCAATGCTGACGCTTCAGGCTATCTTGTCGAGCAAGGCCAAAATCGCCCTGTTGGCGCTGGCGGCGACCATCCCGATGATCGTGGGCAAGATCGATCTTAACGTCGGTTTCGGCATTGTGCTGTGGCACATTCTGGCGATCACGCTGCAGGTGGAATACGGCTTCTCCTGGCAGATGGCGGTGCTGACGGTGCTGGCGATCTCGGCGCTGTACGGGTTGCTGAACGGCATTCTGGTGGCGCTGGCCGATATCGACAGCTTCGTCGCCACCCTCGGCTCCGGCACCGTACTGTACGCCATTGCCCTGTGGCACTCCGGCGGGCGGCAGATCGTCGGCGACTTGCCGGATGCCTTCATCGCGCTGCACCACACCGAGATCGCCGGCATTCCGATCGTGGCATTTTACGTGCTGATCGTCGCGGTGGTGCTGTGGCTCATCACCGAACACACCCCGCTCGGCCGCTGCATGTATGCGGTGGGCGGCAACCCGGCGGCGGCGCGCCTGAACGGCATCTCGGTCAACCGCTTTACCATCGGCGCCTTCATCGCCTCCAGCGTGCTCACCGGTTTCAGCGGCGTGTTGATCGCCGCCGAACAGGGCGTCGGCCAGGCCAGCGTCGGCATGGACTATCTGCTGCCAGCGCTGGTCGGCGCCTTCCTCGGCAGCACCACCATTCGCCCAGGGCGCGTCAACGTCTGGGGCACCGTGGTCGGCATCGCCATTCTGGCTATCGGCATCGCCGGCATCCAGCAGTTCGGCGGCGAATTCTGGGTCGAGCCGCTGTTCAACGGCGCGACGCTGTTGCTGTCGATCACTCTGGCCGGCTATGCCCAACGCCGCCGGCTGCTCAATCAGAAAGCGGTACAACGCAGCCAGGCGACGCCGGCTGACAACAACAATCAGACAGCGACTCATCCTTAAACCAGGAGCACACCATGAAACGCATTTGGCTGTTACCGGGGTTCACCACATTCTTGCTCGCCGCATCGCCGGTCTGGGCCGACGCCTATCTCGATCAGGCCACCGCCGCCGTGGCGAAGGCTACCGCCAGCGCCACCCAGTGGGACGGCCCCACCAGCGGCCCGCAGCTGCAGGCCAACAAGAAGATCATTTTTATCGCCTCCGACATGAAGAACGGCGGCGTGCAAGGGGTGCAACAGGGGTTGAGCGAAGCGGCGAAAGCCGCCGGCTGGAAGCTGGAAACGCTCGACGGCGGCGGCTCGGTGAAAGATCAGCTGGCATCGCTCAATCAGGCCATCGCCCAGAAACCAGACGGCATCGTGATCGGCGGCTGGAACCCTAACGTCGCCAAGATCCCGCTGAAAAAGGCCGTACAGCAGGGCATCGTGCTGACCGCCTGGCATGCGGTGCCGGAACCGGGCCCCATCGCCAAATACAATGTGTTCTATAACGTCACGTCGGATTCCAACGAAGTGGCGCGCATCGCCGCGCAATACGCGGTGGTGCAGTCCGGCGGCAAGGCGAGCGTGTTGATCTTCACCGACTCGCTGTACCAAATCGCCTTGGACAAGGCCAACGTCATGAAAGAAGAGATCGCCAAATGCAGCGGCTGTACGCTGCTGGAATTCATCGACACGCCGCTGGCCGATACCGCCAACCGCATGCCGGCGATGACCTTCAGCCTGCTGCAGAAGTACGGCGACAAATTCCAATATGCGCTGGCAATCAACGATCTGTATTTCGACTTTATGGCGCCGGCGCTGAAAACCGCCGGCAAAGGCGGCAAGAACGCGCCTTACAACGTGTCGGCCGGCGACGGTTCAATCTCCGCTTACCAGCGTATCCGATCGGGCGACAGCCAGTCGGCGACGGTGCCGGAGCCCTTGAAACTGCACGGTTGGCAGCTGCTGGACGAATTCAACCGCGCCTTCGCCAAGCAGCCGCCTTCCGGCTACGTGACCCCGGCGCATCTGGTCACCCGCGACAATATCGCCGCCGACGGCGGCGCCAATAACCTGTATGACCCGCAAAACGATTACCAGGGCCATTACAAAGCGATCTGGGGCGTGAAGTGAACGGCGGCATTCGGCATTCATTGCGCACGCACGCTCAGCTCGAGCGCTTGTGCTCACCGGCGATTTGGGCCGAAGGACCGGTCTGGCTGCCGCAAGAGGATGCGGTGGTGTTCAGCGACGTGAAAGGCAATCGCATGTTCCGCTGGTCGCGCCGGGGTGAGCTAAGCCTATACCGCTCGCCGTCGCACTACGCCAACGGCAATGCGCGCGACGGCGAGGGGCGCGTGGTCAGCTGTGAACACGGGCGGCGCGGCATCAGCCGCACCGAAAGCGATGGCGAAGTGCGCCTGTTGATCGACCGCGTCGACGGCAAGCGCTTTAACTCGCCGAACGACGTGGCGATGCGTTCCGACGGCACCCTGTGGTTCACCGATCCGCCCTACGGCATCATCGGCGACGAAGAGGGTTACAAATCAGAAAGCCAGGTGATCGGCTGCTATCTCTACAGCTTCGATCCACGCGACGGTTCGCTGACCATCGCCGCCTGCGACCTGCAGCGCCCGAACGGCCTGGCGTTTTCACCGGATGAAAAATGGCTGTACGTTGCAGACATGTCGATCGTGGATTTTCCGACGCTGGGCCGCCGCGAGCTGCGCGTCTATGCGGTCAACGGTCGCGAGCTGGAAGCAGGCCGCCGTTTTGCAACCGTGGAACCCGGGTTCCCGGACGGCTTCTGCGTCGATCGGGCCGGCAATCTGTTTTGCAGCTGCGCCGACGGCGTGCTGGTCTTCGATCCAGAGGGGCGACAGATCGACAAAATCAGCGTGCCGGAACGCGTCTCCAATTGTACCTTCGGCGGCCCGAACGGCGATGAACTCTATATCACCGCCACCACCTCGCTCTACCGCATGGTGCTGAACACCCGCGGTTAACCGGGGTCTCGCAAGACGCAGGGTGGGTTTCGATCCGCCCTGCTTTGTCACGTCTGAAGCACGCCATCTCCACCAAAACGTGGCGGCGATCACAAAATCACCACTCAATTTTAACGTCATGTTTTTCGTGAATAATTTTACTCCCCCTTGCTTTGACTTCCCTGAATCGCCGGGATAGCATTTATTTGAAATGCAATTTCGCATATTGAAATTTAGCGAACCAAAAACAGACGATTCGCACAGGCGGAGAACCGGCATGAGAGTGAGTTACAGCGAGTTAAAACAGCAATTCAAACGCGTGCTGCTGGCGCGCGGCGTGGCGGAACATCTCGCCGACGACTGCGCCGGCATGTTCGCCGACACCACCGCCAGCGGCGTTTACTCCCACGGCGTTAACCGCTTTCCACGCTTTATTCAGCAGTTGGACGCCGGCGATATCGTGCCGGACGCCGAACCCAGCAAACTGTTGTCGCTGGGGGCGATCGAGCAATGGGATGCGCACCAGGGCATCGGCAACCTTACCGCCCGCCGCATGATGGATCGCGCCATGCAGCTAGCCGACGATCATGGCATCGGCCTGGTGGCGCTGCGCAACGCCAACCACTGGATGCGCGGCGGCGGCTACGGCTGGCAGGCGGCGGAGAAAGGCTATATCGGCATTTGCTGGACCAACTCGATCGCCGTGATGCCGCCGTGGGGCGCCAAAACGTGCCGTATCGGCACCAACCCGCTGATCGTCGCCGTGCCCGGCAACCCGATCACCATGGTGGACATGTCGATGTCGATGTTTTCCTACGGCGCGCTGGAGCTGAACCGGCTGGCGGGCAAAACCCTGCCGGTGGACGGCGGCTTCGACAACGACGGCCGCCTGACCCGCGATCCGGCCACCATCGAAGAGAACCGGCGCATTTTGCCAATGGGGTATTGGAAAGGATCGGCGCTGTCGATCGTGCTGGACATGATCGCCACCCTGCTGTCCGGCGGCGCCTCGGTGGCGGAAGTGACGGAAGATCACCGCGACGAATACGGCGTCTCGCAGGTGTTCATCGCAATTGAGATAGACCGGTTGATCGACGGCGACAGCCGCGATCAAAAACTGCAGCGCATCATGGATTACGTCACCAGCGCCGAACGGGACAACCCCGACGTCGCCATTCGCCTGCCGGGCCACAAGTTCCCGCGCATTCTGGAAGAAAACCTGCGCGACGGCATTCCGGTTGACGAACGAGTCTGGGCGCGCATTCAGGCGCTGTAACGGGAGGATCATCATGATATTCGGCCACATCGCCAACACCGCGCCCGAGCAGTACCCGACGCCGGTCGCCAACGCCGTCGCCTATTTGCAGCGCACCGATTTCAGCGTCTTGCCCGCAGGGCGCTATGAAGATCCCGCCACCGGCTACGTGGTGCAAGTGCTGGATCTGCATACCCAACCACCGGATGCGCTACGCCCGGAAGTCCACCGGCAAAACGTCGACGTGCAGTTTCTGGTCAGCGGTACCGAGCTTATCGGCGTAGCGGCGGACAACGGCGACAACGTCATTCATCAGGAGCTGCTGGCGCAGCGCGACATCCTGTTTTATCAGGACGTGGCCGACGAATCCTGGCTCACGATGCGGCCCGGCAACTTCGCGGTATTTTTTCCGCAGGACGTGCATCGCCCGGCCTGCATTAACCAACGCCCCTGCGCGATACGCAAGGTGGTGGTGAAGATACCGCTGGCGTCGTTTAGCGCCCGATAGACGCAGCACCCGTAACGATAACAACACCGGTCCATGAGGCCTGTGCGGGCGCCCTTGCGCCCAAATTAAGCAAAACAATAACGCCCGACCCTACAAAAAAGTGAACATCGAAAGAGGTCCTTATGAATACAGCCTCCGTTTCCGTCAGCCAAAGCCAGGCTATTCCCAAGCTCCGCTGGCTGAGGATCGTGCCGCCGATCCTCATCACCTGCATCATTTCTTACATGGATCGGGTCAACATCGCCTTCGCCATGCCCGGCGGCATGGATGACGAACTCGGCATCACCGCCTCGATGGCCGGGCTGGCCGGCGGCATCTTCTTTATCGGTTACCTGTTTCTGCAGGTGCCCGGCGGCAAGCTGGCGGTATACGGCAACGGCAAGAAATTCATCGGCTGGTCACTGTTGGCCTGGGCGGTGATCTCGGTGCTGACCGGGCTGGTCACCAACCAGTACCAGCTGCTGTTCCTGCGCTTCGCCCTCGGCGTTTCCGAAGGCGGCATGCTGCCGGTGGTGCTGACCATGATCAGCAACTGGTTCCCGGATAAGGAGCGCGGCCGCGCCAACGCCATCGTCATCATGTTCGTGCCGATCGCCGGGATTCTCACCGCCCCGCTGTCGGGTTGGATCATCACCGCCTGGGACTGGCGCATGCTGTTTCTGGTGGAGGGGGCTCTGTCGCTGGTGGTGATGGCGCTGTGGTACTTCACCATCAGCAACCGGCCGCAGGAAGCCAAATGGATCTCGCAGGCGGAGAAAGAGTATCTGGTGAAGACCCTGCACGACGAACAGCTGCTGATCAAAGGAAAAACGGTGCGCAACGCCTCGCTGCGCCGGGTGCTGGGCGATCGGATCATGTGGCAGCTGATCCTGGTGAATTTCTTCTACCAGACCGGTATCTACGGTTACACCCTGTGGCTGCCGACCATTTTGAAAGGGCTGACCCACGGCGATATGGAGCAAGTGGGCCTGCTGGCTATCTTGCCCTATATCGGCGCCATCTTCGGCATGCTGATCATCTCCACCCTCTCCGATCGCACCGGTAAGCGCAAAGTCTTCGTCGCCCTGCCGCTGGCCTGCTTTGCCGCCTGCATGGCGCTGTCGGTGCTGCTGAAGGATCACATCTGGTGGTCTTACGCTGCGCTGGTCGGCTGCGGCGTATTCATTCAGGCGGCGGCCGGGGTGTTCTGGACCATCCCGCCCAAATTGTTCAACGCCGAAGTGGCCGGCGGCGCACGTGGCGTGATCAATTCGCTGGGCAACCTCGGCGGCTTTTGCGGCCCGTATATGGTCGGCGTCCTGATCAGCCTGTTCAACAAGGATGTCGGCGTCTACAGCCTGGCGGCCTCGTTGGCGATCGCCTCCGTGCTGGCGTTGATGCTGCCCAATAAATGCGACCACAGCGCGAGGAGCGAATGATGGAATATTGGCTGGGGCTCGACTGCGGCGGTACCTTCATCAAGGCGGGTTTATACGACCGCAGCGGCCATGAACACGGCGTTGCGCGGCGCAATCTGGCGATCGTCGCGCCGCAGCCCGGCTGGGCCGAGCGCGATATGGCATCGCTGTGGCGCACCGCCGCCGACGTGATCCGTGAAGTGCTGTCCGCCAGCGGCGTCGCTGCCGGCGCCATCCAGGCCATCGGCATCTCGGCGCAGGGTAAGGGGGCGTTTCTGCTGGATAAGCAGGGGCAGCCGCTGGGTAACGCCATGCTCTCTTCCGATCAGCGCGCGCTGGCGCTGGTGCAGGAATGGCAGCGACAGGGCGTGCCGCAGGCGCTGTATCCGCAAACGCGCCAAACGCTGTGGACCGGGCACCCGGTTTCGCTGCTGCGCTGGCTGAAGCGGCATCAGCCGGAACGTTACGCCCGCATCGGCAGCGTGCTGATGGCGCACGACTACCTGCGCTATTGCCTGACCGGCGAGCTGGCCTGCGAAGAAACCAATATCTCCGAATCCAACCTGTATCAGATGCGCAGCGGACGCTATGACTCGGCGCTGGCGCAGCTGCTGGGTATCGGCGACATCATGCCCGCCCTGCCGACGATCGTCGGTTCGGCCGAGATCGCCGGGCGCGTCGAGGCAAACGCCGCGGCCATCACCGGCCTGCAAACCGGCACCCCGGTAGTCGGCGGGTTGTTCGACGTAGTGTCCACCGCACTGTGCGCCGGCCTGCAGGACGAAACCCGGCTCAATGCGGTGATGGGGACCTGGTCGGTCACCAGCGGCATCACCGACGCCATCGTCGAGGGTTTCGATCATCCCTTTGTCTATGGCCGCCACGCCGAAAACGGCCAATACATCGTGCACGAAGCCAGCCCCACTTCCGCCGCCAACCTGGAGTGGTTCTGTCGCCAATGGGGGCTGCAGGACTACGACCAGCTTAACCGCTGGGTCGCCGCCCTGCCGAAAGCCGCCGGCGATCTGCTGTTCGCCCCTTTCCTGTATGGCTCCAACGCCGGCCTGGGGCTGAGCGCCAGCTTCTACGGTCTGCAGGCTTTCCACCAGCGCGAGCACTTGGTGCAGGCGATCTACGAAGGCGTGGTGTTCTGCCACATGACGCACCTTAACCGTATGCGCCGGCGTTTCCCTGAGGCGCAGGCGCTGCGCGTGACCGGCGGCCCCGCCAAATCCCGCCCCTGGATGCAAATGTTCGCCGACGTCAGCGGCCTGCCGGTTGAGCTGCCGCAGGTGGAAGAAACCGGCTGTCTGGGCGCGGCGATGGCGGCCATGGTCGGCAGCGGCGTCTTCAACGATTTCACCGCCGCCCAGCACCGGCTGGCGCCGCGTATCGAGCGGCTGCTGCCTGATGCGGCCGCCGCCGAAGCTTACGACCACAAACACCAACGTTATCAGGCGCTGATTGCTGCATTGCAAAATCTGCAGCCCGCCAACAAGGAGGCCCCATGAGCACGAAACCGCGCCTGCAGCTGGCGCTCGATCAAACCCGTTTGGATACGGCGCTGCGCACCGCCGAGACCCTCAGCCCCCATGTGGACATCATCGAGGCCGGTACCATTTTGTGCATCAGCGCCGGTATTCAGGCGGTTAGCGCGCTGCGTGAACGCTGTCCGCAGCACACGCTGGTGGCCGATCTCAAGGTGGCCGACGCCGGTGCGACGCTGGCCGATCAGGCCTTCGGCCAGGGCGCGGACTGGATGACGGTGATCTGCGCCGCGCCGTTGGCCACCATGGCCAGCGCGCGGGAGGTCGCCGAGCGTCACGGCGGTGAAATCCAGATCGAACTGTTCGGCCGCTGGACATTGGAGGATGCGCGGCAATGGCGCGGCCTCGGCATTCGTCAGGCGATCTATCACCGCGGCCGCGACGCGCAGGCCAGCGGGCAGACCTGGGGCCGGCAGGATCTGGATCGGATGAAGGCGCTGTCCGATCTGGGCATCGAGCTGTCGGTGACCGGCGGCATCACGCCCGCCGACCTGCCGCTGTTTAAAGAAATCGCCGTCACCGCCTTTATCGCCGGCCGCGCGCTGGCCGAGGCCGGCGATCCGCCGGCCGCCGCCAGGCAGTTCCGCACCGCCATCGATGACATCTGGAGATCATGATATGCGTCAGCACCCGTTGGGAATTTACGAGAAAGCGCTGCCGAAACACCTGAGCTGGCCCGAACGCCTGGCGCTGGCCAAGGCCTGCGGCTTCGACTTCGTCGAAATGTCGGTGGACGAAAGCGATGAACGTCTGGCGCGCCTGAGCTGGAGCAAGGCGCAGCGCCTGGCGCTGGTGGACGCCATGCTGGAAACCGGCATCCGCATTCCGTCGATGTGCCTCTCCGGCCACCGGCGCTTTCCGTTTGGCAGCCACGATCCGGCGCTGCGACAGCGCGCCTTCGACGTGATGGAACAGGCCATTCAGCTGGCCAAAGATGTCGGTATCCGGACGATCCAGCTAGCCGGCTACGACGTGTATTACGAAGAGCAGGACGAGGGGACGCTGGCGCGCTTTAGCGAAGGCATGCAGTGGGCGGTAGACCGTGCCGCCGCCGCCCAGGTGATGCTGGCGGTGGAAATTATGGACACCGCCTTTATGAACTCGATCGCTAAATGGAAAGCCTGGGACGCCCTGCTGGCCTCGCCGTGGTTCTCGGTGTATCCAGACGTCGGCAACCTCAGCGCCTGGGGCAATGACGTGCCGCGCGAGCTGGAGCTGGGCATCGATCGCATCGCCGCCATTCACCTGAAAGACACCTACCCGGTCACCGCCACTTCGCCGGGGCAATTCCGCGACGTGCCGTTTGGCGAAGGCTGCGTCGACTTCGTCGAGGTGTTTCGCACGCTGCAGCGCCTCAATTACCGCGGCGCATTCCTGATTGAGATGTGGACCGAAAAAGCCGAGGAGCCGGTGGCCGAGATCGTTCAGGCCCGCCGCTGGATCGAACAGAAAATGCAACAAGGGGGCATGACATGCTGACTCAGTTAAAACAACAGGTGCTGGAGGCCAATCTCGATCTGCCGCGCCATAAGCTGGTGACCTTTACCTGGGGCAACGTCAGCGCGGTGGATCGCGAACGCGGTCTGGTGGTGATCAAGCCTTCCGGCGTTGAATACGAGCATATGACGGCGGAGGATATGGTGGTGGTCGATCTGGCCAGCGGCCGCACCGTCGAGGGGGCAAAAAAACCGTCGTCGGACACCGCCACCCATCTGGCGCTGTACCGCGAATTTGCCGATATCGGCGGCATCGTCCACACCCATTCGCGCCACGCCACCATCTGGGCGCAGGCCGGGCTGGACATCCCCGCCTGGGGAACCACCCACGCCGACTATTTTTATGGCGCTATCCCCTGCACTCGCCTGATGACCCAGGATGAAATTGAGCACGATTACGAACTGGAAACCGGCAACGTGATTATCGAAACCTTCCGCCGGCGCGATATCAATCCCAACGCGATCCCGGCGGTACTGGTCAATGCCCACGGCCCCTTCGCCTGGGGCAAAGACGCCCACAACGCGGTGCATAATGCGGTGGTGCTAGAAGAGATCGCCTACATGGGCATTTTCTCGCGCCAGCTGACGCCGGGCATTCACAGCATGCAGCGCGAGCTGTTGGACAAACACTACCTGCGCAAACACGGCCAAAACGCCTACTACGGGCAGTAGAGCGCCGGGGACTTAACCGTGGCACCCGATGCTTTGCCGCATCGGGTGCCAACGGGCATGAGCCGCAGTGTAACGAAAACCGCATTCGCTCATCGACGCGAAATTCGCTATCATCCGCCCCCACCCACCAGCCGGCCGCCCGATGTCTACGATCACCGATACCTTTATTGCCCCGCCATGCCATGACCCAATAGAGATCCTCTATCAGGACGATCATCTGGCGCTGATCAATAAACCGGCCGGGCTGCTCAGCCTCTCGGGCAAGAATCCGCAGAATCTCGATTCGGTACACCACCGGCTGGTACAGATCTTCCCCGGCTGCGCCCTGGTGCACCGCCTGGATTTCGGCACGTCCGGGTTGATGGTGGTGGCCCGCAACAAGGCCGCCAACGCCGCGCTCTGCCGGCAGTTCAGAGAGCGCACCGTCAGCAAAGTGTACAGCGCGCTGCTGTGCGGCCATCTGGCGGATAACGAAGGGGTCATAGACGCGGCGATCGCCAAAGATCCGGCGCTGTTCCCGCTGATGTCGATTTGCGCCCTCCACGGCAAGCCCGCCCGCTCCCGCTATCGGGCCGTCGAGCGTTTTTATCGTGAAACGGAAGGCGGGATCTCGCTGCCGCTGACGCGGGTGCAGCTCACCCCGGAGACCGGGCGCACCCACCAGCTGCGTATTCACAGCCGGCAGTTGGGCCACCCTATTTTAGGCTGCGATCTTTACGGCGGGCGCCTGCTGCCGGGTACCGAGCAGACGCCGCGGCTGATGCTGCACGCCAGCGAGCTGGACTTTATGCACCCCATCAGCGGAGCGCGGATCGCCGCTCGTCACGCCGCGCCGTTCTGAACGCGGATTACCACATCAAATCGTCGGGCACTTTAAAGTCGGCGTACGGATCGTCTTCATCCTGTTCTTCCTGACTCAGCGCGCTGTGCAGCACAATGCTCGCCGCATCGCGCTGCGCGATTTTATCGGCGACGCTCGCGGGGATAATCGCGTATTCACACTCTTCCCGGTTCTCGACCACCAAGCGGGCAATGGCGAGGCGGCCATTGATCAGCTGAGTCTGCGTCGCCTTATCCACCAGGATTTTCTTGATCAGGTTGCCGTCGGTGAAGTTGAAACCGATATCACCTTTCGCCAGAACGATGCGGTTCATCTCGATCAGTTGCTTCACCTGCGCCTTGTATTCTTTGGACAGCGCGGCTTGCTTTTGCTGCTCGTTCAGCGCTTTATCGCGCTCAAGCTGCGCCTTTTTATTCTCTTCCACCGCCTCTCTGGCCTCACGGGCCTGAACGCGTGATTTTTTAGCCGTTCTTTGGACTTTGGCCATTTTCTTGCTAGTTACCAAGCCCGCTTTGAGCATCTGCTCTTGTAAGGTGAGTTTTGTCATGTTCGTGTCTGAAGCCGTGGGATCATGGGGGGATTATACCCGTAATTTTTCAGGCTGCACCAGGTTGCCGGCCCGGTACGTTGGCGGTTTGCGCTGCAGGGCAACGGCGATAAACCGACCCGAACGCCAGATCATGAATAGCGCTCATGTGGTAATGAAATTAAGTCTCTTTCACTCCCTGCGGGACTCTGGCAAAAATAGACCTCATTAACGACAGACAATATGAAATCGGCTGAATGAAAAAAAGAGAAAAACAACCCATTGAAAAAAATGGATAAATCCAGCCGTCATACCATATAACAGGATGCTATAAGACGATGAATAGAGACTTTACCTTTACGATTAAGAGCAGTTCTTTCGATGAAGATTATAACCCTTCTGAAAGTACGCGTATCACCACCAACTTCGCCAATTTGGCCAGAGGGGAAAACCGCCGGGAGAACCTGCGCAATACGCTGGTGATGATTAACAACCGCTTCAATACGTTGGCGCATTGGGATAACCCCAAGGCCGATCGCTATTCGGTCGAGCTTGAAATCATCTCGGTTGAGATGCGCGTTGAAGATCAGGGTGCCAGCTTCCCGGTGATCGAAATCCTGAAAACCAACATCATTGATAAAAAAACGCAAAAGCGTATCGAGGGCATCGTTGGGAACAATTTCTCCTCTTACGTGCGCGACTACGACTTTAGCGTCTTGCTGCCGGCGCACAATAAAAACACGGCGGAATTTACCATTCCGGATGATTTCGGCGATTTGCACGGCAATATCTTTAAGCACTTCGTCAATTCAAACGAATACCATGAAAATTTCAGCAAACCGCCGGTGATCTGCCTCAGCGTGTCCAGCAAAGACACCTACCATCGGACGGGCAATCAACACCCGGTGTTGGGCGACGAGTATCGGCAAGACGGCGCTTCGCTGACCGACCGGTATTTTAAAAAAATGGGCCTGCAGGTGCGCTACTTCATGCCGAAAAATAGCGTCGCGCCCCTGGCGTTTTATTTCCCCGGGGATTTGCTGAGCGATTACACCGATCTGGAACTGATCGGCACCATCAGCACGATGGAGACCTTCCAGAAAATTTATCGGCCTGAAATTTACAATGCCAACTCGGCGGCGGGGCAATGCTATCAGCCAAGCCTGAATAACCAGGATCATTCATTAACCAAGATTGTTTACGATCGCGAAGAGCGTAGCCAGTTAGCGATTGAGCAGGGGAAATTTACGGAAGAGCAATTTATCAAACCCTACAAACCTCTTCTTGAGCAATGGTCTGCTCACTACGCGCTTTGATTCACTCAAATACAGGTCATCTATTATGAAAATATTGCTCCCTACATCGACCGCCGGCAGCTTGCCCAAACCTGTCTGGCTGGCCCAACCGGAAACCCTGTGGTCGCCTTGGAAATTGCAGAATGAAGAATTAATCGAAGGGAAACAGGACGCCTTGCGTTTGTCGCTGGCAGAGCAACAACAGGCCGGCATCGATATCGTCAGCGATGGCGAGCAAACGCGCCAGCACTTCGTCACGACGTTTATCGAACACCTCAGCGGCGTCGATTTCGAGAAACGCGAAGTGGTTAAAATCCGCAATCGCTACGAGGCGAGCGTGCCAACCGTTGTGGGGGCGGTCTCGCGCCAAAAACCCGTTTTCGTTGAAGACGCCAAATTTTTACGCCAGCTGACCAAGCAGCCGATTAAATGGGCCCTGCCGGGGCCGATGACCATGATCGACACGCTTTATGACAACCACTATAAAAGCCGCGAGAAATTGGCCTGGGAGTTCGCCAAGATCCTCAATCAGGAAGCTAAAGAGCTCGAGGCCGCCGGCGTCGACATTATTCAGTTTGATGAGCCCGCATTTAACGTGTTCTTTGACGAGGTGAATGACTGGGGCATTGCCGCCCTGGAAAGAGCCATTGAAGGGCTTAAGTGTGAAACCGCCGTACATATCTGCTATGGATATGGGATTAAAGCCAATACCGACTGGAAAAAGACGCTGGGCTCGGAATGGCGGCAATATGAAGAGGCGTTTCCGAAACTGCAAACGTCCAACATCGATATCATCTCCCTGGAGTGCCATAACTCGCACGTGCCGATGGACCTGCTTGAACTGATCCGCGGCAAAAAGGTGATGGTCGGCGCCATCGACGTAGCGAATCATGCCATTGAGACGCCAGAGGAAGTGGCCGCTACGCTGCGCAAAGCGCTGCAGTTTGTCGATGCCGACAAGCTCTATCCGTCGACCAACTGCGGCATGGCCCCCCTGCCCCGTCAGGTCGCCCGCGGCAAGCTGAATGCGTTAAGCGCAGGTGCCGAGATCGTGCGCCGAGAGCTGTTAGCCAAATAACCTTGCCAGCGCCCGCCACAGACACCTCCTGTGGCGGGCGATTATCATCAATTCCCCCTCCCCGCAACGTCCCCGCTCTGGTGTATACTCGGATTTCTACGCGATGCCAGCCACAGCGGTTTTGGTTCAGGCCTGGCCTGAACAGCCCTCAGCCAGCCCACACCAGCCGAATAACAGTGGAATAACCATGAGCCCAAATACCGCTCGCATCAGCGAAATCATCGATCGCGCCAGGATCTCCCCCTACCAAATCCTGATCCTCACCCTGTGTTTCCTCATTGCCCTGCTGGACGGTTTCGATACCGCCATCATCGGCTATATCGCCCCGGCGCTGCGCGAAGAGTGGGATCTGCTGCCCGCTCAGCTCTCTCCCGCCTTCGGTGCGGGGCTGTTCGGCCTGCTGATCGGCAGCCTGCTGTTCGGGCCGATCGCCGACGCCTTCGGCCGCAAACGCGTGCTGCTCGTCGCGGTGCTGGTGTTTGGCGGCTGCACCCTGGCTTCGGCCTATACGCATTCGATCGAATCCCTGACCCTGCTGCGCTTCATCACCGGCATTGGCCTCGGGGGCGCAATACCAACTTGCATCACCCTCAGCTCGGAGTACTCACCGGCGCGCCGCCGCATGCTGATGGTCACCTTGAGCTGGAGCGGCTTTACCGCTGGGTTAGCCCTGGGCGGCCTGCTGGCCGGGCAGATCATCCCGGCGTTCGGCTGGCGCGGCCTGCTGCTGGTCGGTGGCATCGCGCCGTTGGCGCTGCTGCCGCTGTTGGCCTGGCAGATGCCCGAATCAGTACGCTTTATGGCCGCCAGCGCCAAACATGCCGATCGGCTGCGCCGGGTGGTCGAGCGTATCACCGGCCAGCGTTGGGCCGGTGTGACGATTGTCGATGACGAGCGTCCGGCGCAGATCAAATCACCGATCTCGCATCTGTTTATCGAAGGGCGCGCCGTGCGCACCCTGCTGCTGTGGGCGGCGTTCTTCTGTTCGCTGTTCGTGTTCTACCTGCTCACCAGCTGGTTGCCGACGATACTCAAAGACGCCGGTTTCGATATCGCCCACGCCTCGCGCATCGGCGCGATGGTGCCGCTCGGCGGCACCCTGGGCGCCATTCTGATGGCGCTGCTGATGGATCGGGTCGGGCCCTACCGCGTGCTGGCCGTCTCCTACCTGGGTGCCGCGCTGGTGATTGGCGCCACCGGGTATCTGATGGGCGACGTCTACACGCTGGCCGCCGTCGTGTTCCTTATCGGCTTCGGCGTGGCCGGCGCGCAGAACGGCCTGAACCTGGTTTCCGCCACCCTTTACCCGACCGCAGCCCGCGTGACCGGCGTCAGTTGGGCCATGGCCAATGGCCGCTTTGGCTCGATCGTCGGCTCGATGCTCGGCGCCTGGATGATGACCGCCGCCGGCTCGACGGAGGTGTTCTTCCTCTGGCTGGCGCTGCCGGCGCTGTTGGGCGCCGCCGCCATCTTCCTGCTTTATCGCCTCAGCCTGCGCCGCCGCGTGCCGCTCACGGAGCCGGCAGCGGACATCTGACCGCCCTAAAAGAAAAGGCCGAGACGCCATCGGTAGCGTCTCGGCCTGCAGTAAAAAAAGGGGGCCAAGGCCCCCTTCTGTGTTATTCCGCCTTGGCGGAAGCGTCTTCAGTGCGATACAGGTGCACGTCCATTTGCGGGAACGGAATGCCGATGTTGTGGGCATCCAGCGCGCGCTTGAAGTTTTCCATCAGATCGAAGTACACGTTCCAGTATTCCGCATTGGTGGTCCAGGAACGGGTCACAAAGTTCAGGGAAGATGGCGCCATCTCGTTCAGACGCACAGTCACGCCTTTAGCGTGCATGATGCGCTTGTCGGCGGCGATCACGTCGCCCAGCACCTTCTTCACCACGTCGATATCGGCGTTGTAGGCCACGCCTACCACGATATCCACACGGCGGTTCGGCTCGCGGGAGTAGTTGATGATGTTGCCGGCGATGATTTTACCGTTCGGCACCACGATGGTTTTGTTGTCTGCGGTGCGCAGGGTGGTGGAGAAAATCTGCACCTGATCGACGGTACCGGCCACGCCGCCCAGATCGACATATTCACCCACGCGCAGCGGGCGGAAGATCACCAGCAGCACGCCGGCGGCGAAGTTAGACAGCGAGCCTTGCAGCGCCAGACCGACGGCCAAACCGGCGGCACCCAGCACCGCGATCACCGAGGTGGTCTGCACGCCGACGCGCCCCAGCACCGCGATGAAGGTGAACGCCAGCACGCCGTAACGTACGATCGCCGACAGGAAGTCTGCCACCGTGGCGTCGATGCCGCGCAGTTTCATCACGCGGTTCAGCGCATTGCCGACCACGCGGGCCACGATCGAACCGATGATCAGGATAACGATGGCGGCGACGATATTCACCGCGTACTGGATCAACAGATCCTGGTTCTTCACCAACCAGTTGCCGGCACCGTTGATGCCGTCTACTACATTCAAATCTTTCATTCGTGTCGTCCTAACTCAGTCCCTAACGGGAGAAACTCGCAAAAATACACTGGCCTCGGCAGCCAGTAGGAAACCACCGCCTAAGGGTAACCAACATTAAAGGCTCATGCCAACCGTCAGCGTTAAAAATAGCCGAAACCGCCCGCCGCGTCTTCTATGCTGAAAACAGCGCGTTGGCTATTTCACGACAAGGGATCCGTTCTTCATGCACATTCGCTCTTCGCTCAAACACTATTGGCAAGTGCGGCCCAGGCTGCTGTTTTCCGTCGGCGCCGGGCTGCTGTGCTTTCTGCTGCTGCCCGCCCAGCTCTCGTTGCTGCAGCGCCTAATGATCGGCTGGAATACGCTGGCCTGGCTCTATCTGCTGTTTCTCTGGCGGCTGATGCTGGTCAGCACACCGCAGCACATTCGCCAGATCGCTCGGCGACAGGATGAAAGCGCCAGCACGGTGTTGGCGCTGGTCAGTTTCGGTTGTCTGGTGAGCATTCTGGCGATCCTGTTCGAATTGAGCAGCGCCAAACAGGCCAGCGACTCGCTGAAAACGCTACATCTGGCGTTAACCGGCGCAACGCTGGCAGTCTCCTGGCTGCTGCTGCCGACCGCCTTCACCATGCACTATGCCCATCAGTTTTACCGTCAGGGCGCGCAGCAGGATCCTTTGCCGCTGCTGTTTCCCGGCAATCTCACCGAGCCGACCTATCTGGACTTCGCCTACTTCTCCTTCACCATCGCGGTCGCGTCGCAAACGGCCGACGTGGCGGTCGGCGCCGCGGAGGTGCGTAAAATCGCGCTCGTGCAGTCGGTTATTTCGTTCGTGTTCAACATGCTGATCCTGGGCCTGTCGATCAACGTCGGTGCCGGCCTGCTGGGCTGAAAACGAAAAAGGCTCCCCGCAGGGAGCCTTATGCACGTGCAACAGGTGCCGAAGATTACAGAACGTCTACCGCGTTCAGATCTTTGAAAGCCTGCTCCAGACGCGTCACCATGCTGGTCTGCGCTGCGCGCAGCCATACGCGTGGATCGTAGTATTTCTTGTTCGGCTGATCGGCGCCTTTCGGGTTGCCCAGCTGGCCCTGCAGGTAAGCTTCGTTCGCTTTGTAGTACTGCAGGATGCCATCCCAGGTCGCCCATTGGGTGTCGGTGTCGATGTTCATTTTGATCACGCCGTAACCCACAGACTCTTTGATCTCTGCGTCGGTAGAACCGGAACCGCCGTGGAACACGAAGTTCAGGCTGTTGTGCGGCAGGTTGAATTTCTTGGACACGTAGTCCTGAGAATCACGCAGGATGGTCGGAGTCAGCTTGACGTTGCCTGGCTTGTACACGCCGTGCACGTTACCGAAGGAGGCTGCGATGGTGAAGCGCGGGCTGATGGCGTTCAGTTTTTCGTACGCGTAAGCCACGTCTTCCGGCTGGGTGTACAGTGCGGAAGCGTCCATATGGCTGTTGTCCACGCCATCTTCTTCACCGCCGGTGCAGCCCAGTTCGATTTCCAACGTCATGCCGATTTTGGCCATGCGCTTCAGGTAGGCGCTGCAGATCTCGATGTTTTCTTCCAGAGATTCTTCAGACAGATCGATCATGTGGGAAGAGAACAGCGGTTTGCCGGTAGCGGCGAAGTGCTTCTCGCCGGCGTCCAGCAGGCCGTCCAGCCATGGCAGCAGTTTCTTCGCGCAGTGGTCGGTGTGCAGGATCACCGGCACGCCGTAGTGTTCAGCCATCTGGTGAACGTGGTGTGCGCCAGAGATAGCGCCCAGAATCGCTGCACCCTGAGGCACATCGGTCTTCACGCCTTTGCCGGCGATGAACGCGGCGCCGCCGTTGGAGAACTGAACGATAACCGGCGCGCGCACTTTAGCCGCGGCTTCCAGCACTGCGTTGATGGAGTCGGTACCCACGCAGTTTACCGCTGGCAGCGCAAAGTTGTTCTCTTTAGCAACTGCGAAGACTTTCTGAACGTCATCACCCGTGATGACACCCGGTTTTACGAAATCAAAAATTTTAGACATGTTACTTTGTCCTGTTTCGTCGGCCGTAGATGGATGTAAATCGATGTTTTCACGCCGCGCAGCATTAGCCGCGCGGTATAAAACAAACGGGCGGCTTTCGCCTCCCGTTGTCTGAATTACTGCTTAGCGCGCTCTTCCAGCATCACGACTGCAGGCAGCGGTTTCCCTTCAACGAATTCCAGGAATGCGCCACCGCCGGTGGAGATGTAGGAAATTTTGTCAGCGATACCGAACAGATCGATGGCTGCCAGAGTGTCGCCGCCGCCAGCGATAGAGAAAGCGTCGCTATCGGCGATCGCGCGGGCGACAATTTCGGTGCCCTTACGGAAGTTAGGGAACTCGAATACGCCAACCGGGCCATTCCACAGAATGGTCTTGGCGTTCTTCAGGATAACGGCCAGACGCTCGGCAGAGACGTCGCCCATATCCAGAATTTGCTCGTTGTCCTGGATCTCGTTGGCCTGCTTCACGGTTGCGGTCGCGGTTTCGGAGAACTCGGTCGCTACGCGCACGTCGGTCGGAACCGGGATGTCGCAGGTTTCCAGCAGTTTTTGCGCGTTCGGGATCAGGTCAGGTTCGTACAGGGACTGGCCCACGTTGTTGCCCTGCGCCGCCACGAAGGTGTTGGCGATGCCGCCGCCGACGATCAGCTGATCGGCGATTTTGGACAGGGAATCCAGCACGGTCAGTTTGGTGGACACTTTAGAACCGCCCACGATGGCGACCATCGGACGGGCCGGGTTGCCCAGGGCCTTGCCCAGCGCTTCCAACTCGGCGGACAGCAACGGGCCGGCACAGGCGACAGGCGCGAACTTGCCCACGCCGTGGGTGGAAGCCTGCGCGCGGTGCGCGGTGCCGAACGCGTCCATCACGTACACGTCGCACAGCGCCGCGTATTTCTTGGACAGGGTTTCGTCGTCTTTCTTCTCGCCCTTGTTGAAACGGACGTTTTCCAGCACCACCAGTTCGCCTTCGGCGACGTCGACGCCATCCAGATAATCCTTCGCCAGACGCACTGGGGATTTCAGGTGATCTTTCAGGTAGTTGACCACAGGCAGCAGGGAGAATTCTTCGTTGTACTCGCCTTCGGTAGGACGACCCAGGTGGGAGGTTACCATCACGCGGGCGCCTTGCTTCAGCGCAGCTTCGATAGTTGGCAGGGAAGCGCGGATACGCGCGTCGGAAGTCACTTTACCGTCTTTTACCGGCACGTTCAGATCGGAGCGGATCAGTACGCGTTTACCCGCCAGATCCAGATCGGTCATCTTAATTACAGACATGGTGAACCCTCTTTATTGAATCTCTATAAAATTGCCTGAGCAGCGCGCCCGTCACGCCGGCGCCGCCGTACTAGAAACCGCTGGCGGCCATTGCCCGTGTGGTATCCAACATCCGATTGGCAAAGCCCCATTCATTATCGCACCAGACCAAGGTTTTTATCAGGTGCTGCCCGCTGACCCGGGTCTGCGTACCGTCGACGATAGCGCTGTGCGGGTCATGGTTAAAATCGATCGAGACCAATGGTAATTCCGTGTAGTCAACTATACCACGAAATGATTCCCGTGCGGCCTTTTGCAACAGCTGGTTGACCTCCGCCACCTTCACCGCGGCGCTCACGCTGACGCTAAGATCGATAGCCGTCACGTTGATGGTCGGCACGCGCACCGAGATAGCCTCGAAGCGATCGCAAAACTGCGGGAAGATGCGGGTGATGCCCGCGGCCAGCTTGGTATCGACCGGAATGATCGACTGGCTCGCCGCGCGGGTGCGCCGCAAATCCGCGTGATACGCGTCGATCACCGGCTGATCGTTCATCGCCGAGTGAATGGTGGTCACGGTGCCGGACTCGATGCTGTAGGCGTCGTCCAGCAGCTTGATCACCGGAATAATGCAGTTGGTGGTGCACGAGGCGTTGGACACGATGCGGTGTTCCGCCAGCAGCGTCTGATGGTTGACGCCAAACACGATGGTGGCGTCCAGATCGTTGCCGCCCGGATGGGCGAACAGCACTTTCTTCGCCCCCGCCGCCAGATGGGCTTCGCCATCCGCCCGGCTGCCGTACACGCCGCTGCAGTCCAGCACCACGTCGACGCCCAGTTCGCCCCAGGGCAACTGCTCCACCGCCGGCTGATGCAACAGGCGAATCGCGTCGTCTCCGACGCTCAGCGTGTCGCACTCTTGCCGCACATCCCACGCAAAGCGGCCGTGGCTGGAATCGTACTTCAGCAGATGGGCCATGCCTTCGGCGTTCGCCAGCTCGTTGATCGCCACCACGGAGATTTCCGCCCGTCGTCCCGATTCGTACAGTGCGCGCAATACGCTGCGGCCGATGCGGCCAAAGCCGTTTATCGCTATGCGGATGGTCATGCTGCTCCTGAAAAAGGGCCGTCCACGCCGGGTGACTCACCGGCGCCGCCCGGCGCTGACTGGTTGTCTCACTAACCCGCATAGAGTAGTGGATCGTACCGCCCGCTGTGAATCGCCGAGTTTGCATTATTCCCGCGCTTCAGCGGTTTTTCACCGCCGTCACATCGGCATTTCTGTTGAAGAGTGCTTCAACTGAAACGCTTCAGCTGAGCATAAACCAAAGTTTTGGCAAAAGGAACAGGTGCGACAGTTCCTCAGGTAACGGACGGGAGTTTTACGAGCATAAGATGATCTGGCGCACATTTTTGGCCTCAAGACCGCGACGAATTTTCGCTCGCCGGCCCCGTTTCGCCGTAGTGCTCACGAAAATAGTCGCGCAAAAATTCGACCGTCACCCGCACTTTCGCCGACGTTGCCAGCCGGGAAACGTACACCGCCCAGATGTTGGCCGGCTGATAATACTCCGGCAGGATGTGCACCAATCTGCCGCTGTCGATGTTCTCTTTTACGTCCCAGGCGGAACGCAGTGCAACGCCCTGCCCGTCCAGGCACCACTGGTGCACGATCTCGCCGTGGTTCGACGCCAGCGCCCCCGTCACCTTCACCGTCTCTTCGCCGCCCGGCCCCTGCAGCCGCCACAGCCCGAACGGGTGATCGCGTTCCTTGATCACCAAACAGGTGCGGCCCGCCAGCTCCGCCGGGTTTTTCGGCACGCCGTGGCGCTGCAGGTACGCCGGCGAAGCGCACAAGATGCGCTGATTGTCCGCCAGCTTGCGCGCAATCAAATTGGGGGCGATATCGTCGCCGATGCGGATATCCAGATCGAACCCTTCGCTGACCAGATCCACCAGCCTATCGGACACGTCGAGCCGCAGCTCCAGCTGCGGGTACTGCCGCGCCAGCGCCGACAGCGCCGGCGCCACGAAACGCCGGCCGAAGCCGAAGCTGCTGACCACGCGCAGCATGCCCTGCGGCGCCTGACGCACCTCGGACAGCTCGTCCATCATCTGATCGACGTCGTTGAGAATGCGCTGCGCCCATTCGTAGATGCGTTCGCCGTCTTCGGTGATCGCCACTCGCCGCGTGGTGCGGTGCAGCAACGACACGTCCAGCGCTTTTTCCAGCAACGCAATGCGTTTGCTGATAAAGGCCGGCGACACGCCCAGCTCTTCGGCGGCGGCGGCAAACCCGGCGCGGCGCGCCACCAGCACGAACACCCGCAGGTCACTCAGGATCGGCATATTGTTCATGATTCGTGTTTTATGTTTCACCGTTTTCAGGGTTGATTAACAGTTAGTCAATTATAGGATAAGAGTGTTGTCAATCTCCCCTACCTACAAATGAGACCTCTGTATGAGCAAAACCTATAAAATTGCCGCCATCCCCGGGGACGGTATCGGGCGGGAAGTGTTGCCGGAAGGCATACGAGTGTTGCAAGCGGCGGCGGCGCGCTGGGATCTGTCGCTGGAATTCGACACTTTCGAGTGGGCCAGCTGCGACTACTACCAGCACCACGGCCAGATGATGCCGGACGATTGGTTTGAGCAGCTCAAGGGCTTCGATGCCATCTACTTCGGCGCCGTCGGCTGGCCGGATACGGTGCCCGATCACATTTCGCTGTGGGGGTCGCTGTTGAAATTCCGCCGCGACTTCGAGCAGTACGTCAACCTGCGCCCAGTACGGCTGTTTCCCGGCGTGCCCTGCCCGCTCGCGAACAAACAGCCGGGCGATATCGATTTCTACGTGGTGCGCGAAAATACCGAAGGGGAATACTCCTCGCTCGGCGGACGGATGTTCGAAGGCACTGAACGCGAGATGGTGATCCAGGAATCGGTCTTCACCCGTCAGGGCGTGGACCGCATCCTCAAGTACGCCTTTGAGCTGGCGCAACAGCGCCCGCGCAAGCGCCTGACCGCAGCCACCAAGTCCAACGGCATGGCCATCAGCATGCCGTACTGGGATGAGCGCGTGGCGGAGATGGCGCGCCGGTATCCGGACATCGCCTGGGACAAGCAGCACATAGATATTCTATGCGCGCGCTTCGTGCTGAACCCCGAACGCTTCGACGTGGTGGTGGCCTCCAACCTGTTCGGCGATATTTTGTCTGATCTCGGCCCGGCCTGCACCGGCACTATCGGCATTGCGCCGTCGGCCAACCTGAACCCGGAGCGCAACTTCCCGTCGCTGTTCGAGCCGGTGCACGGCTCGGCGCCGGACATTTTCGGCAAAAACATCGCCAACCCGATCGCCATGATCTGGAGCGGCGCGATGATGCTGGACTTCCTCGGCGACGGCGATGCCCGTTACCGCCAGGCACACGACGGCATCCTGCAGGCGATCGAGCGCATCATCGCCGACGGGCCGCGCACGCCGGATATGCGCGGCGATGCCTCCACTCAGCAAGTCGGCCAGGCGATCGCCGCCCTGCTGCAACGCTAAACACCGCTGATTTTCCTGCGCAGGGCGCGTTTTCGCGCCCTGCTTTGCCATGTCCGCTTTTCCGCTTCGATCGCCGCCGCAAATCCGTTGAAAACCACCGCAGAAAGCACGCCAATACCCCGGCCAAGATCACAACAAATTGTTTACATACTGTGTTTTATCCTTTTACAGATGCCCCAATTGTGGCCCTCCCGTAATTTGTGCACACTCAAAAATGTTAATGAAGAGTAAACATTTCCGGTGGCGTTCTGCCGGGGCGGTTGCTCCTCGCGGTGTAACAAAACAAAGGGTTCAAACCAATAAGGCCCGGGCGCACCCTACGCTTCGCGCACCGGCCCACCACCGATAACAGGAGTTCACTCCCATGCAGAGCACCCCTAAAAAGGATGTCACGCTCATCGCCATCAGCCTGTGCAGTATTGCGCTGATCGCCATTTGCCTGATGCTCTTTCCAGCTCAATCCGCGCTTATCGCCAACACCATTTTCAACGGCGTCACCCGGCTGTTCGGCTCAACCATTCAAATCCTGGTGCTGATCGCCCTGCTGGTGGTGCTGTATCTGGCGTTGAGCAAATACGGCAACATCCGCCTCGGCGAAGGCAAACCGCAGTACTCCACGTTAGCCTGGCTGTTCATGTTCATCTGCGCTGGCCTGGGCTCGTCCACCCTGTACTGGGGGGTGATGGAATGGGCGTATTATTACCAGACGCCGGGGCTGAACATCGCGCCGCGCACCCCGAAGGCGCTGGAATACAGCATCAGCTACTCCTTCTTCCACTGGGGCCTGAGCGCCTGGGCGACCTATGCCCTCGCCTCGCTGATCATGGCCTACCACTTCCACGTGCGTAAGAACAAAGGGCTCAGCCTATCGGGGATCATTTCCGCCATCACCGGTGTGCGCGCCAACGGCCCGATCGGGCGGTTGGTGGATCTGATCTTCCTGGTCGCCACCGTCGGCGCCCTCACCATTTCACTGGTGCTGACGGCCTCTACCTTTACCCGTGGGCTGACGGCACTGACCGGCATCCCGGACAATTTCGTGGTGCAGGCGACGGTGATCCTGCTGGCCGCGGTGATCTTCTGTCTCAGCTCTTACATCGGCATCGACGGCGGCATGCAGCGCCTGAGCAAAATGGTCGGCTGGGGCGCCTTCGCCTTCGCCGGGCTGGTGCTGCTGGTCGGCCCGACCGAGTTCACCATCAACAACACCATCAACGCCATCGGCCTGACGGCGCAAAACTTCCTGCAGATGAGCCTGTTCACCGATCCGATGGGCGACGGCAGTTTCAGCCGCAGCTGGACGGTGTTCTACTGGCTGTGGTGGATCTCCTATACCCCGGGAGTGGCGATGTTCGTCACCCGCGTCTCGCGCGGCCGCAAGATTAAAGAGGTGATCTGGGCCTTGTTGCTCGGCAGCACCCTCGGTTGCTGGTTCTTCTTCGGCTCGCTGGAAAGCTACGCCATGCACCAGTTCATCAGCGGGCAGCTCAACGTGCCGGAGATCCTCAGCACCCAGGGTGGCGAAACCGCCGTGCAGATGCTGCTGACGGCGCTGCCGCTCGGCAAGTTGTTCCTGGCCGCCTATCTGTTCATCATGATCATTTTCCTGGCCTCGCACATGGACGCGGTGGCCTACACCATGGCCGCCACCAGCACCCGCAACCTGCAGGAGGGGCAAGATCCCAGTCCGATGCTGCGCCTGTTCTGGTGCGTGGTGATCACCCTGATCCCGCTGTCGATCCTGTTTACCGGCGCCTCGCTGGACACCATGAAAACCACGGTGATCCTGACCGCGCTGCCGTTCCTGCTGGTGCTGCTGGCGAAAACCTACGGCTTTGCCCGCTGGCTAAAGCAGGACTACGCGGCCATCCCGGCGCACCTGATCGAAAGCAGCCCGCCGGCGCTGCCCGAAGCACCGGCGGCCGCCGAACTCCCCGCTCCATCGTCGTATCAACCGCGCCCTATGGCGAAATGACAATAAGAAAAGAGGAAGGTTAACTTATGAGCACTCTGATTCCTGAATTTACCTTACCGAAAGATTTCTGCGCCGACGCCCGCGAGGCTTACACCATTCCAGCCCGGTTCTATACCCACCAGGCGGCGTTCGAGCACGAAAAAGAGCAGGTGTTCGCCACCAGCTGGATTTGTGTGGCGCACCGCAGCGAGCTTGCCCAACCGAACGACTACATCACCCGCGAGATCATCGGTGAAAACATTCTGGTGGTGCGCGGCCGCGACAACGTGCTGCGCGCCTTTTACAACGTCTGCCCGCACCGCGGCCACCAACTGCTGGCGGGCGACGGCCGGGCGAAGAACGTCATCACTTGCCCTTATCACGCCTGGGCGTTCAAGCTGGACGGCGAGCTGGCGCACGCGCGCAACTGCGAAAACGTGCAGAACTTTGATAAGGAAAACTCGCACCTGATGCCGGTGCGGGTCGAAGAGTACGCCGGGTTTATTTACGTCAATCTGGACTCGCAGGCCGGCACGGTGGAAGACCAGCTGCCGGGCCTCGGCGCCAAAGTGCGCGAGGCCTGCCCGCAGGTCGACGATCTCAAGCTGGCGGCACGCTTCGTCACCCGCACTCCGGCCAACTGGAAGAACATCGTCGACAACTACCTCGAGTGCTACCACTGCGGCCCGGCACACCCCGGCTTCGCCGACTCGGTGCAGGTCGATCGCTACTGGCACACCCTGCACGGCAACTGGACGCTGCAGTTCGGCTACGCCCGCCCTTCCGAGCAGTCGTTCAAGTTTGAAGAGGGCAAAGAATCCAGCTTCCACGGCATCTGGCTGTGGCCGTGCACCATGTTCAACATGCCGCCGCTGGAAGGCATGATGACGGTGATCTATGAGTTCCCGGTCGATGCGGAAACCACCCTGCAGCACTACGACATCTACTTCACCAACACCGATTTGAGCGACGAACAGCTCAAACTGATCGACTGGTACCGCGACGTGTTCCGCCCGGAAGATTTGCGGCTGGTGGAAAGCGTGCAAAAAGGCCTGAAGTCGCGCGGCTATCGCGGCCAGGGGCGCATCATGGCCGACGGCGCCGGCAGCGGCGTCAGCGAACACGGCATCGCCCACTTCCACAACCTGCTGGCGCAGGTTTATCAACCTTGATGCGACGGGGCCCGCGGGCCCCTTTCCCCTGACTTGTGAGGTTCTTGTGAAAATTTCCGATCGGGCGCTATTCCGCCAACAGGCATATATCAACGGCCAATGGCGCGACGCCGACAACCAGGAAACCCTGCCGGTGAGCGATCCCGCCACCGGCCGGCCAATCGGCAGCGTGCCCAACATGGCGACGGCCGAAACCGAACAGGCGATCGACGCCGCCCAGCAGGCGCTGGAAGGCTGGCGCGCGCTGCCGGCGCAACAGCGCGCGCAGCTGTTGCGCCGCTGGTTCGAACTGATGCTGGAGCACCAGCAGGATCTGGCCAACCTGATGACGCTGGAGCAAGGCAAACCGCTGGCGGAATCGCTGGGTGAGATCCGCTACGCCGCCTCCTTTATCGAATGGTTCGCCGAACAGGCCAAGCGCGCCAACGGCGACATCATTCCTTCGCCGAGCAGCGATAAACGCCTGATGGTGCTGAAACAGGGCATCGGCGTGTGCGCGGCGATCACGCCCTGGAACTTTCCGGCGGCGATGATCACCCGCAAGGCCGCGCCGGCGCTGGCGGCCGGCTGTACGCTGGTGGTCAAACCCGCCAACGAAACCCCTTATTCAGCGCTGGCGATGGCCGAACTGGCCGAGCGCGCCGGCATTCCCGCCGGGGTATTCAACGTGGTGACCGGCAACTCGCAGGCGATCGGCGCCGAGCTGACTCACCACCCGCAGGTGCGCAAACTCAGCTTTACCGGCTCCACGTCGGTGGGCAGGCTGCTGATGCGCCAGAGCGCGGACACCATCAAGAAAGTGTCGCTGGAGCTGGGCGGCAACGCGCCGTTCATCGTGTTTGACGATGCGGACATCGATGCCGCGGTGGAAGGCGCACTGATCGCCAAATACCGTAACGCCGGGCAGACCTGCGTCTGCGTCAATCGGTTCTACGTGCAGCGCGGCGTTTACCCGCAGTTCGCCGAGAAGTTTGTCGCCCGCGTGGCGGCGCTGCAGGTCGGCAATGGTTTCGAACCCGGCGTGCAGATCGGCCCGCTGATCAACCGCAAGGCGTGCGACAAGGTGCTGGAGCTGCTCGATGACGCGCTGAGCAAAGGTGCTCAGATGCTGACCGGCGCCACGCCGCACGCGCTGGGCGGCAATTTCTTCACGCCGACGGTGCTGGGGGACGTTCAGCCCGGCTCGCTGCTGCTGGAAGAGGAAATCTTCGGCCCGGTCGCGCCGCTGGTGGTGTTCGATGACGAAGCCGAGGCGATCCGTCAGGCCAACGACACCATCTACGGCTTGGCCGCCTACTTCTACACCCGCGATGCGGCGCGCATCTGGCGCGTTTCGGAACGGCTGGAGTACGGCATGGTCGGCATCAATACCGGGCTTATCTCCAACGAGGTGGCGCCGTTCGGCGGGGTGAAACAGTCGGGGCTGGGGCGTGAAGGCTCCGAATACGGCATCGAAGACTATCTGGAGCTCAAATACCTGTGCCAGGCGGTATAACTTTTTCATGCGCGGGGACGCCCGCGCTTTGGAGCCAATGAATGACCAGCTATCAGATGCTTGATGTCCGCATCGTCGACATCGAAACCGTCACCGCACGGGTCAAGCGCTTTACCCTTGCGGATCCGCAAGGCCGGCCGCTGCCCGCCTTCAGCGGCGGCAGCCACATCATCGTGCAAATGCAGGACGGCGAGCAGCGCTACAGCAACGCCTATTCGCTGCTCAGCTCACCGTTCGAACTCGAGCATTACCAGATCGCCATTCGGCGCGAGTCTCCTTCCAAAGGCGGTTCCGACTTCATGCATGACCGGCTGGCAGTCGGCGATACGCTGACCATCAGCACCCCGAATAACCTGTTCGCGCTGGCGCCGGAAGCGCAACATCACGTGCTGATCGCCGGCGGCATCGGCATCACGCCGTTTATGGCCCATCTGCATGAGCTGCAACGCAGCGGCCAACGCTACCATCTGCACTACTGCTTCCACAGTGAAGAGCACAACGCCTTCCAGCAACAGCTGATGCAAGCGCCGTTCGCCGACAACGTCAGTTGCCATGTCTCCAGCCTTGGCGGCCGGTTGGATCTGGCGCGCACGCTGGCCGATGTGGAACCCGGCGCCCATATCTACGTCTGCGGCCCGGCGGCGCTGAACGAAGCGGTCTACCGGATCGCCGCCGAACGGGGTATCGATGCCGGTCGCTTGCACAGCGAAGCCTTTGCCGCCGAAGACACGGCGGGCGGCGCCTTTACACTGGTGCTGGCTCGATCGGGTATTGAGCTTGAAGTCGCGCAAGACATGACCATCCTGCAGGCGCTGGAAAACAGCAAGGCGGCCAAGGTCGAGTGCCTGTGCCGCGAAGGCATTTGCGGCACCTGCGAAACCCGCATCATCGAAGGGGAAGCCGATCACCGCGATCAATATCTCAGCGAGGAAGAACGCACGGCGCAGCAGACCCTGTTGATCTGCTGCTCGCGCGCCAAAGGCAGCCGGCTGGTGCTGGATTTGTAAAAGGAACGCCCGCATCGGCGGGCGTCCTGATTAGGCTTTCGGGAATATCCACAAATGCTCGGCCGGCAGGGAGAGCCGGCACAGCGTTTGATCGCGCGCCTCGTGGCCATAGGCACGCACCACGAAATCTTCGGCCACGGTGCGGAACAGGTATTCCCAGCGATCGCCGAGATACATGCTGGTCAGCAACGGCAGCTCAAGCTGGTTGCCCTGCGGATCTTCGCCCAACCGCACGCGCTCGACGCGGATCACCGCCGTGCCCTCCTGCCCGACCTGCACGCCTTCGCCCGCTTTGCCCCACAGCGCCCAATCCTTACCTTCGATGCGCGCCCGATCGCCTTCCAGCGCGACGACCTTGCCCGGCAACCGGTTGTTGCTGCCCATGAACTCGGCGGTGAACAGCGTGGTGGGCGAACCGTACATCTCCTGCGGCGTGCCCTGCTGTTCGATTTTGCCGTTATTGAGCAGCAGGATGCGATCGGAAATGGCCATCGCCTCGTTCTGATCGTGGGTCACCATCAGCGCCGACAGACCCAGCTTGATGATCAACTCGCGCAGGAATACTCGCGCCTCTTCGCGCAGCTTGGCGTCAAGGTTGGACAGCGGCTCATCCAGCAGGATCACCGGCGGGTTGTAGACCAGCGCGCGCCCGATCGCCACGCGCTGCTGTTGGCCGCCGGAGAGTTGGTGCGGATGGCGTTTGGCCAAATGCCCCAGCCCGAGCTGATCCAGCACCGCCTGCACCCGCTGGGCGATTTCCGCCGAGGCAGTCTTACGCAGTTTCAGCGGGTAAGCGACGTTCTCAAACACCGTTTTATGCGGCCACAGGGCGTAGGACTGAAACACCAGCCCCAGATTGCGCTCTTCGGCGGGAATTTCACTGCGTGCGCTGCCGTTGTACACCGCGCTGTTGCCGATGACGATCCGCCCCTGGCTCGGTTTCTCCAGCCCGGCTACCGCCCGCAGCAGCGTGGTTTTGCCGCTGCCCGACGGGCCCAGCAGCGAGACCACTTCGCCCCGTTTCAGATCCATCGACACCCCTTTCAACACCGGGTTGTCGCCATAGGTCAAATGCAGATTCTCTACCGAAAGTTCAATCATGTAATTTCACTCCAAAGCGCAAGGCGATCCCCAGCCCCAACACCACCAGCAGGATATTGATGAACGACAGCGCGGCGACGATATCGATAGCGCCCGCGGCCCACAGGGAAACCAGCATCGAGCCGATGGTTTCTGTGCCCGGAGACAGCAGATACACCCCGGTGGAATATTCGCGTTCAAAGATCAGGAACATCAGCAACCAGGAGCCGATCAGGCCGTAGCGCGACAGCGGAATGGTGACGTGGCGGGTGATCTGACCGCGGCTGGCGCCGGCGCTGCGCGCCGCCTCCTCCAGCTCCGGTCCCACCTGCAGCAGCGTAGAAGAGATCAGCCGCAGGCCGTAAGCCATCCACACCACGGTGTAGGCCAGCCAGACGCTGAAGATGGTGCTGCGCAGCGAACGCAACCAGACGATCACGTTCTCGCGCAGCCACTCGGCCATCGGCAGCACTGACAGCCAGCCTTCCTTAAGCGATTTGTCCAACCACATCGGCAGGAACAGAAACACCCACAGGAACGCCAGGCCGGCCAACAGCCCCGGCACCGCGCGCGGCACCAGCACGCTGTAGTCGAGGAAGCGCGTGGCGCCATCCGGCTTGCGGTGCATGGCAATGCCGATAAACAGATAGCACGCCACCGCCAGCGCCCCGCCGATCACCCCGATCGCCATCGAGTTGACGATGGCGCGCAGCAGGTTGGGTTGCGCCCAGATGGTGCGGAAGGTGTTGATCGACAGTTCGTCCCAGACAGACACGCCCACGCCCCAGTTGGAGATAAAGGCGCGCAGCACTACGCCGATCAGCGGCACGCCGATGGTCACGGTCAGCCAGAACATCACCACCGCGCCGGCCACCCAGCGCCATTTGCCCAGCGGCAGCGCGCGCGCCTGCGAGGCTTTGCCCTTGACGGTGACGAAACGGTTGGCGGTACGCATCAGCCTGCGCTGCAGCATCACCAATGGAATGGTGATGCAGATCAGCACTACCGCTACCGCCGCCATCAGGTGGTAAGAAGGCGTGCCCAGCTTGTTGGTCAACTGATACAGGTAGGTCGCCAGCACCAGGTTGCCTTCCGGATCGCCCAGCACCAGCATCAGGCCGAACACCTCCAGCCCGAGGAAGAACAGCAGCACCCCGGCGTACAAGATAGACGGCCGCACCATCGGCAGGCTGACGGCGGTCATCACCTGCAGCGGCGTAGCGCCGGCGGTGCGCGCCGCTTCTTCAACGTCGGAGCCCACGCTGCGCAGCGCCGAGGAGATGTACAGATACGCGTGGGGCACGTGCGTCAACCCGGCTATCACCACGATGCTGGCCATCGAATAGATGTTCCACGGCACGAAACCCAGCAACGCTTCCGCCCACAGCGAGAAGAAGCCGACCGGCCCCGCCGCCACCACGTAACCGAAACCCAGCACCATCGGCGACACGAAGATCGGTACCAGAATCAGCGGTTCGATGATCCGCCGCCCCGGCAGATCGGTGCGCACCATCAGAAAGGCCAAAATGCCGCCGAGCGGGATGGCGATAATCACCAGGCCGAATGCCAGAATAAAGCCGCTTTTCAGCGCCTTGTAGAAATCCGGATCGGTAAAGATGAACTCGAAGGCCTCCAGGCTGAAGACCTTGGAGGGAGAGAAAAACGGAGCCGAGAGGAAGCTTTGAATGATGATAAACGACAGGGGGACATAGATAACCAGCGCGGTTATCAACACCACCAGGCCGCGCGGCAGGCTCTGCCACTTTCTGCGCCATGCTTGCATAAATGCTCCCTATGGTTGTAAACGACGACCAAAGGGCGCGCGCCCGTGCGGCAGGCGCGCGTCCGAATGCAGTCCCTGTTATTTCGCCGCGGCGGCGCGCCATTGTTTGATGTAGTCGAGACGTTTGGCCGGCTGCAGATATTCCAGCAGGCTGTCATCGACCGGGATCGGCTTGAGCGCGTTACCCAACAGCTTGGTCATGCCATCGATGTCGTTCTTGCCTTCGATGTCGTTGCGGATCGAGGGGATATCCGCCTGATTGGCGAGAATATTTTGCCCTTTCTCCGACAGCACGTAGTCGAACCACAGCTTGGCGGCATTAGGGTTGCCGGCCTCTTTGCTGATGAAGCTCACGCGCGACAGCACCAGGGTATAGTCTTTCGGATAGACGATGCCGAGCGACGGATCGCTCTTGGCGCGGGCCTCGGCGTATGAACCGAGGATATTGAAGCCGATCAGGTTTTCACCGGAGGAGACGCGCTCCATCATGGTGCCGGTGGAAGATTGCACCGCCAGCCCGCCCTTGGCCACGTCGGCCAGCGTTTTGAAGTAGTTAGGATCGGCCTTGAAGTCCTGCACCGACAGCATGAAGCCGACGCCGGATTTTTCGATGTCGTAGGTGGTGACTTTCTTCTTGAATTTGTCCGTCTGGCCGGCGATCAGTTTAGCCAGCGCCGCGTGTGAATCCGGCACATCGCCCTGCGGGATCAGCCGTTTGTTATAGATAAACACCACCGGCTCATAGGTGGTGCCATACACTTTATCTTGCCATACCGCCCATTTTGGCAGCTGAGTCCGCTCCGGAGAGGCATACTCCTGCGCGTAATCGCCCGCCAGTTTCAAAATGGTGTCCATCGACGAGCTCCAGACCAGGTCGCCGCTGGTGCCGCCGGCCGCCTGCTCGCTGATAAAGCGGTTATACAGTTCGGTGCTGTTCATGTCGTTGTATTCGACCTTGATGCCCGGATACAACGCCTCGAACCCCTGGATCAGCGGCGCCGCCGCCTTGGTGTCGGTGGTTGAATAAATCACCACCTTGCCTTCTTTCTTCGCGCCGTCGACCAGTTTCTGATAGTCGGCGGGGTAGCCCGCCGGGAAGGCCGCATAGGCGGAAACGGAGCCCAGTAAGGTGATAGCAGCTACGGTCGCGCTGATTTTTTTCATCATCATCCATCCCATGATCACATTTAATAAACCAAAAATTAACATACAGTTAATATTTATGACGAGGCAACGGCGTTGCTTGTTATCTTTCGGTTTTGTGAGGTTGGACGTTTTTCAGCCAATAAAAAGCCCGGCAGCGCGGGCTTTACAGCACTTCCTATCGCAGACTATTCGGCCAGGTGAGAGCGCCGCAGCAGGCGAATTCGCTGTACGATGGCAACCCCCAGCAGCGTCAGAACAAATCCCGCCAGCTGCACCAGCGACAACGCCTCACCAAACAGCGCGTAAGCCTGCAGCGCCGCCGCCGGCGGCACCAGCAGCATCAGCGCGGTAATGCGAGTCAAATCGCCGTGGCGCACCATCCAAATGAACAGCGCGGTGCCGCCCAGCGACAACACGCCGGCCGACCACAGCAGCGAGAACCACAGCGTTGGCGAATTGTCCCAGGCGCCTGAGCCCATTACGGCCGCCAGTACGCCGGTCACGATCGCCGCGCCGAGGTGCTGAATGGCGCCTGCCGCCCGCAGATCGGCCGCCGCCAGCGAAGACTTCTGCACCATGATGCCTATCGTCAGCGCAACGATGCTGCCAAACCCCATCAGGATCGGCAGCAGCGCCATATTGCCGACGTCGATGCCGGTCAGCCGCGGGGAGAGCACCAGCGCAACGCCGATAAAACCGACCGCCAGCCCGGCCCAGGAACGTAACCCGATCGGCTTACGCAGCACCAGCGCGAAAATCAGCGCGGTAAACAGCGGCTGCAATCCGCCGATCAGCGACATCACTCCGGCCGCCAGGCCGTTCGCCACCGCCCACCAGCTTGCGGCAAGGTAAACACCGTTCATCAACATGCCGGTCAGCAGGTGCATTACGAACTGTCGCCCCTTGGGCCAGGCGCAATGCAGCGCCAGCAGAGCGAATACTGCCGCGGCGATCAAAAAGCGAAAGGTCAGGAAAAGGTTGGGATCGGCATGATCCGCCACCGCCCGCGCGGCAATAAAACCGGTCGACCAAATTAATATCAGGAAAAACGGCGCAATAAATGCCTTTCGCCGATCGCGTTTTTCGCGCTGGGTTATTTCCATATCACTACCTAAAAAATGCCGTTGATGAATTAATGCAGAGCATACTAACCAATTTAACACGGGCTTAACAGTATCGACGCTGGCACCAAGCAGGCGTGGTGAACATAATTGCGGGAAATAATGAAGTTTCAATCTTATATAATTCACCAAGCTTATAATTAATTCCACCACGTTACGATAATGTAAATTAATTGCTACATCCGGTATAACTATTCCCCTCCTGGCGGCATTGTCGGAATAATTCCCCTTTGCTAGCCTTCCTGAAGCCACTTAATTAACTGGACTGACTCATGGCCGAAATCACTGATTTTATGAAACTGGATATGCGTATTGGCGAAATTATTTCCGTGGAATATAACGACAAGGCATTAAAACCCGCCTATAAGCTGCGCATTGATTTCGGCGAAGAAATTGGCATTAAAAACAGCTCGGCGCAATTATGCGAAAACTATCAGGAAGATGATCTGCTTGGAAAAAAAGTCATCTCCGTCGTTAATTTCCCCGCCAGGCGGGTTGCCGGATTTAAATCTGAAGTGCTGGTACTTGCCGCGGTCACCCGGGATCAAGGCACTGTCTTGCTGAAACCCGATGTCGACGTGGAGATCGGCAGCAAGATTTTATAATCGCCACATCATTCGTGAGGCCACCGAGAAATGCGACAGTTATCCCTGCTTGATGAAGTTAAGAAGGCGTACCAGGAACACCGTTCAGCCTTTATCCCCGGCGCCACCATGCAAGCGATCCTGCTGGCGCTGGGCGCGCGGCCGGAAGATTTCGCCAGGCTGCAGCAGGTCAGCGCCAATCTGGCGGACGATCCCACACTGCCTTTCCGCAAGTCCAGAAACGGCCGCTTCTGCTTCGACTTCGATCGCGCCCAGATTGAGCGGCTGGAGTTCCAGCCTTTCGTGCTCTCGGTCGAGGAAGACTTCATCCGTTACGATTCGGGAAAGGTGCGCCATTTCCGCGGCATCAACGACGATCTGCAGTTGAATACGGCATTTCAGGCACTGATGAAATTCAAAGCCTACGTGATCGATGGCGTGAGCGTGACGCCACGCCCCCGGCTTAATCAGGAGATCAACAAATTCGTCTGCACGGTGTTCAACCTGCGCACCGTCACCACGCCGCAGATGTTGGGCGAACCGGCGCTGGAAGGCGTACACAGCGACGGCGTCGACCACACCATGACGACCTTCCTCGGCTGCGACAACATGACCGACGACAGCGCCAAGACCTTTATTCACGATATGCGCGAAACCAGCGGGATCAAATTCGATCGCGCCCGGCCGGAATGGATTTTGGGCGAAATACAGCATCGGCATTTCCTCGATACCCTGCTGATTGTCGACCATGAGCGCAAACACAGCCTCTCACCGGTGGAAGCGCAGGACAAACGCCGGCATTCGACCCGTGATATGCTGATCTTTTTCACCCGTAAACCGGTCGAAGACGGCCACGTCTCCTTCGCGTATGACTCTTTTAAACCACATATCGAAATCCCGCTGTCGATAGACATGGTGGCGCGCGCGAGCTAACGCGCTGCCGGGCCGGCCGCCAGGATCCCTCTGTGCGGCCGGTTCACGCCGGGGTAAACAGCGCGGGATTAATCAGGTTTTTGTCGCCGAATTATTATATCCTGCCGGACGAAAATTTTTGCGGGCTTACGCTGCCCCACGCGCCTCCTCCTGCAGTGCTTCATTCCGCAGCCAGGCCGTTTATTTCATGAATACAGGCAGTGCCATACCGTTATGACCAAGAGTTTATCCCCGAAAGACATTATCGCCCTGGGCTTTATGACCTTCGCCCTGTTTGTCGGCGCCGGCAACATCATTTTCCCCCCGCTAGTGGGGCTGCAGTCCGGTGAGCATCTGTGGCCGGCCGCCCTCGGTTTTATGGTGACCGCCGTCGCCCTGCCGGTGATTGCCGTGATCGCGCTGGCGCGCGTCGGCGGCAGCATCAGCCTGCTGACTGGCCCCATCGGCCGCACAGCCGGCCTGCTGTTGGCGACCGTCTGCTATCTGGCGCTGGGTCCGCTGTTCGCCACCCCGCGAACCGCCAATGTTTCTTTCGCCCTCGGCATCGCGCCTTTCACCGGCGACGGCGCCCTGCCGCAGTTCATCTACAGCCTGCTGTTCTTTACCCTGGCGATGGTCGTGTCGCTGTATCCCGGCCGCTTGCTCGACAACGTCGGCCATATTCTGGCGCCGCTGAAAATTCTGGCGCTGGCCGTGCTCGGCATCGCCGCCCTGGTCTGGCCCGCCGGTGCGCCGGTCTCCGCCGTCGGCAGCTATCAGGCCGCGGCGTTTTCCACCGGCTTCGTTCAGGGTTATCAAACCATGGACACGCTGTCGGCGTTGATGTTCGGCTCGATTATCGTCACCGCCGCCCGCTCGCGCGGCGTCAGCGACAGCGGCCTGCTGCTGCGCTACACCCTCTGGGCCAGCCTGATCGCCGGCGTCGGCCTGACTCTGGTCTATATCTGCATGTTCAAGCTCGGCGCCGGCAGCGGCAGCCTGGTCGGGAACGATGCTCAGGATGGCGCGGCAATCCTGCACGCCTATGTGCAGCACACCTTCGGCGATCTGGGCAGCGTCTTTATGGCGGTACTGATGTTCATCGCCTGCCTGGTGACGGCGGTCGGCATGACCTGTGCCTGCGCGGACTTCTTCTCTCGCTACCTGCCGCTCTCTTACCGCACGCTGGTGGTTATCCTCGCGCTCTTCGCCATGCTGGTCTCCAACATGGGGCTGGCCAACCTGATCCGCGTCTCGCTGCCGGTGCTGACGGCGATCTACCCGCCCTGCATCGCGCTGGTGTTGCTCAGCTTCAGCCAGAACCGCTGGCGCAGCGCCAAGCGCGTGTTCGCGCCGGTGATCGCCACCAGCCTGGTGTTTGGCCTCGCCGACGGCCTGAAGGCCTCCAGCTTCAGCGGCCTGCTGCCGACCTGGTTCGATAAGTTGCCGCTGGCCGAACAGGGTCTGGTCTGGCTGCAGCCTACGCTGCTGGTGCTGTTGCTGGCGGCGGCTTACGACCGGTTGCGCAGCGCCGAAAGCATCAAGACCGCGTCGTAATCGCGGTTTCCGCCCATAAAAATCTATGGTCATCCCCGTTTTTGCAACACCGATTTTGATTTATGATGGGCTTGCTTAAATCTATACGGCGTCTGATGGGGAACACTGCGTTACCCGCGCCACGATGAAGTCCGCACCTGTTGAACCTGAAAAGGGTCTCGGCTTCAAAGAGCCATTTTTTATGTCAGGTTCATCAGCAGGTCGCTGTGCCGTTCATGTCATCATAATCAGTCGTCGCAAAACCAGGTCGTAACTGGGTATCCAAAGCGCTGACAGCTCTAACTGCCAGCGCTTTTTATTGGCTAAAAACGGTGCGATGCGCCGTGATAGCCCAGGCTATCCTGGCCAGTTTATTGGCCAGTCCACAGGCCACCACGTTCGAGTGATGCCGCGTCAACTGAATCTTCACCCACTCAGCCAGACGCCCCGGGTTATGCTCCAGCCGCTGCATAAAGGCCCGGGCACATTGGACCAGCAGGCGACGCAAATTTTTATCTCCCCGCTTGCTGATGCCCATCAGCGTGTTTTTCCCGCCAGTGCTGTATTGCCGCGGCACCAGCCCCGTCGAGGCGGCGAAGTCCCGGCTGCCGGCATAATTTTTCCCATCGCCCAACTTCGTGGCCAACAGGCTGGCGGTTATCATGCCGACGCCGGGAATGCTCAGCAGGCGCTGCGTGGCCTCGTCATCCGCCATATGCGTTTTTAACTCTTGTTCGACGCCCTCAATCTGTTCGCTGAGATAGACGTAATGTTGACGGACCTGCAGCAGCAGCCGGGTTAAATACGGCGGTAACGGATGCTCTTCGAGCACGGCGGTCAGGCGTCGGATAACGGCTCTACCGCGTGGCATGCTGATACCAAACTCCAACAGAAAGCCGTGCATCTGGTTGGTGGTTTTTACCCGTTCTTTGACGAACGCATCTCGGACACGATGCAGCGCCGCCATTGCCTGTTGGTCTTCGGTTCTTGGCGTCACGAAGCGCATGGAAGGGCGTGAGGCGGCTTCGCAGATGGCTTCGGCGTCGATGAAGTCGTTTTTGTTGCTCTTGACGAATGGCCGGACAAACTGGGGCGAGATGAGCTTAACCTGATGGCCGAGCTGGCTGATATGGCGCGCCATAAAGTGAGCGCCGGCGCAGGACTCCATGACGACGGTGGCCGCGCTGCAGGTGGAGAGAAAAGCGGTGAGCTGGGTACGAGAAAACTTCTTGCGCAGCAAGGCATGGCCGTCTTTATCCTGCGCGTGGACATGGAAAGTATGTTTGCCGAGGTCGATACCGATGAGCGTAATGTTTTGCATGATGATCCCCTCCGGAAAGAAAAACACCCTGTCAGCGTACCGCTCACAGGGTGGGGGTGACCATCTCATTAGGTTCATCGCGCTTTAGCGTGAACCAATAGAAAACCGCAGTCAGAACGTTTAGATTTGTATTCGCCAAAACACACCCTAAACTTGAGCCTGTACATAATTTGTGTAATTGCCTGATTTTGATATGTTCAACTCAACATCAAAAGAAGGTTGATTTACGGACGAAAACAGTTGCAGGCTCTGGCTAACGAACTGGCCAGAAACCTTAAAATCCCTGAGGATCTCAACCAGTTCGATCGCCTGCTGAAGAAAATCAGCGTCGAGGCGGCGCTCAATGCCGGAATGACCCATCACCTCGGCTACGATAAAAATCAGCCTAAACCAGCGACCAACGCCCGCAACGGCTATACCCAAAAGACCGTTATCACTGGCGATGGTCCGCTGGAGCTACGTACGCCACGCGATCGTGATAGCGCCTTCGAACCTCAACTGGTTAAAAAGAACCAGACCCGGATCACGGGGATGGATAACCAGATTTTATCCTTATATGCCAAAGGGATGACCACCCGCGAGATCGCCGCCATGTTTAAAGAGCTGTATGATGCTGATGTCTCGCCGGCTCTGAGCTCAAAGGTGACGGATGCCGTCATTGAGCAGGTTGTCGAATGGCAAAATCGGCCACTGAATGCTGCCTATCCCATTGTTTATCTTGATTATATCGTTCTAAAAGTGCAGCAAGATAGTCGCGTCATCAACAAATCCGTGTTCCTGGCGTTGGGTATCAATATTGATGGCCATAAAGAGTTTCTGGGTATGTGGTTGGCTGAAAACGTGGGGGAAAAATTCTGGCTGAATGTGCTGACAGAGCTGACAGAGCTGACAGAGCTGACAGAGCTGACAGAGCTGAAAAACCGTGGTCTGAACGACATTCTCAGTGCCTGTGTTGACGGGCTGAAAGGCTTCCCGGACGCCATCAACGCGGTGTATCCGCAGACACGCATTCAGCTGTGCATCGTGCATATGGTACGCAACAGCTTGCGGTTCGTCTCCTGGAAGGACTATAAGGCCGTCACCCGCGACCTGAAAGCCATCTATCAGGCTGCGACAGAAGAAGCTGGCTTGCAGGCGTTGGAAGCGTTCTCCAGCGCCTGGGACAGCCGTTACCCACAAATAAGCCGCAGCTGGCAGGCAAACTGGGCCAACCTTGCCACGGTTTTCACATATCCAGCTGATATTATTAAGATTATCTACACAGCGAACGCCATCAAGTCGCTAAATAGCATAATCAGGCACGCGCTGAAAAAGCGCAAAGTGTTCCCGACGGATGACGCTGTCAAAAAGGTGGTGTGGCTGGCGATCCAGGCAGCCTCGCAAAAATGGATCATGCCGTTGAAGGACTGGCGTATGGCAATAAGCCGCTTTATTATCGAGTTCGGTGACCGCCTGGACGGTCACTTCTAAGCAAAGGCATTTACACAGTAATGGTGTACAGGATCCCTTTTTACCGAATTGCCGCTTAGAGATGACACCATCCAGAGGGAAATGAGAACCAATTAATATTTTGCCTCGTTTGTCAACCAATCAAGCTCTCTGCCTGTAAACATAGAAACGCTGATCAGGCAGCCAGTATCAGCGCTCCACCGAATTTCCTATTAAAGCACAGTATAAACAATACGTTGTGCTTATATTGGAAGGGTTGCCTTCATTTAGCTTGCCCTCGTTTCCTTCGTAAAGACAGCCGAAAATAACCATCAATAGCTTGTTGTGTGTGATGCCTCACACAAATGAGAGTGATAATCATTATCTTGACTGGCAAACAGGGACACCATAAAGTACGCCATAGCTGTATGCATATACAGCTATTTTGATTTCAACTATCATTTAAAGGGGAACTGTACTGTGGCTCGATATGAAGATACAACTCAATATGAACGCGATGTAATGACTTCAATGGGGTACTATTGGAATGGGCATGGATGGCAGCGAGGTTTTGATCTCTCAGATGGCAACATGGTTGTTGAAGGATGGGTTGGTGACGGTTTGCCTGATAGACAGAAGGAATTGAGTAATATTACCCATATTTGGGATCAAAAAATTTCCGATATTAATAAACCGATAAGTGCTTTTGATCCTGAAGATGATGATGTCACGCCATTCAGTAATGAAGCCAAAAATAGTTTTCGTGAAGATTCAGATAAAGCCATCGATTTTGCTGCTAAAAAAGAAAATGACCTTGATAACCAAATCAAGGAAATGCAAAAGGATATTGATGCATTAAGCAAGAAAGCCGAAAATAATCAACAGACTGAATTCGAAAAAGCAAACCTCAATGCTATTATTAGTAAGTTAAAGGTAAGTAAAGAACGTCTCACTGTTCTGAGAAATGAAGCTAATAAAAGAAAAATGCAGCAAGAATATTTAAAACTGAATAATGAAGATTGGTTCTTCTCCAGAGAAAAACCCACATCCTGGGTTAGGGAACAACAATCATTAAATAGAAATGAAATGGGTAAAAAACAGGAAGAAGTGAAGAAAATCCAATCAGAAATTGACACGGCCAAACAAAATGTTGAACGTTTGGAAAATGAGCAGCGTGAAAAGGAAAGTGAGGTAAATAGACTTAAAGATTTAGACTTGTCTACCGAAGTCGGTTTAAATCATGCTGAGAGTGAAGCTCATCAAAACGAAAGTAACGCACAACAAGCGATTAATGATGCGCAAAATCGTATTAATCAGGCCAACAACGATAGGGTAACAGCGGAGAGTGTAGCACGAGATAACGAAAACAAAGCGGCACAAGCTGAAGCAAAGAGAAAAAAGCATCAAGATCTTCTTGATGAATTCGTAAAATGGAACACAGAAGTTGATTATGGTAAAGAAGCATGGTGGAAAGAATTTAATGGCGCAAGTGACCTGATCTCCAGTTTGGAAAATGAAAGAAATACAGCAACAAATGCGATGAATGCGGCAAGAGACTCAGCAAATCAGGCTGCCAGCCGCCTTGAACAGGCCGAGCGAGATAAGATCAATGCGGAGAATGCGCTTAACAATGCGCGGAAAACGCTTGCAGATGTTCAGGCTAAAAAAGAGGCTAATGCGAAGGCTAAAAAAGATGCCGAAGCTAAAGCCGAAGAGGATCGGGTTAAGGATGCATTAAAAGCCACCGCTGATTTCTATAAAGAGACAACGGAAAAATTTGGTGAACAATCTGCCAAGGTAGCCAAAGAACTGGCTGATGCCGCAAAGGGCAAAACCATCAAAAACGCGGATGAAGCATTAAAAGCATTTGAGAAGTACAAGGATGTGTTGAATAAAAAATTCAGTGTTAAAGATCGAGAAGCTATCTCTCATGCGCTAGAGTCGCTTAAACGTGATGAAATGGCGAGGAATTTCGCCAAGTTCAGCAAAGCATTTAAATATATTGGAAATACAATCGATGTATATGATACAGCCATGGAATTAAAAAAGGCTGTAGAAACAGATAACTGGCGGCCATTTTTTGTTAAATTGGAATCCTTAGCCGCTGGACGTGCCGCCACTGCCATTACTGCATTTGCATATAGTATTATTCTTGGCACACCATTAGGTATCTTCGGTTTTGCCATCATGATGACACTGGTCAGTGTCTTCGTTGATGAAAAATTTGTGGAGAAGATAAATAGTGCACTTAAAATCTGAATAAACAAACACCTAGCCAATTCGGGCTAGGTGTTTTGCTAATTTATATGCTGAAAATCCCAGAACCATTGGAATTGCGAACACGAAACAAAATATAAAGAGTATGGCCTGTAAACTTCCACCTGTGGCACTTGTAAAAAAATCTTTTTCCCAAAATTCCTTCCTGGCAAATAATAAACCAATTTTCGTCATTATTTTATTAGAAAATGGATACAATAATCCACTTGTGATGGAGAAAATTAACATGCATGTTAATTTTTGGTTTTCTTGGTTGATTTGCCAATCTAAATAAACGAGCAATATGGGGATTACACCCCAAACCATTTTTTTTAGGTAATATCCCCAAGTCATTGTTACCTTGCTCCAACTGTAATACAAGTGATTATCATTATCGTTTTATAGCGCAAAGAAGTAAAGTTTACCGCAACACTCCAGACTCTTCGGTAAAACGCCCATTCTACCGAAACGCGCGAAAACTGACCGCACGGGGCGTTAGCGGCCACGCCCCTGTGCCTGGTACGGCGCTTTTGCTACCCTGTCGCGGACCGGGGCGGGATCCCCCTCCCCCACGGGAAAAAAAGCCACCGGCATACCGGTGGCCATAGGTTAGTGCTTCAGCAAAAAACGGTGATAGCCGGCTGCTGCATTCGGTGACATGGGAATAGAATCCTGGTCGGCGTAGGTCAGGTGGATCACCTCACCTTCCTCAATCTCAGCCGCTATTCGTCCATCGTCGACATGCTCACCGCGGTCGTAGCGATCGTAGCCGCGGCGTTCTCCGGGGAGTCTGGAGCACGAAACAGCGTTCCGTCGACGCTCAACATATGTAATCCATGAAACGCCTCCTTACCCAGTGCTGCAGGCAACCATGCTTCATTACAGGCATGAAAAAGATACCGGAGGGAAGCTTCCCCTAGGCGCTGACGCGCCGCCGTAAGGACACTGGGGGCTGGGCCTGGTAGCCGTCATCGGGTAAGAACAATGTCGAGATGGTGGCAAACATCTTTAATGGACAAATCGCGCAGCACGCCCATCATCAGAATGAGTCAGACAGCCTGCTCAGCGGGAAGGCGACGTCGGCGGATACTGGCCTTGTTGCATGCGGTAAGGGCCTGATGTATCCAGGCAGGATCGAGCGAACGAGAAAAGGCATCAAGCTCAGAAGGGCAAACATCAACAACGAAATCCATATCGTGTTCAGACATAAAAAATCCGGAATCAGAGGGCTGAATCCGGATTGTCTCTTACTGAGTGGATCGTTCAAGTGTTCTTAAACGATCGGCATTAGGTCACGATGACCGGCTTTTTTATCGGCTTGCGCCCGGCCGCTTACTTCAGCAGCGCCTGCGCCTTGGCCACCACGTTGTCCACGGTGAAGCCGAACTCGGCGAACAGCTGCTCCGCCG
>NZ_JBJNMB010000011.1:0-235182 GCF_052168755.1 Serratia sp. CY43202
ACGGACGGGTATGACTGTTATCAGAACGCGCTGGCGGAACGGATAAACGGGATACTCAAAACGGAATACCTGCTCGGCAGGCCAGAAGATATCGCGCAGGCAAGAAAGATGGTCAGGGAGTCGGTGAACCTCTACAACACGCGGCGGCCGCACTTGTCGCTGAAATACAAAACGCCCGATGAGGTTCATCGGGCGCTATCAGGCTGAAAAGTGTCAACCTATATCAGGACTAGTCACGCAAAGATCAACGCGAGCCGATGTTACGCAACGGTTTGCCGGCCATCAGATTGCGTTCAATATGTTCCAGAGAAATATTTTTCGTTTCCGGGATCAGCGCCAGCGTGATGAAAACAAACAGCACGTTAAGCCCCGCATAGACCCAAAAGGTGTGAGCGCTACCCAACGAATTCAGCATGGTCAGGAATGTCGCCCCCACGATCATATTGGCGATCCAGTTAGTGGCGGTGGAACAGGTGATGCCGAAATCGCGGCCTTTCAATGGCTGGATCTCTGAGCACAGCACCCAAATCAGCGGGCCGGCGCTCATGGCAAAGCCGACGATAAACATCAGCAGCATGACGATGGCGAAATATTGCTCCGCCGCCGAGTTCATGCCGATGTTCATCATGGTTCCCAGCGCCCCCATGCCGACGGCCATCACGATAAACCCAAGGATCAAAGTGGGCTTGCGGCCCCAGCGGTCTACCAGCCCAATAGCGATAAAGGTGGCCAGCACGTTGACCAGACCGACGATCACCGTGCCCCACATCTGCTGTTCCGTACTGGCGAAGCCCGCCAGACCGAAAATTTTCGGCGCGTAATACATGGTGACGTTCATCCCGGTGAACTGCTGCATCACCTGAAGAAGAATGCCAAGGAAAACCGCGCGGCGGAAATTTTTATTGCCTTTGAACAACGCCCAACCGCTTTGCTTCAGTTTGAGGCTTTCACGAATTTCATTCAGTTCATACTGCGCCTGGGCACTGCTGTCGCGCAGCTTCTCCAACACCTGACGCGCCTGCTCATGACGATTGCGCGAGGCCAACCACCGCGGGCTGTCAGGTAAAAAGAACACGCCGACCAACAACAGCCCGGCCGGGATGGTGATGACGCCCAACATCCAGCGCCAAGCACCGGTATAGCTGAATGCCGTATCAGACAGGTAAGCGGCCAGAATGCCGATGGTGATCATCAATTGATACATCGAGATCATGCTGCCACGGATTTTCTCCGGCGCGATTTCAGAAAGATAAATCGGCGCGGTATAAGAAGCGATCCCCACCGCCAATCCCAGCAGAATACGTGAAACGATCAACACCTCCACGTTGGGGGCGAACGCAGAACACAGCGATCCCGCCACGAAGAGGATAGCGCCGATCATCAAACTGTATTTGCGCCCCAGCCGGAAGTTCATCCAGCCGCTGCCGATAGCGCCGACGGCGGCGCCAAACATCATTGAGCTGACCACCCACTCCTGCTGAGAGCTGGTGATCTGAAAAGTCTCGGTAATAAACGGCAGGGCGCCGGCGATCACGCCGATATCAAGACCGAACAGCAGGCCGGCCAAGGCGGCTAAAAAACAGACGAAAAAAGTCATGCCGACATGAGTCGGGCTTTTCTCCGCCGGTGTCACTTTGACGGTATCGCTCATACAGCCTCCAGGAGAAAACGGTCATCAGTGTGCGACATGATAGGAGGCAATGCGTCGAAGATAAGTGAGTGCGATCACATTAGTGAAAACGGTTACATTCCATTAAAAATGGATATGCTGTTTTTCAAGGTGGATAAAGTCGCTTAATTTATGCATAACCCTATAAATTAATGCATAAAATAGGCGAAACTGACCTGATATCCGTTGCACCGATTATCAAAGGTAGCCGTATTGACACAACATAAATGTAATCGATTTCACTCAAGGTAGGCATGAGAGGAATAGCACCAGTAACGCGCCCAAGAAAAACGGCAGGCCCGGCCACGCTTGGCGGCAACGGACCTGCGACAGCAAGATCAGCCCTCATAACTGCGGAACAGCGCCCGGCCGCGCAGCAGGCGCACGCCCAGCCAGCCGCCGCACAGCGACAGCAGCAGCGCGCTGGCCAGCGGCAGCGCCCACCACAGCACCGGCGTCGGCGTCCACGGGAAGTCAAACACCCGGCTCTGCAGCAGCCACAGCGCCGCCTCGGCGCCTACCGCCGCCGCGATGCCCGCCACCAGCCCCAGCAGGGCGAACTCGCACCACAGCGTGCGGCGCAGCAGCCGTTTGCCGGCCCCCAGCGTGCGGTACACCACCAGCTCCTGGCGGCGCTGACGCATGCCGACCTGCACCTGTGCCAGCAGCAGTAGGCCGCCGCACAGCACCACCAGCACCACCATCACCTCCAGCGCGCGGCTGACCTGTTGCAGCACGCCGCCGACCTGTTTCAGGATCGCGCCGATGTCCAGCAGGCTGAGCGTTGGGAACTGGCGGTTGAGCTGGGTCAGCATCTGGCCGTCGCCGTCGTAGCGGAAGCTAGTGAGCCAGGTCTGCGGCTGGCCGTCCAGCGCGCCCGGCGGGAAGATAAAGTAAAAGTTCGGCTTCAGGCTTTCCCAATCCACCTGGCGCAGGCTGGTGACTTTGGCGCTGAACGCCTGGGTATCGCCGCTGAAGGTCAGCGTGTCGCCCAGCGTGATCTTCAGCCGCCCGGCGATACCTTCATCCATCGAGACTTCGCCGCTTTTCGGCGGCCAATTGCCCGCCACCAACGGATTGTGATCCGGCAGTTCGGCCAGCCAGGTCAGGTTCAGCTCACGGTTCACCGCCTCGCCGCCCGGATCGTCTTCATGCACCCGTTCGGTCGCCACCTGCTGGTTTATCTCGGTCAGGCGCACCCGGACGATCGGGTAATAGGTTTCCGGTTTGATCTGGTGCTGCTGCAGGAAGGTTTTCACCTGCGGCACCTGCGCCTCGGTCATGTTGAGCAGGAAATAGTTCGGGCTGTCCGGCGGCAGCTGTTGCTGCCAGCGTTCGAGCAGATCGCCGCGCAGCACCAACAGCAGCGCCAGCAGCATGAACGACAGCGAGAACGCCGCCAGCTGGCTGATGGTCACCCACGGCTGATGCAGCAGGCGGTTGACCGCCAGCCGCAGCGCCAGGCTCTTGAGCGTGATGCGGCGCAGCAGCAGCAGGCTGCCCCAGCCGATGCCGCCCAGCAGCAGCGCCAGTACCGCCATACCCGCCAGGATCGCCCACAGCAGCGTGCTGGCCCCCATCAGCGTCACCAACAGCGCCACCACGATCGCCACCGTCACCGGCAGGAAGTAGCGCAGCGGCCAGACGTTGGCCACCACATCGCGGCGCAGCACCCGCAGCGGCTGGGTAGCCAGCAGCTGGCGATACGGCCGCAACCCGACCAGCAGCGAAATCAGCACCAGCGCGCCGAGCGCCCACAGCCACGGCCAGGCGCCGGCGGCGGGCAATGCAGCCGGCAACACCGGTTTCAGCAGGCGAATCAGCAGCGCTTCGAACGCCAGCCCGATCGCCCCGCCGCACACCGCCGCCAGCGCCATCACCGCCAGCCACTGGCCGACGATCAATTTACGCAGCGCGCCGCGCCCGGCACCAAGAGTTTTCAGCACCGCAATCAGATCGTAGCGGCTGCGGCAATAGTGGCTCATCGCCACCGCCACGGCGGCGATCGACAACAGCAGCGTCAGCAGAGCCGACAGCAGCAGGAACTGTTGGGAGCGCTGCAGCGACTTGCCGAGCGCGCTGCCGGACTCCTGTAGCCCGAACCAACGCTGATCCGGCGTCAACTGCGGCGTCAACCGCGCTTCGTAACGCTGAATATCCGGCTCGGCGCCGGCGAACATGTAGCGGTAGGTCAGCCGGCTACCCGGCTGCACTGCGCCGGTCTTATCGACGTCCGCCAGGTTGATCATGATGCGCGGCGCGGTCTGGAACGGATTGAAACCGGCGTCCGGCTCCTGAATGATTTCACCGGCGATGCGCAGCGTGGTGTCGCCCACCTCGAGCGAATCCCCCACTTTCACGTTCAGCAGCGCCAGCAAACGCGGCGCCACCAGCACGCTGCCCGGTTCGGGCTGGATGTTGGCCGGGCGCGTTTCCAGCTTGCCGTACAGCGGATAGGCCAGATCGGTGGCTTTCACGTCCGCCAGCTGCGGCCGATCGCCGGCATAGGTCATGGTGGTGAACGACAGCTGACGACTCACCTTCAGCCCCTGTTGCTGCGCGTCCAGCAGCCAGCCTTCCGGCACCGGATGCGCGCTGCGCAACACCCGATCGCCGGCGATAAAGTCACGGCTCTGCTGGCTGAGCCCTTTGTCCATGCGATCGCTGATGCTGCCCAGCGCCAGCACGCAGGCCACGGAGAGCGTCAACGCCAACCAAACGATCAGCAGCGACGGCGAGCGCCATTCGCGCCAGAACCAGCGCCAGATCATGCTTCCTCCCACAGCTTGCCTTCACGCAGCCGCAGCCGCCGCTGGCAGCGCGCCGCCAGGGTTTCGTCATGGGTCACCAGGATCAGGGTAGTGTCAAAATCGCGGTTGAGGGAAAACAGCAGGTCGGCGATGCGATCGCCGGTCTGACGATCGAGGTTGCCGGTCGGTTCATCGGCGAACAGCACCCGCGGTCGGCCGCTGAAGGCGCGCGCCAGCGCCACGCGCTGCTGCTCGCCGCCGGACAGCTGCGCCGGCAGGTGATCGAGCCGTTTCCCCAGCCCCAACTGATCGAGCAGTTGCACCGCCTGCTCGCGGCTCTGTCTGTCGCTCTCGCCGCGCAACAGCGCCGGCAGCTGCACGTTCTCCAGCGCGTTCAGCGTCGGCACCAGCATGAACGACTGAAACACGAAGCCGACATTCCTGGCGCGCAGCGCGGCGCGCCCCTCTTCGTCCAGCGCGGTCAGCGACTCGCCGAGCAAGCGCACCTCGCCTTCGCTGCCGTCATCCAGCCCGGCCAAAATGCCCAGCAAGGTCGATTTCCCCGATCCGGATTCGCCGATCAGGGCGATCGTCTGCGCGGGTTTGACAAGCAGCTCGACTCCGGTAAGGATGGTGAGCTGATGCTCACCCTGACCAACGTGTTTACTAAGATGATGAACTTCAAGAACGTTTTCCGCTGGCATCTTCCCTTCCTTTTGCTGTTGGGATTATTCAGTTTACGCGCTGCCGCCGCCGATACCTTGTTGATTTTGGGCGACAGTTTAAGCGCCGGCTACCGCCTGCCGATCGAGCGGGCGTGGCCGACGCTGTTGGCCGAACAGTGGCAGAAAAAATCGGGCGCGCCGCAGCTGGTCAACGCCAGCATCAGCGGCGACACCGCCGCGCAGGGGCTGGCGCGTCTGCCCGCGCTGCTGAAACAGCATCAGCCGCGCTGGGTGCTGATCGAGCTGGGCGCCAACGACGGCCTGCGCGGCTTCCCGGCGCAGGACGTACAGCGCGATCTCGGCCAAATCATCACGTTGGTGCAGCAAGCCGGCGCGCAGCCGCTGCTGATGCAGATCCGCATCCCGCCGAACTACGGCCGCCGCTATACTGAAGCGTTCAGCGCCGTCTACCCGGCGCTGGCCAAACAGTTCAACATTCCGCTGCTGCCGTTCTATATGGAACAGGTGGTGGTGAAGCCGGAATGGATGCAGGATGACGGATTGCACCCCAATGGGGATGCCCAGCCGTTTATCGCCACCTGGATGGCGGAGCGCCTGGAGCCTCTAGTAAAGCATGAGTCTCACTAAATTAGGGTCGTACACTAGGTAAAGTTATGCAAAAAGCGGTATTGATAACCGGCTGTTCCAGCGGGATAGGCTTGATTGCGGCGCAGGATCTGCGCAACCGCGGCTACCGGGTGCTGGCTGCCTGCCGCAAACCGCAGGACGTGGAAAACATGCGCCAGCTCGGGCTGGAAGGCATCGAGCTGGATCTGGACGACAGCGCCAGCGTCGAGCGCGCCGCCGCCGAGGTGATCGCGCTGACCGACGGCCGCCTGTACGGCCTGTTCAATAACAGCGGTTTCGGCGTTTACGGCCCGCTCAGCCGCATTTCGCGCAGCCAGCTGGAGCGGCAGTTCGCCACCAACCTGTTCGGCACCCACCAACTGACCCAACTGTTGTTGCCCGCGATGTTGCCGCACGGCGAAGGGCGCATTATTCAGACCAGTTCGGTGATGGGCCTGGTTTCCAGCGCCGGGCGCGGCGCCTACGCCGCCAGCAAGTTCGCGCTGGAAGCCTGGTCGGACGCGCTGCGCATGGAGCTGCACGGCAGCGGCATTCAGGTCAGCCTGATCGAACCGGGGCCGATCTCCACCCACTTTAGCCAGAACGTCAACCAGGCGCAGAGCGACAAGCCGGTGCACAATCCCGGCATCGCCAAGCGCCTGACGCTGCCGCCGGAGGCCATTCTGCCCAAATTGCGCCACGCGCTGGAAAGCCCGCGCGCCAAATTGCGCTACCCGGTGACCCTGCTGGCGCACGCCATGAGCGTGCTGCGCCGCATTTTGCCGGGCCGCTGCCTGGATTGGCTGCTGCGCAGCAACGCTTAATTCGCCCGCCGGGGTTGAAGAATGGCGGCGCGCCCCCATCTACACCCCATGGCTCCGCACGATCAGAGAGAAAAAAGATGCTAGCTCAAGCTGTTGTTGATATTAACGAAACTAACCTGCACCAGACGCTGGAACAGTCGATGTCCATTCCGGTGCTGTTCTACTTCTGGTCCGAGCGCAGCCAACACTGCCTGCAGCTCACGCCGGTGCTGGACAAGCTGGCGGCGGAATACGCCGGTCAGTTCATTCTGGCCAAGGTGGACTGCGACGCCGAACAGATGATCGCCTCCCAATTCGGGTTGCGTTCGATTCCGACGGTCTACCTGTTTAAAGACGGTCAGCCGGTCGATGGCTTCCAGGGCCCGCAGCCGGAAGAAGCGATCCGCGACTTGCTGCAGCGTTTCCTGCCGAAGGAAGAAGATCTGAAACTGGCGCAGGCGCAAGAATTGCTGGCCGCCGGCAACGCCGCCGAAGCGCTGCCGCTGCTGAAAGACGCCTGGCAGAGCAGCCAGCAGCGCAGCGACATCGGCCTGACGTTGGCCGAAACCCAGATCGCCCTCAGCCGCAGCGAAGATGCCGAAGCTGTGCTGGCGACCATCCCGCTGCAGGATCGCGATACCCGCTATCAGGGCCTGGTGGCGCAGATTGAACTGTTGAAGCAGGCGGCGGACACGCCGGAAATCCAGCAGCTGCAACAACAGGTGCAGCTGCAGCCGGACAACGTCGAACTGGCGGTGCAGCTGGCGCTGCAGCTGCATCAGGTCGGGCGTAACGAAGAAGCGCTGGAACTGCTGATGGGGCATCTGAAGAAAGATCTGGCCGCCGCCAACGGCAGCGCGCGCAAAACCCTGATGGACATTCTGGCCGCGCTCGGCACCGGCGACGCGCTGGCCGCTAAATATCGCCGCCAGCTGTACTCCCTGCTGTACTGATATCCGTCATACTTGAAGCTGCATCCAGGCGGAAATGTGAAAAGCCCTGGGAGCTTAGATAACTAAGTGACCAGGGCTCGAACGTGCAGCCAGCTTGAAATATGACGGGGATTAGCGATAGACCCGCACCCCGCCCTCCACGCCCGCCGGGCTGAACAACACCTGCCACAGCTGAATGTTGCGCGAACGGAACGCGCCGGCGCAGGCGTTCAGGTAATAGGTGAACATGCGTTCGAAGCGCTCGGAATAACCGCCCATCAGATCCGGCCACGCCCGTTTGAAATTCTCCAGCCAGGCCATCAGCGTGCGATCGTAATCGGCGCCAAAGTTGTGCCAATCCTCCATCACGAAACGCCCTTCGCTGGCCTCGGCGATATGCCGCACCGAAGGCAGGCAGCCGTTGGGGAAGATGTATTTGTCTATCCAGGCGTCGACGTTGAGATCGGTTTGATTGGAACCGATAGTGTGCAACAGGAACAGACCGTCGGGCTTCAGGTTGCGCGCCGCGACGCTGAAGTAGGTCTCGTAGTTTTTCGGCCCGACGTGCTCGAACATGCCGACCGACACGATGCGATCAAACTGACGATCCAGATCGCGGTAATCCTGCAGCAAGATCTCGACGTCCAGCCCGGCGCAGCGTGCCTGCGCCAGCTTCTGCTGCTCGGCCGAAATGGTCACGCCGTGCACCGAGACGCCGTAGTTTTGCGCCGCAAACTGCGCCAATCCGCCCCAGCCACAACCGATATCCAGCAGCGTCATGCCCGGTTTCAACTGCAGTTTTTCGCAGATCATCCTGAGCTTGGCCTGCTGCGCCTGCTCCAGCGTCTGCGCCTCTTTCCAGTAGCCGCAGGAGTATTGCATATAAGGATCGAGCATCGCCCGGAACAGGTCGTTGCCGATGTCGTAGTGCTCTTTGCCCACCTGCCAGGCACGCTTGCGCGATTGGCGATTGAACAGCCGGGCATAGGCGATGCGCGCGATGTCGCTCAGGCTTTTCGGCAACCGTTCATCGACGCCGGCCTGCAGAATGCGGGTGAACAGCATGTCCAGCCGTTCGCACTCCCACCAGCCGTCCATATAGCTTTCGCCGAAGCCGAGCGAGCCTTCCTGCAAAATGCGTTTGAACAGCGCCGGGTTATGCACCCGGATATCCCAGGCGCGCGGGCCGTTGATGGCGACGCCGGCTTCCGCCAACATCTCCTCCACAATGCGATACCAACGATCCTTCTTCTGGGCGAGTTCATCAACACTGAGCGAATCCATAACAATCCTTGGCCGAAATGTCATTTCAAAAAGCATAGTCGCAAATAAAAATGACAACTTTTTGACGGTAAATACAGGGGGTGTTTTTACTCTAGCCAAGGCGAGCAACAGCATGAAATGAATAAAAATTATTGAAATCATGCCATTTAGGCATACCTATTTTTCAGCTGTGCCACACTTGTCGTGACAACACTCTGTTCCAGACGCGGGATCCACCGCTCGCGGGTTGCGTCAGCGCCCTGGATTAAGTCGCGGTATCAGTAGGCATTTTTCCGGCGCTGACGTAATATCTGTTTACATATGTCTGACAGGAGGTTTGCATGCTTACTTTTATTCCCATCGTGATCGTCGTCGCGCTGATTGTGGTGTTCGCCGGCGTCAAAATTGTGCCGCAGGGGTTCCAATGGACGGTAGAACGCTTCGGCCGCTACACCAAAACGCTGATGCCGGGGCTGAACCTGGTGGTGCCGTTCATGGACCGCATCGGCCGCAAAATCAACATGATGGAGCAGGTGCTGGATATCCCTTCCCAAGAGGTGATTTCCCGCGATAACGCCAACGTCGCCATCGACGCGGTGTGCTTCATCCAGGTGGTCGATCCGGCGCGCGCCGCCTACGAGGTCAGCAACCTCGAACAGGCGATCGTCAACCTGACCATGACCAACTTCCGCACCGTGCTCGGCTCAATGGAGCTCGACGAAATGCTGTCGCAGCGCGACAGCATCAACAGCCGCCTGCTGCACATCGTCGATGAAGCGACCAATCCTTGGGGGGTGAAAATCACCCGTATCGAGATCCGCGACGTGCGGCCGCCGGCGGAACTGATCGCCTCGATGAACGCCCAGATGAAGGCCGAGCGCACCAAGCGCGCCGACATCCTGGAGGCAGAGGGGGTGCGTCAGGCGGCCATTCTGCGCGCCGAGGGGGAGAAACAATCGCAGATCCTGAAGGCCGAGGGCGAACGCCAGTCGGCGTTCCTGCAGGCGGAAGCGCGTGAACGCGCCGCCGAGGCCGAGGCGCGCGCCACCCAGCTGGTATCCGACGCCATCGCCAGCGGCAACATTCAGGCGGTGAACTACTTCGTGGCGCAGAAATACACCGACGCGCTGCAGAAGATCGGTTCCTCCAACAACAGCAAAGTGGTGATGATGCCGCTGGACGCCAGCAGCCTGCTCGGCTCGATCGGCGGCATTACCGAACTGCTGAAAGAAAGCAAAGGCAAATAATCATGCTCGAACTGATCGCGGCGAATCCGCTGTGGTTCTGGCTCTCTCTCGGGGGCGTGTTGCTGGCGGCGGAAATGCTCGGCGCCGGCGGCTACCTGCTGTGGAGCGGTGTGGCGGCGCTGTTGGTCGGCGCCCTGATCTGGCTACTGCCGCCGCTTTCCTGGGCATGGCAAGGCATGATCTTCGCCGTCCTGACCGTCGTCGTCGCTTACCTGTGGTGGTACTGGCTGCGTCGGCGCCCGGCAGCCGCATCCGGCGGGTCGCCGGTGCTCAACCAGCGCAACCGCCAGCTGATCGGCACCCGCGCCACGCTGACGGAGCCGATGCACAACGGTATGGGGCGCATTAATATCGGCGACAGCAGCTGGCGCGCGCAGGCGGCGGAAGATCTGCCCGCCGGCACCGAGGTGGAAGTGGTGGCGGTGGAAGGGGTCACGCTGGTGATCCGCGCCATCAGCCGTTAATTAGAACGACAACACCCCGCCAGGTTATTGATGATGGGGCACTCCGCCCCCTCATCGCCCGGGCATTGTTCCGCCAGCGTCAGCAGGCGCTGGCGCATGTTCCCCAGCTCGCTGATGTGCTTTTCGATCTCCGCCACCTTCTGCAGCGTGCGTGCCTTCACGTCGGCGCTGTGGCGGGCCGGATCGTTGAACAACGCCACCAGTTCGCGGCACTCGTCCAGGTTGAAGCCCACCTGCCGCGCCTGACGCAGCAGCGTCAGCTCTTCGACATGCTTGGCGGAATAGTGGCGGTAACCGTTGTCGCTGCGGATCGGGGCGGTAATCAGCGCTTTCTCTTCGTAAAAACGAATCGTCTTGCTGGTTAACCCGGTTTTTTTCGCGACATCGCTAATATTCATTTGCTCCTCCCAAACCGCTCTCAAGTGAAAGCCGCTTTAATTTTAACGAACTCGCCCTGCCGTCTCCAGGCCAACTCACTATACGGAAAATTAAGTAAACGAATGAAAGCTTTCGTCAATGGCGTCTGTAGTTTTCCCTTCTCATCCCACTTGGCCGCCTGTTATTGGCTATAAAACTTATTTTTTTTTCCGCATACTCTCGGAATAAGAGCGATTCTCATTCGGAGTATTGATATCGATGCGCCCCGACCTGAACATGTTGTATGCCCTTGAAGCGTTGCTGGAGGAAGGTAGCGTCGTCGGCGCTGCGCGACGCATGAATCTGAGCCCGCCGGCGATGAGCCGCGCGCTGGGACGCATCCGACACACCGTCGGCGATCCGATCCTGGTGCCTTCAGGGCGAGAACTGGTGCCAACGCCGCGCGCCATCGAGATCCGCGACCAGCTCAAAGATGCCCTGCAACAAGCCACCGCGGTTCTGGCAAAAAGCGGCGATATCGATTTACGCAGGCTGGAAGCGCGTTTCAACGTCCGGGCCAACGACATTTTCATTGGCATCTATGCCGGCAAACTGCTCGACATCATGCAAACGCAGATGCCTTGCGCGACGCTGTGCTTTACCCCTGAAGAAAACGATGTCGACAACGAAGCGCTTCGCACCGGACGAATCGACCACTTCATCAGCGCATCGCGCCCGTTCGGCAAAGAGATGCACGTTCAGCCCTTGTTTTCCACTCACATGGTCGGCGTGGTTGGCGCGAATCATCCGATTCTCGCGGAGGATATCACGCCGGCGAGCCTTGTCCGCTGGGGACATATCGGCGTATCGCGCCGCGGCAAAAACCATGGCCCGCTGGATGAAGCGTTGGCCCGGCACGGGTTAGCCAGAAAGGTGGCGTTGGTGGTCCCTACGCCAAGCAGCGCCCTGCTGGCTCTGAACGCGACCGACTTTATTCTGTCCTTACCGGAACAGCTCGCTCACGCCGCGCGGCAAGCCGGCCTTGACATCGCCACGTTCAAACTGCCGGTAGCCCTGGCAGATATACTTATCACGCAGACCTGGCATCCGCGCCACCAGCACGATCCGGCTCACCAGTGGCTGAGGCGCACCATCCGTACACTTACAGAATCGCGTATAACATAACCGCCCGCAGACGTGCGTTTAACGCACGTCTGGCGTGCAATATGGCAACTTCCGCCTTTTTGCGGCCACTTTTACACTCCCCTCGTCGTTATGCCACCGTCGATGAGGAAGTTTCGCATGCCGCCCGCCCCCCACCTTCGCCAGACAAGAGCGCCATTCATCAATCTGCTGTCGCATCTGGACTTCATTACGCCACGGTGCGCCTATATCGTCCGTTCGATTGCCGCTGCGGGACTGGCGCTGGCCGTCGCCTACCAGCTCGAACTGGATATGCCTTATTCCGCGGCTTCCACCGTGCTATTGGTGATCAATCCAACGCAAGGAGCCGTCATCGGCAAAGGCAGCTGGCGCCTGATCGGCACGCTGATCGGTATTCTGGCCGCGCTGTTGCTGATGTCGTTATTCGGCCAAATGCCGCTGCTTTTCATCATCGCCTTTGGCTGTTGGATGGGGTTGTGCGTTGCTGCCATGACGCTGTTGCGTCATTTCAAAGGTTCTGGCGCCGTCGTCGCGGGCTATACCGTCGGGCTGGCGACCTATGGCGCGATGGGGCACCCGGAAAAGACCTTTGAGCACGTCATTGGTCGCGGTTCAACGGTGGCTATCGGAGTCGTTTGCCTCGGCCTGGTGGTTTCTTTATTCAGCGCACGCGGCATGCGCGAGAAACTGGCCGCTCACTACGCTCGCCTGGCGGCGAACACGGCGAAGATCATCGGCGACAGCACGCCCGCCGCCGAGCCGGCCAGGGTGCACATCATGAGCGATATCTACAGCATCGACGACCTGCTGGCTCTGGGCAAAGCCGAGTCAAAAGAGCTTGCACAACGCGCAGCGGCGATTCGCGATGCCATGTCTTCGCTTTTCAGCGCACTGGCCGGCGGGCCAACGCCGCAGGACTGCCCTCCAGAAGCCCTGAAGGCGTTGAGTTCGCCGCTGCAGGCCGCCTGGCTCAGCGCCGGCGATGCTTTAGCGGAGGGCGCCGATGGTGCACGGCGCGCCGTCACCATTTTACAGGCAGCCCGCGCGCATCTTATCGAACAGCGTGACGCATTGAATTTGCCAAATATGCGGGAAGAGGCGGCATTGCTCATTGCCGCGGATCGACAGCTGGAGCAGGTGGACGATTATCTGGCCGCGTTGGTCGGGCTGTCAGCGATCGATCGCCCACGCGCACCGCTGAAAAAAAGACGGACGGTACATTTTCACCGCCCGTTAGCCAGCGCCGCGCAGAACGGCTTTCGCGCCATGCTGACCCTTGTTCTGGCCGGTTTTTTCTGGCTGGAAAGCGGCTGGAATTATGGCGACATGATGTTGCTCGTCCTGGCGCCTTATTGCGCATTGGTCGCTACCATGGGCAACCCGGCCGCCGGCGCCTGGCAGTTTCTGAAAGGCACTATGTACGCCGTGCCGGCGGCGTTTGTCTGCGCATTCGGCATCCTCCCGCATCTTGACGGCCTCCCGTTGCTGGTCATCACGCTGGCGCTGTTCTGGCTACCTGGGATCTACGCGACCACGCTACCTCGGCATATGCTGGCGGGCCTGGCGTATCTGGTTGGATTCAACACGCTGGCCGCCGCCGACAATCCCATGCATTACAACCTGCATGATTTTCTGAATTACAGCGTCGCCTGGATCGCAGCGACCGCTTTCGCCGTGTTGAGTTTTCAGCTGCTTCTGCCACGCAACCCGGAAAGAGACATCGAGCGTTTACGCCATCGCGTGCGCAACGAAACATTGGCGCTTCTGCGAGGCAAATCTCCGGACGCCGTCGTCTGGCAACAACGCCAACAGCACCGAATAGCGCAGCTTGGCGCGATGCTCAAAAGCAGCCCGCAACGGATAGCCGCGGAGCTCGCCCCCGCGCTGGCGGCGATCCACGTTGGGCGAGAAGTACTGCGGATCAAAAAAACGCTCGCCTCTCGCCGACTGCCCCCTACGCCGCACACCGTGGCCCAGCGGGGGATGGTGCGTCTTGCCGCCACCGCAGGTTCGTCCTCCCGCACAATACGCCATGCCCGGCGTACCGCACGCCAGCTCGCAGGCATGGCAGAACGCTATCCGCAGCAGCGGCAAGACATTCAAAAAACCATGGCGGCCTTCGCCGATATTTTTTGGCTGATCCAGCGCCATGCCCACTATTTCAACGCGCTGCCCGCGCAGGAACGCCTCCATGAGTGAGTTCGCCATCGCCGAAACCTATGTGTCGCCTTTTTTCATCTATGCCTGCGTCACGCTCCCTATCTATATCACCGTCAGGGCGCTGCTGGCGCGCAGCGGATTGCTGCGGTGGGTATGGCATCCCGCCCTGTTCGAATTCGCCGTTTCGCTGATGCTGTTGGCAGCCTTAATCCTTTACGTTTAATGCAAAGAGTTTCGCCATGTCCTTGCCCGTCAATAAATTATTCAGAATTCTGTTCACGCTCGGCGCCTGTGCCGCCGCGCTATCGCTGGTGGTCGCGCTTTGGAAGGCTTATGTCATCGCCCCCTGGACCCGCGATGGCCGGGTCAGCGCGGATGTTGTGCGCATCGCGCCGGAAGTGGCCGGCACCGTCCTGGAGGTCGCCGTCGAGGATAACCAACGCGTCAAACGCGGCGATGTGCTGTACCGCATCGATCCGCAGCGTTTCAAACTGGCTGAAACCCAGGCAAACGCCCAACTTGCCGCAGCCGAAGAAACGTTGCACCAACGCCAGGAAGAAGCGAAACGGCGCCGGGGCCTCGACGAGATCGTGCCCCTGGAAGATATCCGCCGCGCCGGACGCAGCGTCGCCATCGCCCAGGCGGACATGCAAAAGGCGCAGGCCGCCTTGCATATCGCCCAGTTGAACCTCGAGCGCAGCGTGTTGCGCGCGCCTGCGGACGGTTTCATCACCCACCTTCGTTTGCGCCAAGGCGACTATGCACTCGTCGGCCAGGCCAACATAGCCTTGATCGATGCCACCAGTTTCCGGGTTACCGGTTATTTCGAAGAGACCAAGCTGCGTCGTATCACCGTCGGTGCACCGGCCAGCATCCGTCTGATGGGCAGCGACAAACCGCTGGCGGGCCATGTCGCCTCTATCGGACGCGGCATTTCCGACGACAATGGCAACCTGGGCGATAACGGCTTACCGACCGTCACGCCAACCTTCAGTTGGATACGCTTGGCTCAACGCATCCCAGTGCGCATCGCGCTCGACGACCTGCCCGCCAACGTTCTGCTCGCCGCGGGGATGACCGCCAGCATCGATATTACGCCCCCGGATCAGGAAAACGTGGCACACGGACGCCTGACCGATTGGCTGCACGCCATGATGTAAAAGGATGCACATGAATCATTTATCAAACAGTTGTCGCTATCTGACAATGGCAGGCATCACGTTTCTTATCCTGCAACTTGGCGGCTGCGCTGCCGTTGGCCCCGACTATCGGCCTGAACCGCCCGCCCATCCCGCCGGCTGGTCGACAACGGAAAGCACCCATTACGCGCAGGAACAAGAATTGGCCCATTGGTGGCGCCTGTTCAACGATCCCGTCTTGAATCAGCTTGTCGACAGCGCGCTGCTGCATAACCAGGATCTGGCGATAGCGCGCCAGCGGCTGTTACAGGCGCGCGCCGAAAGGGAACGTTCCGCCGGCTTGCTCGAACCAGAAATCAACGCCGGGGCAGAAACCACGACGGCACAATGGTCGACAAAATTGGATAACGCCCCCACACCGGCGCGTTCTAAAACCTATCGGCTCGGCCTGGAAGCCAGTTGGGAAATTGACGTCTTCGGCGGACGGCGGCGCTCGCTGGAGGCCGCCGATGCCCAAGTGCAGGCGGTGGAAAATGACGGGCGCGCCATTTTGGTCAGCCTGCTGGCGGAACTCGCCGACGACTACGCGGCGCTGCGCACCACCCAACAACGTCTGTCGATCGCCCAGGACAACCTGGCGGCATTGACGACGGCGGAAAGGCTGGCGGTCAAAGCCTATTCTCACGGTTTAGGCACGGCGGCAGAAGTCGCTCAGGCCCGTGCGGAGCGTGAAATCAACCAGGCCAGAGTGCCTGAATTCGCTGGCGAAGCCGAGCGCCTGATGCATGCTATCGGCGTCCTGATCGGCGATTTTCCCGCAACGCAGCGCGGCATGTTGAACCGTCAAGAAGCAGCGCTCACCGTACCGCCCGCGCTACCGCTCTCGCTGCCTTCGGAGGTGGTAAGACGGCGCCCGGATATCCGGGCGGCGGAACGTCGCCTAGCTGCCGCCAATGCCGGGATCGGCGTTGCGATCGCTGCTGATTTTCCCAGATTCACCATCCCGTTGGGCCTGGATACTACCGCCAGCCTGCTGCATCAGCTCTTTTCCGCCCAAAGCTTCGCCTGGGTGCTGAGTGGTTCCGTCCAGCAGTCCGTTTACAACGGCGGAAAAAACAACGCTGCAGTGCAGGAGGCGCGAGCAGAAGCCGAAGCGCAGCGCCTCATTTACCAACAGCAGGTACATTTGGCCTTCAGGGATGTGGAAAACGCGTTGTCCGGCCTGAGAACCGAACGGTTGCGGCACGCCGCCTTGTCCGCCGCCGAACGCGATAGCCGAGTTGCACTCACTCGCGCCACCCGGCTCTATCGTCAGGGGCTCAGCGGCTATCTGCCCGTGCTTACCGCACAACGCAGCGCCTATCAAACCCGGGATGCGCTCGCGCTTAACCAACTGAACGATGTTCAGGCCATGATCGGTCTTTATAAAGCCTTGGGGGCCGGGTGGTAACCGCAAAGGGCGACGGCGCACTTTTTTCATCATCGATAAAAAAGTCTGTTGACCTTAACCTTGCTGGAAGGTTTAAGCTCTGCGTTGAGTAAAAGTCGATCCTGCGGTGACCGTTGCAACACCGCCCTTTAAGCAAGGAGTTCAATCATGTCACACACCACTATGCTGGCATTGCAGGGGCTGTCCTGCATGAACTGCGCGCAGCGGGTGAAAAAAGCCCTGGAAAGCCGCAGCGATGTCGAAAAAGCCGAAGTTAACGTGCATTACGCCAAAGTGACCGGCGACGCACCGGACAACGCGCTGATCGACAGCGTGATCGCCGCCGGCTATCAGGCCGAAGTCGCGCCGCACGCCGACACCGAGCTGCAGCTGAGCGGCCTGAGCTGCATGCACTGCGTCGGCACCACCCGCAAGGCACTGGAAGCCGTGCCGGGCGTGTTCGCCACCGACGTCGAGATCGACAGCGCGAAAGTGTACGGCGATGCCGATCCGCAGGCGCTGATCGCCGCGGTGGAAGATGCCGGTTATCACGCCAGCGTGGCGGGTGCCGTCGTCCCAAAAACTGAGCCGTTGACTGACGCAACACCTTCGTTGCCGGACGTTCAGCCAGCGGCGCAGCCTCCCCTTCCGGCAACCGACAACGCGGACGACAGCGTACAGCTGCTGCTCAGCGGCATGACCTGCGCCAGCTGTGTCAATAAAGTGCAGCATGCGCTGCAAAGCGTCCCCGGCGTTGAACACGCGCGCGTCAACCTGGCGGAGCGCAGTGCGCTGGTCACCGGCGCCGCCGATGCGCAGGCACTGGTAGCGGCGGTGGAAAAAGCCGGCTACGGTGCCGAGATGATTCAGGACGAGACAGAACGTCGCGAACGCCAACAGCAGACCGCACGCGCCAACATGAAGCGCTTTAGCTGGCAGGCGGCGCTGGGGCTGGCGTTGGGTATCCCGCTGATGGCCTGGGGGCTGTTCGGCGGCAGCATGACGCTGACGCCGGAAACCCAGCGCCCCTGGCTGCTGGTCGGCGTCATCACCCTGGCGGTGATGGTGTTTGCCGGCGAGCACTTCTACCGCAACGCCTGGCGCGCGCTGATGAACGGCAGCGCCACCATGGATACCCTGGTGGCACTCGGCACCGGCGCCGCCTGGCTTTACTCGATCGCCGTCAACATTTGGCCCGATTTCTTCCCGATGGAAGCGCGCCACCTCTATTACGAGGCCAGCGCGATGATCATCGGTTTGATCAACCTCGGCCATGCGCTGGAGCAGCGCGCTCGTCAGCGTTCTTCACAGGCGCTGGAGCGGTTACTGGATCTGACACCGCCCACCGCGCGGCTGGTGACCGACGACGGCGAACGCGATATCCCGCTGGCGGAGGTGCAGCTCGGCATGACGCTGCGGCTGACCACCGGCGATCGCGTGCCGGTCGACGGTGAAATCGTGCAGGGCGAAGTCTGGCTCGATGAAGCGATGCTGACCGGCGAAGCGGTGCCACAGCAGAAAGGCCCCGGCGATACGGTGCATGCCGGGACGGTGGTCGACGACGGCAGCGTGCTGTTCCGCGCCGCCGCCATCGGTAGCCAAACCACGCTGGCGCGCATCATCAAACTGGTGCGTCAGGCGCAGAGCAGTAAACCGGCGATTGGCCAGTTGGCTGACCGCGTCTCGGCGGTGTTCGTGCCGGCGGTGGTGGCGATCGCCCTGTTCAGCGCAGCGATGTGGTACTTCTTCGGCCCGCAGCCGCAGCTGGTCTATACGCTGGTGATCGCCACCACGGTGCTGATCATCGCCTGCCCATGCGCATTGGGCCTGGCAACGCCGATGTCGATCATCTCCGGCGTGGGCCGCGCGGCGGAATTCGGCGTGCTGGTGCGCGACGCCGACGCCCTGCAACAGGCCAGCCAGTTGGACACCCTGGTGTTCGACAAAACCGGCACCCTGACCGAAGGGAAACCGCAGGTGGTGGAGATCCTGACCTTCAATCAGGTCAGCGAGCAGCAGGCGATCGGCTGGGCCGCCGCGCTGGAACAAGGCTCCAACCACCCGCTGGCGCGCGCCATCATGGAACGCGCCGCCGGGCAAACGCTGCCGCAGGTGGCGCAGTTCCGCACCCTGCGCGGCGCCGGGGTCAGCGGGGAGATCGACGGCGCGCAGTTGCTGCTGGGTAACGCCGCGCTGCTGGAACAGCATCAGGTCGCGACCGCCGAACTGGATGCGCCGATGCGCGCCCAGGCCGAACGCGGCGTGACGCCGGTGCTGCTGGCCGTTGACGGTAAACCGGCCGCGCTGTTCGCCATTCGCGATCCGCTACGCGAGGACAGCGTCGCGGCGCTGCAGCGCCTGCACCAGCAGGGATATCAGCTGGTGATGCTGACCGGCGACAACCCGGTGACCGCCAACGCCATCGCCAAAGAGGCCGGTATCGATCGGGTGATTGCCGGCGTGCTGCCGGACGGCAAAGCGGCGGCGATCAAACAGCTGCAGGCGCAGGGCCAACGCGTGGCGATGGTCGGCGACGGCATCAACGACGCCCCGGCGCTGGCGCAGGCCGACGTGGGCATCGCGATGGGCGGCGGCAGCGACATCGCCATCGAGACCGCTGCCATCACCCTGATGCGCCACAGCCTGAATGGCGTAGCGGATGCAGTGGAGCTGTCGAAGGCCACGCTGCGCAACATGAAGCAGAACCTGTTCGGCGCCTTTATCTATAATACGCTGGGCATTCCAATCGCCGCCGGCGTGCTCTACCCGCTGACCGGCACACTGCTCAGCCCGGTGGTGGCGGGTGCCGCGATGGCGCTGTCGTCGATTACCGTAGTCAGCAACGCCAACCGGCTGCTGCGTTTTAAACCCAGGAAGTAAGCTCCGGGGCGCCGTCAAGGCGCCCCGCTGTTTTCCGGGCTTCCCTGCGCGGCGGATAGCGTTTAGCATGAATGACGATTTTCCCTCGCCTTGCACGCGAAAACGCGCACCCGTTATTCAGGAGCCACGCCGTATGGGTCAACTGTTACGCCGCCTCGCCGCCTTTCTCGGCCTGATCTCGCCCAAAAGTTACGCTTATCCGGCGCTGGACATCACCCTGCCGGGCGAACGTCGGCTGCATCTGGTGGGCAGCATCCATATGGGCACCGTCGATATGTCGCCGCTGCCGCCCCGGCTGGCCGCCCGGCTGCAACAGGCCGACGCGCTGATCGTCGAAGCCGATATCACCGGCGCCGCCTCCCCTTTCGACCACGCCGAACAGCAGCCGGAGCTGGAACAGCGCCTGTCCGCCGAAGAGTATCAACAGCTGCTGGCGCTGTGCCACGAACTGGGCGCCGATCCGCACGCCTTCGCCACCCTGCCCGGCTGGCAGGTGGCGCTGATGATGCAGGCGCGGCAGGCTCAGCGTCTGGGGCTGCGCGCAGAGTACGGCGTAGATTATCAGCTGCTGCAGGCCGCCCGGGCGCAGGACAAACCGGTGATCGAACTTGAAGGGGCGCAGCAGCAGTTGGCAATGCTGGAACAGCTGCCGGAAGGCGGCATCGCACTGCTGCGCGATACGCTGGAACACTGGCATACCAACGCGCGGCTGCTGCAAACCATGGTGAGCTGGTGGCTGGACGCCAAACCGCGCGGCACGCTGGACACGCTGCCGGCCACCTTCAGCGCTGGGCTGTACGACGTGCTGATGCATCAGCGCAATCGCGACTGGCGGCGTCAGCTGGAGGCGCTGCCGGCCGGGGACTATGTGGTGGCGGTTGGCGCATTGCACCTGTATGGCGAGGATAACCTGCCGGCGATGCTGCAGCCACAGGGGTAAAAAAGTGGCCAATATCGCTATTGGCCAGTCAAAGAGGAATTTCTTGTATTCTAGTTATACGCATAGCAACCGTGTTAACGGTTACAGTAAACAGGGTAGCAACCCGGTGAATATCTTGGCAACCCGCTTTATGTAACAGCCGCTCAGGTTGCCGTGCAGGTTGGATTTTTGTATTTTTAAGACTGGTTATCACCCCTTCCCCGCTGGGGACATTTTGGACAACACATCATGACGCCCGCAGTCGTTCTGCTTGAGAAACAAAAGGTCACCTTTACCCTTCATCCTTATCACCACGACAGCGACGAAACCAACTTCGGCGATGAGGCAGTGAGAAAGCTGGGGCTGGATGCCGATCGGGTTTACAAAACCTTGCTGGTGGCGCTGAACGGCGACGCCAAACACCTGGCGGTGGCGGTCACGCCGGTCGCCACCCAGCTGGATCTGAAAAAGGTTGCCCGCGCCCTCGGCGCCAAAAAGGCCGAGATGGCCGATCCGCAGCTGGCGCAGCGCGTCACCGGGTATCTGGTGGGTGGCATCAGCCCGCTGGGGCAAAAAAAACGGCTGCCGACGGTGATCGACAGCCCGGCACAAGCGTTCGCCACCATCTACGTCTCCGGCGGTAAACGCGGGCTGGACATCGAGTTGGCCGCCGCCGATCTGTGCCGCCTGCTGGCCGGCAGCTTCGCCGACATCGCCAAACGCGACTGACGCAGCGTACTCAGCGGCACACCACCGTGGCATCACAGGCTGCCAGCGTTTCCACCAGGCGGTCCTCCAGCGCCTTCACCTCCGCGCCGGGCACCAGATAGTTGTTGCTGATAATGGCGAACGCCAGCGGCCGTCCGGTCGCCGAGTCGACATAGCCGCTGAGCGACGAGACCCCGGTCATGGAGCCGCTCTTGGCGTGGGCGCGGCCCGCCGCCGCCGTCTTCACCATACGACTCTGCAGCGTGCCGCCTACCAGCAACCCCGGCTGGCCCGCGACGGGCAAAGCGCGATACCAGTCGGCGAACCACGGCTGTTTCCTGGCCGCCAGCAGCAGCAGTGTCAGCTGCTGCGCCGTGATCTGGTTCATGCGCGACAGCCCGGAACCGTCCACCTGACGGTACGCGCCGGCCTCGATGCCCTGGCTTTGCACAAACTGGCCGATCGCCTGCAGGCCGGCGGCCCAATCCCCCTTACCCTGCGTCTTGCGGCCCATCGCTTTGGTCAGTACCTCACCGTAACCGTTATTGGACACTTTCAGGAAGGTGACGATCAGGCGGGAGAGCGGCGGCGAGGTTTTTTGCGCCAGCAGCTGTGCGCCGGCCGGCGTCACACCCTCTTCAGCATTACCGTGCAGGGTAATGCCGTGCGCGCGCAGGGCATTTTGCAGTAAGGCACCAACCACGCGGGTGGGTTGATCGACAGTGATCAATCGCGAACGAGCCTCCGCCTGCGCGGCAATGGTGCCGCTGACCACAACCCGGTTACTGCCCGGTTGGCGCTCGAACGTCAGTGCGGTGTCGCCGCCGGTGCTGGTACGGTTGACCAGCGTCACCGCGTCATTGGCGGGATAGAAGCTCACCCGCCCCGGCGCACCGGCGCGGGCGCCCGGTTGCACATCCACCCGCACCACGTTGATATCGCCGCCGGGGGTAAAGGCGTAGTTTAGCGCCGAGATCGGTGCAGCGAAGGCAAAGGGTTCATCGTCCCAGCTCCAGCCGGCGCCGAATGGCGTTTGATCGAACGCGCTGGCGTCCAGGATCAGCCGCCCATGAATCTGGCGAACGCCGCGCTGCGCCAGCGTGGCGGCGAAGGTGTCGAGATCGTCAGGATGCAACGTCGGATCGCCGCTGCCCTGCAGATAGAGATCCCCCTGCAAGGTGTTGCCGCGCTGTTCACCGGTGGTCAGCAGCCGGGTTTCAAACCGGTAATCCGCCCCCAGCACGCCGAACGCCGCCAGAGAAGTGAACATCTTCATGTTGGAAGCCGGCGCCAAACGCTGCTCCGCGTGCGCCTGATACAGCACGGTGCCGCTCTCGGCATCGCGCACCATCACGCCGCTCGACGCCCCAACCAGCGCCTTGTCCTGGCCGAGGGCCGCCAGCGCCTGGCTAAGCGTTTGCTCATGACCTTGGCCGGATGACGAACACCCCGCCAGCGCCAGGATGGCGGGCAGCAGCCAGCCTGCGGTTTTCAACATGTCATCTTCCTGTTTGCGTTATCAAAACCAAATTGTCGCTCAGGCTATCATTGGAAGGCAGCGGTGGCGAGAATGTCCGCCCCGTTTATCATTCAGCTACGCGCAGGCAACGCCAAACGACGCTCGTTGTGCGCCACCCGCCACGCCAACAGCAGCACGCAGAGACTGCAGAGCGACAGCACGGCACCCAGGTGCAGCGACAGCCCCGCCAGCACCAGGCCACCGCCGAGCATCAGGTAATACATCAGGCCAAGGATGGCGCCGGCAGTGCCCATGCAGTCTTTATAATGGCGCAGCGCGCGCGCCAGAATATTGGGAATGGCGATGCCGTACGCCATCACCACCAGCATCATCGGCAGAACAAACCACAAGGTCCCTTCCAGCAGCAATACCAGCAGGCCGCCGGTCAGCGACAGCGCGCAGGCCAGCATCAACAGTGCGGGGAACAGCCAGCGTTTGCCGATCAAAAACTTGTTGATCGCCGCGCCGATACCCACTCCGACCGCCAATACCAAACCGGTATAACCGAACCACTGCGTCGGCAATCCCAACGCTGAGAAGTGGAATGGCGCCAGTTGGTAATAGCTGAACATGCAAATATTGAACAACGCCACCAACAGCGCACTGAGCCAAATATCCCCGTCCTTGATCATCCGCCCCAGCGTGCCGAAAAATGAACTCTTCACCACCTGTTGCGGACGCGTCTCCGGCAGTTGCCAACCGGTATAGCCCAACAACAGCGCCGCCAACAGCGCCAAACCGCCGAACACCCCCTGATAGCCCCAATAGTAAGTCAGCACTGCGCCGCTCAACACGCCAACCGCCGGACTGATCGCCATGGCGATCCCCATCACCGAGAACACCCGCGCCAACTCATAACCGTCGAAGCGATCGCGAATCGCCGTTTGCGTCCCGACCGAACCGACCGCCGCGCCAAAGGCGGCCAGCACACGCGCCGCCAGCAGCACGCTGAAGCTGCCGCTGAACAGCGCGATGATAGAAGCCAGCAGATAGAGCGTCAGCCCGGCCAAAATGGTAGGACGCCGCCCGATGACGTCGCACATCCGCCCCCATACCACCACGCCGAGCGCAAAAGCGAAAAAGTAACAAGAGAGCGTTTGCGCCGCCATCTCCGCACTGACCCGGAAACCGTGCGCAATGTGCGTCAATGCCGGGCTGTAGATGGTCTCCACCACCTGGGGAAACATCATCATCGACGTCGCCAACGTCAGCGTCAGTTTACGTTGCATAACAGATCCTGTAGCCAAGAATAGGCTGCACAAGGTAGCATCAGCTCCCCGGTACCGATTACAATATAAAAGACAATAAATTTACAAAATCGGACATACTATGGCGTGGCTTCAGGCGCAGGACAGTTTTAATCCGGATACGCTCGACAACGGGGTACTCGGGATCGCCGCCGAACTGGCGCAGCACGACTCGGGCACGCATTGGCATGACAGGGGGCAGTTGCTGTTCTGTCAGCAAGGCAGCATGCGCATCACGCTCAACCAAAGCATCTGTATGCTGCCGCCGGGCAGAGTCGCCTGGATCCCGCCGCAGGTGGCTCACCGCGTTCAGGTCAACGGCGTCGTCGGTTACCGTTCGCTTTATCTCGACGCCGATCGCTATGCCTGTCTGCCTGCGCAGCTTGCCGTACTGACAGCCTCGCCGCTGCTGCGCGAGGTGTTGGAACGCATCGCGTTCGCCGCTTTCGACACCGACTGGCAGCACGGGCCTCACGCCAATATTCTGGCGGTCTGCCTCGACGAGATCGCCGCCGCACCGCGCGAACTGACGTTGCTGCCGCTGCCCAGCGACCGGCGCCTGCGCCATCTGACCAATCTGGACATGCTTCCGCCGCTGCACGAGCTATCGCGCTATAGCGGCGCTTCCGAGAAAACCATCAGCCGGATTTTCCGCCGTGAAACCGGTCTCAGTTATCAACAGTGGCGTCAGCAATGGCGCCTGATCAAAGCGATAGAGATGTTGGCCGCAGGGCTGAGCCAATCCGAGGTCGCCGGCCAGCTGGCGTTTTCCAGCGACAGCGCCTTCGCCACTTTTTTCAAGAATATGATGGGTTGCCCAGCGAGGGCGTATATGGAGAGACGAAAGTAAGACACCGTCTAAAACGGCAACGCCGACAGAAGGCGTTGATGGAGAGGAGGCTCGCGAAGGCGGGAACGGCGCCCCCGCGACAAGCGAGAACGCCGTTCCGCTACACCTCTATCGATAGACGATCTCGCCCTTTGGCTCGTAGGCCGCCGCATCCAGCGGCGAGTGTTTCTCGATGTACTGCTTCAGCACTTCGGCATCGATAAAGCCGGTGTTGACGTAGCTCGGCAGCCCGTCCAGCTTCGGATAGCCGTCGCCGCCCAGCGCATTGAAGTTCAGTGTCGCCATGCGGTAGGTTTTATCCGCCTGCAGCGGCTGGCCGTTGATCTTCACCTCGCTGACGCCCTTGCCGTCCGCCACTAGGCTGACGTTGGCGAACTGGGCGTAGGCGCCGGAGTCCGGCTTCATGTTGGCCACCACCGCCAGATACTGTTCAACCTCACGGCCTTTCATATCGACATGCACCAACGTGTTGCCAAACGGCTGCACCTTGAGCACGTTCTTGTAGGTGATATCGCCGCTTTCAATCGAATCGCGCACCCCGCCGCCGCTCATCACGGCGAAGTCGGCGTCGGCGCGCTCCCTCTGCGCCGCCAGCATCACCCGAGCCAGGTTGGTCTGCACGAAGCGCACCTTGCTGCGATCGCCTTCAAGCTTGCCGTTGACGCTGCCGATCTTCACGCCCAGCTGCGCCTTGCCCTTATCCTGGAACGGCGTCAGCAGCTTCATCATGGTCGGATCTTCCGCAATCTGCTGGGTGTAGTACACCCGCTCGCTGGTGCCGTCCGCCTTCTCCACCTTCTTCTTCAGGTTTACCGGGATCAGCTGATAATGCACCAGCTTCAGCTCGCCGTTGCGGAATTCGAAGTCGGCGCGACCCACGTATTTCCCCCACTCATGCGCTTGCACGATCCAGGTGCCGTTCTGGCGATCCGGCGAGCACGGCGTGCCCGGCACATAATCCACCTGTTTGCGGTTGTCGCCGGCCATACACACCGGATCCTGTGAGTGGCCGCCGACGATCATGTCGAGATATCCGGCCGGCAGGCTGCGCGCCATCTCCACGTCGCCCGGCGCGTTCGAGCCGTGTTCGCCGTTATCGTAGTGCCCCATGTGGGTGGCGGCGATAATCACGTCCGGCTTCTCGTCCTTGCGAAGTTGCTCCACCACCTGCTTCGCTTCCTGCGCCGGCACGCGGAACTCCATGTCGGTGAAGTACTCCGGGTTGCCAATCTTAGCAGTGTCGTCGGTCGTCAGGCCGATAACGGCAATCTTGATGCCCTGCTTGTCGAACAAAGCGTAAGGCTTGAACAGGCGTTGGCCGGTGCTTTTCTGATAGATATTGGCGGACAGCAGCGGGAAAGTTGCCCATTTCTCCTGCTGGCGCAGTACGCTCAGCGGGTTGTCGAATTCGTGGTTGCCGATCGCCATCGCGTCATAGCCCACCAGGTTCATGCCGCGGAAGTCCGGCTCGGCGTCCTGCAAATCCGATTCCGGCACGCCGGTGTTGATATCGCCGCCGGACAGCAACAGCAGGCTGCCGCCCTGCGCCGCCACTTCCTGACGAATGCCGTCCACCAGCGTTTTCTGCGCGCCCAGACCGTATTCGCCGTGATCGTTCTGCCAGAAGTGACCGTGATGATCGTTGGTATGCAGAATGGTGATGGCGTAGGTCTTATCCTTTTCCCAGGCACTGGCGGCCCCCGACAGCAACGTCAGGGAAACGGCCAGCGCGCATGCGGTGGTTTTCAGCGAAAAACGCATGGCGGATCTCCGTGTATTCAATAGCTTTTATGATGAGGGCGGAATTGTAGCGCGAATTAATGACAGCTGATTTCAAATTTTTGCGATGTGAGTCTGATTATTTCAGATATGGTAAAAATTGGGCGCCCTGCCTAAGATGTCATCTCTGTGCTCAACAACTTCTCAGGCTAATAATAATATGACCGACAGTAGCCAAAGCGCGATGCCGCCCGCCAAGGGCAGTGCGGTGAAGGGAACCGCCTTCTCCATCCTTGGCGCCATCAGCGTGTCTCACCTGCTCAACGATATGATCCAGTCGCTGATCCTGGCGATCTACCCGATCCTGCAAGCCGATTTTCACCTCAGCTTCGTGCAGATCGGCATGATCACCCTGACCTATCAGCTAACCGCCTCGCTGCTGCAGCCGCTGATCGGGTATTACACCGATAAACACTCGCAGCCTTACTCGTTGCCGATCGGCATGGGCTTTACCCTGTCCGGCCTGCTGCTGCTGTCGGTGGCGAGCACCTTCCCGCTGGTGCTGCTGGCGGCGGCGCTGGTGGGCACCGGCTCATCGGTCTTCCACCCGGAATCCTCGCGCGTGGCGCGCATGGCCTCCGGCGGACGACACGGCCTGGCGCAGTCGCTGTTCCAGGTCGGCGGCAACTTCGGCAGCTCGCTCGGCCCGCTGCTGGCCGCGCTGATCATCGCGCCTTACGGCAAAGGCAACGTCGCCTGGTTCACGCTGGCGGCACTGCTGGCGATCGTGGTATTGCTGCAGGTCAGCAAATGGTATCAACATCAGCATCGGGCAACTAAAGGGCTGCCGAAAAGCCCTTCGGTGTTGAAACCGCTGCCAAAACGTACCGTTGCCTACTCACTGGGCATTCTGCTGGTGCTGATTTTCTCCAAATACTTCTATCTGGCCAGCATTAGCAGCTATTACACCTTTTATCTGATACATAAGTTCGGCGTTTCAGTGCAGAATGCGCAAATTCATCTTTTCGCCTTCCTGTTCGCAGTAGCGGCTGGCACCATTATCGGCGGGCCTCTTGGCGATAAGATAGGGCGTAAATACGTTATTTGGGGCTCTATTCTCGGCGCTGCGCCATTTACCCTTGTTTTACCCTATGCATCACTCTATTGGACCGGCATTTTAACGGTGATCATCGGGGTTATTCTCGCCTCGGCGTTCTCCGCCATTCTGGTCTACGCTCAGGAGCTTATCCCCGGTAAAGTCGGCATGGTTTCCGGCTTATTCTTCGGTTTTGCTTTCGGTATGGGCGGGTTAGGCGCGGCAGTTCTTGGTTATGTCGCCGATTTAACCAGTATCGAACTGGTCTACCAAATCTGTGCTTTCCTACCGCTGATCGGCATTATCACCGCGCTACTGCCCAATATGGAGCATAAACCGCAGTAACCCCGCGAACCGCCCGGATGAAATTATTTATTCATCCGGGTTATCCTACGGATAAATCAATGTTATTTGGCTTATCTGACACAAAACTCCCTTATTGCCCCGCCTTAAGTGAAATCCTCTGCTTTTTTACAAAAAAGGCCAAATTAGCCAAGCAAGCCGCGAACAAATGCAATAAACTAAATGTATCTTTTCGTAACTTTGTTGCGTTTCTCCCGTGCCGCGATGCATAGCCAGAAGGAGTATGGATGCATAATTCAACACCGCTCATTACCACCATCGTCGGAGGGTTAGTACTCGCCTTCCTCCTCGGCATGCTGGCGAACCGCCTGCGCATCTCCCCTCTGGTGGGGTATCTGGCCGCAGGGGTACTCGCCGGCCCGTTCACCCCCGGTTTCGTTGCTGATACCTCACTGGCGCCGGAACTGGCGGAAATCGGCGTTATCCTGTTGATGTTCGGTGTTGGCCTGCACTTCTCTTTGAAAGACCTCCTCGCAGTAAAATCTATCGCCATACCCGGCGCCGTGGCGCAGATAGCCGTCGCTACCCTGCTCGGCATGGGGCTGTCCAAGCTGCTTGGCTGGGATCTGATCTCCGGGCTGGTGTTCGGCCTCTGTCTCTCCACCGCCAGCACCGTGGTGCTGCTGCGCGCGCTGGAGGAACGGCAGCTGATCGACAGCCAGCGCGGGCAAATCGCCATCGGCTGGCTGATCGTCGAAGATTTGGCGATGGTGTTGACGCTGGTGTTACTGCCGGCCTTCGGCAACATGCTGGGCAACAACAACGCCAGCAGCGGCCAACTGCTGATGGAGCTGGCGCTGACCATCGGCAAGGTCATCGCCTTCATCGCGCTGATGATCGTGGTCGGCCGCCGTCTGGTACCGTGGATCCTGTCGAAAACCGCCAGCACCGGCTCGCGCGAACTGTTCACCCTGGCGGTATTGGCGCTGGCGCTCGGCATCGCCTACGGCGCGGTGAAACTGTTCGACGTCTCCTTCGCCCTGGGCGCCTTCTTCGCCGGCATGGTGCTGAACGAGTCCGAACTGAGCCACCGCGCGGCGCACGATACCCTGCCGCTGCGCGACGCGTTCGCGGTGCTGTTCTTCGTCTCGGTCGGCATGCTGTTCGATCCGATGATCGTGATTAACGAACCGCTGGCGGTGCTGGCGACGCTGGCGATCATCGTGTTCGGCAAATCCGCCGCTGCGTTCCTGCTGGTGAAAATGTTCGGCCACTCCAAGCGCACCGCGCTGACCATCTCCGCCAGCCTGGCACAGATCGGCGAGTTCGCCTTTATTCTGGCGGGCCTTGGCATCACGCTCGGCATGATGTCGGAACACGGTCGCAATCTGGTGCTGGCAGGCGCTATCCTGTCGATCATGCTCAACCCGCTGTTGTTCACCCTGCTGGAGCGCTATCTGGCCAAGACCGAAACCATCGAAGAGCAAATCCTCGAAGAGGCGGTGGAAGAAGAGAAGCAGATCCCGGTAGAGATGTGCAACCATGCGCTGGTGGTCGGCTACGGCCGCGTCGGCAGCCTGCTGGGCGGCAAACTGGCCGAGGCGGGCATTCCGCTGGTGGTGATCGAAAACTCCCGCCCGCGGGTGGAAGCGCTGCGCGAGCAAGGCATCAAGACGGTGTTGGGCAACGCCGCCAATCCGGAAGTGATGGATCTGGCGCGGCTCGACTGCGCACGCTGGCTGCTGCTGACTATCCCCAACGGCTATGAGGCCGGCGAGATCGTCGCCTCGGCGCGCGCCAAGCGCCCGAACATCGAGATCATCGCCCGCGCCCACTACGACGACGAGGTGGCCTACATCACCGATCGCGGCGCCAATCAGGTAGTGATGGGCGAACGGGAGATCGCCAACAGCATGCTGAACATCCTGCAGCTGGACACCCTGAGCGAAGAAGAAAAAATGGGCGGCTGCCCGATCTGAAACGCCACGCGCGCACAAAAAAAGGTCCGGCATGCCGGACCTTTTCTTTTTCAGCGGGTTAACGCTCCCAGTAAGACTCTTCCAGGCTGTCTTCGCGCTCCGGCAGGCCGCGAGTGAGTCGTGGCGAATGCTGGTTCAACACCTGGTAGCTGACGCGGTTGGCGTATTTGCACACCTGCGCCAATGAGGAGTATGTCAGGTAACTGCGCACGTGCTTGCTGGAATTCGGTACGTTGTGGCGGTGATAGCCGTTGGCGGCGATATCGTGCAGCAACGCCGACAGCGCGCCGTCGCCGGCGCCGTTGGTGTTCATGATCCTCTCGGGGCCGCCCATATAAGGCGCGATGTGCGAATAAACGCGCAGCGGATGTTCACAGTGCTCGCGGCGCATAGCGCGGCTGAATTCGTAGCGGTTGAACTCGGCGATATGCCCCGGCAGCAGCGGATGCTGGGTCTGACGCTTGTTGGCTTCTTCGGTGTAGCCCGCCATATACAGGCCGTTCGGACCGGCGGTGCACAGCACCAGATCCACCCACTCCAGCGCCATGTCCGAGGCGGTCAGCGGATCGCTCAGCCCGGTCAGCTCCAGCGCTTCGTCTTCATTCATCGCCAGAATCGTCACGTTTTCCTTCAGGAAGTCGCGCCACCACTGCGGGTTGTCGGCGATCACGTACTTGGTGCCCAGCGTCAACACCACCGGCACGTCGTGTTTTTTGGCATATTCGATCGCCTGCAGGGTGGCGGCCTTCATCGGCTCCCCCTCCTTACAGCGCACCAGATAAGAGCTCAGCACCAGCGCCGACGCGCCGGCGATCACCTCTTCAGGAATGCTTTCCGGGCGCAGCTGGTTCATTTGGCCAGGGTTGATGGCGAAGGTGCGCTCGCCGCTTTCCCCGATCAGCGTGAAGCAGCGGCCGATGGCGCCGTCTACGCCCTGCAGATAGTTGAGATCGGTACGGCTGGAGGTATTGCACAGGTAACGGTAGGCGTAGCTGCCGATTTTCACGTTGCTGCACATCACGCCGAGCAGCACCGAGCGATCGTCCGCCAGCACCGAATAGTTGTGCATGGTGTTACCGATGGTGCCGCCGGCGAACTGATGGGTAACCAGGTTGTTTTCGTTCAGTTCCTGATACAGCGCCTCGGCGACGTCGTCTTCGATCACCAGAGAGTGGCCCAGGCTCAGGCCATAGCGCTGGACAAAAGCGTCGTCCACTTTCGCCTCGATATCCACCAGCGTCTGATCGATGCCGACGATATACGAGGTGCTGATTTCACTTTCGGGCTGAGCCTGCTGCAGAAGCGGATCGCGGGCGCTCACCGGGAAATAGTGTTTGGACTTGCGTTTACCAGGAAATTTCATGTGATTGGCGGTGGTGACGGTTTAACAAGCGGAGAATGTTAACACATCCCCGCCCGATCACGATGCATCTAATAGACAGATTATGGATGATTACAGGCGCTGCGCCACCAGCTGCTGCATCATATCGATATGCGCCGGCTCGTCGTTCAACGCCGAGATATATTCAAACTTCTCGCCGCCGGCCTTGAGGAAGATCTCGCGGTTCTGTTCTTTGATCTCTTCCAGCGTTTCCAGGCAGTCCGCCGAGAAACCGGGGCAAATCAGCTGAATGTGCTTCACGCCCTGTGCCGGCAGCCCCTTCAGGGTCTCATCGGTGTATGGCGTCAGCCACGGCTCGCGGCCAAAGCGCGATTGGTACGTCATCATCACGCGCTCCGGCGCCAGCGGCAGCGTGGCGCTCAGCGCACGCAGCGTATCCTCGCAGCGCTGCGGGTAGTCGTCGCCCAGGCGCGCATAGCGTTTGGGGATGCCGTGGAACGACAACACCAGCCGATCCGGCTGGCCGTGCTCGGCGAACGAGCGCTCCACGCTTTGCTGCAGCGCGGCGATATAGGCCGGGTGTTCGGCGTAATCGCGGATGAAGGCCACCGACGGCAAGCGGCGATAGCCTTTCAGCACTCGCGCTACGCCATCCCATACCGCCGCGCTGGTGGAACAGGAGTATTGCGGGTAGAGCGGCAGCACCACCAGGTTGGTCACACCTTGCGCCAGCAGCTTGTCGATGGCTTCCGCCAAACTTGGCGAGCCGTAGCTCATTCCCAGCTCCACCGGCGTATTCGGCATGCGCGCCGCCAGCGCCCGCTGTTGGCGGCGGCTGTATACCAGCAGCGGCGAGCCTTCTTCCATCCACACCGACTGATAGAGCTTCGCCACGCGCGGCGAGCGGATCGGCAGGATCGCGCCGTTGAGGATCGGCCACCAGATCAGCGGCGCCGTGTCGACCACGCGATCGTCACTGAGGAATTCCTTCAGATAGCGTTTGACCGCCGACGAGGTCGGCGCATCTGGTGTGCCCAGGTTCACCAGCAATACGCCGTGTTTCTCTTGCTTCATCTCAGTTCCCCTCATTTCCTTTCCGGCCGGCATTCCGTTCTGGGTCGGGATGTCAGCAGCCATTAATGCCAGCTATTGTAACGGAAAAGTCCTGCGTCGGAACCGATAACAGCAACAGGCTATCCCTGTGGGCTTCCCCCTTGCGCCAGTTGCCATACCGCCGCCACGTTGCGCGCCGTCACCTGCAGATTGCGATCGGCGTCCGCCAGCGCGTCTTCCAGCGTCACGATGCGATCGAGCACCGAAAACGCCGCATCGATGCCGTGTTGATGCACCACCGAATAATCCGGCGTCAGGCTGCCGGCGATGGCGATCACCGGCACGCCGTGACGCTTGGCCACTCGCGCCACGCCGATCGGCGTTTTGCCGTGGATCGACTGGCTGTCCAGCCGCCCTTCGCCGGTGATCACCAAGTCGGCATCGCGCACCGCTTCATCCAGGCGCAGGGTTTCGGTGACAATCTCGATGCCCGGCCGCAAGCGCGCTTCGAGCATGCCAAGCAGCGCCGCCCCCATGCCGCCCGCCGCGCCCGCCCCTGGCTGGGTCAGCACGGCGCGGCCGGTTTCCCGCTCCAGCAGTTCGCCATAGTGATGCAGCGCCGCATCGAGCTGGGCCACCATCTCCGGCGTCGCCCCCTTCTGCGGCCCGAACACCGCCGACGCGCCCTTTTCGCCGCACAGCGGGTTATCCACGTCGCAGGCGGCGGTTACGCTCACCCGTTGCCAACGCGCGTCCAGCCCGGCGAGATCGAGATGCGCCAGCTGCGCCAGTGCCGCACCGCCCACCGGCAGCGGCCGGCGATCCTTATCCAGCAATTTAACGCCCAGCGCCTGCATCATCCCAGCGCCGCCGTCGTTGGTGGCGCTACCGCCGATGCCGAGAATGATCGCCTTCACGCCGCGCTCCAGCGCCGCCAGCATCAGCTCACCGGTGCCGTAACTGGTGGTGATGCGCGGATCGCGCCGGTTGGGCGGCGCCAAATGCAGCCCGGAAGCGGCGGCCATTTCAATCACCGCGGTTTCGCCGTCGCCCAGCAGGCCATAAAATCCCAACACCGACTCCCCCAGCGGCCCGGTGACCGTCACCTGGACGATTTCGCCGCCGGTGGCCGCCACCATCGACTCCACTGTGCCTTCGCCGCCGTCCGCCATCGGCAGCTTCACGTAGTGCGCCTGCGGGTAAATTTGGCGGAATCCCCGCTCGATGGCGTCAGCGACGCCGAGCGCGCTCAGGCTCTCTTTGAAAGAATCCGGGGCAATAACCACTTTTTTCAGCGTTTTCATCACTGTTCCTTATCCCGCCAGGTTAAATACGCCAAACATCAGCGCCGAGATTGCCGCAATGGTGAACCCCACCAGCGTTTCATACGGCAGCAGCTTCAGCCGCTCGTGCACCGCCATATTGACGCTGCCACCGGTGGCGTGGAAGAAGCTGCCGTGCGGCAGGTGATCCAGCACCGTGGCGCCCGCATGGATCATCGCCGCACCGGCCAATCCGCTCACCCCCAGCTCGAGCAGCGTGGAGCTGAACACCCCGGAAGCCACGGCGGTGCCGGCGGTGGTCGAGGCGGTCGCCATCGACATCAGCGCGCCGGACAGCGGCGCCAGCAGCCAGGCCGGTAGCCCGGTGTGCGTCAAACCGTTAATCAAGACATCCTTCAGCGCCGAGTTAGCGATAATGCCCGCCAGCGTGCCGGTGCCGAGCAGCATAATCGCCACCGGCGCCATGCGCGACAGGCCGGAAACCATAAACTGATTGCACTGGCGGATGCGCCCCATCAGCAGCGCGCCCGCCAACCCGCCAGCAGGCAGCGCGATCAGCGGATCGACGGCGATACCGGCGATCGGCCGCAGCGACAGCAGCAGGATCGCCACCAGTGGCGCGCTGATCGCCGCAGCGAAGCCCGGCCGCGCCCCTTCGGCATGCTGAGTCAGCTCTTCAGCCATCACCCTGCCGCCTTTATCGCTCAGGCGGCGCGCCAGCAGATAGGCCACCACCAGGCCGCACAGCCCCGGCACGATGCCGGCCATCATCACCGAAGTGAGCGGCACGTGGAAGTTGTCCGCCGCCGCGATGGTGTTCGGGTTGGGAGACATCACGTTGCCGGCCTTGCCGCCGCCGATCATCGCCAGCAGGATCGCCGCGCGTGAAATGCCGGCCCTCTGGGCGATCGACAGCGCGATCGGCGCGACGGTGATCACCGCCACATCGATAAACACCCCCACCGCCGTCAGGATCAGTGTAGCCACCGCCAGCGCCAGCAGCGCGCGGGTTTCGCCCACTTTGCGCACGATGGTTTCGGCGATGGTGTGCGCCGCGCCGGATTCGATCAGCACCCCGGCCAATACCCCCGCCGCCAGAATGCGCATCACGGCGTTGGTGATGCCCTGCGCCCCGCCGATCATCAGCGTTACGGTCTGCACCAGATCGGCGCCGCCGCACAGCCCGCCCGCCAGCGCGCCGGCAATCATGCCGTAAGCCGGCGGCACCTTGCGTAGAATCAGAACGATGGCGACGGCTAACGCCACCAGCGCTCCCAGAGTGGATACGGTTGTCATTGTTGTTTTCTCCGTGGTTGATGTGCAGGCCAACATATCCCGCGCGCCCGGCGTTGACCTGAGGGGAAACAACAAAAAATTGCCGAAGGAACGGCGCGAAATTTGTGGGTTGGCACAACTCAGTCGTGCATCAGCATGCCGATATACAACCGCAGAGCGTCGGTTAATTGATTGATTTTCATGCCAGTTATGGCTTCGATGCGCTGCAGGCGGTAGCGCAGGGTATTGACGTGAATATGCAGCTGCGCGGCGGCCTGCGTCTGATCACAATTCTGCGAAAAATAGTGGCGCAGCGTGGCGCGCAGCACGCCTTTTTCATCCTGTTCGCCCAGCGTCCGCCAGGGGCGCCCCAGCTCTTGCGCTCGCCAGTCCTCCCCGAGATCGCACAGCAGCGACGGCAGCGGATAGTCGTGGTAGAACAGCGTGGCGTGACGCAGTTTCAGGCGCTGCGCCATTGCCTGGGTGGCACGCGCCGTCAGGCTGGAACGGTAGGCGCTTTGCGGATCGTCATAAAAACCGCCGACGATCAGCCGCACCCGAAAGCGGTGTTTTAGCTGGTTTTGCAAACGCTGCGCCTGCTGGCGCTCCAGCTTCAAACTCCATTCGCCCTGAGCCATGCAGGCCGGGCGCAACAGGGTCATTTCATTGAAGCCGGTAATGGCGATCAACGCGTCGCGCTGGGTGGCCTCCAGCTCCGCCAACAGCTCACGCAGCAGGTGCGGCTGCGCCTCTTGCAGCTCGACGATCCAGACGATGCGCGCCTGGCGCAGATCCAATCCCAGATACGCCGCCATCGCCTCCAGCGACGCGGTGTTCGGCTGCGGTTGCAGCAGCTGATTCGCCAGCTCTTCCCGGTAACGTTTTTCCCACTGGTGCTGATCCAGCAGCGCCGCCTGCTCCACCATCATCTCCGCCGCCATCTTCACCAGCTCGGCATAGGCGCGCACCTCGGCCGGCTCGCCGGAGATGCCGATCACCCCCACCCGCTGATTGCGAAAGCTGAACGGCAGGTTGATGCCGGGCCGCACGCCCTTCAGGTGTTCGGCGGTGGCGCGGTCGATTTCCACCACCCGGTTCTCCGCCAGCGCCAGCACCGCGCCTTCATGACGCTGGAACAGGCGCTGCGGGTTGCCGGAGGCGATGATCACGCCGTTGCTGTCCATCACGTTGACGGAATGGCTGATGATGCCCATCGCCCGCTGGACGATCTGGCGCGCGGTGGCTTCCGCCAGAAGATTGGTTTGTCTGAGCATGCCCGGCTCCCTGCTGAGGGTGAAAACGCAGGCTTGTTATACGCCATTTGGCGCGGGCGATTAACGGGCACGGCCGCAACAAGCTGCCGCGATCACAATTTGGCGGGAAAACGGCAAAAAAAACGCCGGACCACAGGCCCGGCGTCATGCACAGCCAGTTTGCTATCAACCGAGGATAGTCGCCAGCTCTGCGCTCACTTCGGCCACCTTGCGGGTGCCGTCGATTTTGCGGTATTGGGTGTTGCCCGCTGCCGCTTCTTTGCTGTAGTAAGAGATCAGCGGCGCAGTCATCTGATGGTATTCCACCAGGCGCTTGCGCACGGTCTCTTCCTGATCGTCCTTGCGCGTGGTCAGCTCTTCGCCGGTCACGTCGTCTTTGCCTTCCACCTGCGGCGGGTTGAACTTCACGTGGTAGACGCGGCCGGACGGCGCGTGTACGCGGCGGCCAACGATGCGGTCAACGATCAGCTCGTCCGGCACGTCGAACTCCAGCACGAAGTCCACGTTGATGCCGGCTTCTTTCATCGCGTCAGCCTGCGGAATGGTGCGTGGGAAGCCGTCCAGCAGGAAGCCCTTGCGGCAATCTTCCTGCGTGATGCGCTCTTTGACCAGCGCGATCACCAGCTCATCGGTCACCAGCTTGCCGGCGTCCATGATCTCTTTCGCCTGCTTGCCCAGTTCACTGCCGGCCTTCACGGCTGCGCGCAACATGTCACCGGTGGAGATTTGCGGAATGCCGTATTTCTCCATGATGAATTGAGCCTGAGTACCTTTACCAGCGCCCGGAGCGCCCAGCAGAATGATACGCATTGCGTAAATCCCCTTGCTATGTAGTTTTTATAAAATTGCGAAAACGCTCAACGATACCATTTCAGGGGGGGCAGGCTCAAGGCGCGCGAAGGAAATCGATTGCGGAATGTGCAAAAAAACGGACGAACAAAAGGCAAGAAAAAGCGGGGAAAAACCGGAAATACGCCCCTAACGGTGTCGTTAAGGGCACATATCTTCAGCTTTTAAGCGGACAGCAACTTATTCATGCGACGGATGAACAAGTTCGGATCCTCCAGCGTGCCGCGTTCTGCCAGCAGAGCCTGATCCAATAACAGGTCGATCCATTCGGCGAAATGTTCGTTATCGCCCACGTCGGATGCTCGTTTGACCAGCGCATGCTCGGGATTAAGCTCGAAAATGTACTTCACTTCCGGCGCCTGCTGACCGGCGGCGGCGAACAGCTTGGCCATCTGGGTGCTCATTTCGTCGGCGTCGGTCACCACGATCGCCGGCGTATCGGTCAGGCGGTGCGTCAGGCGTACATCCTTCACGCGCTCGCCCAGCAGGGTTTTCACGCGTTCGATGAACGGTTCCAGCTGCTTCTCGGCCGCCTTCTGCTCTTCGGTTTCATCCGCCAGTTTATCCAGCGTTTCATCCGCTTTGCTGACCGACTGGAACGGCTTGCCGTCGAACTCGGTCAGGTAGCTCATCATCCACTCGTCGATGCGATCGGACAACAGCAACACTTCGATGCCTTTCTTGCGGAACAGCTCCAGATGCGGGCTGCTCTTGGCGGCGGCGTAGCTGTCGGCGGTGATGTAGTAAATCTTTTCCTGCCCTTCCGCCATGCGGCCGACGTACTCTTCCAGCGACACGGTCTGCGCCGAGCTGTCGCCGTGGGTGGTCGCGAAGCGCAGCAGTTTGGCGATCGCTTCCTGGTTGCCGTTGTCTTCCGCCGGGCCTTCTTTCAGCACCAGACCGAACTGCTGCCAGAATTTCTGGTAGCCTTCGGCGTCGTCTTTGGCCAGCTTATCCAGCATCTGCAGCACACGCTTGGTCAGCGCACCGCGCAGGTTCTGCGTCACACGGCTGTCTTGCAGGATCTCGCGCGACACGTTCAGCGGCAGATCGTTGGAATCGATCAGGCCGCGCACGAAGCGCAGGTAGTTCGGCATGAACTGCTCGGCGTCGTCCATGATGAACACGCGCTGCACGTACAGCTTCAGGCCGTGTTTGTGATCGCGGTTCCACATGTCCCACGGCGCCTGCGCCGGGATATACAGCAGGCTGGTGTACTCCTGCTTGCCTTCCACCCGGTTATGGCTCCAGCTCAGCGGATCGGTGAAATCATGGGCGATGTGCTTGTAGAACTCTTTGTACTCTTCGTCGGTGACGTCAGCCTTGCTGCGGGTCCACAGGGCCTGCGCCTTGTTGATCTTCTCCCAGGTGACGGTGCCGTCTTCTTCGTTCTTGCTTTCGATCTCTACCGGCAGGGCGATGTGATCGGAATATTTGCCGATCACCGAGCGCAAGCGCCAGGCGTCGAGGTACTCATCTTCGCCTTCGCGCAGATACAGGGTGATTTCGGTGCCGCGGGTCTCTTTGGTGATGTCGGCGATGGTGTAGTCGCCTTCACCGGCGGACTCCCAGAACACGCCTTCGTCATCGGCGGCGCCGGCAGCGCGGGTGCGCACGGTCACTTTGTCCGCCACGATGAACGCCGAGTAGAAACCGACGCCGAACTGGCCGATCAGCTGGCTGTCTTTCGCCTGATCTGAACCGATGGATTCCAGGAACGCTTTGGTGCCCGATTTGGCGATGGTGCCGAGGTTTTCGATCACTTCTTCGCGGCGCATGCCGATACCGTTATCGGCGATGGTCAGGGTGCGCTGCTCTTTATCGAAGGACAAGCGCACGCGCAGCTCGCCGTCGCCGGCATACAGCTCTGGCGCGGACAGGGCGCGGAAGCGCAGCTTGTCGGCGGCGTCAGAGGCGTTGGAAATCAGCTCGCGCAGGAAAATTTCTTTGTTGGAGTACAGCGAATGGATCATCAAATGAAGCAGCTGTTTTACTTCAGACTGGAACCCGCGGGTTTCTTGACCTTTCATACTCATTGATTACCTCAAAAGACAATGGCTACCAAAATCGAACAATGAGGATCAGATGAGGGTCAGGGTCTTGTTTTTCAAGCGGACGGCGGGAAATTTTTGGCAAAAAAACGACGGGGCCGAGTGGCCCCGTCCGGGAAAACATCAGAACTTGATGGCGTGACGCCCGGCCAGCGAATGCGACAGCGTGGTGCCGTCGACCATCTCCAGCTCGCCGCCCACCGGTACGCCGTGGGCGATGCGGCTGGCGAGCACGCCATACTGGCCGCACATCTCGGCGATGTAGTTGGCAGTCGCTTCCCCTTCCACCGTCGGGTTGGTGGCGAGGATCACTTCGGTGATGCTTTCCTTTTCCAGCCGTTGCTCCAGGCGATCGAGACCGATATCCCCCGGCCCGATGCCATCTAGCGGCGACAGATGGCCCATCAGCACAAAGTAGCGCCCGGCGAACTGGCCGGTCTGCTCGATGGCGTGAATATCCGCCGGGCTTTCCACCACACAAATCTGGCCGTTTTGCTGACGGCGCGGATTGGCGCAGATGGTGCAGATGTCCTGCTCGGTGAAGGTGCGGCAGTCGGCGCAGTGGCCGATTTCCGACATCGCGCGCGTCAACGCCTGCGCCAGGCGCATGCCGCCGCTGCGATCGCGCTGCAGCAATTGAAACGCCATGCGCTGCGCCGATTTCGGGCCGACGCCCGGCAGGCAGCGCAGCGCCTCCATCAGGGATTCAAGGAGCGGGCTGGTTTGCATCAGAACGGCATCTTGAAGCCAGGCGGCAACTGCATGCCGCTGGAAACGGAGGCCATTTTCTCTTTCTGAGTCTCTTCGATGCGGCGCGCGGCGTCGTTAAACGCGGCGGCGATCAGATCTTCCAGCATGTCTTTGTCATCTTCCATCAGGCTAGGATCGATCTCCACGCGGCGGCAGTTGTGTGCGCCGTTGATGGTGACTTTCACCAGGCCTGCGCCAGACTCGCCGGTCACTTCCAATTTGGCGACTTCTTCCTGCATCTGCTGCATTTTTTCTTGCATTTGCTGGGCTTGCTTCATCAGGTTGCCCAGACCGCCTTTACCAAACATAGTCGTCTCTCGTCGCTAGGGCCGCGCACCTCGCGCGGCGTTTAAAGGGGGCGGATACTCTCTTCATCCAGATCCGCGTCGAAGAACCGGCACAGCGTCTGGATATGGGTATCCGCAACGATGGACTGGCGCGCCTGCGCCAGCTTTTCTTCATAGATGGCTTGTCGCCACTCCAGCGGGGTGCGCTCCGCCGGATTATCGTCCTCCACCACGGTCAGCTCAACCGGGCTGCCGTACAGCTCGCCGAGCGCTTCGGCCAGCGTCTTCTGCGCCGAAGGCGAATTCAGATGGCGCTGCGAAGACCGCAGATGGAGGTTAATTTTGCCCGGTTCCGGCTGCTGCTTGAAGGCGTTCAACGCCAGCTGCTGCACCAGTTTCGGGATCTTGAGCTTATCGATTTCCGCCGCCCAGGCGTCGCGCTCCAGCGATTCCACCACCAGCTTGGCGGCCAGCTCCGGCGTTTTCTCGTGCTCCAACGCCGTGCGCAGCGCTTTCGGCGTCGCCAACGGTTCCGGCGCCGCTTCCGGCTCGGTCTGCGCGCGCCAGCGATAGGCTTCCGGCTTCGCCGGTTTTTCCGGCACCTTCTTCTCCGCCAGGCGCTGCTGGCTACGCTCGGTCACGGAAGCCAAACGCCCCAGCGCCGAGTTTGCCGGCCGCGCTATTCCTGGCGCCGCCGGCTCATTCTTTTTTGGTGTGGATGCTCCCTGCTGCCGTTGCAGCTGGGACCGCGCTTTCAACAGCTGGGCGGTGGCATCCGGTAAAGGGGTCGATGATTGTCGCTGCGGCGCGGCCGGCTGCCCTAACGGGGGCGGCACGTCCTGAAACTGCGGCGGCTGTGGCGATGTGGCCTGCTGCGGCTGCGCCATCGGCGCCGGCGCGGTCTGCACCAACGCCACCGGCTCCGGGATCACCGCTTTCGGGTGAAACGCCAGCGCACGCAGTAGAGTCATCTCAACCCCCATGCGACGATCCGGCGCATAGGCCAGCTCTTTGCGGCCCACCAACAGCGTTTGGTAATAGAGTTGCACATCGGCCGGCGGCAGAGTGCGCGCCAGCTCACGCAGCCGTTGTTCCACGGCGGCGTAGTGGTTGTCGAGCATCGAAGGCAGCAGTTGCACCATCGCAATGCGGTGCAGCAACGCCAGCGTCTCCACCAGCAGGTTTTCCCAGTCCACGCCGCGCGAAGCGGCCTGCGCGACCTGCGCCATCACCTTTTCGCCGTCGGCGCTGACCAGCGCTTCGAGGATCGCCAGCGGCTGCTCGTCATCGAGCGTGCCGAGCATCTGGCTGACGGTGGCGGCGGTCACCTGCCCCTGCCCCATGGCGATCGCCTGATCGGTCAGGCTCAGCGCATCGCGCATGCTGCCGTCGGCGGCGCGCGCCAGCAGTTGCAGCGCGCGGGCGTCGCTGGTGATCTGCTCCGCCGTCAGCACCGTTTCCAGCTGCTGACGGATCTGATCGACGTCCAGCGCTTTGAGGTGAAACTGCAGGCAGCGGGAAAGAATGGTCACCGGCAATTTTTGCGGATCGGTGGTGGCCAACAGGAATTTCACGTGCGATGGCGGCTCTTCCAGCGTCTTCAGCAACGCGTTGAAGCTGTGGCGCGAGAGCATGTGCACTTCATCGATCAGGTAGACCTTGAAGCGGCCGCGCGCCGGCGCGTACTGAACGTTGTCCAGCAGATCGCGGGTATCTTCCACCTTGGTTCGGGAAGCGGCGTCGATCTCGATCAGATCGACGAAACGCCCCTGTTCGATCTCACGGCAGTTGTCGCATTGGCCGCACGGCGTGGCGGTGATGCCGGTTTCACAGTTCAGGCCTTTGGCCAGCAGGCGCGCGATGGTGGTTTTCCCCACGCCGCGGGTGCCCGAGAACAGATAGGCGTGATGGATCCGCCCCAGCGAGAGGCCGTTGGCCAGCGCGGTCAGGACATGTTCCTGGCCGACCACGTCTGCGAACGTTTGAGGGCGCCACTTACGGGCGAGAACCTGATAGCTCATTAATACCGGAGAAGTCGAGTAATCTGGAGGGTCATGCTAACACAGCCCCGCGGCGATCCGCGAGGCCGTTGTGCCCAAGGGGCGATGCCGCATCAATGGCCGGCGAAGTCCACCAGGCAGTAGCAGTCGATACCCAGCTTGTTCAGACGCGCTTCCCCGCCCAGATCCGGCAGGTTGATGATGAACGCGGCGTCTTTCACTTCACCGCCCAGACGGCGGATCAGTTTAGTGGTTGCTTCGATGGTGCCGCCGGTCGCCAGCAGATCGTCCACCACCAGCACTTTGTCACCCGCGTTGATGGCGTCGGTGTGGATCTCCAGCTTGTCGGTACCGTACTCCAGCTCATAGCTTTCGCTGAGCGTGGCACGCGGCAGTTTGCCCGGTTTGCGCACCGGCACGAAACCGACACCCAGCGCCAGCGCGACGGGCGCACCGAACAGGAAACCACGCGCTTCGGTACCCACCACCTTGGTCACGCCCGCTTCGCGATAGCGCTCAACCAGCAGCTCGATGCTGGCGGCGTAGGCCAACGGGTTTTCCAGCAGGCTGGTCACGTCGCGGAACAGGATGCCCGGCTTCGGATAATCCGGGATGGTTTTGATACTGTCTTTAATAAACTGAAGCTGCTGCGCAGTAGCGGTCATAATTGTTGCCTGATAAAGCTGCCTGAAAACCGGCGCGCCGCTCACCCGCCGCCTCTGGGTGAAACACACCGGAGAAGGAATGGCAGGCGATCCGCGCACGAAAACGCCCAAATCTATGCAAACTGGCGGACAAATGCAACCAGCGGCGCACAATCAGCGCTGTTTTTGTTGCGACAGGTCAATAACCGGCAGGCGCAGCATAAAGGTCAGCAAAATAGCCAACATCAGCAGCAACAGACCGCGCACCCACCAGATTTTCACCAGCCACAGCGAGCAGGCGAAGGTCAGCACGATCACTAGCACCGCCTTCCACTTCGCTCCCGGCGGCAGCGCGCGATGCTGCTGCCAGTGGCGCAGATAAGGGCCAAACCAGGAACGGTACAGCAGCCAGTGATGAAAGCGCGGCGAAGAGCGGGCGAAGCACCAGGCAGCCAACAGCAGGAACGGCGTGGTCGGCAACAGCGGCAGCACCACGCCCAACGTCGCCAGCACCACCGCCAGCCAGCCCAAAATGATCAATAACCCTCGCTTCATGCGGCTCTTCGCTCCTCAATCGGTTGCGGCTTACTGTAGCATCGGCGCCGCGCCGGCGGAATATGCATGCGGCGCTTGTTTCAGGGCGGCATCGCGGGCAAGCTTACGCCTGTTGAAATCAAGAGGGAGCTTATGTGAGCACTCAGCGTCTATTACAGGTGTTGGCGCAGCAGATCGCGGCGCTGGCGGCCGAAGTCACTCCGCGCGGCGACGCCCCGATCCCGCAGGCGCGCTTCGACGCCGCCCTGTTCGCCAACCGCGGCACGCGGCTGCGCGACTACCTGGCCGAGGTGGAGAAAAACTTCGCCCAGCTGCAAAACGCCGCTAACGACAGCCGCGCCAGCCAGGTGGCCTTTCTGGCCGAAAAACTGGTTGCCCAAATCTCTGCCCTGCAGCGCGAGCTGGCAACCCAGGCGCTACGGCGCAAGAATCAGCCGAAGGAAGCCCCCGAGGCCGATCTGTACCACAAGCTGGCCGAGCACCAGGATTACGAACGCCGGCTGATCGCCATGATTCAGGATCGGGAAAGCCTGCTGGGGCGCCAGACCACACTGGCGGCGCAGCAAAAGCTGCAGCACGAGCTGGCGGCGCTGGAGGGGAGACTGATGCGCTGCCGTCAGGCGCTGGCGCGCATCGAGCGCAATATCGAGCGCAAAGAAAACGGTTTTTGAAGATTTATCACAATATTTTAATGATTATTCCCGGTTGCGCGCCGGGTTCACTATACTCTGCCGAGACACGAGTTTTTCATCCCATTAATTAATAAGCGCAGGTGCTATGTCTCTGGAAAATGCCTCACCCGAACTGCAGCTGGCGGTAGACTTGATTTACCTGCTGGAATGCAACGAGATCGATCCGGCTACCGCGTTGGCAGCACTGGATATCGTCAAACGGGATTATCAGGAAAAGCTGCAGCGCGCCGGCGTCACCTCTCCCTATTTGCCTGCCGGACAGTAATCAGGGACAGCCCGCTGTCCCTTCCATCTTTCAACGCACATCAGCCCGCCGTCTGGCCGCCTTCATCCGGCGAGAGCGTTCTTTTCACTTCCTGCACTTCATTGCCCTGCTGGTTATGCAGATACACCTCCAGCTGATTGAAGGCAATGTCGATGTCGTTTTCCCGGCACAAGCGGTCGATTGAGCGGTTCAGTTCGTCCACCGTGTAGCTGCGATCGCGCAGTTCCCGTACATAGAGCCGCAGTTCGTGATCCAGCGTGCTGGCCCCGAAGTTGAGGAAGAACACCTGCGGTTCGGGATCGGTCATCACCCGCGGGTTGTCGTGCGCCGCCTGCAGCAGCACCTTTTTCACCTTGTCGAGATCGGAACCGTAGGCCACGCCCACCTTGATCAGCACGCGGGTGATGGTGTCGGACAGTGACCAGTTGATCAGCCGCTCGGTGACGAACGCCTTGTTCGGAATGATCACCTCTTTACGGTCGAAGTCGGTAATGGTGGTGGCGCGAATGCGGATCTTGCTGACCGAACCGGAGAAGGTGCCGATGGTGATGGTATCGCCGATGCGGATCGGGCGTTCAAACAGAATGATCAGGCCGGAGACGAAGTTGGCGAAGATCTCCTGCAGGCCAAAGCCAAGCCCGACCGTCAGACCGGCGGCCAGCCATTGCAGTTTGTCCCAGGATACGCCCAGCGATCCCAGCGCAACCACGGCGCCCACGGCGGTGATCAGGTAAGTGAGCACGGTGGTGATGGCATAAGACGCCCCCTGCCGCAGCTGCAGCCGCGACAGCACCACCACCTCCAGCAGGCCGGGCAAGTTGCGGGTGAGCACATAAGCGACGATCACCGCGGCGATCGCCACCATCATGTTACCCAGCGTCACCGCCTGCGACACGCTGCTGCCCGCCACGGTGCTGGTGTAATGCCACAGCGTGATGCTGTCCAGGTAAGCGATGACCGTCACCAGATCCGACCAAATGGCGTAGAAGGCGCTGGCGAAGATGGCGAACAGCACCAGGGTGGTCAGGCGCAGCGACTGCTGGTTGATCTGATCGAGCGCTAGCGGCGGCTCTTCCACCACCGCTTCGCCGCCTTCGGCCCCCTCTTTCACCACGTTTTGCCGCCGCGCCAGCGCGCGCCGGTAGGCCAAACGCCGCGCCGCCACGCTCAGGCCGCGCAGGGCAGTCAGATACACGATATTCCACAGGAAGAACAGATACAGGCTGTCTATCCAGCGGCTGGCCAGCCGCAGCGTGGTATAGAAGTAACCGGCGAACATCAGCCCCAGCAGGATCAGCGGTGTGGCGGCAAGCGCGGTCACCACCACCAGCCGCACGGCATGCGAGCCCTTTTCACGCCAGCTGTCGCGGCACAGCGGGAACACCAGCACCGCAAGCAGCGCCAGCGTCAACATCACCACGATCTGGCCGATGACGTCTTCCACCAGACGCAGCGGCGCTTTCTCGCCCAATACCGACCAGAAGATCAGCGGCTGCAGCGCCAGCCCCAGCCGCAGCGTCTGGCGGCGGTAATGCGCGCACAGGTTAGCGCCGAAGTTGAAATGCCGCTCGGCGATGCCGCCCGGTTTCAGCATGCGATAGCTGAAGCCGAACACCAGCCACGACAACGCCAGCTGCTGCGACAACGCCCAAATAAAGTCGCTGATACCCAAATCCGCGCGATACATCCAGAAACCGACGCCGAGCAGCAGCGCGGCGCCAGGCAACACCTTCAGCAAGGTCAGCGCGATGGCCTTCGGCGTGTGCAGCTGGCCGTCGCGCTTCAGTTGCCCCACGTCGTTGGCCAGCTTTTGCAAATGACTGTCGATCAACCGGTAGCGCCAGCGCAATACCCCGATCGCCAACAGCAACGGGATCAGGAACACCAGCGCATTCAAGCCGCCCTGCAATAGCTTGCCACCGTCGAATTTGATATCGAGCCCGGCGAGCTGATCGCGCACCGCCTCCGGCATTGCCTTCAGCCACGCCAGATCGACCGGCTTGTTGCTGTTGACCCAGAAAATCTGCTGGGTCAGCGTATCCTGCAGCGAGCCGTAGACGCTGGTGAGCTGCTGTTGGTTGATCTGCAGGTTGATCGACAGCGACAGCTGGTTGCTGAGCTGCTTGTTCAGCTGATCCAGCAGTTCGCGGCGCATGTCGACGATCTCGTTCAGTGCGTCGATCACTTCCGGGCCGGCCTTTTCCTTGCTTTCGGCCACCAGTTGGTTGATGTAATCCTCACCCTTGAACAGATCGTCGCGTTGCTGATTGATATCGAACTGCTCCAGCCGCAGATCGGCGATGCGCGTGTCTATATCAGCCAGCAGCGTGCCCTGCGGCAGGCTCTGCTGCTGCTGATACAGAATGCGCGACAGCACCAGGCTGCCCTTCAGCACCTGGATCTGCTCTTTCAGGTTACGTTCCGCCTGCAGACCGCGATCGAGCCAGTTTTTGACCCGAATATTCTGCTGGAACAGGGTGTTGCTCTCTTCGGTGGCGGCAATCAGCTGTTGGCTCAACTGTCGGTTGACGTCCAGCTGCTTGCTGACCAGCTGATCGTGCTGGATATCGGTGGCGTCTTCCGGGTTCTGCGCCTCTTTGGCGGTTTTTTCAGACAGCGTCAGGCGCTTGCTGTTGACGAGCTCCTGCAGCAGCTGCACCGACCGATCCAGCGCATCGATATGTGCCGTGGTGTAATCACGCTGTTTTTGCAGCAGATCTTGTAGCGTGGTGTTGGCTTCCAGGCTCTTGCGCTGCAGCTCCAACTGCGCGTTGAGCAGCGCCTGTTCGGTGGCCAGCATGACCTGCTGGCTATTGCGCAGCGAATCTTGCCCCGGCGTCTGGCCGCTGAGCTGGCTGCGGATCTCCTGCAGGCGCTGCGAAGCGGCGTACATGGTGCTCTGCACCCGTTCAGGCTGGGTTTGCAGCGACACCAGTTGGCTGTTGTAGGTCGAGAGGCTCTCCTGCGCGCTTTGCAGCTCGTCGAGCGTTTGATACAGCCGGCTTTCCAGCTGGCGCAGCGACAGCGGCAACAGCGCGGCGCGCGCGGCCGCGTTGTCCGTCGGCTGCTTCAGCGCATCCAGTTCGGCGGTGACCTGATTGAGCTTCGCCGGCGCCTGCTGCACCTGCTGTTTAAGCTGTGCGACGTCTTGCCGGTTGCGCTCGATGGCATCCAGCAGTTCCAGCGTGCGGGTCAAATCCTGCTGGGAGAGCTTTTCGACCGGCGTCAGGGCTTTTTGTTTGTTCAGCGTTTCCAGCTGGCTTTGCACTTCGCTGCGCTGCGGCAGATCGCCGTTCAGCGCCGCCTGTGCCGGCAAGCAACACGCAAAAATCAGGAAAAGGAGTGTCACGGCGGCGATGCGCCGCCGGCATGCGCCGACAAACGTGAGCGGCGTCAGAGAAGGCAGAGTCAACCAGCGATGCATGATTTGGCTTCGGATCGGTAAAGAAGCCTGAAGATTATCACGACCGCCGGCGGGCAACGAACAACAAAAACGTTGCCGGTGATGTCTCGTTGTCGCGAAATCAGAAAGTCAGCACTTTCTCCGCCGCCAGCGTCCACTGCGCCAGCTCGACCAAGGTGCCGATCGCCACGCCGTCCGCCAGCGGCAAGCGGCTGACGCCGCGCGCGTCGGCGCAGGTCTTGCACAGCTTGACCGGCACCTGCTGCGCGGTGAGGATCTCCAGCATCTGCTGCAGATGGTACCCTTCGTGCGGCTGCTGTCCGGCCAGCCCGGCCACCACCGCGTCGGACATCAGAAACAGCCGCAGGTCGAGGCTGCTCTGCTGCTCTTTCATGGCGATGGCCAACCGCAGCGCATTGAACAAGGATTCATGGCCATAGGCGGCGCCATTGGCAATAAGAACAACTGATGACATGAAATCTCTCCTTATAAAGGAAGGCGGTCGGCGTCAGGCGTCACCGCGTCGGGTTTGAGGCGCAAGGTGGGGCAAAACTGCAGCATCTCCAAAAACGCGTCCACCAGCGCTTCGGCTTCGGCCCGCAGATCGAAACTTTCCGGCATAAACAGCCAGTTTTCCATCAGGCCGGTGATATAACCGCGCAGGATGATCGCCGCACGGCGGGTATGTAAATCGGCGGGCAATTGCCCGTGGTGAATGCAGTTATACAGCACCGCTTCGATGCGTTCATAGCCGGCGAGGTACAGCACCTTGCGCGAATCCAGCAGCGGCATCATTTCACCGACAAACTCGCATTTGTGGAATATAATTTCCATCAACGCCCGCCTACGGCCGTCTTCAACCGTAGACGTCAGAATGTAAATCAGAATTTCTCGGATAACCCGCAGTGGATTATCGGGAAACTTTGCCTGATACTCTGTTTCGAGCTGGTCAATTTTCGGCTCGGTAGATTCCCAAACTTCATTAAACAGGTCTACCTTATTCTTGAAGTGCCAGTAGATGGCTCCACGCGTAACCCCGGCAGCGGTGGCAATATCTGTCAGTGACGTTGCAGCAACGCCACGTTCAGAGAACTCTCTCACCGCAGCATCAAGGATTTGCTGTCGGGTTTCTTGCGCCTGCTGTTTGGTTTTTCGTGCCATGGCATTGTTATTTAGGGGGAGTGTGATTTACATACATTCGCGAATGTATGTACCATAGCACGCACATATAATTAACGCAGCAATGGGTTTTAAAGCTTGTGATCCATTGATCATTTTGAAATCGGACACTTGAGGTTTTTCTATGAACAAAAACAGAGGGTTAACGCCTCTGGCGGCCGTTCTGATGCTTTCAGGCAGCTTAGTGCTAACAGGATGTAACGATAAAGAAACCCAACAGCAAGGCGCCCAACAACAGGCGCCTGAAGTGGGCGTAGTCACCTTGAAGGCTGAGCCTCTCAACATTACTACCGATCTTCCTGGCCGCACCGCTGCGTATCGTATCGCCGAAGTTCGCCCTCAGGTCAGCGGCATCATCCTGAAGCGCAACTTCGTTGAAGGCAGCGATATCAAGGCCGGGACGTCTCTGTACCAAATCGATCCCGCAACCTATCAAGCCAGCTACGACAGCGCGAAAGGCGATTTGGCCAAAGCACAGGCCAGCGCTTCCATCGCACGCGTGACGGTAAACCGCTACAAGCCATTGCTGGGCACGAGCTACATCAGTAAACAGGACTACGACAACGCCGTCTCCACGCTGCAGCAGGCGGACGCCGCCGTCGTGGCCGCCAAGGCCGCCGTGGAAACCGCGCGCATCAACCTGGCGTACACCAAGGTGACCTCTCCGATCTCCGGCCGCATCGGCAAGTCCGCCGTGACCGAAGGCGCACTGGTCAGCAACGGCCAGGCAACCGCACTGTCTACCGTGCAGCAGCTGGATCCGATGTATGTCGACGTCACCCAGTCAAGCACTGATTTCCTGCGCCTGAAGCAAGAGCTGGCCAGCGGCGCGCTGAAGCAGGAAAACGGCAAGGCAAAAGTGAAACTGATGCTGGAAAACGGCACCGAATACGCGCAGGAAGGCACGCTGGAGTTCTCTGACGTCACCGTCGATGAAACCACTGGCTCCATCACCATTCGCGCCCTGTTCCCTAACCCGAACGATACGCTGTTGCCGGGCATGTTCGTACGCGCCCGTCTGGACGAAGGCGTGCGCAGCGATGCGCTGCTGGTGCCTCAGCAAGGCGTTACCCGCAACCCGCGCGGCGACGCGACGGCGTTGGTGGTAGGGGCAGACGACAAAGTTGAGCTGCGCACGCTGAAGGCCGACCAGGCGATCGGCGACAAATGGCTGGTGACCGATGGCCTGAAATCCGGCGATCGCGTGATCGTCTCCGGCCTGATGAAAGTGCATCCGGGCGCGCAGGTAAAAGTGCAGGAAGTTGACACTCAGGCGCAAAAACAGCCGCAGTCTGAAGCGCAGAAGTCATAAAAAGGAGCCTGTAATACATGGCTAAGTTCTTTATAGATCGCCCGATTTTCGCCTGGGTAATCGCCATCATCGTCATGTTGGCGGGGGTGCTTGCAATAATGAAACTGCCAATCGCGCAGTATCCCACTATTGCACCGCCGGCGGTGAGTATTTCCGCCAACTACCCGGGCGCAGATGCCAAAACGGTGCAGGATACCGTCACGCAGATTATCGAACAGAACATGAACGGTATCGATAACCTGATGTACATGTCCTCCACCAGTGATTCCTCTGGTAGCGTCACCATTACCCTGACGTTTGATTCCGGCACCGATCCTGACATCGCGCAGGTTCAGGTTCAGAACAAACTGTCGTTGGCCACCCCGTTGCTGCCGCAAGAAGTTCAGCAACAGGGCCTGAAAGTAGAAAAATCCAGCAGCAGCTTCCTGATGGTGGCCGGCTTCGTTTCCGACGATCCGAACATGACTCAGGACGATATTGCGGACTACGTGGCGTCCAACATCAAGGACCCGATCAGCCGTTCGTCCGGCGTGGGTGAAGTGCAGCTGTTCGGTGCCCAGTACGCGATGCGTATCTGGCTGGATCCGAACAAGCTGAACAACTTCCAGCTGACGACCACGGACGTGACCTCCGCCATCACCGAGCAGAACAACCAGATCGCCGCAGGCCAGCTGGGCGGCCTGCCGCCGGTGCCGGGGCAGCAGTTGAACGCCTCGATAATCGCGCAGACCCGTCTGACTTCGCCGGAAGAGTTCGGCAAGATCCTGCTGAAGGTAAATACCGACGGTTCCCAGGTGCGCCTGCGCGACGTCGCTCACATCGAGCGCGGCGCGGAAAGCTATGCCGTTACCGCTCGCTACAACGGCAAGCCGGCCGCCGGTCTGGGTATCAAACTGGCAACCGGCGCCAACGCCCTGAACACCGCCAAAGGTGTGAAAGACGAGTTGGCCAAGATGGCGCCCTTCTTCCCGCAAGGGATGAAAGTGGTTTATCCGTACGACACCACCCCGTTCGTTAAAATCTCCATCAACGAAGTGGTGAAAACGCTGATCGAAGCCATCATCCTGGTATTCCTGGTGATGTATCTGTTCCTGCAGAACTTCCGCGCGACGCTGATCCCAACCATCGCGGTGCCGGTAGTACTGCTGGGGACCTTTGCGATCCTCGCCGCGTTTGGCTTCTCGATAAACACCCTGACGATGTTCGGCATGGTGTTGGCGATCGGCCTGCTGGTGGATGACGCCATCGTGGTGGTGGAAAACGTCGAGCGCGTTATGTCCGAAGAGGGGCTGCCGCCGAAAGAAGCTACCCGTAAATCGATGGGCCAGATCCAGGGCGCGCTGGTGGGTATCGCCATGGTGCTGTCGGCGGTATTCGTGCCGATGGCGTTCTTCGGCGGTTCAACCGGCGCTATCTATCGCCAGTTCTCGATCACCATCGTGTCCGCGATGGCGCTGTCGGTGCTGGTGGCCTTGATCCTGACGCCGGCGCTGTGCGCCACCATGCTCAAACCGATCCCGAAAGGCGATCACGGGGTTAAAACAGGCTTCTTCGGCTGGTTTAACCGCATGTTTGAGAAGAGCACGCATCACTATACCGACAGCGTGGGCAACATCCTGCGCAGCACCGGTCGCTACCTGATCATCTACCTGCTGATCGTGGTTGGCATGGGCCTGCTGTTCCTGCGCCTGCCTTCCTCGTTCCTGCCGGACGAAGATCAGGGCATCCTGTTGACCATGGTGCAGCTGCCTGCCGGTGCCACCGAGTCCCGAACCAACAAAGTGCTGGAAGAAGTCTCCGACTACTTCCTGAACAAGGAAAAGGACAACGTGGTTTCGGTGTTTACCGTCGCGGGCTTCGGCTTCAACGGTAACGGCCAGAACAACGGCCTGGCATTCGTCAGCCTGAAGGACTGGGGTGAACGTCCAGGGGCCGGGAACAAGGTCGAGGCGATCGCAGGCCGTGCCATGGGTGCGTTCTCGCAGATTAAAGAAGGCCTGGTGTTCCCGTTCAACCTGCCGGCGATTATCGAACTCGGTACCGCAACCGGCTTCGACTTCGAGCTGATTGACCAGGGCGGCCTGGGGCACGAAAAACTGACCGAAGCGCGTAACCAGCTGTTGGGCATGGTTGCTCAGCATCCGGACGTGCTGGTGGGCGTGCGCCCGAACGGCCTGGAAGATACGCCGCAGTTCAAACTGATCGTCGATCAGGAGAAAGCCAAGGCGCTGGGCGTCAGCATCACCACCATCAACAGCACGCTGAGCACCGCCCTGGGTGGTTCGTACGTCAACGACTTCATCGACCGCGGTCGTGTGAAGAAGGTGTACGTGCAGGCCGAGGCGCCGTTCCGTATGCTGCCGGAAGACATCAACAAATGGTACGTGCGCGGTACGAGCGGCCAGATGGTGCCATTCTCCGCCTTCTCTTCGGCGAAATGGGAATACGGCTCACCGCGTCTGGAACGCTATAACGGCTTGCCGTCGATGGAAATTCTGGGCCAGGCCGCACCGGGCAAGAGTACCGGTGAAGCGATGAACCTGATGGAACAGCTGGCATCCAAACTGCCAAGCGGCATCGGTTACGACTGGACCGGTATGTCCTATCAGGAACGTCTGTCGGGCAACCAGGCGCCGGCGCTGTACGCCATCTCGATTCTGGTGGTGTTCCTGTGTCTGGCAGCGCTGTATGAAAGCTGGTCCGTGCCGTTCTCGGTCATGCTGGTATTGCCGCTGGGGGTTATCGGTGCGTTGCTGGCCGCGACGATGCGCGGCATGAACAACGACGTGTACTTCCAGGTGGGGCTGCTGACCACCATAGGCCTGTCGGCGAAGAACGCCATCCTGATCGTTGAGTTCGCCAAGGATCTGATGGAGAAAGAAGGCAAAGGTCTGATCGAAGCGACGTTGGAAGCGGTGCGTATGCGTCTGCGCCCAATCCTGATGACATCTCTGGCCTTCATCCTCGGGGTTCTGCCGCTGGTTATCAGCAGCGGTGCAGGCTCCGGCGCACAGAACGCGGTAGGTACCGGCGTAATGGGCGGGATGATCACCGCCACCGTCTTGGCGATCTTCTTCGTACCGGTGTTCTTCGTGGTGGTTCGCCGCCGCTTCAGCAAGAAGAACGAGGACCTGGAACACAGCCATCCGGTAGAGCACCACTGATCGCTCAGTGATGTGAGCTCCACCCGATAATCGAAAAGGCCGCGCATGCGGCCTTTTTCTTTTGCTTCAGTTGCTTAATGCAAACCGTTCTCATTAATTCACTCTTGTGTGCAATTTGCGCTTGATCGCGATGCCAGGTCGGCGCATAATTATTGTTATAGTATAACATTACACGAGAGAGCCATTATGAAACCCGGCATCCATCCCGATTATCGCACCGTGGTGTTCCACGACGTCAGCGCCAATGCCTACTTCAAAGTGGGATCGACCATCAAAACCGATCGCACCATCGAGCTGGACGGCGAAAGCTGGCCGTATGTCACCCTTGACGTCTCTTCTGCTTCGCATCCGTATTACACCGGCAAGCAGAAAGACTATTCCAAAGAAGGCAGCACGGCGCGCTTCCAGCAGCGCTTTGGCCGCTTTATCGGCAATAAGTAACAAGGAAATCCCATGCAGGTATTGAGTTCATTGCGTTCGGCGAAAAACCGCCACCCTGATTGCAAAGTCGTGCGCCGTCGTGGCCGCATCTATGTGATCTGTAAAAGCAATCCGCGATTCAAAGCGGTACAGGGACGTAAGAAAAAGCGTTAACTCCAAAGTGTCATCTGTCGCAAAGCCCCGTTGCTGCTCAACGGGGCTTTTTTTATGGCGAGAAAGTGCCTGCAAGCCGTCCCCCGCCGGCAGGCGGGGGCGGAGATTACTTCATGCTGCTCAGCAGCGCGTCGACATTGTGCTTGAACGCCTGCTCATAGGTGGCCGCCGGGCCGCCCGCGCGGGAGAGCGCTTCAGGGTACAGCTCGCCGCCCGCCTTGGCGCCGGTGGCGGCGGCGATCTGTTTCACCAACCGCGGATCGGTCTGATTTTCGATAAAGTAAGCGTTGACCTTTTCCTGTTTGATTTGCTTGATCAGATTGGCCACGTCGCTGGCGCTGGCTTCGGCCTCGGTGGAAAACCCGACCGGGGCAAGGAAGGTGACGCCGTACTCTTGCCCAAAGTAGCCAAACGCATCATGGCTGGTCAGCACCTTACGTTTCTGTGGCGGCACTGCCGCGAACTGGGTTTTGGCCCACTGGTCCAGCTTTTGCAGCTGCTGAATGTATTCGGCTCCGCGCTGGCGAAAATAGTTGGCATCCTCGGGATCGGCGGCAATCAGGGCGTTCATCACGTTGGTAGCGTACTGTACGCCGTTTTTCATGCTGTTCCAGGCGTGGGGATCGGTAATCGGTTTGCCGTCCTCTTCCATCTGGCGGGTACTGATCCCCTGTGAAGCGGTGATCACCTGCCCTTTATAACCCGAAGCGCTGACCAAGCGATCGATCCACCCTTCCAGCCCCAGACCGCTGACGAACACCACATCAGCCTGAGCCAGCTTCTTGCCGTCCTGCGGCGAAGGCTCGAAGCTGTGCGGATCGCCATCCGGCCCCACCAGCGTGCTGACCTTAACGTGATCGCCGCCCACCTCTTTGACGATATCACCCAGAATGGAAAAGCTGGCGACGGCGTCGACGGTCTTCGCCATCGCCCATGGGCTGGCCAGCAGAACAGCAACCGCCAGCGATATAGGTAAACGTTTCATACTTTCTCCTTGCAAATGGCACTTCTCAACGGCGCGCGAAGGCGCAAATGCCTCCGCGCGTTCCAAACAGGATCGAGACGAAAAAGATGACGCTGGCGCTGAGCACGATCGCCGGGCCGGCAGGCAGCGAAGCATAGTAGGACCACACCAGCCCAATCACGCTGGACAGCGCGCCGATGCCCATCGCCGTCGCCAGCGTCTGCGGCAGATTGCGCGCCCAGAAGCGCGCGCTGGCGGCGGGCAGCATCATCAGCCCCACCGACATCAGGGTGCCGAGGATCTGGAATCCCGCCACCAGATTGACCACAACCAGCGCCAGAAATAGGCCGTGGATCAGCGCCAACCGGCGCGGGGCGTTGACGCGCAGAAAAGTGACGTCGAAGGATTCGATCACTAACGCGCGGTACAGCGCCGCCAATGCCAGCAGCGAAACCGAGGCGATCGCACCGACCATCAGCATGGCCTGCGCATCCACCGCCAAAATCGAACCGAACAGCACGTGCAGCAGATCCACGCTGGAACCGCGCAGCGAGACCAGCGTGACCCCCAGCGCCAGTGACCCCAGATAGAACCCGGCGAAGCTGGCATCTTCTTTTAACGGCGTGCGGCGGCTCACCAGGCCGGACAGCATCGCCACCGCCAACCCGGCGATAAAACCGCCCACCCCCATCGCCACCAGCGACATGCCGGAGATCAGATAACCGATCGCCGCGCCCGGCAACACCGCGTGGGACAATGCGTCCCCGACCAGGCTCATGCGGCGCAGCAGCAGAAACACGCCCAGCGGGGCGGCGCTGAGCGACAACGCCAGACAGGCCATGAGCGCGCGGCGCATAAAACCGAAAGAGAGGAAAGGATCGATAAGCCCATGCAACAACATCATGGCGCCACCGCCCGCAGATCCGGCTGCCGTGCGGCGGCGTGATACCTCGGCACCTGTTCCAGCACCCGCTTGGCCGCGCCCCAGTGGCAAGCCTGCGGCGTCAGCAACAGTACCTGTGAAAAATGCTCGGCGACCATCGACATATCGTGCAGCACGGCGATCACCGTTTTCCCCTGCCGGTGCAGTTGCGCAATCACCTGCAGCAAAATTTGCGTGGTGGCGCTGTCGATACCGGTGAAAGGTTCATCCAGCAAAATCAGCGGCGCCTGTTGGACCAGCAGGCGCGCAAACAACACCCTCTGCAGCTGGCCGCCGGACAGTTCACCCACCGGAGTGTGCGCCAGCGCGCTCATGCCAACGCTCGCCAACGCCTCATTGACCTGGCTCGCCGCACGCTTGTTCATGCCGCCGAACATGCCACTTTGCGGCCAACAGCCCATCGCCACCAGATCGCTTACCGCAATCGGGAATTGCCGATCCAGCTCAGCCTGTTGCGGTAGATAAGCTCTGCGCGGCGGCTTTCCGCCGATAAAACTCAGGCTGCCGCCCAGCGGCGGCAACAATCCGGCGAAGGTTTTCAGCAGCGTCGACTTACCTGCCCCGTTGACGCCCACCACCGCGGTGAGCGATCCGGCGGTAAACTGCCCGCTCAGCGGCGGGAAAAGCGGCGTGGCGCCATAGCCTATCGCCAGCTGACGCAAGGTAATCATGGCGGCGACACCGCCCAGAAGATGCCGAGCCACAGCAGGGCCAGCAGCATAACGGCACCTGCGCAACGCGCGGCAGCAGAGGTGGTGAACAACGAATTCAGTGACGGCGTGGCGTCATGTTGCGAAGTGGGAGTCAATGTCGTAGCCAAAAATGATGGGTTTATAGTTATAATATAACATCACATAGACTGTCGCATCTCAAGCTATGGCGCGACAATAATGCAACGGAACGTAACAATCTCTCGCGCAGCGGCACTTTCCCCCCAAGCCTCCTTATCAAATCCAGGGATATTCCCATTCGGTTGAAATGTTGGCGTAAGGTAAAGAACAGCGGTAAATCGAAAAATTTACCGACGAGGGAGGAAAAGGAGTAAGATAAGCAGATAACATTGCTGTTGGCCGAGATTAATGCTTGTTACCCTTGCCTGTAACCTGGATGTCAACGCACTTTCTGTTAACAAATTAAAGAAAGTGATTAATGACAATATAGCGGAGTTAGTGCCGGCGCTGACCAGCGGACTCAGTTTTTATTCTGAAAGCGCACGCTATGCCGAAGATTCATTAGAAATACTTGATATAGTGCAACAGGGTGGTAGCGATTATTCAATGAGTTATCGTTATAAGTGGGGCATTTTTAATGCCTGCCTGGATATCAACAGCGAAGACACTCTCAGCGATAGCGTCCGGTTCCGTGTGACAGAACGGGGTTTAATCTTCGACATCATTGATAACTCACGTCCATCAACAGCGGATGAATTGTAAGTTTACGTAATAACTACAGGCCAAACGCGAAAAAATGATTTATATTCACTTTACGGGAAGTTTATTTAAAGACCGTTAAGCTGCCTCCGTCCATGATGTAAATCAGCTTACTCACATAGTGTTATCACACCGCAATTAAGACTTACGGAGGGGATGATATGGATGAGTATTCGCCTAAGCGACACGACATTGCTCAGCTCAAATTCTTGTGCGAAAATTTGTATGATGAAGGTATCGCTACCCTGGGAGACAGTCATCATGGGTGGGTCAACGATCCGACGTCCTCCGTCAACCTGCAGCTTAATGAGTTGATCGAACATATCGCTTCGTTTGTGATGAGCTATAAAATTAAATACATGGACGAATCTGACCTGTCGGAGTTAGTCGAAGAATATCTCGATGATACCTATACGCTGTTCAGCAGTTACGGTATCAATGATTCCGACCTGCGCCGCTGGCAAAAAACCAAGGCGAGATTATTCAGAATGTTCTCAGGAGAGGACATCTGTACGACAATGAAAACTTAAGGGATAATTATTCCCGAGCTATTTTTACGGTTATTAAACTAAAGGCCACCATGACTAAAACCGACTATCTGATGCGTTTACGTAAATGCACCACGATTGATACTCTCGAACGTGTTATTGAGAAAAATAAGTACGAGCTTTCCGATGATGAACTGGAGCTGTTTTACTCAGCGGCCGATCACCGTCTGGCAGAGCTCACCATGAACAAACTGTATGACAAAATCCCCACCTCCGTTTGGAAATATGTCAGATAATCAGACCCCCAACGCGTTGAGCCGATGCTTTTATCGGCTTCAATGTTCAAGCTGAATACGTACTTTTCCTATTGACAGTAAAACTTCATTTGCACTCCCCCTTTCAATAATAATATTGCCTGGAAGCAATTTTCTTTTTAAATCGAGACAGGTTACGCCATCGCCCCCTCATTATGCTTGCATCCAGAACCGCTAATTCATTATCCAAAAGAATTGAGGGCGGGAAGAAAAGAAATGCCTTGTCGCTCTGCCTGATGGCAGAAAGGGATAATCGATGAGTAGAAGAGAGACGGCGAAAGTGCGGATTGGCGAAGGCCAAATGGGTGGGGACCCTGCCAGCTACATCCCGGCACACACGTCACCTGCTGCGGCTGCTTCCTTCCGGACCTGACCGAGTTCACAAGTTAGTGTTGCGGGAGAACCAACAGGGCCCCCATTGACGGCTTCTGTACTCTGAAGCGGTGGGCATTATCGGCGATGCCCCGCCAAATAGCAAGCCAACCGGGGCTAACCGCTGTTTTCTTACCCACCTGCACTGTGGCACACTCTTCGCCTGGGTTTTGACTCGCGCAGGAACAGCAATATGCAACCAGAAGACGCCTCTTTCAGCCAGCGGGTATTCCACATCGTGGCCGCCATTCCTTACGGCAAAGTCACCACCTACGGCGAAGTCGCCCGGCTGGCCGGTTCACCGCGCGCCGCGCGCCAGGTTGGCGGCGTGCTGCGGCGTTTGCCGGAAGGCAGCGCGCTGCCCTGGCACCGGGTGATCAACCGGCACGGACAGATCTCGCAGCAGGGGGAGGATTTTCAACGGCAACGGCAGGCACTGCTGGCGGAAGGGATTATTTTCGGCCCGCACAGCACGGTCGATTTCGAGCGCTACGGCTGGCGCTGGTAAAACAAAACAGCCTTTGGCCGAAGCGCAAAGGCTGTTGATTTCATCTTGCTGTACCGCAGGAAATTTACTGCATGGCGGTTGGCGCAGCCTGAATCGGTACACCCTGAACCGGAACCAGCAGCAGATCGGCGCGAGTACCGTTGCGGTTAACCACTTCCTGGATAGTGTCGGTAATAAACATCAGTCGCCCGTTGACCGTCACCGCCGCGCTCAGAATGATACGCGCATTCGGTTGGATGTCGGACGGATTGTACGGTAGCGTAAAGTTGAATGGCGCCTGTTGCCCTTCAGTACGTATCGCGCGCTGTGCAATCACTTTGGACGGTGCATCCGCCAGCGAGGCGTCAGAGAGGGTGACCGTCAGTACGGCGTCCGGCGGCAGCGCAATACGCTGACGTATATTAACCGAACCTGTCACCGCCGGGCCTTGAATCTGCGTTTGCGCAGCCGCCGGATTACCGGCCGCCTGTGTAGGCACATCAGCACTCTTTTGCGCGCATCCTGCCAGCGTGATCGTCAGTGCCGCGGCACCGCCTACGATTTGCCAGAGTTTCATGGATCGGTCTCCTTTTTTATTATCAACATGTTGGTGGCTTTCACCACCGCACTTATTAAACCTAGCACAAAACACTGATAAATCCACTTTACCCCGCCTATTAATCACTTAAACAGCCCAGGGCGCCCACGATTAAGAGCATTCTCATCGGCCCTGTAATGCAAAATGTTGACGCCACGCCGTGATATTCCGCACACTGCGCAAAATGATTATTAGAAAGGTAACAATTTTATGAGCCAGGCATTGCAAAACCTCCTTGATCTGCTGGATCTGGAGAAAATCGAAGAAGGGCTGTTTCGCGGCCAAAGCGAAGATCTGGGGCTGCGCCAGGTGTTCGGTGGACAGGTTGTCGGCCAGGCGCTCTACGCCGCCAAGCAGACGGTGCCGGACGAGCGCAGCGTGCACTCGTTCCACAGCTACTTTCTGCGCCCGGGCGACAGCAGCAAACCCATCGTTTACGACGTAGAAACCCTGCGCGACGGCAACAGCTTCAGCGCCCGTCGCGTCAGCGCTATTCAGCACGGCAAACCTATTTTCTATATGACCGCCTCTTTCCAAAGCCCGGAAACCGGTTTCGAGCACCAGAACCTGATGCCGGACGTGCCGCCTCCAGAAGGGCTGCTGTCCGAGTCAGAGATCGCCCAGAAGCTGGCGCATATGCTGCCGGAAAAAGTGCGCGAAAAATTTATCGGCCAGAAGCCGATCGAAATGCGCCCGGTGAAATTCCACAATCCGTTGAAAGGCAGCGTGGAAGAGCCGCATCGCTACGTGTGGTTCCGTGCCAACGGCAGCATGCCGGACGATCAGCGCATCCACCAATATCTGCTGGGCTACGCGTCGGACTTTAACTTCCTGCCGACGGCGCTGCAGCCACACGGCGTCGGCTTCCTCGAGCCGGGCATGCAGGTGGCCACCATTGACCACTCAATGTGGTTCCACCGTCCGTTCCGTATGGATGACTGGTTGCTGTACGCGGTGGAGAGCTCCTCCGCCTCCGGCGCACGGGGCTTTGTGCGCGGCCAGATCTACACTCGCGACGGCGTACTGGTCGCCACCACCGTGCAGGAAGGGGTGATTCGCCAGCGCGACGCCTAATCCGCAATATAAAGTAAGGGGCGATGTTTCCATCGCCCCTTTTTGCTTCATCATTATTTTAGTCTTTCGCGCACTGCCCTGCTTCGAGTCTTATTGGTTGTAGGCGCTCTCGCCGTGGCTGTTGACATCCAGCCCTTCGCGCTCCTGCTCTTCCGGTACTCTCAGCCCCACCATCGCGCCCGCAATCTTGAAGGCGATAAAGGCGGCGACGCTTGACCACACCAGCGTAATCACGACGCTCAGCAGCTGGATCCACACCTGATGGCCCATCGTCACGCCTTCGGCATAGCCGGTGCCACCGAGGGAAGAAGCGGTGAACACGCCGGTCAGCAGACAGCCGACAATGCCGCACACCCCGTGCACGCCGAACACGTCGCAGGTGTCGTCCACTTTCAGCCATTTCTTCAACGTCACGACGCCCCACAGGCCGGCAACGCCGCCCACCAGGCCGATGATCAACGCCCCACCCACGCCCACGGTGCCCGCCGCCGGCGTCACCGCAACCAGCCCGGCGATCATGCCAGAGCAGGCGCCCAGCAGCGAAGGCTTGCCGCGCAGCACCCACTCTGCGAAGGTCCAGGAGAGAATGGCGCCCGCGGTAGCCACCACCGTGTTGAGGAATGCCAGGGCCGCGATGCCGTTGGCCGCGCTGGCGGAACCGGCGTTGAAACCGAACCAGCCGATATACAGGATGGACGCCCCGGTAAACACCATCGGCAGGTTGTGCGGTTTGAACGCCTCTTTACCGAAGCCGGCGCGTTTGCCGAGCAGATAGGCGCCGATCAGCCCCGCGCTGGCGGCGTTGATGTGTACCACGGTGCCGCCGGCGAAGTCCAGCGCGCCGTCGGTGGCCAGATAGCCACCGCCCCACACCATGTGCGCGATCGGCAGGTAAGACAGGGTGAACCACAGGATCGCGAAGATCAGCACCGCCGAGAAGCGAATGCGTTCGGCGAAGCCCCCCACCACCAGCGCCACGGTAATGCAGGCGAAGGAGGCCTGGAAAGCGACGTGGATCATCTGGCTGATGCTGCCAGTGACGCTGTCGATGCCGATGCCTTTCAGCATCGCCGTCTCGAATCCGCCGAACACCGCATTGCCTTCGCTGAACGCCAGGCTGTAGCCATACAGCACCCACAGCACGCAGACCAGCGCGAAGGTGACGGTGACCTGCGTCAGCATCGACAGCACGTTTTTGCCGCGCAGCAGGCCGCCGTAAAACAGCGCGATGCCCGGCAGCGTCATGAACAGCACCAACGCGGTGCAGATCATCATAAAGGCGTTGTCGGCCTTATCGGCGACCGCCGGGGCGGCCAGGGCCAAAGAAGGAACCAGGGTTACCGAACTCAGGCCCAACATGGATAACAGTCTTTTCATTATCAATCCATCCCCATTGCTTAACTGAGTTCGTGGTTACAGTGCCGATTCGTCGGTTTCGCCGGTGCGAATGCGGATCACGCGTTGCAACTCGGCAACGAAAATTTTGCCGTCGCCGATTTTACCGGTGTAGGCGGCTTTGCTAATCACATCAACCACTTCATCCAACTGATCGTCGGCGATAGCGATATCGATTTTGACCTTGGGCAAGAAGTTGACGTTATATTCGGCGCCGCGATACAGCTCGGCATGCCCCTTCTGGCGGCCAAAGCCCTTCACTTCGGTTACGGTCAACCCCTGAATGCCCACGGAGGACAGAGCCTCGCGCACATCCTCCAGCTTGAACGGTTTGATTACCACGGTCACCAGCTTCATATTGCCCCTCCACGAATTAAGCCCAAACTCACCCCTGGTACGCGTCATATGTAGCAAGGGCTGTGCCAAATTTAATTTTGCATGACGATTCAGCGGATTAGCGCACACGCGGGCACCGCCGCGACGCAGCGCAGCGCCGATACCTTGAATGGGTTAAATAATGCGCACTAATTTGGTGCGCATCGCGTCGAAAAAGTGCAGAAAGGGGGCGTAGCTTGGGCGAGTTGCCTGCTTGTGGTGCGTTGGGAAAAATAAGGGCCGCGAATGCGGCCCGTGGGATCAGGCGAGTTGGCTCTCCTCGCGCACCGCTTCCGCCAACTGCTCGCCCGCCAGCTGCAGTTGATACATCTGGTAGTAGCGCCCCTGCTGCGCCAGCAGCTGTTGATGGTTGCCCTGCTCCACCGCGTGGCCACGATGCAGCACCAGAATGGAATCGGCATCGACGATGGTTGAGAGGCGGTGGGCGATCACCACCAGCGTGGTGTGCTCGCGGATCGCACGCAGCGCCCGCTGGATAGCCTGCTCGGTGCCCGAATCGATGTTGGCGGTCGCCTCGTCGAGAATCAGGATCTGCGGCGCCTGCACCAAGACCCGCGCCATCGCCAGCAGCTGTTTCTGCCCGACCGACAGGTTATTGCCCTGCTCCCCCAGGCGGGTGTGGATACCCTGCGGGAAGCCGCGCACCAGACTCGCCAGCTGCACCGTTTCCAGCGCCCGCCAAACGGCGTCTTCCTCGATGTTACGCCCCAACGTGACGTTGGCCAGTACCGAATCGGCGATCACCACCGGATCCTGCTGCACCATCGCTACGCCCTGACGCAGCGTGCGGTGCGACAGGCTGGATATCGGGCGTCCATCGAGACGCACTTCCCCCTCGCTGACCGGGTAATAGCCCATCAGCAAGTTGGCCAAGGTGCTCTTGCCGCTGCCGGTATGCCCGACCAGCGCCACGAAGCCGCGTGAGGGCACCGCCAGCGAAATATGCTGCAGCACCTTTTTGTCCGCACGGTAAGCGAAGCTCAGATCGGTGATGTCGATGCGGCCACCGGCCAGAGGACGATCGTCGGCACCGTAACTCTGCTGGCTGCGATCCATCAGCTCGAAAATGCGTTCGCCGGCCACCACCGCCTGCTGCAGGATCGACTGCTGTGACGTCAGCTCGATCAGCGGTTCATTCAGACGCCCCAGGTAGTTGATGAAGGCGTAGAGGACGCCGACGCCAATCACGCCCTCGCCGCTGAAGCCGAACAGCATCAACAGGCCGCACAGCACCAGCGCCGAAAACAGGCTGAGCAGCGGCCGCAGCAGAAAACCGTCGAGCCGCAGGGTCTGCATGCGCGCAAGATAATGCGACTGGCTGGCGGCGCTCATGCGCTCGCCGAAGCGCACCTGCTGGCGGAACTGCTGAATCACGCCCATGCCGTTGATCACTTCGTTGAAACCGTCGTTGATGTCCGCCAGATAACTGCGCACCCGGCGCACAATCGGCGTGCTGTAGTATTGATAGATGCCCATCACCACGAACACCGCCGGGAAGATGCAGATAGCCACCAGCGCCATGCGCCAGTCGAGGCTGAACATCGCCACCAGCATGGCGCCGATCAGCGCGGCGCTTTTCAGCACCGTGGAGACCACCATCACGTACAGATCCTTGATCACTTCGGTGTCGTTGGTAACGCGCGAGATCAATTGCCCGACCGGTTGTGTGTCAAAGGCGCTGAGCGGTTGGCGCAGCGCGGCGTCCATCACGTCGGTACGCAACCGCTGCACCACGCCCACCGCCGCCTGGTTGAACAACAGCGCCTGGAAGTAGTGCAGCGCCGCCGCCAGCAGCTCCAGCAGAATGTAGGCCGCCGCCAGCCCGCCGACAATCATCAGCGGCAGTTGCCCTTTGGCGACGTAATTATCGATAAAATAGCTGACCAGGATCGGCCCGGCGACTTCCGCCGCCGCCGCTATCCACAGCATCAGCACCGCCAGCCCCAGCGGTTTGCGGTACGGCGAGCCGTAGGCCAGCAGCCGCTTCAGCGTCGGCCACAGCTTTTGCACTTTATTCATCGGCCAACGCCTCCTCGCCGTTTTCCGGCGCTTCGTCCAGCGCCGCTTCCAGCTGCTGATAACGGTACATATCGCGATACCAGCCCGGCTGCGCCGCCAGCGCCGCCGGATCGCCGCGCTGCGCTACACCGCCGTGCTGCATCACCAGGATCTCGCTGGCTTCGGTCAATGCCGACAGCCGGTGCGCGCTGATGATCACCGTGCGATCTTGCCCCCAGCTGCGCAGGTTGTGCAGGATTTGGTGTTCGGTACGGCCGTCCACCGCCGACAGCGCGTCGTCGAGGATCAAGATCTCTGCATCCAGCAGCAGCGCACGCGCAATGGAGATGCGCTGTTTCTGCCCGCCCGACAACATCACGCCGCGTTCGCCCACCTCGGTGTCATAGCCTTGCGGCAGCCGCAGAATGTCCTCATGGACGCTGGCCAGCCGCGCTGCCTGTTCGATCTGCGCCTGCGTCGCGCCCGGATGGCCCAGCGCGATGTTGTTCGCCACGGTATCGGAGAACAGGAACGGCGTTTGGCTCACCACCGACAGTCGCGAACGCCAGTCGTCGAGTTTGACCTGCGGCAACGGCAGGCCGTGATAGCGGATCTGCCCTTGGTCGACGTCGAACTGACGCTGGATCAGCGACAACAGCGTCGACTTGCCGGCCCCGGTCGGCCCGCACAGCCCCAGCATCTGCCCCGGTTTCAGCGTCAGCGTCACGTCATGCAGCGCCGGGTGTGGGTTTTCCGGGTAGTGGAACGCGCGGATATCCACGTCCAGCACGCCGCGCCCGGCCGGCAGCGCCTGTGGGCCATCCTGCACCGCCGGCGCCTCATCAAGCAGGCTGCGGATGCGGCTGTAGGCCGCGCTGCCGCGTTCGACGATGTTGAACATCCAGGCCAGTGCCAGCATCGGCCAGATCATCAGGCCGAGATACATCACAAAGCTGGTCAGTTGCCCGAGCGTCAGCGAACCGTTCACCACCATCCAGCTGCCGCCGCCAATAGCCAGCAGGTTAGACGCACCGATGGCGATATAAATGGTCGGATCGAAGCGCGCATCCACCCGCGCCACGTGCATGTTCTTGGCCCCGGTCTGCGCCGCCACCTCGGCGAAGCGGTTGGATTGGTGATCTTCCAGCCCGAAGGCCTTGATCATGCGGATGCTGGTCATGCTTTCCTGCGCCTGATCGTTCAGGCTGGAAAACGCCGCCTGTGCCGATTTAAAGCGCTGGTGCAGCTGATCGCCGTAATATTTGATGGCGATCGCCATCAACGGCATCGGGATCAACGCCAGCACTGTCAGTTGCCAGCTGATTTGGGTGCTCATCACCACCAACACCACCAACCCCATCACCAGCGAATCCACCAGCGTCAGCACGCCTTCACCGGCGGCGAATACCACGCGATCCACATCGTTGGTGGCGCGCGCCATCAGATCGCCAGTGCGGTGACGCAGGTAAAACGCGGGGTTTTGCCGGCTGAGCTGACGGTAAAAGTTTTCGCGCAGCTCGACCGCGAGCTGGTAGGACGCGCCGAACAGCAACACCCGCCACACATAGCGCAGCAGGTAAACGACGATCGCGGTACCGATCATCAACCCGAGCCAGGCCATCAGCACGCCGGTGGACATCTGTTTTTCGGTGACGCCGTCCACGATGATGCCGACCAGCTTAGGCGGCAGCAGTTGCAGGATGGCGATGAAGATCAGCAGCACCACCGCCCCGAGGTAGCGGCGCCACTCCCGGCGGAAGTACCAGCCGATTTGAGCAAATAATCTCACGCAGTTTGATTCCAGGGTTTTATGGGATTTGTCTCTTTTTCTGCTTCAGCAGAGCAGGATACCACCGTTGAGCCGCCCGTCCGGTGAACTTTTCACTCCGGCACCGGCAGCGCGGTGGTGTATTTGATTTTTTCCATGGCAAAGCTCGAGGTGACGTCGATGAGGCCCGGTACGCCGTTCACCAGACGCTTATAAAAGCCGTCGTAGCTTTTCATGTCCGCCACTTCGACCTGCATCAGGTAGTCGTACTCTCCCGCCATGCGGTAAAACGCCAGCACCTCGGGCATCTGGCTGGTCAGCTGCACAAAAGCCTGATACCACTCGCTGCTGTGCTGCTGGGTTTTGATCAGCACGAACGCCGTCAGCCCCAGGCCGAGCTTTTCATTATCCAGCAAGGCCACCCGACCGCGGATATAGCCCTCGTCTTCCAGACGCTTCAGGCGTTTCCAGCACGGCGTCGAGGTCAAATTGACCGCATCCGCCAGCGCCTGCAGCGACTGGGTGCAATCTTGCTGCAGCATGCACAGCAGCTTACGGTCTGTTTTATCTAACATAGCGGCCACCAGGAGAAAAATTTTCTCTCATTAGGCGATTAAACAGGAAAAATGGCAATCCTTTTTTCCCTCCGACAGGCTATGCTACGCCATAAATCAGCCCCCTATTCTGAGGCCAAATCATGACAAACTCTTGGGTAAAATATGCTATCGGTGAAATAGAAGCGGATTTTCAACGCTCCGCCGATACGCACCTAATTCGCCTGAACCTGCCGGCGTTTCCCGGCATCTGCCTGTACCTGAAAGATGAGAGCACCCACCCGACCGGCAGCCTGAAACACCGCCTGGCGCGCTCGCTGTTCCTTTATGGCCTGTGCAACGGCTGGATCACCGAGAACACCACCATTATCGAGGCCTCCTCCGGCAGCACCGCGGTGTCCGAAGCCTACTTCGCTCGCCTGATCGGCCTGCCGTTCATCGCGGTGATGCCGTCCTGCACCGCGCGCCGCAAGGTGGAACAGATCGCCTTTTACGGCGGCCGCTGTCACTTCGTCGATCACGCCGCCCAGATCTACGCCGCCTCCGAACAGCTGGCGAAAGAGCTGAACGGCCACTATATGGATCAGTTCACCTACGCCGAGCGCGCCACCGACTGGCGCGGCAACAACAACATCGCCGACAGCATCTTCCGCCAGATGGCGCGCGAACCCTTCCCGGTGCCGAAACACATCGTAATGAGCGCCGGCACCGGCGGCACCTCCGCCACGCTGGGGCGCTACATCCGCTATCAGGGGCACGACACCCGGTTGACGGTGGTCGATCCGGAAAACTCGGTGTTCTATGACTGCTTCCACCACGGCGATCGCACCCTGATCGGCAGCTGCGGCAGCCGTATCGAAGGCATCGGCCGCCCACGCGCCGAGCCGTCGTTCATCCCATCGGTGGTCGACAACATGCTGCGCGTGCCGGATGCTGCCAGCGTCGCCACCATTCACTGGCTGGAAGGCGTGCTGGGCCGCAAGGTTGGCGCCTCTACCGGCACCAACGTTTGGGGTGCGCTGCAGTTGGCGAAGCAGATGCGGGAAAACGGCGAGCAAGGATCGATCGTCACCCTGCTGTGCGACAGCGGTGAGCGTTACCTGGATACCTATTACAACCCGGAATGGGTCAGCAACAACATCGGCGATCTGCAGCCGTATCTGGCGCAGCTGGCGGATTTGTAACGCCAGGCGTTAGGTAAAAAAAAGCCGGGTAGTCATACCCGGCCGGCTGTAAGGAGAACCTCATTCTTCGGGGGAATAGGTGAGGCAAGGTGAACGCAGCCAATGTTGTAAATAGTGGGCCACCGCCTGTTGCTGGCAATGGCCGATAACCGGTAGCTGCGGCAGCAGGGATTTCAGCTGCGGCAGGGCGTTGCCCATCACCACGCCGTGCCCCACCGCCCCCAGCATCTCTTTGTCGTTCATTGCGTCGCCGAACGCCATGCAGTCGGCCATCGTCAGCCCCAGATGGCGGCTCAGCCGGTCCAGCGCCGTACCCTTGTTGCAACCGAGCGGCAACACCTCCAGGCAGTCGTAGGCGGAAAAGCACAGATCGGCCTCACCACCCAGCTGTGCCCGCAGCTGCACCTGCAAGGCCAGCAATTCCTCATGCGGCGCGACAAAACACACCTTGCTGTTGCCGAACGCCGGCAGGCGGCGCACGTCGGCCAACTGAAAACGAAAGCCGCTCAGGTGATGCGCCCGCAGCATCTCTTCCGGCACGGGGAATTCGGTCAGCCAACCTTCGTCGCGGAACACATGCATGCTGGCGCAGGTGCGCCAATGATGATGCAGCACCTCTTCGGCGACCGCCGCCGGCAGATCGGTGGCATGCAGCTGTTGGCCGCGGTTGTCATACACCCGCGTGCCATTGCCGGTGATCAGGTAGCCCTGCAGCCCCAGCTGCGCCATGATCGGTTGCGCATCGAGGTAGTGCCGTCCGGTGGCGAACGTCACCACCATCTCCCGTTCCACCAGCTGGTTCAGCACCGCCAGCGTTTCCGGGCCAACCCGGTGATCCGGCATCAACAGCGTGCCGTCCATATCGAAAGCTGCCAGGCGATACATAGAGACCTCTGAATGTGAACGCGATTACAATCACTGCAGTATGGGATGGCATTTGCGGAAGTAATAGTGAACAATTTGAGAAAACTGTTCCGGATTTCTACTCATGCGCCTGGTTCACCGTCTCAGCCAATATCAACGCCTGTACCATCAGCTCGGCAGCGCGCCGGTCGCCGTGACCATCGGCGAACTAGCGGCGATGTTCTACTGCAGCGAGCGGCACGCCCGCACGCTGGTGCAGCAACTGCAGGATCAAGGCTGGTTGAGCTGGCATTCGCAGCCCGGCCGCGGCAAACGCGCTCGCCTGCACTGCCTGAAAACCCCGGATGAACTGCGCGCGCAGCTACTGCAACAGCTACTGCAACAGGGCAACCATCAGGGGGCGCTGGAGATGGCGCAACTCGATCCGCAGCACCTGCAGGATCTGCTCAGCCCGCACCTCGGCGGGCAATGGCAGGCCGGCAGCCCGACGCTGCGCATTCCCTATTACCGCACGCTGGAAGCGCTCGACCCGCTCACGCTGACCGGCCGTGCCGAACAACATCTGGTGTCGACCCTGCACGCCGGGCTGACGCGCCTGGTGACCGGTAACCCGGAACCGCAGCCCGATCTGGCGCACCACTGGCAGATTGACGATCGCGGCCTGCGCTGGCGCTTCTTTCTGCGCAGCCAGCTGCGCTGGCACAACGGTGAACCGCTGACCGGCCACCAGTTGCTGCAAACGCTGGAAAAACTGCAGCGCCACCCGCGTAGCCAACCCAGCTTGGCCAACGTCGCGAACATCAGCCTGCCGCATCCGCTGTGCATTCAGTTTGATCTGCAGTTGCCGGACTATTGGCTGGCCCACCGGCTGGCGGAGCTGCCTTGTCTGATGACCCATCCGGAGCTGCCGGCCATCGGCGCCGGCCCGTTCAAACTGACGTTGAATGAACCGCAGCTGGTGCGGCTAGAACAGCACGCCGGTTACCATCTGCAGCATCCGTATCTGGACACCATCGAATACTGGATCACCCCCGATCTGCCCACCGCCGGCGCCGACGCCAGCTGCCAGCATCCGGTGCGCATCACCATCGGTCAGCAAGACGATTTGGCGCAGGCCCGGCCGGTACAGCGCAGCATGAGCCTGGGCTGGTGTTATTTGGCGCTGAACCTGCGCCACGGCGTGCTGAGCGAAGCCCAGGGGCAAAAGCTGCTGATGCTGATCCAGCAGTCAGGCCTGCTGAACCATCTGCCGATCCCCAACAGCGTGATCACCCCCAGCCATGAAATGCTGCCCGGCTGGCGCATTCCCAGCCAACAGATTGAAGAAGATGTCCCCCTGCCTGCCCGGCTGACGCTGCTGTATCGGCCGCCGGTCGAGCTGGAAACGGTGACGGTCGCGCTGCAACAGCTGTTGGCGCAGCACGGCTGCGAGCTGGAGGTGCGCTACTACGCCGGCAAGCGCTGGCAAAGCGAGGAACAGATCGCCCAGGCCGACCTGCTGTTGGCGGACAACCTGATCGGCGAAGCGCCTGAGGCGACGCTGGAGAGCTGGCTGCGGCAGGATACGCTGTGGCGCGGCATCCTGACGGAAAGCCGCTGGCAGCAGCAACAGGAGACGCTGCAGCAGATCCAGCAGCTGCAGGCGCAGCAACCGCGCTTCGAGCGGCTGCAGGCCTATTACCAACGGCTGATGGCCGCCGCCATCATCACGCCGCTGTTCCACTACCAGTATCAGATCAGCGCGCCGCCGCGCATGCATGGCGTGACGCTGACCGCGCACGGCTGGTTCGATTTTTGCCAGGCGTGGCTGCCGCCGCCGGTAGACGACGCACCGACCTGAGCCGAACCGCCCTGCGCCTGGCGGCCCTTTCTGCTACTATTGTCGCCGCAACGCAATTTTTATCCTGCCGCCCGCATGTGTATCGGGAATGGCCAAAGTCCAAAAAGGTGATTTTATGAAGCGCGCGGTTGTCGTTTTCAGCGGTGGACAAGACTCCACGACCTGCTTGATCCAGGCATTGCAACAGTATGACGAAGTTCACTGCGTCACGTTCGATTATGGCCAGCGCCATCGCGCCGAGATTGAAGTGGCTCAAGAGCTGTCGGTGGCCCTCGGCGCCAAAGCGCACAAGGTGCTGGACGTAACGCTGCTCAATGAGCTGGCCGTCAGCAGCCTGACGCGCGACAATATTCCGGTTCCCGCCTACGATCCCAATCAGAAAAATGCGTTGCCGAGCACCTTCGTGCCGGGCCGCAATATCCTGTTCCTGACGCTGGCGGCGATCTACGCCTACCAGGTGGAAGCGGAAGCGGTGATCACCGGCGTATGTGAAACCGATTTCTCCGGCTACCCGGATTGCCGCGACGAGTTCGTTAAAGCGCTGAACAAAGCGGTGGTGCTGGGCATCGCTCGCGATATCCGCTTCGAAACGCCGCTGATGTGGCTGAACAAGGCCGAGACCTGGGCGCTGGCGGATTATTACCACCAGTTGGATCGCGTGCGGCAGGATACGCTGACCTGTTACAACGGCATCAAGGGTGACGGCTGTGGTGAATGCGCTGCCTGCAACCTGCGCGCCAATGGCCTGATGCAATACCGGGCCAACCAGGCGGAAGTGATGGCGGCGTTGAAACAGAAGGCCGCTCTGGCCTGAGGCAGTGACGGCGGCAACCTCTGCCGCCCGTGAGTTTACTGCGGGTTTTCCTTCAGCGTGAGCGCCTCCAGGTGCTCGCGCAATTCGCCTTCAATCGGCAGCGCCCGCTGCGTTTTCAGATCGACGCACACGAAAGTCAGCAGCGCGTCGGCCACCGACGTCCCCGCCGGATCCTGCGTCACCTTTTGGCTCAGCACCCCGCTCTTGCCGTTGAGCTGCACCATCTGGCTGTCGATACGCAGCTTATCCCCCAATACTGCCGGGCTGCGGTAATTGATATTGATGTTCACCACGATGAAAGCGATGTTGTTTTCCGTCATCCAGCGGAACCCGGCCTCGTTTTCCAGCCACTCCCAGCGCGCCTCTTCCAGAAACTCCAGATAGCGGGCGTTGTTAACGTGCTGGTAAACATCAAGGTGATAACCGCGAACTTTGATAAAGGTTTGCATAGGGAACGATCGCTCCTGCCTGGTGATTACAGAAAGAGGGAGCCGCAGAGGCTCCCTCGCCCGTTTGGTCAACGCGCCAAACTGGTAAGACCTGTAAAATGTAGCAGAGTCGCCGTTGCCTCAGCGGCATTTTGCCGCGCAGCCGCGACCGGGATCACATTTTCAGCCGAGTGCGGTTCTTCTCGAACAGCGCCGGCCCGATGCCCGGCACCTCCTGCAGTTGCTCAACCTGGGTGAATGGCCCGTTCTGTTCGCGGTAGCGCACGATGCCTTCCGCCTTCTTCAGACCGACGCCGCTCAGGGCGGCAGCCAGCTGTTCGGCGGTGGCCTGATTGATGCTGACCGCCGCCTCTTCGGTTGCCTTGGTCATCACCGATTGCCCGCCATTGCCCGCCGGTGTTGAGAGCATCGGCGCCGGCGCATCGGCTTTATCTACCGCGGCGGCTGGCCCCGCGAGGCATAACAACAGCGCGGTCAGCGCCGCTTTGACGTGATGACGGTAACCTGATAACGCTTTTTTCTCTGTATGTTGCATGCTGTATCCTCCTTGTGTGTGACAGCACGGCTACCTTGCCGCGGCGGCGGATATTCAGCAATCGGCGGATATCAGATGTGGAAAAGGCCGCGAAAGCGGCCTTTGTTTGTTGCACTGCGTTGCAGAAAAATGCGGCGATTACTGCGGCTGTTGCTCAGCGGCGCCCATTTTGATTTTGGCTTCTTTACGCAGGCTCGCCAGCAGCGAATCGAAGGAAACGCCGGTCGCGCCCTCTTCCATCTTGCCGACGAAGGTTTTCATTTCGTCTTCCGGCAGCGTGCCTGGCTTCACCGCATCGAGTGCGATCAGCACCACGTTGTCCTGGCGATCCTGCGACATGCCGTACACCGGTTTGCCGTCCTGCGGGTGCGGCAGCGCGAACACGCTCTCCACCAGCTGGCTGTCTTCCGGCGCGCGCGCCATCTTCTGCACGGCGCCAAAGCTCAGGCCGGCAGCTTTCATCGCCTCGTCGCCCTTGCCCTGCTTCAGCTCAACCAGCAGCTTATCGCCCTGCAGTTTCGCTTCCTGCAGCGCCTTGTTGCGCTTCACCAGATCTGCCACGCGGTCTTTCACCTGGTCGAACGGTTCGATGCCTTCCGGCTTGTGGCCGCTCACGCGCACCACGAAGGCGCGGTCGCCGTCTACGGTGATAACGTCAGAGTTGCTGCCCGGCGCACCGTTCTCGCCGATCAGCGAGCCGTCGAAGATCGCCTGCACGACCGGCTTGAAGTTCAGCGCGGCGGGAATGTTGTCGCGGGTGAACCAGTCGCTTTGCGCCGCTTTCACGCCGGCCGCTTCTTCAGCCGAGGCCAGAGATTCGTTGTCGCTGGTCGCCGCTTCGCTCACCTTCTGCTGCAGCGCGTAATACGCGTCTACCGCTTTCTCCTGCTGCACCTGCTTGGCGATAGCGTCATGCACTTCGCTCAACGGTTTCAGTTTCTCAGGTTCGATGTCGTTCAAACGCACGATCAGGAAGCCGACAGAGGATTTTACCACGCCGGACAGCTGCCCTTTCTCGGTCAGGTTAGCCTGTTTCAGCTCGTCGGCGGTGGTTTCCGGCTCCAGCCAACCCAGCTCACCGCCGGTACGGCGTGAAATGATGTCGGTGGATTTTTCTTTCGCCAGGGTGGCGAAATCGGCGCCCTTCTTCAGCTCGTCCAGCGCCGCGTTGGCTTCCGCCTCGGTTTTCAGCTGGATCACGCTGTAGTTTTTACGCTCCGGCTGGCCATAGCTGCTCTTGTGCTGGTCATAGTAAGCGCTGATGTCCTCTTCGCTCACTTTCACCTTGTCCTGCATGGACGCGGCGTCCAGCGGGATATAGCTCACCTTCACCTGCTCCGGTGCGATGAAGCTGTTTTTATTCTGATCGTAATACGCCTTCAGTTCGTCGTCGCCGGCGCTCTGTTTCGCCTGCAGCGCTTTCAAATCGATAGTCGCCAGGCGCACGTCGCGCTCCTGCAGCACCAACGCCGCCATCGCTTGCGATTCAGACGGCAGCACGAAGCCGGAATCGCCGAAGGCCTGGATCACCTGCTGATTGACCAATTGCTGGCGCATCGACTGCGCGAAGTTGTCGGCGGTGTAGCCCATGCGGCCGATCAGGTCGAGGTATTTGGCGTTATCAAACTGGCCGTTGGTCTGGAAGTAAGGCGCCTTGCGGATGGCGTCCTTGATCTGATCGTCGCTGACCGCCAGGCCCAGCTTCTTGGCATACTGATCAAGCAGCATGTTGTCGATCAACTGGGACAACACCTGACGGCGCATCTGCTGCATGTAGCCTTCGTTGCCGGCCAGCGCAGAGAACTGGTCACCCAGCTGCTGCTGCATGCGGCTACGCTCGCTTTGGAAAGCCTGTTCCAGCTGAGCGCGTTCGATCGTCTGACCATTTACTTTCGCAGCATAATCGCCGGAGCCGCCGATCAGGTAGTTACCCACCCCGGTCAGAACGAATGACAGGATGATCAGGGCCAGGATGATTTTGAGCACGACGTGATTGGCAGCCGCGCGTAAATTGTCCATCATAGTGTGACAACACTCCGCTGTGATGTGGATTAACAACCCTTGTGCAGGCGCGTTCCCTGCGACAAAAATAAAAAAAGCGCATCAGTCCGATGCGCCTTGTATCTTACCTTACCAGCACCGCTGCGTCAGGTGATTGTTTATTACAAAACCCTGTTACGCTAAACGGTTAGACGCTAAATCAGTTTACAGCGTCTTTCAGCGCTTTCCCTGCACGGAAGGCCGGTACTTTGGCTGCCGCGATTTTGATCTCTTTACCGGTCTGCGGGTTGCGGCCGGTACGAGCCGAACGTTCACGCACGGTGAAGGAACCGAAACCTACCAGAGCCACGTCATCCCCTGCTTTCAGAGAGTCGGTAACGGAAGCGATTACTGCGTCTAAAGCACGTCCCGCTGCCGCTTTGGAAATATCAGCACCTGCGGCAATCTTGTCGATCAGTTGTGACTTATTCACTCTATCATCCCCTCTAGAATTCTATCGTCGCACCGAAAAATCCCTACGGTTGCGACAGCGCAGCTGTTATATCAATCCCATCGAACCTTGGCAAGCCACCGACTGGGTGGCAAAACGCGGGCCGACAGAGATCTAACTTAGCGGTACAAAAAAATACTGGCAAGTCCGAAATGGCTTGCCAGTATAAGTTTTATCAATGGTTTTTGCGATTCGTCACTATTTTGCCGCTACCGGCAGTGCGCCGAAGGCCGGGTTTTGCAACGCAATGTTCAAAACTTCATCGATTCGCTGCACCGGATGAATCTCCAGATCGGCGATAACATTGTCCGGGATCTCTTCCAAATCGCGCTTGTTCTCGTAAGGGATCAGCACGGTTTTAATGCCGCCGCGATGCGCCGCCAACAGCTTCTCTTTCAGGCCGCCGATCGGCAACACCTGACCACGCAGCGTGATCTCGCCGGTCATCGCCACATCGGCGCGTACCGGGTTGCCGGTCAGGCAGGAGACGAGCGCGGTGCACATCGCGATACCGGCGCTCGGGCCGTCTTTCGGCGTCGCCCCTTCAGGCACGTGCACGTGGATGTCGCGTTTCTCGTAGAAATCGGCGTTGATGCCCAATTTCTCCGCGCGCGCACGCACCACGGTCAGCGCCGCCTGAATCGATTCCTGCATCACCTCACCCAGGGAACCGGTGTAGGTCAGCTTGCCTTTGCCCGGCACGCAGGCGGTTTCGATGGTCAGCAGATCGCCGCCCACTTCCGTCCACGCCAGCCCGGTGACTTCGCCCACGCGGTTTTCGGTATCCGCACGGCCGTAATCGACGCGCTGCACGCCCAGGTAATCCTTCAGGTTGTCGCCGTTGATCTCGATATGCTTGAGCTTCTTGTCCATCAGCAACGTTTTCACCGCTTTACGGCACAGCTTGGAGATTTCACGCTCCAGGCTACGCACCCCGGCTTCGCGGGTGTAGAAGCGAATGATGCCGATGATGGCGCTGTCGTCGACCGTCAGCTCGCCTTTTTTCAGCGCGTTGCGCTCAAGCTGCTTCGGCAGCAAGTGCTGCTTGGCGATGTTGAGCTTCTCGTCCTCGGTGTAACCCGACAGGCGGATCACTTCCATACGGTCCAGCAGCGGCGCAGGAATGTTCATCGAGTTCGAGGTGGCAACGAACATCACGTCGGACAGATCGTAATCGACTTCCAGGTAGTGGTCGTTGAACGCCACGTTCTGTTCCGGATCCAGCACCTCCAGCAGAGCGGAAGCCGGATCGCCGCGCATGTCGGAAGACATCTTGTCGATCTCATCCAGCAGGAACAGCGGGTTCTTCACCCCAACCTTAGCCATCTTCTGGATCAGTTTGCCTGGCATCGAACCGATGTAGGTACGACGGTGACCGCGGATTTCCGCTTCGTCACGCACGCCGCCCAGCGCCATGCGCACGTACTGGCGACCGGTCGCTTTGGCGATCGACTGCCCCAGTGAGGTTTTACCCACGCCCGGTGGCCCCACCAGACACAGGATCGGCCCCTTGATTTTGCTGACGCGGCTCTGAACCGCGAGGTACTCGAGGATGCGATCCTTGACGCGCTCAAGGCCGTAGTGATCGGTATCGAGCACTTCCTGCGCCTTGTTCAGGTCTTTTTTCACCTTGCTGCGCGCATTCCACGGCACCTGCAGCATCCAGTCGATGTAGCCGCGCACCACGGTCGCTTCCGCCGACATCGGCGACATCATCTTCAGCTTTTGCAGTTCCGCTTCGGTTTTCTCGCGCGCCTCTTTCGGCATTTTCGCCGCATCGATCTTGCGCTTCAGCGCTTCGTGCTCGTCCGGCGCGTCGTCCATTTCGCCCAGTTCTTTCTGAATCGCCTTCATCTGCTCATTCAGATAGTACTCGCGCTGGCTCTTCTCCATCTGCTTCTTGACGCGGTTGCGGATACGTTTCTCAACCTGCAGCAGGTCGATCTCCGATTCCATCATCGCCATCAGGTATTCCAGACGCTCGGTGATGTCGGACATCTCGAGCACCGACTGCTTGTCGCTGAGTTTCAGCGGCATGTGGGCAGCGATGGTGTCCGCCAGGCGCGCGGCGTCGTCGATGCTGTTCAGTGAGGTCAGCACCTCCGGCGGGATTTTTTTGTTCAGCTTGATATAGCCTTCAAACTGATTGATCGCGGTGCGCACCAGCACTTCCTGCTCGCGCTCGTCGATCGATGGCGACTCCAGGTATTCCGCCTGCGCGGCGAAATGCTCACCGCTGTCGGACAGCGTAGTGATGCGCGCGCGCTGCAGCCCCTCGACCAGCACTTTTACCGTGCCGTCCGGCAGCTTCAGCATCTGCAGGATCGACGCTACGGTGCCAACCGAGAACAAGTCGTTAATGCCAGGTTCATCCGTTGAGGCCTCTTTCTGTGCCACCAGCATGATCTTCTTATCGTGATCCATTGCGGCTTCGAGGCACCGAATCGATTTTTCCCGGCCAACAAATAACGGGATCACCATGTGCGGATAAACCACCACGTCGCGCAATGGCAGGACGGGGATTTCAATGCGTTCGGAACGCTCAGGGTTCATAGAGCTCTCTCTTAGTTTAATTTCCGCCAGGTTGAGGGGGAATCTCATGAGACGCAAGCATCTAACGTTTCATAAAATCTGGTTAATGAGTATATGGGGATGAATCTCTTACATTCAACGGCAAGAATGCAGGAAAAAGAAATGGGGGATGAAATCCCCCATTTTGCTGATAACGCTCTGGTTTGACTGGCTAATTATTCGCCAGATGCCTGGGCTTCCGGCTTGCCGTAAATCAGCAGCGGCTTGGATTGGCCGGCGATCACCGACTCGTCGATCACCACTTTGTCTACGCTGTCCATCGACGGCAGATCGTACATGGTGTCGAGCAGCGCGCCTTCCACGATGGAACGCAGGCCGCGGGCGCCGGTTTTGCGCGCCATGGCTTTCTTGGCGATGGCGTTCAGCGCTTCGTCACGGAACTCCAGCTCCACGCCTTCCAGGTTGAACAGCGCCTGGTACTGCTTGGTCAGGGCGTTCTTCGGCTCTTTCAGGATCTGAATCAGCGCGTCTTCGCTCAGTTCGCTCAGGGTCGCCACGACTGGCAAACGGCCGATGAACTCAGGGATCAGCCCGAATTTGATCAGGTCTTCCGGTTCGGCCTGCAGCAGCAGTTCGCCTTCGGTCGCCTTCTCGGACTCGCCCTTGACGGTCGCGCCGAAGCCGATGCCGGAGCCGGTGTTGACGCGCTGACCGATCACCTTATCCAGGCCGGCAAATGCGCCGCCGCAGATAAACAGGATCTTGGAGGTATCGACCTGCAGGAACTCCTGCTGCGGATGCTTGCGCCCGCCCTGCGGCGGAACCGCGGCGATGGTGCCTTCAATCAGCTTCAGCAGCGCCTGCTGCACGCCTTCACCCGAGACGTCACGCGTGATCGACGGGTTGTCGGACTTGCGGGAAATCTTATCGATTTCATCGATATAAACGATGCCGCGCTGCGCTTTTTGCACGTCATAGTCACATTTTTGCAACAGCTTCTGGATAATATTTTCCACGTCCTCGCCCACGTAACCAGCTTCGGTCAGCGTGGTGGCGTCGGCCATGGTGAACGGCACGTCCAGGAAACGCGCCAGCGTTTCCGCCAGCAGGGTTTTACCGCTGCCGGTCGGGCCGATCAGCAAGATGTTGCTCTTGCCCAACTCGATACCGTTGCTGGTATCGCCGTTGCGCAGGCGTTTGTAGTGGTTGTACACCGCAACCGCCAGCACTTTCTTCGCCTGCTCCTGGCCGATGACGTAGTCATCCAGGTGGTGGCGGATCTCGTGCGGCGTCGGCAGCGCACTGCGCTCACGATGCGGGGCAACTTCTTTAATCTCTTCGCGAATAATGTCGTTACACAGATCGACACATTCATCGCAGATATACACTGACGGCCCGGCAATCAGCTTACGCACTTCATGCTGGCTTTTGCCGCAAAAAGAGCAGTACAGCAGCTTTCCTGAACCGTCTTTGCGCTTATCTGTCATCAGTCAAACCTCTTCTTTAGTCTTGTCCCGCAGGAAAATCACGGCGGCAGTGCGCCCAAACTCATATCGGGAACGCCGAGGGGCTACAACAGAGCGAGCCCCTGCCCACTCTGATTACTATAGTCCATCGGCGCCGCGTGGTTCTAGCTGCGGTGTGTCAGAATGCCGTCAACCAGGCCGTATTCCACGGCTTCTTCCGCGGTCATAAAGCGATCGCGCTCGGTGTCGCGTTCGATCTGCTCCAGCGGCTGGCCAGTATGCTCGGCCATCAGTTCGTTCATGCGCGCTTTCACCTTGAGGATTTCACGCGCGTGGATTTCGATGTCCGTAGCCTGGCCCTGGTAGCCGCCCAGCGGCTGGTGAATCATCACGCGCGAGTTCGGCAGGCAGAAACGCTTGCCTTTGGCGCCGGCGGTCAGCAGGAAGGAGCCCATCGAGCACGCCTGGCCCATACAGATGGTGCTGACGTCCGGCTTGATGAACTTCATGGTGTCGTAAATCGACATGCCCGCGGTAATTACCCCACCCGGCGAGTTGATGTAGAGGTAAATGTCTTTTTCCGGGCTTTCCGCTTCGAGGAACAGCATTTGCGCCACGATCAGGTTGGCCATGTGATCTTCCACCTGGCCGGTCAGGAAAATGATGCGCTCTTTCAGCAGGCGGGAATAGATGTCGTAAGAACGCTCCCCGCGTGAAGTCTGCTCTACCACCATCGGCACCAGCGCCATGTTCGGTGCAAATTGATCTCGTTCGCCACTGTATGACATTACCGTCTCCTAATAGAAATTGCCTTGGCGGCCAGGGTGTCACCCTAATACGCCGATTCTACTTGAGAACGGCCATGATGACTATGCTCAAGCATTCGACCCGCGCCACACGTACCCGACGGTTATTTCATCCCGCGCACTTTGGCAAACAGCCCCAGAATTATTCTTTACAGATTGGGGGAGCCCGGCGCGATTTCAAGCCCAGAGGCCGATTTTCTCCGCGCGCCGAAAACGATGCCGTTAATCTGACCGTTATCATGCCAGCCAGTTCCCCAGGCAACAGGGTAAATATAGTGCATATTGCCCCGTTTAACCTGAGATTAATCAGCAACGTGGCAAAAAGAAAAGCCCGCAACCTGAGGTTGCGGGCTTTTTCATCGTGCGCCGGTTCGCCAGGCGAAACCGGGGGCGCCGTTCATTGCGCCCGGCACGCCGGCATTACGCCTGTTGAGTCTGGTTCATCAGCTCGCTGAAGGTAGTGGCTTTTTCTGTCACTTTCGCTTTTGCCAGCAGGGCTTCAACCGCTTGCTCTTCCAGAGCCACGTTACGCATGTTGTTCATCAGCTCTTTGTTTTTGCTGTAGAACTCGATGACTTCGCTTGGATCTTCGTAGGCAGAAGCCATTTCTTCGATCAGCGTCTTCACGCGGTCTTCGTCAGCTTTCAGATCGTTGGTGCTGATCACTTCGCCCAGCAGCAGGCCAACCACTACGCGGCGTTTCGCTTGCTCTTCGAACAGCTCGCGTGGCAGTTCCAGCGCTTGCTTCTCGTTGCCGCCGAAACGCTGTGCAGCCTGACGACGCAGTACGTCGATTTCGCCGTCGATCAGGGCAGCAGGCACGTCGATTTCGTTCGCGCTCACCAGGCCATCGATCGCCTGAGACTTGATGCGGTTACGCACGGCGCCTTTCAGCTCGCGCTCCATGTTCTTGCGAACTTCGGTGCGCAGACCGGCAACGGAACCGTCCGCCACGCCGAAACGTTTGATGAACTCTTCGGTCAGTTCCGGCAGTTCGCGCTCTTCAACTTTCTTCAGCACGATAGCGAATTTGGCCGCTTTGCCCTTCAGGTTTTCCGCGTGGTAATCTTCCGGGAAGTTCACGTCGATGGAGAACTCTTCGCCCGCTTTGTGACCGACCAGACCTTCTTCGAAGCCTGGGATCATGCGGCCCTGGCCCATTGCCAGCACGAAGTCAGACGCTTTGCCGCCTTCGAACTCTTCACCGTCGATAGAACCGGTGAAGTCAACGGTCACGCGATCTTCAGCTTCCGCTGCGCGATCGGTTTCTTTCCAGGTCGCCTGCTGCTTGCGCAGGGTGTCCAGCATCGCGTCGACGTCTTCGTCGTTCACTTCGACCACAGGTTTTTCAACTTCGATGTTTTCCAGGCCTTTCAGCTCAACTTCTGGATACACTTCGAATTCAACGGCGAAAGTGAAGTCTTCACCTTCTTTGTACTCGCCCGGCACGTAGTTTGGTGCGCCGGCCGGATTAATCTTTTCTTTGATGATCGCATCAACGAAGCTGCGCTGCATCGCTTCGCCCAGCACGTCCTGACGAACAGAAGCGCCGTAACGCTGTTCCACGATGTTCATCGGCACTTTGCCTTTGCGGAAGCCGTCGATACGCACGCTTTTCGCTGCGTTGATCAGCTCTTTCTTCACCGCCTGCTTGATAGTATCAGCCGGTACAGTAATAGAGAGACGGCGCCCAAGGCCTTGAGTGGTTTCTACTGAAACTTGCATCTTGTTACCTCAAAAAAATCACAGTGCTCGGTCAACTCCGTTCCAAGAACCAGGACGGCTACAGATAAGAACCGAGTTCCCTGATGACAGAAGCGTCCCGAAACCATTCCGGAAAAATAAGACGCGACATTATAGCGGCGCATGCGTGGCGAGTCGAGGAAAGCTAGGCGGCGCAGGCGCGCTAAAACTCACACTTTTGCCGATTCGATCGCCAAAAGGCCGCCAAAACAGACCGAACGTTGGCCACATTGCGCGTCGGCCGTGTCGTCGTCAAAAACAGAAACGGCCCGCAGGCCGTTTCAAAATTCGTCAGTAGTAATACCCTAATTCAAGGGCAAAGTTCCACTGATACCTGAAAATTTCCCCCTCAGGCCAGCGTCCCAGCGCCGCGGCACGGCGGCGAGGCCGGCACGGTATCCTGCAACCCTTCCCACTCCTTGAGCGTATAGGTGTGTAGCGCCAGCGCGTGTACGCCGTCCGCCAGCTCCTCCGACAGCACCCCGTAGATGGAGCGGTGACGCGTCAAAAAACGTTCGCCGACGAAGCGATCGCTGACCAATACCACTTTGAAATGGCTTTCTGAACCCGCCGGAACGTTATGACGATAGCTTTCATCAACGACTTCCAGATACGCGGGCTCAAACGCCGCCCTTAACTTTGCTTCTATTTGCTCGCGAATCATAGGATCTCCTTACAACACCGGCAGAGGACCGTGCCCATCTAGTTCAATATTAGCCGGTTTTCCCCCGTTTAGACCATCGCAGGGACAAATTTCTCTTTTCTGCGGTCAAATGATGAGCGCTATCCCCGTCGCTTGGGGGATTATCCGATTGAGCGGGACAAAAAAGCGTGTTTTTATCAACGGCAGGTAAAAATTTGTCACTCTGGCGCCTTCCGCGCTTCCACCGCACGGCGGCGATGCTATGATGTCGGCAATTTGTTGTCGGCTATCCCACTCTGATTATTGCTAAATCCATCGAGAATGAGACAGAAAACATGTTAAAGAAACTTTGTCTTCCTTTGCTGGCCGCCCTGCTGCTGGCCGGCTGCGCAACCAGCAGCAACACCCTGAACGTCACGCCGAAAATCGTTCTGCCGCAGCAGGATCCTACCCTGCAGGGCATCACCGTCAGCATCAACGGTGCGGATCAGCGTACCGACCAGGCGCTGGCCAAGGTAAACCGCGACGGCCAGCTGGTCACGCTGACGCCATCGCGCGATCTGCGTTTCCTGCTGCAGGAAGTGCTGGAGAAACAGATGGGCGCACGCGGCTACATGATCGGCGCCGACGGCCCGGTGGCGCTGCAGATTGTCGTCAATAACCTGTACGCGGACGTCTCCGAAGGCAACCTGCGCTACAACATCACCACCAAAGCCGACATCTCGATCATCGCCCAGGCGAAGAACGGCAACAAGCAGGTGAAGAATTACCGCTCGACCTATAACGTGCAGGGCGCCTTCACGGCGACCAACGAGAAGATCACCGACGCCGTCAACTCCGTGCTGGGCGACGTGATCGCCGACATGGCACAGGACACCAGCGTCAACGATTTCATCAAGCAAAACGCGCGCTAATCACCGCACCTTGCGCCGCCCGGCGGATCGGGCGGCGCAGACAGGGAACTCATGTCGAAACACTATCTGAACATCTTCACCCAGCGTAACTCCGCCATTCTGCTGCTGCTGGGCTTCGCGTCGGGTCTGCCGCTGGCATTGACCTCCGGCACGCTGCAAGCCTGGATGACCGTTGAAAACATCGATCTGAAGACCATCGGCATTTTCTCGCTGGTGGGCCAGGCCTATGTCTTCAAATTCCTCTGGTCGCCGTTCATGGACCGCTATACCCCGCCGTTCCTTGGACGGCGCCGCGGTTGGCTGCTGATCAGCCAGTTACTGCTGGTGGTCGCGATCGTGGCGATGGGCTTCATGCAACCCGCGCAGCACCTGTGGTGGCTGGCGGCGTTGGCGGTGCTGGTGGCGTTCTGCTCCGCCTCGCAAGATATCGTGTTCGACGCTTATAAAACCGACCTGCTGAAAGCCGAAGAGCGCGGCACGGGTGCGGCGATATCGGTACTGGGTTATCGGCTGGCGATGCTGGTTTCCGGCGGCCTGGCGCTGTGGCTGGCGGATCGCTATTTCGGCTGGCAAGCCACCTACTGGCTGATGGCCGGGTTGATGCTGATCGGCGTGGCCGCCACACTGCTGGCGCCGGAGCCGGACGAAAGCATCCCGGCGCCGCGCACTATGGAACAGGCGGTCGTCGCGCCGCTGCGCGATTTCTTCGGCCGCAACAACGCCTGGCTGATCCTGCTGCTGATCGTGATGTACAAAATGGGCGACGCCTTCGCCGGCAGCCTGAGCACCACGTTCCTGATCCGCGGCGTGGGGTTCGACGCTGGTGAAGTCGGGCTGGTGAACAAAACCCTCGGCCTGTTCGCTACCATCGTCGGCGCCCTGTTCGGCGGTGTGCTGATGCAGCGTCTCAGCCTGTTCCGTGCGCTGATGCTGTTCGGCGTCCTGCAGGCAGTCTCCAACCTCGGGTATTGGATCCTGGCGGTGACCGACAAGAGTCTGCTCACCATGGGCAGCGCCATCTTCCTCGAAAACCTGTGTGGCGGCATGGGCACCGCGGCCTTCGTGGCACTGCTGATGACGCTGTGCAACCGCTCGTTCTCCGCCACTCAGTTCGCGCTGCTGTCGGCGTTGTCCGCCGTAGGACGCGTCTATGTCGGCCCGATCGCCGGCTGGTTCGTCGAAGCCCATGGTTGGCCGCTGTTCTATCTGTTCTCGATCGCCGCCGCCCTGCCGGGCTTGCTGTTGCTCGGCATCTGCCGCCAGACGCTGGAACACACCCAGCAGCATGGTGACTTTATGCCGCGCACCGAGTTTTCAGAATCTTACCGTTGGGCTCTGCGCTTGCTGACGCTAGGCTGTTCGTTGCTGGGTCTGTGGTTGCTGTTGCTGATCGCCAATGCGCTGGACTGGGCACAGGCACCGCTGTTGGCCGATCGGCTGCTGCAGGTCGGCGCCGCGCTGAGCCTGCTCGGCGTCGCAATGGGCAGCACGCTGGATTACCTGGCGTTGCGCCGCACCCGTTTGGCATAACCTGACCGGCCGGCGATTTCGCCGGCCGAAAAAAAAGCGATCCGAGGGTATATTTATTTCGCTAAAAAAAGATAATCGGCGCGGAAATTATTTTTTTATCCGACTGCGGCGCTCGGAAATAAAATTAAATTCACCTTTAAGACACAATTATTTTACATTAAATAAACCTTTTCTGCGTATTTCCCCGCCGCGCATTTCTTCGCCAAATTCATCATACCTTTAGTTTTCCTTAACATACGGGCTGCTCGTCACGATTCAGCGTGCCAACGCGTTGTTGTCATTAGTAAATTGTCACGCAGGGTTACATCTGTGACCCCCTTAACAGAAAGTGTCAACAAGCCGCTGACACTCCCTTAAGCATGTTTACAGTACTGCAACCTTCCCGTAAAATGCCCGCACACATGAAACGACAATTGAGCCTTTGTTATTGAGGTCGTTAGATGAGACTTAAGAAATACAATAAAAGTATTGGGATGCTGTCATTAATCGCAGCCACTGTATTGCTCAGTGGTTGCGATATGGTTTTGATGAATCCCAAAGGAGCAATTGGTGTTGAGCAACGGACACTGATTATCACTGCAATCGCGTTGATGTTGATCGTGGTGGTGCCAGTTATCTTCATGGCGTTCGCCTTTGCCTGGAAGTATCGCGCTTCCAACAAAGACGCCAAGTACAGTCCGAACTGGGCCCACTCCAACAAGATCGAAGCGGTCGTCTGGACCATTCCTATCATTATCATCGCCATCCTTGGCACCATTACCTGGAAGACTACCCACGAACTCGACCCGTTCAAGCCGATTGTCACCGACAAGAAGCCGATGACGATCGAAGTGGTGTCGCTCGACTGGAAATGGCTGTTCATCTACCCGGAACAAGGCATTGCGACCGTTAATGAGCTGGCTTTCCCGAAAGATGTTCCAGTCGAATTCAAGATCACCTCTAACTCGGTAATGAACTCGTTCTTTATCCCGCAGTTGGGTGGACAGATTTATGCGATGGCCGGCATGCAGACCAAACTGCACCTGATCGGCAACGAAGCCGGTGCCTACAAGGGCATCTCCAGCAGCTACAGCGGCGCAGGCTTCTCCGGTATGAAATTCACCGCGATCGTTACCCCGACCGAAGGCGACTTCGATCAGTGGGTGGCCAAGGTGAAGGCATCGTCTAAAAACCTGAACACCACCGACGACTTTAACAAACTGGCAGAGCCGAGTGAAAACAACCCGGTTGAGTACTTTGCCGCTGTCAAACCGAATTTGTTCAAAGAAACAATTGCCAAATTCATGGGCGACATGGATATGCACAAGGGCGCTGGCGCGCACGAAGGCATGGACATGAGCCAAGGTATGGACATGGGTGAACATGCTGCTCACGCCGGAGCCGAGGAATAACTGATGTTGGGAAAATTAACACTTGATGCGGTTCCGTACCACGAACCGATCATCATGGTCACCGTAGCCGCAATTATTGTCGGGGGCCTGGCAGTGCTGGCGCTGCTGACCTATTTCGGCAAATGGAAGTGGCTGTGGAGCGAATGGCTGACTTCGGTCGACCATAAAAAAATTGGTATCATGTACATCGTCGTGGCGATGGTCATGCTGCTGCGCGGCTTCGCCGACGCCATCATGATGCGTAGCCAGCAGGCGTTGGCGTCCGCCGGCGAAGCCGGGTTCCTGCCGCCGCACCACTACGACCAGATCTTCACCGCGCACGGCGTTATCATGATCTTCTTCATGGCGATGCCTTTCGTGGTCGGCCTGATGAACGTCGTGGTGCCGCTGCAAATCGGTGCGCGCGACGTTGCCTTCCCGTTCCTGAACTCCCTGAGCTTCTGGTTCTTCGTGGTGGGCGTTGTGCTGATCAACATCTCCCTGGGGGTCGGTGAGTTCGCTCAGACCGGTTGGCTGGCGTATCCGCCGCTGTCGGGTAAAGAGTACAGTCCTGGCGTCGGGGTCGATTACTGGATCTGGAGTCTGCAGATTTCCGGTCTGGGTACCCTGCTGACCGGCGTGAACTTCTTCGCCACCATTCTGAAGATGCGCGCCCCTGGCATGCCTCTGATGAAGATGCCGGTGTTCACCTGGGCGGCACTGTGTACTAACGTCCTGATCATCGTTTCTTTCCCAATTCTGACCGTCACCATCGCGCTGCTGACCCTGGATCGCTATCTGGGCACCCATTTCTTCACCAATGATATGGGCGGCAACATGATGATGTACATCAACCTGATTTGGGCCTGGGGTCACCCAGAGGTGTATATCCTGGTTCTGCCGGTGTTCGGCGTGTTCTCCGAAGTCACCGCAACCTTCTCCAGAAAACGCCTGTTCGGCTATACCTCACTGGTATGGGCAACCATCGCGATTACCGTTCTGTCGTTCATCGTCTGGCTGCACCACTTCTTCACCATGGGGTCCGGCGCGAACGTTAACGCCTTCTTCGGTATCGCCACCATGATCATTTCCATCCCGACCGGGGTGAAAATCTTCAACTGGCTGTTCACCATGTATCAGGGCCGTATCAAGCTCAACTCCGCGATGCTGTGGACCGTTGGCTTCATCATCACCTTCTCCGTGGGTGGTATGACCGGCGTTCTGCTGGCGGTACCGGGCGCGAACTTCGTGCTGCACAACAGCCTGTTCCTGATCGCTCACTTCCACAACGTCATCATCGGCGGCGTGGTGTTCGGTTGCTTCGCGGGCCTGACCTACTGGTTCCCGAAATCCTTCGGCTTCACGCTGAACGAAAAATGGGGCATCCGCGCGTTCTGGTTCTGGATCATCGGCTTCTTCACCGCCTTCATGCCGCTGTACGCATTGGGCTTTATGGGCATGACCCGTCGTATCAGCCAGAACATCAACCCTGAGTTCCACCCTCTGCTGCTGGTTGCAGCCGGCGGTGCGGCGCTGATCGCCTGCGGCATCCTGTGCCAGCTGACCCAGATCTTCGTCAGTATCCGTGACCGCGAACAGAACCGCGATCTGACCGGTGACCCATGGGGTGCTCGTACTCTGGAGTGGTCAACCTCGTCTCCACCGCCGTTCTATAACTTTGCCGTAGTGCCACAGATCCATGACCGTGATGAGTTCTGGGACATGAAAGAAAAAGGCGAAGCGTATAAGAAACCGGCTAAATACGAACCGATTCATATGCCTAAGAACACCGGCGCCGGCGTTATCATCGCCTTCTTCAGCCTGGTATTCGGTTTCGCAATGATTTGGGAAATCTGGTGGATGGCTCTGGCCGGCTTCATCGGTATGATCGTTGTCTGGATCGGCAAGAGCTTCGATCACGATGTTGACTACTATGTGCAGGTTGATGAAATCGAGCGCATTGAGAACCAACACTACGAACAAATCCGTAAAGCAGGCGTGAACCATGTCAACTGAAACTCTGACCAATCATAACGCAGCCCATGCAGAGCATGGGCACCACGACGCAGGAGAGACCAAAGTCTTCGGATTCTGGATCTACCTGATGAGCGACTGTATTTTGTTTGCGAGCTTGTTCGCGACTTATGCAGTCCTGGTGAACGGGACCGCTGGCGGTCCCTCAGGCAAAGACATCTTCGACCTGAAGTTTGTCCTGGTCGAAACTTTCCTGCTGTTGTTCAGCTCCATCACCTACGGCATGGCGATGATCGCCATGAACAAAGGTAAAGTTGGCGGTGTAAACACCTGGTTGTTCCTGACCTTCCTGTTTGGTCTGGGCTTCGTGGCGATGGAAATCTATGAATTCCATCACCTGATCGCCGAAGGCTTCGGTCCGGATCGCAGCGCGTTCCTGTCCAGCTTCTTCGCGCTGGTCGGCACCCACGGTCTGCACGTGACTTCTGGCCTGATTTGGATCATCGTGCTGATGATTCAGGTGAGCAAGTTCGGCCTGACCGCGACCAACAAAACCCGCCTGATGTGCCTGAGCCTGTTCTGGCACTTCCTGGACGTGGTCTGGATCTGCGTATTTACCGTTGTCTACCTGCTGGGGGTTATGTAATGAGCCATTCATCCCATGAAACCTCTCACGGCGGCGCAAGCCACGGCAGCGTGAAGTCATACCTGATCGGCTTTATCCTGTCGATCATCCTGACGGTAATTCCATTTGCGATGGTAATGAACGGCTCCGCCTCTCATTCCACCATCCTGGCGGTTGTTGTCGGTATGGCGGTTATCCAGGTGATTGTTCACCTGGTTTACTTCCTGCACATGAACACCTCATCGGAAGAGCGCTGGAACCTGGTGGCATTGCTGTTCACCGCTATGATCATCGGTATCGTTGTTGTAGGTTCACTCTGGATTATGTACAACCTCAACATCAATATGATGGTCGATTAAGAGCTGAGCTGCACGTGATGATTAAGCAATACCTGCAAGTCACTAAACCAGGAATTATTTTCGGCAATTTAATTTCTGTCGTCGGGGGATTCCTGCTCGCTTCCAAAGGGAGCATCGACTATCCCCTGTTTCTCGCCACCCTGGTGGGTGTCTCGTTGGTGGTCGCGTCGGGCTGTGTGTTTAACAACTACATCGACCGCGACATCGACAAGAAAATGGAGAGAACGAAGAATCGGGTGCTGGTAAAAGGCCTGATCGCGCCGAGTGTCACCCTGGTTTATGCGACCGCTTTGGGTATTGTGGGCTTTGCGTTGCTGTATATCGCAGCCAACCCGCTGGCCATGTGGCTGGCGGTGATGGGCTTCGTGGTTTATGTCGGCGTTTACAGCCTGTACATGAAACGCCACTCGGTCTACGGCACGCTGATCGGCAGCCTGTCGGGCGCCGCGCCGCCGGTTATCGGCTACTGCGCGGTGACCAACGAGTTCGACGCCGGCGCGTTGATCCTGCTGGCTATCTTTAGCCTGTGGCAGATGCCGCATTCTTATGCGATCGCTATCTTCCGCTTTAAAGATTACCAGGCGGCCAACATTCCGGTGCTGCCGGTGGTGAAAGGCATTTCCGTCGCCAAGAACCACATCACGGTCTACATCCTGGCATTTATGATCGCCACGCTGATGCTGACCCTGGTTGGTTATGCCGGCTACAAGTACCTGATCGTCGCTGCGGCGGTGAGCGTATGGTGGCTGGGCATGGCGCTGCGCGGTTACAAGACCGAAAACGACAGCGTCTGGGCGCGTAAACTGTTCGTGTTCTCCATCGTCGCCATCACCTCGCTGAGCGTGATGATGTCGATCGACTTCAGCGCCACGGCGGCGCCTGAAGCGCTGGTGACCTACGTTTGGTAAGCCAAATCATCTGTGAATGGGCCGCTTTTGCGGCCCATTTTATTTGTCACGCCGAAAAGCGGTCAAACTGTAATATCTGTTAAACAACATTCGATTTACCCCCCCTGCCCCGCACACTAAAATGACGCAGCTTTACAGAAATCATGCCATCAGGCGCTGTCGCAACGTCTGATGGCATGGTTTTTACCGAGGTTTGATGTGAACGATAATTCAATGACCCCGCAGGAGCGCCGCGCCACCTGGGGATTGGGCACCGTATTCTCCCTGCGCATGCTCGGCATGTTTATGGTACTGCCGGTGCTAACCACCTACGGCATGGCGCTCAACGGCGCCAGCGAAGCGCTGATCGGCATCGCCATCGGCATTTACGGCCTGGCACAGGCGGTATTTCAGATCCCGTTCGGCCTGGTGTCCGATCGCATCGGCCGCAAGCCGCTGATCGTCGGCGGCCTACTGATCTTTGCCCTCGGCAGCGTGATCGCCGCCGTCACAGACTCTATCTGGGGCGTGATCCTCGGTCGCGCGTTGCAAGGCTCCGGCGCCATCGCCGCCGCGGTAATGGCGCTGCTCTCCGATCTGACCCGCGAGCAGAACCGCACCAAAGCGATGGCGTTCATCGGCGTCAGCTTCGGTATCACCTTCGCCATCGCCATGGTTCTGGGCCCCATCATCACCCATGCCTTGGGCCTGCATGCGTTGTTCTGGATGATCGCCGTGCTGGCGCTGGCCGGCATCGTCATCACTCTGGCAGTAGTACCTTCCGCCGACACCCATCTGTTGAACCGCGAGTCCAGCATCGTGCGCGGCAGCTTCCGCAAAGTGCTGAGCAACTCGCGCCTGCTGAAGCTCAACTTCGGCATCATGTGCCTGCATATCCTGCTGATGTCGAGCTTCGTGGCGCTGCCGCTGGCGATGGAGAAAGCCGGGCTGGCGGCCAGCGAGCACTGGATCGTCTACCTGGTGACCATGCTGGTGTCGTTCGCCGCCGTGGTGCCGTTCATCATCTATGCCGAAAAATATCGCCGCATGAAGCAGGTGTTTATGGGCTGCGTGGCGGTGCTGTTTTGCGCCGAAGTGCTGCTGTGGCTCTCCGGCGCTCATCTATGGGGCATCATCGCCGGCGTGCAGCTGTTCTTCATGGCCTTCAACGTGATGGAAGCCATTCTGCCTTCACTGATCAGCAAAGAATCACCGGCCGGCTACAAGGGCACCGCGATGGGGGTCTACTCCACCAGCCAGTTTATCGGCGTGGCGATCGGCGGCAGCCTCGGAGGCTGGCTGTACGGTTTGCAGGGGGCGGGCTTGGTGTTTATCGCCGGCGCCGTGCTGGCCGCCGTCTGGTTCCTGGTCAGCAGCACCATGAAAGAGCCGCCGTATGTCAGCAGCCTGCGCATTACGCTGTCGGAACTGGCGGTGAAGGATTCGGCGCTGGAAAGCCGCCTGAAGGCGCAGCCCGGTGTGGCCGAGGCGATCGTCGTGCCGGAAGAGCGCAGCGCCTACGTCAAGGTGGATACTAAGCAGACCAATCGCGGTCAGCTGGAAGCGCTGGTCAATTCGCTGTAAAGAATTAGGGCCGGCAATGCCGGCCCCGTAGAGATTAATCGCGGAAGTTCTTGAACTGGAACGGCTGCCCCAGATCGCCGCCGCGCACCAGCGCCATCACGCTCTGCAAATCGTCGCGTGACTTGCCGGTCACCCGTACTTCTTCACCCTGGATCTGCGCCTGCACCTTCAGCTTGCTGTCTTTGATCAGCTTGACGATTTTCTTCGCCACAGAGGTTTCAATCCCCTGCTTCAGCTTGGCTTCCACGCTGTAGGTTTTGCCGCTGTGGGTAAACTCTTCCGGGATCTCCAGCGCAGCGCCGTCGATGCTGCGCTTGCTCAGCTTTTCGCGCAGAATGTCGAGCAGCTGTTGCACCTGGAAATCAGACTCGGTGGCAACCTTGATGCTTTGGTCTTTCTCGTTTAGCTCAAAGCTGGCCGGCACGTTGCGAAAATCCCAGCGGGTACCGAGATCGCGGGTAGCGTTCTCAACGGCGTTACGCACTTCCTGCATATCAATTTCGGAAACGATGTCGAAAGATGGCATACTTCTTCCTCCTGAATGAGTGCCTAATAGCTTAGGCGATTTTGATGCCGAGCATGATAACCGCTTTGCCGCCTCAGACAAAATCTGCTGAACGCACGCAGGGATAGCGCTTCGGGCTGCCATAAAGCCTATAGTTAATTCACGGTAATTGAGCGGTATTCCCGTGTTTCCAAGGAGACTGAATGAAAATAACCATTCTTGGTTGCGGCGCGCTCGGACAACTGTGGCTCTCCCGGCTGTATCAGCAGGGCCACGATGTACAGGGATGGCTAAGAGTGCCACAGCCTTTTTGCGCAGTGAACGTGATAGAGCCGGAAGGCGTCTCGTTCAATCGCAATTTGCCCACCAACGATCCGGAGCATCTTGCGCAAAGCGAGCTGCTGCTGGTGACGCTAAAAGCCTGGCAGGTGTCCAGCGCGGTCAGCGCGCTGCTGCCGAAGCTGAACCCCCAGTGCGCTATTTTGCTGCTGCACAACGGCATGGGCACCCAGGAAGAGCTGCCGCCGAACGGCCAGCCCATCCTGCAGGGCACCACCACCCACGCTGCGCGCCACGAAGGCAGCACCATTATCCACGTCGCCACCGGCATCACCCACATCGGCCCAACCTCGCCGGCCGCCCAACACCTCAGCCACCTGGCGGAAGTGCTGCATCAGGCACTGCCTGACGTCGCCTGGCACAACAATATCGCCTCGGCCAACTGGCGCAAGCTGGCGGTCAACTGCGTGATCAACCCGCTGACGGCGCTGTACGGCTGCCGCAACGGCGACCTGCAGCGTTACCCGGAACAGATCGAAACGCTGTGCCGTGAAGTCGCCAGCGTGATGGCGATGGAGGGCTACCACACCTCCTGTGAAGGCCTGATGCAATACGTGATGGACGTGATCCACAGCACCGCCGACAACATTTCGTCGATGCTGCAGGACATCCGCAGCCAGCGGCACACCGAGATCGACTACATCACCGGTTACCTGCTGCGCCGCGCGCGCAGCCACGGCCTCACGCTGCCGGAGAATGCGCGGCTGTTTGAATTGATTAAACGAAAGGAAAATGAATATGAGCGTATCGGCGCTGGTCTGCCTGGCACCTGGTAGCGAAGAAACCGAAGCCGTCACCACCATCGACCTGCTGGTGCGGGCGGGCGTAAAAGTCACTACCGCCAGCGTTGCCGGCGACGGCGAGCTGACTATCGTCTGTTCGCGCGGCGTCAAGCTGCTGGCCGACGCGCCGCTGGTGGCGATCGTCGATGAGCCGTTCGACGCCATCGTGCTGCCCGGCGGCCTGAAAGGCGCGGAATGCTTCCGCGACAGCCCGCTGCTGGTGGAGAAGGTGCGGCAAATGCATCTGCAGGGCAACATCGTCGCCGCCATCTGCGCGGCGCCGGCGCTGGTGCTGCAACACCACGATCTGTTCCCGATCGGCAACATGACCGGCTTCCCGGGCCTGAAAGACCAGATACCGGCGGATAAATGGATGGAGCGCCGCGTGGTGTACGATGCCCGCGTCAACCTGCTCACCAGCCAGGGGCCGGGCACCGCGATGGAGTTCGCGCTGAAGCTGATAGACCTGCTGCTTGGTAAAGCCAAGGCGGCGGAGATCGCCGCGCAGCTGGTGCTGATCCCGGGAATGTACGACTTCCGCGACTGAGCGGCTTGCCGATAAAAAAAGGGCTGAACACCGGTTCAGCCCTTCTCATTTATGCCGCTCCGTGCGTTACGGGCGATAAACCTTCACGTTGCTGAAGCCTTGCTCCAGCAGGTACAGCGCCTGCAGGCGGCTCATCACGCCGCGCTCGCAATACAGCAGGTAGGTTTTGCTCTGATCCAGATCGCCAAACTGGGTGCTCAGCTTGTAGAACGGCAGCGCTTTCACTTCAACCTGTTCCAGCTGCAGCGGCTTCTCTTCCTGCTCGTCGTTGGAGCGGATATCCAAGATCACCTCGTCGGCGCCGAAGGCCGCGACGGTTTCCACCTCGGTCACCTGCTCCTGCGCCTGCTCGGCGATAGAGCGAATATCGACGTTCTTCGCTTCGCTCACCACCCGGTCGAGAATGCTGAAATCGAAGTGGCTCTCTTCCTCTTCAATCTTGGCCTTGACCGCTTTCACCGTCGGGCTCTTAGAAATCACGCCGCAGTATTCCGGCATGGTTTTGGCGAAGTCTTCGGTGCCGATTTCGCGCGCCAGCTTGATGATGTGCTCTTTATCGTGCGAGATCAGCGGACGCAGGATCAGGGTATCGGACGCATTGTCGATCAAACGCAGGTTGGTCAGCGTCTGGCTGGAGACCTGCCCCAGCGCCTCGCCGGTCACCAGCGCCTGCACGCCGTAGCGTTCGGCCACTTGCGAAGCGGCGCGCACCATCATGCGCTTGAGCACCACGCCCATCTGGCCATCGTCGACCTTCTCCAGGATCTCGCCCACCACCGGTTCGAAGTCGATGGCGACGAAGCGCACCTTGTGCGAGCTGGCGAAGCGGTTCCACAGGTAGTGCGCCACCTGCTTCACGCCGATCTCGTGCGCAGCGCCGCCCAGGTTGAAGAAGCAGAAGTGCACGCGGCAACCGCGACGCATCAACATATAGCTGGAGACGCCCGAGTCGAAACCGCCGGAAATCAACGACAGTACGTCTTCCTGGGTGCCGACCGGGTAACCACCGATGCCTTCGAGGCGGCGTTTGACCAGCATCAGCTTGTCGTCTTCAATCTCCAGATTTACCGTGACCTGCGGGCGGCTAAGGTTAACGCGCGCGCTCTCGATATGCTGGTTCAGGCCGCCGCCGACGTAGCGCTCTACGTCCTGCGAATTGAACGCCTGCTTGCCGCGGCGCTTGACGCGCACGCAGAAGGTTTTGCCTTCCAACTGGGCGCGGTAGGCTTCCAGCGTCTGCTCGAAGATGTGGTGGATGTCGGTATAAGCGCGGTCTTCCACTTCCAAAATATGGTGGATGCCGGGAATGCGCGTCAGGGCGTCGGCGATGATCGGCCGCTGGTTTTCATCTTTGGCGCGAACTTCGATATGATCCCAGTGACGGACGACCGCCAGCGTTTCATCATACTGCTTCAGGACGTTGCGAATATTGGTCGAGAGAATCTTGATAAAGCGCAAGCGCACAGATTGGCTCTTGATGGTGATTTCCGGGAACAATTTAATGATAAACTTCATGGCGGTCTTTGTTGTCAGATAAGAATTACGGCGCGGAGTATATCACCATATCGCCGTGCTCTGCGCACAAAACCACACATGAGCGCCATGATTTGCTAATCAAGATCCGCTAGGATAGGCTCTGGCGCCACGGTTCACATGATGACGTAAAAAGAAAATTATGCCGAAAAAACCAGCACAATCAGCCAGTACAGAGCAAACTGCCAGCTTTGAAAGCGCCCTCGGCGAGCTGGAAAGCATCGTGACGCGTCTGGAGTCAGGCGAATTGCCGCTGGAAGACGCGCTGAACGAGTTCGAACGTGGCGTACAGCTGGCGCGTCAAGGCCAGCAGAAACTGCAACAGGCGGAACAGCGTGTGCAGATACTCCTTAACGACAGCGCCGACGATGCGGCGCTGACGCCTTTTACACCGGATACCGAGTAACCGACATGTCTGAGATCGCCCCATCGGCCGCTTTTGCCGATCAAATGCAGATTTTCCGCCAGCGTGCCGATCGCGCGCTGTTGGACTTCATCGCCCCGCTGCCGTTCAACGACGGCAACATGGTGGCGGCGATGCGTCACGGCGCCTTGCTGGGCGGCAAGCGCCTGCGCCCGTTCCTGGTCTACACCACCGGCCAGATGTTCGGCGTGTCGCTGAGCAACCTGGATGCGCCGGCGGCAGCGGTAGAATGCATTCATGCCTACTCGCTGATCCACGACGATCTGCCGGCGATGGACGACGACGATCTGCGCCGCGGCCAGCCGACCTGCCACATTAAATTCGGCGAAGCCAACGCGATCCTGGCCGGCGATGCGCTGCAAACGCTGGCGTTTTCGATCCTGGCCGATGCCGAGATGCCCGACGTGGCCCTGCGCGATCGGCTGGCGATGGTCTCCGAACTGGCGACCGCCAGCGGCGTAGCCGGCATGTGCGGCGGCCAATCACTGGATCTGGAAGCCGAAGGCAAGCGCGTCGATCTGCAGGCGCTAGAGCAGATCCACCGCCACAAAACCGGCGCGCTGATCCGCGCGGCGGTGCGCTTGGGCGCGCTGAGCGCCGGCGAAGCCGGGCGAGCGGCGCTGCCGCAGCTGGATCGTTACGCCGCCGCGGTCGGCCTGGCGTTCCAGGTTCAGGATGACATTTTGGACGTTGTCGGCGAGACTGAGAAAATCGGCAAGCGCCAGGGAGCGGACCAACAACACGGAAAGAGTACCTACCCGGCGTTACTCGGGCTTGACAGCGCGAAAGCAAAAGCGTGGGATCTCTATCAGGAAGCATTAGCTGCATTGGACACTTTGGCAGCGCAATCTTATAACACAGCGCCATTGCGAGCGTTAGCCAGCTTCATTATTGAACGCGACAATTAACGTGTGACGTTAACTCCTCTGATATGAGTATCGAATGAGTCTTGATATAGCCAAATACCCAACCCTGGCGCTAGCGGAAAACCCCGAGGAACTCCGCTTGCTGCCCAAAGAGAGCTTGCCGAAGCTGTGCGATGAGCTGCGGCAATACCTGCTGAACAGCGTCAGTCGTTCCAGCGGCCACTTTGCCTCCGGGCTGGGTACCGTCGAACTGACGGTGGCGTTGCATTTCGTCTACAACACGCCGTTCGATCATCTGGTGTGGGACGTCGGCCACCAGGCCTACCCGCACAAAATTCTGACCGGCCGTCGCGACCGCATCGCCACCATTCGGCAAAAGAACGGCTTGCACCCCTTCCCGTGGCGCGCCGAAAGCGAATACGACGTGCTGTCGGTCGGCCACTCATCGACCTCGATCAGCGCCGGCCTCGGCATGGCGGTGGCGGCAGAGCGTGAAGGCAAAGGCCGCCGCACGGTGTGTGTGATCGGCGACGGCGCCATTACCGCCGGCATGGCGTTCGAAGCGATGAACCACGCCGGCGACATCAATCCGGACATGCTGGTGGTGCTGAACGACAACGAGATGTCGATCTCGGAAAACGTCGGCGCGCTGAACAATCACCTGGCGCAGCTGCTGTCCGGCAAGCTTTACTCCACCCTGCGCGAAGGCGGCAAGAAAGTGCTGGCCGGCGTGCCGCCGATCAAGGAGCTAGTGAAACGCACCGAAGAGCACCTGAAAGGCATGGTGGTGCCGGGTACGCTGTTCGAAGAGCTGGGCTTCAACTACATCGGCCCGGTAGACGGGCACGACGTACAGGGCCTGGTCGCCACGTTGAAAAACATGCGCGATCTGAAAGGCCCACAGCTGTTGCACATCATGACCAAGAAAGGCCGTGGTTACGCGCCGGCGGAGAAGGATCCGATCAGCTTCCACGCGGTGCCGAAGTTCGATCCCGCCAGCGGCACGCTGCCGAAAAGCGCCGGAGGTCTGCCGACCTATTCGAAAATCTTCGGCGACTGGCTGTGTGAAACCGCCGCCAAAGACAGCTCGCTGATGGCGATCACGCCGGCGATGCGCGAAGGCTCCGGCATGGTGCAGTTCTCTCGCGACTACCCGCAGCAATATTTCGACGTGGCGATCGCCGAGCAGCACGCGGTCACTTTCGCCGCCGGGCTGGCGATCGGCGGCTACAAGCCGGTGGTGGCGATCTATTCCACCTTCCTGCAACGCGCCTACGACCAGTTGATCCACGATGTGGCGATCCAAAACCTGCCGGTGATGTTCGCCATCGATCGCGGCGGCATCGTCGGCGCCGACGGCCAGACCCATCAGGGGGCGTTCGATCTGTCGTTCATGCGCTGCATCCCGACCATGGTGATCATGACGCCAAGCGACGAGAACGAATGCCGGCAGATGCTGTATACCGGCTATCACTATAACGATGGCCCGAGCGCCGTGCGCTATCCGCGCGGCACCGGCACCGGCGCTGCGCTGGAGCCGCTCAGCCTGCTGCCGATCGGCAAAGGCGTGGTGCGCCGTCAGGGGGAAAAGATCGCCATTCTCAACTTCGGCACCCTGCTGCCGGAGGCCGCGCAAGCGGCGGAAGCGCTCAACGCCACGCTGGTCGACATGCGCTTCGTCAAACCGCTGGACGAGCAGTTGGTGCTCGAACTGGCCGCCAGCCATGAAACGCTGGTCACGCTGGAAGAGAACGCGATCATGGGCGGCGCCGGTAGCGGCGTTAACGAACTGCTGATGGCCAAACGCCGCCCGGTGCCTGTGCTGAACCTCGGCCTGCCGGACAGCTTCGTCTCGCAGGGCAGCCAGGAAGAGCTGCGTGCCGATCTGGGGCTGGACGCCGCCGGTATTCAGCGCCAAATCGAAACCTGGCAGGCGCAGTAATCACCGCCTGCACCTGACAAACGCCCCCGCCTGCGGGGGCGTTTTCGTTTCCGCCCTTCGGGATCCGCGCTACAGTTACTGTCTGAGCTGTGAATGGGAGGCAAGCATGAAGTACCTGAAACTGGGCAACACCGATCTGAACGTCTCGCGCATCTGCCTGGGTTGCATGACCTACGGCGAACCGAACCGCGGCAATCACGCCTGGACGCTGCCTGAAGAGAGTAGCCGTCCGCTGCTGAAACAGGCGCTGGAAGCCGGCATCAACTTTTTCGACACCGCCAACAGCTATTCCGACGGCAGCAGCGAGGAGATCCTCGGCCGGGCACTGCGCGACTATGCGCGCCGCGAGGAGGTGGTGATCGCCACCAAGGTGTATTTCCCGCTGAGCAACCTGGAGCGCGGTTTGTCGCGCGCCAAGATCATGCAATCCATCGACGACAGCCTGCGGCGTCTGGGCACCGACTATGTCGATTTGCTGCAAATCCATCGCTGGGATTACGAAACGCCGCTGGAAGAGACGCTGGAAGCGCTGCACGACGTGGTGAAAGCCGGTAAGGCGCGATACATCGGCGCCTCCTCGATGTACGCCTGGCAGTTCGCCAAAGCGCTGTATACCGCCGATCTGCACGGCTGGACGCGCTTCGTCAGCATGCAGGATCAATACAACCTGATCCAGCGCGAAGAAGAGCGCGAGATGCACCCGCTGTGCGCCGCCGAAGGCATCGCCGTGCTGCCGTGGAGCCCGCTGGCGCGCGGCCGCCTGACCCGCCCCTGGGGCGAAACCACCGCGCGGCTGGTTTCCGACCAGTTCGGCAAGAGCCTGTACGAGGAAACCGAAGGCATTGACGCCATTATCGCCGAGCGCGTCGCCAGCCTCGCCGAGGAACGCGGCGTGTCACGCGCGCAGATCGCGCTGGCCTGGCTGCTGAACAAGCCGGCGGTCAGCGCACCGATCGTCGGCGCTTCGCGCAGCGAACAGCTGGACGACGCCATCGCCGCAGTCGATTTGAGTTTGTCGCCGCAAGAGGTGGCGGAACTGGAGACGGCTTACGTGCCGCACCGGGTGACAGGGTTTGAATAAAGAGAAGCGGGCGCGAAACAGCGCGCCCGTCTGTCAGAACAGCCCGATCGGCCAGTGGTGCCCAATCAGGTAGATGATGCCGGCGGACAGCACGCCGGCGATAATATCGTCGACCATAATACCCATGCCGCCATGCACGTTGCGGTCGAACCAGCGGATCGGCCACGGCTTCCACATATCCAGAATGCGGAAGATGACGAAACCGGCGGCGACCCAGCGCCAATCGTTGACCGGCAACGCCATCAGCGTGATCCACATGCCGACGAACTCGTCCCAGACGATGCTGCCGTGATCGTGCACCTTCATGTCTTTTGCCGTGCGATGGCAAATATAGAAGCCGATGCAAATGCTGAACATCACCGCCAGCGAGTAAAGCTGCCACGGCAGTTGGATCAGCAGCAGCCAGAACGGGATCGCCGCCAGCGATCCCATGGTGCCCGGCATCACCGGCGACAAACCGCTGCCAAAACCGGTGGCCAGCAGGTGCCACGGATTGCTCATCCGCAGCCGGCGCTTGGCTTCATCCATCGGTGCCCGGCTCCGCGTTGAAATGATCGAAGCCGGCCCAGTCCAGCTCTACCGCCTCATCGTCGCGATAATAGCGAATACCTTCAGACAGCGGGCCAATTTGGCCGATACAGGTGTAGTCGGCTCCAAGGTGGCTCAGCGCCACTTCCAGCGCGCCGCGGTTGATCTCCGGCACGGTGAAGCACAGCTCGTAATCTTCGCCGCCCGCCAGCGCCCAACGCAGCGCCTGCTCGGCATCGGCGTGGCTGCTCAGCGCCTGCGACATCGGCAGCTCGTCCAGTACGATGCGTGCGCCACAGTCGCTGGCCTTCAGGATATGCTTCAGATCGGAAATCAGGCCATCGGAGATGTCGATCGCCGAGCTGGCCAGATCGCGCAGCGCCTGCCCCTGCAACACCCGCGGCTGCGGCCGCAGATGACGCGCGACCAGATAATCGCGCGCCGCCGCATCCGTCACCGCCAGGCGATCCTGCAGGATCGCCAGACCGGCGGCGCTGTCGCCCAGCGTGCCGGTCACATAGATCCAGTCGCCGATGCGCGCGCCGCTGCGGGTCAGCGCCCGGCCGGCCGGGATCAGCCCCTGAATGGTCAACGTCATGCTCAGCGGGCCGCGCGTGGTATCGCCGCCAATCAGCTGCATGCCGTAATAGTTGAGCTGATCGAACAGGCTGTCGCTGAAGGCCTTCAGCCACGGCTCGTTCACCTCCGGCAGGGTCAGGGCCAGCGAGAGCCACGCAGGATCGGCGCCCATCGCAGCCAGATCGCTCAGATTGACCGCCAGCGCCTTGTAACCGAGATCGGCCGGATCGATGTCCGGCAGGAAGTGAATGCCCGCCACCAGCGTATCGGTACTGACGGCCACCAGCTGTTTTTCCGGCACTGCCAGCAGTGCGCAGTCATCTCCAATGCCCAACTGTACATCCCGGCGCACGCGCTTAAACCGGTCAAAATAGCGGGCAATGAGGTCAAATTCGCCGCATGCCATATCGATATTCCACTAGAAGAAATTAAGGCCGGGAATGCCGGCCTTAATGTTTTACTTTTTCTTGCGAAGGGTTGGCGCCACTTTATCCAGCACCCCGTTCACAAACTTGTGGCTGTCTTCCGCGCCGAAGGTTTTCGCCAGCTCGATCGCTTCGTTAATCGCCACCTTATAAGGGACATCCTCGCGCATTTTCAGTTCAAACAGCGCGACGCGCAGCACCGCGCGCTCCACCTGGCCCAGCTCTTCGAGCTGACGCGACAGGTAAGGCGCCATCAGTTCGTCCAGCATACCTGCATTCACTGCCGCGCCGGACAGCAACTCGCGAAAATAGGCGACGTCAACATCTTTGACATCCTGCTCCGTCAGGAACTGGTGTTCAACATCGGCAAGGTCGTTTTTAGACAACTGCCAAGAGTAAAGCGCTTGAACAGCGCACTCACGAGCGCGGCGACGAGCAGCAGGTTTCACGGAATTCCCCTTAACTAAATTCAGGCTTTAATAGCTTTGATAACATTAATCATTTCAAGTGCGGTCAGCGCGGCTTCAGCGCCCTTGTTGCCCGCTTTGGTGCCGGCGCGTTCGATCGCCTGTTCGATGCTTTCGGTGGTCAGCACGCCAAAGGCAACCGGGATTTCGGCATTCATCGCAACGTTGCCGATGCCGGAGCTGGCTTCGCCCGCTACATATTCGAAGTGCGCGGTGCCCCCACGGATAACGGTGCCCAGCGCGATAACCGCGTCGTATTTGCCGGTTTTGGCCAATACGCTCGCCGTCAGCGGCAGCTCGTAAGCGCCCGGGACCCAGACAACGGTGATGTTGTCGTCAGCAACCTGACCAATGCGTTTCAGCGCGTCGATGGCACCTTCCAGCAGGCTGTCGTTGATGAAATTGTTAAAACGTGCAATTGCGATCGCCACACGGGCATTTGGAGTAGCAACAACACCTTCGATAACTTTCATGGGCTTTCCTTAAAAATGGGTTCAATACCCCGCAGGGGGGCGGATTCTATCATATTCTTTCATCGCCTGCGCGGCGCTTTTGTAAAACCGGCGCGCGGGCGCGAGATTCAGTGTTTCGCCCGCAGGCGCAAACGCAGATCGGGGCCAACCTGACGCACGTCGCTAAAGACGAATTCCGGCGCGTCGGCCAGCCGTTCCAGGCCCGGCAGATGACACAGGCCGCGGCTATTATCGCCCAACAGTTTCGGCGCGATGTACAAAATGAGCTCATCCACCAGGCCAGCCTGCAGCAGCGCGCCGGCCAGCGTTGCGCCCGCCTCTACCCAGATTGAATTCACCTGGCGCTTGGCCAACAGCATCATCATCACCACCAGATCGATGCCGCCGCCGTGCGCCGGGCAGATAAACTGTTCGACCTCTTGCGGCCAGGCCTGTTCATCCGCCTGCAGACGCGCCAGCCAGGTAGCGCCCGGCTGCTGCACCACGCGGTGCTGCGGGGTAATGCGATTTTGGCTGTCGAGCAGGATGCGCAGCGGCTGGCGCAGATTTTCGCGCGGATAGAGGCGCTGCGTCTCGGCGTCCAGCTCATCCCAACGCACCGTCAGCGACGGATCGTCCGCCAGTACGGTGGCGCTGGTGCTGAGAATGGCGGCGCTCTGCGCGCGCAGGCGCTGCACGTCCTGACGCGCTTCGGGTGAGGTGATCCACTGGCTTTCGCCGGAGGCCATCGCCGTGCGGCCGTCCAGCGACGCGCCCAGCTTCAGCTGCACATAGGGGAAACCGGTGCGCATGCGTTTGAGGAAGCCCAGGTTGACCGCTTCGGCCTCGGCCAGCATCAGGCCATGACGGACTTCGACGCCGGCTTGCTGCAGCTTGTACAAGCCGCGCCCCGCCACCTGAGGATTGGGATCTTGCATCGCCGCGACCACCCGCGTCACGCCGGCGGCCACCAGCGCATCGGCGCAGGGCGGCGTGCGGCCGTGGTGACTGCACGGCTCGAGCGTCACGTAGGCGGTGGCGCCGCGCGCCTTGTCGCCCGCCATGCGCAGCGCGTGCACTTCCGCATGCGGCTCGCCGGCGCGCAGATGATAGCCTTCACCGACAATTTCGCCGTCGCGCACGATAACGCAGCCGACGTTCGGATTGGGCGCGGTGGTGAAACGCCCCAGCCGCGCCAGTTCGAAGGCGCGCGCCATGTAAAATTCGTCGTGATGCATGAAAGATCCTTTAGTCTTGCAGGCGGGCAATCTCTTCACCGAACTCGCGCACGTCTTCGAAGCTGCGGTACACCGACGCGAAGCGAATGTAGGCCACCTTATCCAGCTTTTTCAGCGCGTCCATCACCAGATTGCCGACTAACTTGGTCGGCACTTCGCGTTCGCCGGTGGCGCGCAGTTGGGATTTGATATGATTAAGGGCGTTTTCCACATCGTCCGAGCTGACCGGGCGCTTTTCCAGCGCTTTCAGCATGCCGCGACGCAGTTTGTCTTCGTTGAACGGCTCGCGCACCTCATCGCTTTTAATCACTCGCGGCATCACCAGCTCGGCCACCTCGAAGGTGGTGAAGCGTTCATTGCATACCAGACACTGGCGGCGGCGGCGCACTTGCGAACCGTCCCCCACCAGGCGGGAATCGATGACTTTGGTATCAACGGCGGCGCAGAAAGGGCAATGCATAACACGTCCTGATAAACGTTTTTTATAGATAAATGCAGTTTAACCCGAAGTGCAGCCACAACAAAGGGCGGCGGCCATTTGTTGCGACAGGCGGCGGGAAGGTGGCAGCGATATGACTTTCACCACTATGCGGACTAAGCTTGATAGCAGGAGACTCAGCATAGGAAATCGCCGTCATGACAACCTGTTACCCTAAAATCGCCCTGCTCGCCGCCGCCATTTTGCTGGCGGGCTGCGCGCACAACACCGCCGTGCCTCAGCTGCGCCATCAGGTCGCCGCGCTGAACCAGAAAGTGAGCGTACTGACCGACCAAACCACCGCACTGGAGCGGCAGAATTTGCTCAATCAGCACTCCGACAACGGCGTCTACCTGCTGCCGGCAGCCCGGAACGCCGCCCGTTTGCAGAGCAGCCTCGGCGAACTGAGCGTTTCACTGAGCCACATCAAGAGCGAAGCCAACGGCACGCAGGCGCAGCTGCATGTGCGCATCCTCTCACAGGCCACGCTGCCGCCGTTCAACGCGGTGGTGGAATGGGGTCAACTGGATGAAGCCACCGGCCGGCCGTTGACCGCCGAAGCGCTGTCGCAACCGATCGCCAGCGCCGACTCGCTGCTGCCGAAACCCGGTCAGGACTTCGAGCTACGCTTCAGCGGCCTGACGCCGGAACAGCTCGGCTATATCCGTCTGCACAGTCTGGTGGCCACCGCCCAACCGGCGGTGGTGCAGCAACGCTGAAACCCAAAGCAAAAAAAAGAGCGCCATTGGCGCTCCTTCTCATTTCGCTGAATACTGCGGCGGTTAAGGCAGAATCGAAGGCTGATCCGCGCCCTCTTTTTCCACTTTTTGCTGCAGCATGTGCTCGCGTTTCATCCCCAGCTTCAACGCCAGCGCGGACGCGACGTAGATGGAGGAAACGGTACCGATCGACACGCCGATCAGCATCGCCAGCGAGAAGCCTTGCAGCATCGCGCCACCGAAGATGTACAGCATCAGCACCACCATCAGGGTAGTACCGGAAGTCATCAGCGTACGGCTCAGCGTCTGGGTCAACGACACGTTCATGATCTCGTAAGGCGTACCGCGGCGGATCTTGCGGAAGTTCTCACGAATACGGTCGGAGACCACGATGCTGTCGTTCAGCGAGTAACCGATAACCGACATCAGGGAAGCGACGATGGTCAGGTCAATCTCGATGTGGAACAGCGACAGCACGCCCAGCGTGATGATCACGTCGTGCGCCAGCGCGATAACCGCCCCCAGCGCCAGGCGCCATTCGAAGCGGAAACCGACGTAGATCAGGATACAGATCAACGCCACCAGCAGCGCCATGCCGCCGGTTTGCGCCAGCTCGCTGCCCACGCTCGGGCCGACGAACTCGATGCGCTTCACGGTGGCGTTTTTATCCACCGAGTCGTTGATCACGCCGATCACCTTGTTGCCCAGTTCCTGGCCTGCGGTGCCGGTCGCCGGTGGCATGCGCACCATCACGTCGCGGCTGCTGCCGAAGTTCTGGATGATCGGATCCTGGAACCCGGCCTTCTCCAGCGTGTCGCGCATCAGGTCAAGGTTAGCCGGCTTCTCCAGGTTGATTTCAATCACCGTACCGCCGGTGAAATCCAGACCCCAGTTAAACCCGCGCACCGACATGGTGACGATCGACGCGACCAACAGCAGCAACGAGATGCCGAAGGCCAAATAGTCCCAGCGCATAAAGTCGTAGACTTTACGGCCGTAGTTGAGTTGCTCAACAGTATAATCCTGTGCCACAACGCACTCCTCAGATAGACAGCTTGTTAATGCGTTTGCCGCCGTAAAGCAGGTTGACGATGGCACGGGTACCGACAATCGCGGTGAACATGGACGTCGCCACACCGATCGCGGTGGTGATCGCAAAGCCTTTGATCGAACCGGTGCCCACTGCGTACAGGATGACCGCGGTGATCAGCGTGGTGATGTTGGCGTCGACGATACTGGAGAACGCGCCTTTATAGCCCTCATGGATTGCCTGCTGAACGGACCGGCCATTCTTCAGCTCTTCCTTGATACGTTCGTTAATCAGTACGTTGGCGTCGACCGCCACCGCCAGCGTCAACACGATCCCGGCAATGCCCGGCATGGTCAGCGTCGCCCCCGGCAACAGGGACATCACGCCGACGATCAGCACCAGGTTGGCGACCAGCGCCGTGGTGGCGATCACGCCGAACTTACGGTACCAGACCACCATGAAGACGATGGACGCCACCAGGCCCCACAGACAGGCTTCCAGACCTTGGGTAATGTTCTGCTGACCCAGGGTTGGACCGATGGTGCGCTCTTCAACGATCTGAATCGGCGCGATCAGCGCACCCGCACGCAACAGCAGCGAAAGCTGACGCGCTTCGTTCGGGTTGCCGATACCGGTGATGCGGAAGCTGTTGCCAAGACGCGACTGAATGTTCGCCACGTTGATCACTTCTTCCTGTTTCACCAGCACCGCACGGCCGTTGGCGTCTTTCTTACCGCTGTCCTTATACTCCACGAACAGGGTCGCCATCGGCTTGCCGATGTTGTCCTTGGTGAAGTTGGACATCGACGTGCCGCCGGCGCTATCCAGCGAGATGTTAACCTGCGGCTGGTTGTATTCGTCGGTGCTCGAGGTGGAGTCGGTGATGTGGTCACCGGTCAGGATCACGCGCTTGTACAGCACGATCGGCTGGCCGTCGCGGGTATATTTCACCTCGGAATCGCCCGGCACGCGGCCATTGGCCGCCGCGGTGGCGTCCGCATTGGTGTTCACCAGACGGAATTCGAGGGTCGCGGTGGCGCCCAGAATTTCTTTGGCGCGCGCGGTGTCCTGAATGCCCGGCAGCTCGACCACGATGCGGTCAGCGCCCTGGCGCTGCACCAGCGGTTCGGCGACGCCGAGCTGGTTGACGCGGTTACGCAGGATAGTGATGTTCTGCTGGACGGCGTATTCACGCGCTTCGCTCAGACGGGCGTCCGTCAGGTTCGCTTTCATGGTGTTGGCGCCGTTGGCGGACAGCACCAGATCGCGCTGACGCGGGCCGATATAGCTGATGGCCTGGTCGCGAGCCGCATCGTCACGGAAGCGAACTTCCACGCCGTTGTTGTCCAGCTTGCGGATAGACGCGTAAGGAATGCCCTTCTCGCGCAGCTCGCTGCGCAGGGTATCCATGGTCTGTTCCTGCAGCTTGCTCAACGCGGTGTCCATGTCCACTTCCATCAGGAAGTGCACGCCGCCGCGCAGGTCCAGGCCGAGTTTCATCGGTTCTGCGCCCAGCATGGCCAGCCAGGTCGGCGTGGCCGGCGCCAGGTTCAGCGCCACGACGAATTTGTCACCCAGCTCGGTCACCAGCGCTTCGCGGGCGCGCAGCTGAACGTCAGGATCTTTAAAGCGAGCCAGGATAGCGCCATTTTCCAGCGCAATCGACTTGCTCGCGATGTTGTCTTTTTCTAATACGGTACGGACCTGGTCCAGCGTAGTTTCACTGGCGGCGACACCGCGCGCGCCAGTGATTTGTACGGCCGGATCCTCACCGTAGATGTTGGGAAGCGCATAAAGCAGACCGACGAGGATCACGACGATCAACATCAGATACTTCCACAAAGGATAACGGTTTAGCACGGCAATTCCCTTCGGGAAAAAAGATTACAGGGCCTTCATGGTACCTTTCGGCAGAACGGCCGCCACGAAGTCACGCTTGATCATCACTTCCGTGGTGTCGTTCAGCGCGATGGCGATGATGCCGGTGTCGGCCACTTTGGTCACACGACCGATCAGGCCGCCGGTGGTCAGCACTTCGTCGCCTTTACCGATGGAGTCCATCAGCTTCTTGTGATCTTTCGCGCGTTTCTGCTGTGGGCGCAGGATCATGAAGTAGAAGATCAGGCCGAACACCACCAGCATAATGATCAGAGAGTACGGGCTTCCCTGAGCCGGAGCCCCTGCGGATGCGACGGCGTCAGAAATGAAAAAGCTCATTGAAATTCCCTCATTAAGTTATCAATTATTAGATCAAGCGTTTAAAGGCGGAATCGGCTTGCCGATCCGACCATAGAAATCCGCAACAAACTGCTCTAATTTACCCTCTTCGATAGCCTGGCGTAAACCCGCCATCAGGCGCTGGTAGTGACGCAGGTTATGAATTGTGTTCAGTCGAGCACCCAATATTTCGTTGCAACGGTCGAGATGGTGCAAGTAGGCGCGGCTGTAATGGCGACACGTGTAGCAATCACAGTCCTTATCCAGCGGAGAAGTATCATCCTTGTGCTTGGCATTACGGATTTTTACCACACCGTCAGTCACGAACAAATGGCCGTTGCGGGCGTTGCGGGTCGGCATGACGCAGTCGAACATGTCGATGCCGCGGCGCACGCCTTCCACCAAATCTTCCGGCTTGCCGACGCCCATCAAATAGCGTGGCTTATCTTCCGGAATTTGCGGGCAAACGTGTTCAAGAATGCGATGCATATCCTCTTTCGGCTCGCCTACAGCCAAGCCGCCCACAGCGTACCCGTCAAAGCCGATATCCACCAGCCCTTTGACGGAAACATCACGTAAATCTTCGTAAACGCCGCCCTGAATGATGCCGAACAGCGCATTTTTATTTTCCAGCTCGTCGAAACGCTGGCGGCTGCGCTGCGCCCAACGCAGCGACATTTCCATCGAACGCTTGGCGTAGTCCCAGTCGGCCGGGTACGGCGTACATTCATCGAAAATCATCACGATGTCGGAACCCAGGTCATACTGGATTTCCATCGATTTTTCCGGGCTCAGGAACACCTTGTCGCCGTTGATCGGGTTGCGGAAGTACACGCCTTCCTCTTTGATCTTGCGCATCGCCCCCAGGCTGAACACCTGAAAACCGCCGGAGTCGGTGAGGATCGGGCCCGGCCACTGCATGAAATCATGCAGATCGCCGTGCAGCTTCATGATCTCCTGGCCAGGGCGCAGCCACAGGTGGAAGGTGTTGCCCAGCAGGATCTGCGCGCCGGTTTCTTTCACTTCTTCCGGCGTCATGCCCTTGACCGTGCCGTAGGTGCCGACCGGCATAAAGGCCGGGGTTTCCACCACGCCACGGTCGAAAATCAGGCGGCCGCGGCGTGCGCGGCCATCGGTAGTTTGTAGTTCGTACTTCACAAAGCCTCCAGCATCAGAGAAACAGTCTGATGTCGTTGAAACGGGGCCGCACCGTGGGCGCAGCCCGGGAAATTAACCGCCGACGGACTCGTTTTCCGCCTGCGGATTACGGCTGATGAACATCGCATCGCCGTAGCTGAAAAAGCGGTACTGCTCGGCCACCGCCTGCTGATAGGCGTTCATGGTATTTTTGTAGCCGGCGAAGGCCGACACCAGCATGATCAGGGTGGACTCCGGCAGGTGGAAATTGGTCACCAGCGCGTCGATCACCTGGTAGTGATAGCCCGGATAGATAAAGATGCTGGTGTCGCCGAAGAACGGCGCAATCAGCGCCTCTTTGCTGGCCGCAGCGGCGCTTTCCAGCGAACGCACCGAGGTGGTGCCCACCGCCACGACGCGCTTGCCGCGCGCTTTGCAGGCCAGTACCGCATCCACCACCTCCTGCGGCACTTCGGCGTATTCGGCGTGCATCACGTGATCTTCGATGGTTTCCACGCGCACCGGCTGGAAGGTGCCGGCGCCGACGTGCAGCGTCACGAACGCCATTTCCACGCCTTTGGCGCGCAGCGCCGCCAGCAGCGGTTCGTCGAAGTGCAGGCCGGCGGTCGGCGCGGCGACCGCGCCCGGTTTCTCGCTGTAGACCGTCTGATACAGCTCACGGTCGGCGTCTTCATCCGGGCGAGCGATATAAGGCGGCAGCGGCATGTGGCCGGCCGCGTTGAGAATGGTGAATACATCGCGTTCGTCGTTGAAGCGCAGCTCGAACAGCGTCTCGTGGCGCGCCACCATGGTGGCGGCGATGCTCTCGTCATCCCCCAACAGCAGCTCGGCCCCCGGCTTGGGCGCTTTCGACGCGCGCACGTGCGCCAGCACGCGATGGTCGTCCAGCACGCGCTCCACCAGCACTTCTATCTTGCCACCGCTGACCTTGCGGCCGAACATGCGCGCCGGGATCACGCGGGTATTGTTGAACACCAGCAGGTCGCCGGCTTCCAGCTTGTCCAGCAGATCGGTGAATACGCCGTGCGTCAGCGCCCCGCTCGGCCCGTCCAGCTGCAGCAGGCGGCATGCGCTGCGTTCGGCCTGGGGGTAGTGGGCAATCAGGGATTCGGGAAGTTCAAACGAAAAATCAGCGACGCGCATGGGTATTCACTTCTTCAATTTAGGGCTGGTTGGTAAAAAACAGGCGGCCTAGTCTAAAGCCGGGGGCGGTCAGCGGCAAGAAATAAGGAGGATTTGCCTGACTTCGGGTATAGTTGAGGGATGAATTTTCTCGCTCATCTTCATTTGGCCATGTTGGCGGACAGCTCGTTGCTGGGCAACCTGCTGGCCGATTTCGTGCGCGGCAACCCCGCCGCCGACTACCAGCCCGACGTGGTGGCCGGCATCATGATGCACCGTCGCGTCGACGTGCTGACCGACAGCCTGCCGCAGGTCAAAGCCTGCCGCGACTATTTCAGCGCCCCCTACCGCCGCGTGGCGCCGATCACCCTCGACGTGGTGTGGGACCATTTTTTGGCGCGCCACTGGCAGCAGTTGGAGCCCTCACGCGACCTGCACCAGTTTACCCAGGAAGCCCGCAGCCAGATCGAACCTTACCTGCCGCTCACGCCGCCACGCTTTCAGAACCTGAACGGCTATCTGTGGCCGGAACGCTGGCTGGAACGCTACGCCGAATTGCCGTTCATCGCCCGGGTATTGCAGGGCATGGCCAGCCGCCGTCCGCGCCTCGATGCCCTGGCAGGCTCGTTCGCCGACGTCGAGCGACACTATCATCAGCTTGAAACACAATTCTGGCAGTTTTATCCACAAATGATGCAGCAGGCGAAGGAAAAAACGCTCTGAGGTCAAGCTCAAGCGTTTGAAATTGCAGCGCCTTGCAAGAATTTACGCTTTGCCGCTTGCCCTTTTGTGGGAAAAGGTTATTTTTAAAGCCTGTCAAATTTAATTAATGAATTTAATAGGTAAAAGCTATCTCATCGATTGGTCTTTTGCCCTTTATTCGCCAAGTCGTGGCCCCTATACTGGCCCTTGTTTTTACATCCACCCTTTAACACCTATTACAGGAGTAATTATGGTCCTGGTAACTCGTCAAGCCCCTGACTTCACTGCAGCTGCCGTACTGGGTAGCGGCGAAATCGTTGAAAACTTCAACCTGAAGAAGCACCTGAACGGTAAACCAGCCGTGCTGTTCTTCTGGCCAATGGACTTCACCTTCGTATGCCCTTCCGAGCTGATCGCTTTCGATCACCGCTATGAAGAGTTCCAGAAGCGTGGCGTTGAAGTGGTTGGCGTTTCCTTCGACTCAGAATTCGTCCACAACGCATGGCGTAAAACCCCTGTCGACAAAGGCGGCATCGGTGAAGTGAAATACGCAATGGTTGCTGACGTTAAGCGTGAAATCCAGAAAGCTTACGGCATCGAACACCCGGAAGCTGGCGTTGCGCTGCGCGGCTCCTTCCTGATCGACAAAGACGGCATCGTGCGTGCTCAGGTTGTTAACGACCTGCCAATCGGCCGTAACATCGACGAAATGATCCGTACCGTTGACGCGCTGCAATTCCACGAAGAGCACGGTGAAGTGTGCCCGGCTCAGTGGGAAAAAGGCAAAGCAGGTATGGGCGCTTCCCCAGACGGCGTGGCAAAATACCTGTCTGAAAACGCTGCCAAGCTGTAATTTCAGCCTGATAGTGAATCAACCGGCCCACGCGGCCGGTTTTTTTATGCCCCTTTTTGGGGCAGACCGCCCGCCTTCAGTGCTTTATTTCCCTGTTTCCGCTCACATTTCCCGCCCAGTTCGCCGCGTGAATGCCCATCTGCGGCTACTATCAATAACGCTGGCTCGCGCTTTGCAAGCGAACAGCAGCAAGCAAACACAACACAATAAAAAACTGACAGGGTAGGAATAACTATGTTTTTACAGAAATGGAGCAAACCCCTGACCATGGCGGCGCTGCTGGTCAGCGGCAGCCTGTATGCGGCATCCAACCCAGCGGTGGAAGCCAAAAACGGCATGGTGGTCACCTCGCAGCATCTGGCTTCGCAGGTCGGGGTGGATATCCTGAAAATGGGCGGCAACGCCATCGACGCCGCCGTGGCGGTCGGCTATGCGCAAGCGGTGGTGAACCCCTGCTGCGGCAACATCGGCGGCGGCGGCTTTATGACCGTCCACCTGGCGGACGGTACCGATACCTTCATCAACTTCCGCGAAACTGCGCCGGCGGCGGCCAGCGCCAACATGTATCTGGATGCCGACGGCAAGGTGAAGAAAGACGCCAGCCTGTACGGCTATCTGGCGGCGGGCGTGCCGGGCACCGTGCTGGGAATGGAAACCGCGCGTGAGAAGTACGGCAAACTGAGCCGCGAACAGGTGCTTGCGCCGGCGATCAAGCTGGCGCGCGAAGGCTTTGTGCTGACCCGCGCCGATACCGATATTCTCGACACCACCGTCGCACGCTTCAAACAGGATCCCGAGTCGGCCAAAATCTTCCTGCGCCCGGACGGCAGCCCGCTGCAGCCGGGGGACAAACTGGTGCAAACCGATCTGGCCAATACGCTGGAAGCCATCGCCAAAGGGGGAACCGACGCCTTCTACAAAGGCAAGATCCCACAGGCGGTGGAGGCGGCGGCCAAACAGGGCGGCGGCATTTTGACCGCCGCCGACTTCGCCGACTACAAGGTCACCGAAACGCCGCCGATCACCTGCAGCTATCGCGGCTACAAGTTCGTGTCGGCGCCGCCTCCCAGCTCCGGTGGCGTCACGCTGTGCGAAATCCTCAACGTGGTGGAAGGCTATGACCTGAAAAGCATGGGCTTCAACTCGGCGGCGGCCATTCACACCATGACCGAAGCGATGCGCCATGCCTACATGGATCGCAACACCTACCTCGGCGACCCGGAATTCATCAAGAACCCGATCGACCGGCTGGTGAGCAAGAGCTACGCCGAGCAGATCCGCAAGAAAATCGTCGCGGACAAGGCCACGCCGTCGGAAAACGTACAGCCCGGCATGGAACCGCATGAGAAGCCGGAAACCACCCATTATTCGATCGTCGACCACGACGGCAACGCGGTCTCCACCACCTATACCGTCAACGGCCGCTTCGGCGCCGTGGTGATCGCACCGGGCACCGGCTTCTTCCTCAACGACGAGATGGACGACTTCACGGTGAAAGTGGGCGAGAAAAACCTGTACGGGCTGGTGCAAGGCACCGCCAACAGCATTGCCCCCGGTAAGCGCCCACTATCGTCGATGAGCCCGACGCTGGTGACCAAGGACAACAAGATCTTTATGGTGCTGGGCTCGCCGGGCGGCTCACGCATCATCACCATTACCCTGCAGACCGCGTTGAACGTGATCGACCACGGTATGGCGCCGCAGGAAGCGGTGGACGCACCGCGCATCCATCACCAATGGTTGCCGGATGAGGTGTACTACGAACAGCGCGGCGTTTCCGCCGATACGCTGAAGCTGCTGAGCGGCATGGGCTATAAGATGGTCGAGCAAACGCCATGGGGCGCCGCCGAACTGATTCTGGTCGGTTTGCCGGGCGCGGCGGGCGTCAGCCCGGCCAACTCCGGCAACGATTCGGCGGTTTCCGGCAAAGTGCGCGAAGGTTACCTGTACGGCGCCAACGACGTGCGTCGCCCGGCAGGCTCCGCGGTCGGTTACTGATGTAAACGCCTACTCACCTTGATCGCGGGGGCCTTACGGCCCCCCCAGTTCCCTTAGCCTTCATACCGCCACACGGTGGCCGACTCTTCCGCCAGCTGCAGGCGCAGCCCGCCGGCCTTTTCGCTCAACTCTCCCCGCCCTTCCACACGCCGCCACGGGCCGCGGGCCAACAGCGGGTTGTGCGGCAGCTGCGCCTGGCCGCTGCCGTCGCGCTGCAGCGCCACCAACACCTGCTCCTGCTGATACAGACGCACGAACACCAGCGTTTCTCCGCTGGCATACAGCACCTGACAGCCGCCGCGGCGCAATGCCACGCTCTGTTTACGCAGCGCCGCCATACGCTGGAACAGCGCCAGCAGCGGCCGCTCCCAGTCACCGACGTCCCACGGGAACGGCTTGCGGCAGAACGGATCGTTGCCGCCGTCCAGGCCAATCTCATCGCCGTAATAGAGACAAGGCACGCCGATCCAGCTCAGCAACCACACCGCCGCCATCTGCATGCGCGCCGCGTTCCCCTGCAACAGCGTGAGGAAACGCGCGGTATCGTGGCTGTCCAGCTGATTGAACTGGATCAGCTGGCGGCCGTGCGGCAGCCCCGCGCGGTAGCCGTCCATCCACTGCGCGCACCCGGCGGCGTCCAGCCGCACCGGGTGATAGGCCACGTCCAGCCCCGCCAAGAACGCCCGCACTGGCAGCGCAAAGCCCATGTAGTTCATCGCCGCATCCTCCACGCCGGCGTGCAGCCAGCGGCGCGCGTCGCCGAAGTGCTCGCCCAAGACGTAGGCCTGCGGATTCTCCTGCTTCACCGCCTGATAGATGCCAGCCAGGTGGTGCAGGTTGCCGGTGGCACCGCCGTTCTCCCCTAGCATGTGCACCACGTCCAGCCGCCAACCATCGATGCTGTACGGCGGGCGCAGCCAGTGGCGCACCACGCTGCCTTCCCCGCGATAGATCGCTTCCGCCACCTGCGGCTCGGCGTAGTTGAGCTTCGGCAGGCTGGCGTTGCCCTTCCAGTCGAGCGCGCGGCCGTCCGGGTAAAAGTTGAACCAGCCGCGATACGGCGAATCGGGATGGTGACAGGCGCCGTTTTCGCCCTGACGATGGCGGTCGAACCACGGATGCGAGTCACCGGTGTGGTTGAAGACCCCGTCCAGCACCAGTTTCATGCCCACCTTGTGAGTGCTCACTCGCAAACGCTGCAGCGCCGCGTTGCCGCCGAAGTGCGGATCGACCTGGTAATAGTCCTCGGTATCGTACTTATGTACGCTCGGCGCGGTAAAAATCGGGTTCAGATACAGCGCCGTCACGCCCAGCTGCTGCAAATACGGCAGTTTGGCGCAGATGCCGTCCAGATCGCCGCCGTAAAAGGTCGAGGCGGCGTGACGATCCTCCAGCGGATGCTGCCAGTCGCGCCGAATCACCTCGGCACCGGCCGCGTGATGGCGGTAGCTGCCGCTTTGGATGCCGTGTTCGCCGCCGCTGCTGGCGAAGCGATCGGGGAAAATCTGGTAGAACAGCTGATCCGCCACCCACTCGGGGCCATGGTCGGGCTCGTCGACGGCGAACTGCGCCAGCTGGCCCGGCGGCGTTGGCGACCAGCCCTGCGGGCCGAACCACTGCTGGCGATCGGCCCACAACAGCTTGAAGCAGTAACGCCGCGTCGGCTCGCCCTCATTCAGCGTCAGGCTGGCCTGGTAGCGCCGCATTCCCTCGTGGCGCTGCGCTTTCATCACCAGCAGCCACTCTTCGTTGTCCGGTTCGGCGCGCAAAAACACCCGTTCCGGCAGTTCATCCCCCTGTAACCACAGCGTGATATCCAAACGTTGCCCTTGCTTCACCACAAAAGGCGGGACCGGTTGATGCCAGGCGTTAAGCATACTGTTTCTCCTGCTGTACCAAACGAAATCGACGGCGTTCTTCAAGAAGCGAACAATGCCACGTTAAGTGCAACTCCCCCTCCTCTCTGGCCGCAAAACCCGGGGATGAGCCGGGGGGCGGAGACCGAAAAATAACGCTAACCCGATGTAAAAAAAGGTAAACAGGCACAAATCCTGCACGTTACCCCTTAGGCTAACGCGTTTTAAGTTTACAGGATATTTTTTGCGCATTTTTTAAGGAGCGGTAATGCAACAACAGATAACGCGCTGGCTGGAACAATTTGGTTTGGAATTCGGCGGAGTGATGTCGCTGTTGATGGTATTGGGGTTGATTGTCCTGATCTCGGTCGCGATCCACCTGGTGCTGCACCGGGTGGTGCTGGCCGCCCTTCAGCGCCGTGGCCAGCAATCGCAGCGCGTCTGGCAACAGGCCATCACCCAATACAAACTGTTCCAGCGCGTGGCGCTGCTGCTGCAAGGGGTGATCATCAGCATCCAGGCGACGCTGTGGCTGCAGAGCGGCAGCCAGACCCAGGCGGTGATCGTCACCGCCGCGCAGGTGTGGATACTCGCCTTCACCCTGCTGTCGCTGTTCTCGCTGCTGGATACGCTGCTGGCGCTGCTGCGCCAAAGCCCGATCTCCAATCAGCTGCCGCTGCGCGGCATTTTCCAGGGCCTGAAACTGGTGGCGGCGATCCTGATCGGCATCATGATCGTCTCGCTGCTGATGGGCAAATCGCCGCTGCTGCTGCTCAGCGGCCTGGGCGCCATGACCGCGGTCTTGATGTTGGTGTTCAAGGATCCGATCCTCGGGCTGGTGGCCGGCATTCAGCTCTCCGCCAACGATATGCTGAAGATCGGCGACTGGCTGGAAATGCCGAAATATGGCGCCGACGGCGCGGTCACCGACATCGGCCTGACCACGGTCAAAGTGCGTAACTGGGACAACACCGTCACCACCATTCCCACCTACGCGCTGATCTCCGACTCGTTCAAAAACTGGCGGTCGATGTCGGAATCCGGCGGGCGTCGCATCAAGCGCAGCCTGAATATCGACACCGGCAGCGTGCACTTCCTGTCGCAAGAGGAACAGCGCCGCCTGCAGCGCAACCCGCTGCTGCACAGCTACCTGAACGTCAAGACTCAGGAGCTGAGCCAGCATAACCAGGAGATCGCCGTCGATCTGGCCTCGCCGCTCAACGGCCGCCGCCTGACCAACCTCGGCACGCTGCGCGCCTATCTGGAAGCCTATCTGCGCGCTCACCCGCGCATTCACCAGAACATGACGCTGATGGTGCGCCAGCTGGCGCCGACGCCGGAAGGCCTGCCGCTGGAAATCTACGCCTTCACCAACACCACGGTCTGGGCGGAGTATGAAAGCATTCAGGCGGATATTTTCGACCATATTCTGGCGGTGATCGACGAGTTCGGCCTGCGCGTACATCAAACGCCAACCGGTAATGACCTGCGCGGCATGCTGCTACAAAACGCGAACGCTTCCTGACGTCGGCTGACGTAACTGTGTCTGCTGGTAATTATTCTCTTTCAATTGCCAGCAGATATCTCCATCCCCTTCTTTTCCCCGGCGAAAACGGCGTTAATGCGCCATCACCTTCACTACCGAGAGGGAAAGCCCTTGCTGAAACGGTTACGTCACCGGCTGTTTACCCTGCTGGCCACCCTGCTGTTTATCGGCTGCCTGCACAGCGCGTCGCTGGATGAAAGCCGCATGCCCCGCAATCTGCAACCTTCGCTAAGTGCGCTCAGCAGCAACCTGCAGGACATTCGCGAAGTGCTGGCGCGCTGCGCCGGCGAGGAAGAAGAGGAACGGCTGAACGACGGCGGCGTACGCATCGAAGCGCGCGCCGCCGGAGAGGATGAAGTGGAAGACCAACGCTAAAAAAACACCGGCCTTAGCCGGTGTTTTTCCATTTAGTCTTGCTGCGTCGCCAACGGCGCGCGTTTTTTCTGATGGTTGACCTTGAACCAGTATCCCGCCAGCAGCAATACCACCCAGACCAGGCCGGCGTACAGCGAGACGCGCGTGGTTGGGAAGTAGCCGATCAAACCGATGATGAACACCAGGAACACGATCGCCACCACCGAGGTAAACACCCCACCGCGCAGTGGGAACGCCAGCTGTTTCACCTGCTCTTTGCTCAGGCTGCGGCGGAAGGCAATTTGCGAGAACAGGATCATGATCCACACCCACACGGTGGCGAAGGTCGCCAGGGAGGCGATCACCAGGAACACGCTCTCCGGCATGATGTAGTTGAGGTATACCGCCAGCAGCAGCGCCAGCATCATTACCACCACCGTCACCCAGGGAATGCCGCGTTTCGACACCTTGCTGAACATCTTCGGCGCATGGCCCTGCTCGGCCATGCCGTGCAGCATGCGGCCGACGCCGAACACGTCGCTGTTGATCGCCGACAGCGACGCGGTAATCACCACGAAGTTGAGGATGCCTGCCGCCACGGTGATGCCCATATGCTGGAAAGTCAGCACGAACGGGCTGCCGTTGGTACCCACCTGGTTCCACGGGTAGATAGACATGATGACGAACAGCGTACCGACGTAGAACACCAGAATGCGCCACGGCACCGAGTTGATGGCCTTCGGAATCGATTTTTTCGGATCTTTGGCTTCGCCGGCGGTAATACCGATGATTTCAATGCCGCCGTAAGCGAACATCACCAGCTGCAGCGACAGGATCATGCCGATAAAGCCGTTGCTGAAGAAGCCGCCGTTCGACCACAGGTTATGAATACCGGTCGGTTGCCCGCCGTTGCCGATACCCCAGATGATGATGCCGATACCGGCCGCGATCATGATGATGATGGTGGCGACCTTGAAGAACGAGAACCAGAATTCCAGTTCGCCGAATACCTTGACGCTCATCAGGTTGATGGCGCCAATGATCAGCACCACGCTCAGCACCCAGATCCAGTGCGGCACTTCCGGGAACCAGACCCCCATATAGATGCCGAAGGCGGTCACGTCGGCGATGGCGACAATCAGGATTTCAAAGCAGTAAGTCCAGCCGGTGATGTAACCCGCCATCGGGCCGAGGTAGTCCTGCGCGTAGCGGGAAAATGAGCTGGCCTGCGGGTTGTTGACCGACATCTCCCCCAATGCGCGCATGATGATGAAGGCCACGATGCCGCCGATCAGGTAAGCCAGCAGCACGCTCGGGCCGGCCATTTTGATGGCGTCCGCCGAGCCGTAGAACAACCCGGTGCCGATGGCTGACCCCAACGCCATAAAGCGGATATGACGCGTGCTGAGGCCGCGTTTCAGCTTATTGTCGGGGACAGTGGTGGGTGACTGTTGTTGCATGAAAATGACCCATAGTTTTAAACGTAAAAAAGCCACGGACATGTCCGTGGCCCTAGATTAAGCCGGGGGATTATCAGTGCGCGGTCACTTGGGAACGCGTGCACACCCGATCATAAATCGCGACCAGCGCCAGCATCAGCAGCGAAGGCGGCAACCATGCCAACCCCTGCTCCGCCAGCGGCAGGTGAGTGGTCCAGGCCGGCAGCAGCTGCTGGAAGCTGGACGCTTTCACCGCGTCAAGGATACCAAACAACAGGCTGACAAGCATCACCGGCGCGATGATGCGCGGCGCGCTGTGCCACCAACGCAGGGTGAAGCTCAGCACCACCAGCACGATGCACGGCGGGTAAATCGCGGTCAGCACCGGAATGGAGATCTGGATCAGGTGGCTCAGGCCGAGGTTGGACACCACCATCGAGAACAGGCCCAGGATAAACACCAGCGTCTTGTACGAGAACGGCAGATATTGCGCGAAGAACTCGGCGCAGGCGCAGGTCAGGCCTACCGCGGTCACCATGCAGGCGATGAAGATCAGCGCCGCCAGGAAGAAGCTGCCCAAACCGCCGAAGGTGTTCTGAACGTAAGCGTGCAGGATCACCGCGCCGTTGGTGGCGTCAGGCACCAGCGCGCCGCTGCCGGAGCCCAGCTTGAACAGGCTCAGGTAAACCAGCGTCAGGCCCACGCCGGCGATCAAACCGGCCAGAATGGTGTAACGAGTCAACAGACCGGCGTCTTTCACGCCGCGTGAACGCGCCGCGTTGACGATAACGATGCCGAATACCAGCGCCCCCAGCGTATCCATGGTCAGATAGCCGTTAACGAAGCCGGAGGAGAAAGGCACGCTCTGGTAAGCCGCCGTCGCCGGGATCGGCGCGCCGGCAGGCCACAGCAGTGCGGCGATGCCCAGTACGGCCAGCGCCACGATCTTCAGCGGCGCCAGCACGTGGCCGACGGTATCGAGCAGACGGCCCGGATACAGGGAGATGCCGATCACTAGCGCGAAGTACACCAGGCTATAGATAAACAGCGGCATGGTGCCGTCACCGGTCAGCGGGGCAATGCCCACTTCGAAGGATACGGTGGCGGTGCGCGGCGTGGCGAACAGCGGGCCGACGGCCAGGTAGCAGACGGTCGCCAGCAGCAGGCCGGCGCCGCGGCCGATCGGCGAACTGAGGGCGTCGATGCCGCCGCCGACGCGCGCCAACGCGATGACGGTGATGACCGGCAGACCCACGGCGGTGATCAGGAAGCCCAGCGCTGCGGTCCAGACGTGTTCACCGGACTGCAAGCCGACCATCGGCGGGAAGATGATGTTCCCGGCCCCAACGAATAAGGCAAAGGTCATGAAACCCAGTGCCAGGATATCTTTTGACGTTAAACGATGACTCATACGATGTCGTGTTGCCTGTTCAAATGAAAAAAATGGTCCGATAGCGTGGTGGCGTAACGCCCCACCCGGTTGCCGGCATGCCCTAACGTTGCAGCGCCAAATAAGCACCCTAAACGCAGTCGATCCGGCGTTTATGTCCCTATTCGAAAGTGGCCGCTCATGAAGATGGGCAAAATTTTAGGAGTTATAAAAATGGAGGTTTAATCCGACAACGAGGGCTAAGGTAAACGTTTATAGCGCTTCAAGGCAAGACGCATGGCGAAAAGCAGAGCTATCGACCATATAAACTTTAGCCACCAGTCGATCATATTGGCTATCAATAAATATACACTACATGATTTGTATCATTTTTGAACAGCAGATTCACGAAACGTGAAGCATATATCACTTTACCGCGCGAAAACGCCAATATAAGCCCGATTTTCGCGTGGCACGAGCTTCGTTTGGCCGTGAAAAAAGGCGAAAATTACGTCGCATTTTGTCGGTTATTTCATCATGGCCGGCGCGAGCGGTGGCAACCCAAGCGCCTGACGGGTCTTCTGCAGGGCGCCCGGCGGCAGCGGCAGATAGCCGTCGTGATTGACCAGGCTCTGCCCGGCAGTCGACAGCACGCGGTCGAGGAACGCGGCGGTCAGCGGCTCCAGCGGTTGATTAGGGGCTTTGTTGATGTAGATATACAGATAGCGCGACAGCGGGTAGCGATCGTTGCGCACGTTGGCGGCGGTAGGGGCAACATAGTCCTCTCCCGACTCCGCCAACGGCAGCAGCCGCACGCCGCTGGCGCGAAAACCGATGCTGGCGTAGCCGATGCCGTTGAGCGAACCGGCCACCGCCTGCACCACCGAGGCTGAACCGGGCAGCTCATTGACGCGCGGCATAAAATCGCCGCCGCACAGCGCACGCAGTTTGAAATAGCCGTAGGTGCCGGACGCCGAGTTGCGGCCGAAACGCTGCAGCGAACGCGTCGCCCAGTCGCCACTCAGCCCCAGCTCGCCCCAGCGCGTCAGCGGTTTGCTTTCGCCGCAGCGCCGGGTGGCGGAGAAAATGCGATCGAGCTGCTGCAGATTGAGGCCGCGCAGCGGGTTGTCCTGATGCACCAACACCACCAGCGCATCCACCGCTACCGGCACCGCCAGCGGCGCATAGCCGTAACGGTGTTCGAACGCCGAAACCTCGGCGGCCTTCATCGGCCGGCTCATCGGGCCCAGCTGCGCGGCGCCCGCCGCCAACGCGGTCGGCGCGGTCGACGATCCGGCGGCCTGGATCTGCAGGTTAACGTTGGGATAATGCTGGCTGAAATCCTGCGCCCATAGCGCCATCAGATTCGCCAGGGTGTCGGAACCGACGCTGGACAGGTTGCCCGCCAGCATGCCGTCGGGCTGCGCCAGCGCGCCGCGCCCGGCCAGCAGCGCCAGGCAAAGCAACAGCCCTCGGGTTATTCGGGTCATACCGGTGTCTCGCGTTAATTTTTCACCGCATTCTCTGATAAAGCGGCGGGAACAATCAACCGATTGGGTAAGGTAAAGATAAAGCGGGTGCCGATCCCCGGTTCGCTGAGGATCTCCAGCCGCGCATCGTGATGGCTGAGCGCGTGTTTGACAATCGCCAGCCCCAGCCCGCTGCCGCCGGTCTGGCGCGAACGGGCCTTGTCGACGCGGTAAAAACGCTCGGTCAGGCGCGGCAGGTGCTCGGCGGCGATGCCCGGCCCGTTGTCGCTGACCTGGAACTGCGCGCCGTGCGCCGTCTGCTGCCAGCTCACTTCGATGTGGGTACCCTTCGGCGTGTGGTTGACCGCGTTGTACACCAGGTTAGACACCGCGCTGCGCAACTGATCTTCATTACCGAACACGTTGAGCTGCTCGTTAACCCGGAAGGTGATCTCGTGATTGCCGCCGCTCAGCGACTGCGCCTCGCGCTGTAACACCCGCAGCATCAGCGGGATATCCACGCGCTCGTTCATGTCAACATTGGGTGCCGCCTCGATGCGCGACAGTGTCAGCAACTGCTTGACCAGCCCGTCCATCCGGCGGGTCTGCTCTTGCATGGTGCCGAGCGCCTTGCTGCGCAGCGAACCATCCTGCTCTTCGTCACCCATCATCTCCAGGTAGCCCTGCAGCACCGTCAGCGGCGTGCGCAGCTCATGGCTGACGTTGGCGAAGAAGTTGCGCCGCGCGCCCTCCAGCTGGCGCATCTGGGTGACGTCGCGCGCCACCATCAGCAGTTGCCCTTCGGAATACGGCATCACGCGGAATTCGACGTAGTGTTCGTTGTTCAGCTGCAGCGTCAGCGGGCGTGAAAACTCCTGCTGTTGCAGATAGTGGCTGAATTCCGGATAGCGCAGCAGGTTGAGGATGTGCTGGCCGTTGTCTTCCGGCCAGCGGAAGCCAAGCAGATGCTGCGCCAGCCCGTTGCACCAGAAGATATTGCCCTCGACGGTGGTCATCACCACCGCGTCAGGCAACGATTCGGCCCCGCTGCGAAAGCGCTTGATCAGCAGCGCCAGCTCGCGCCGGCGGCGGCGATTGCGCTGCTGCATCTGATACAGGCCATAGAACAGCGGCTCCCAGCTCCAGCGGCCGGGCGGCGGCGTCATGCTGCGGTCAATCCACAGCCAATGGGAGAGTTTGAGCTGGTTGTAGAAATTCCACACCAGCGCAGCCAGCGCGGAGGCCAGCAGAAACCAGGGCAGATAACCGAAAATCAGCCCCAGCAGCAAGGCGGGCAAACAAAAAAGAGCCAGCTCCAGAGCCAGCCTCTTCCACGACAGACGTTCTAACACGGCATATTCTCCAGCGCAGCGCGATCAGTAGCGCGTTGAGAACCGGTAGCCGGTGCCCCGAACGGTTTGAACCATTTTATCATGCCCACTGGTTTCTAACGCTTTGCGGAGCCGACGGATATGCACGTCAACGGTACGGTCTTCCACATAAACGTTAGTGCCCCAGACGTGATTAAGCAACTGCTCACGGCTATAAACCCGCTCCGGGTGGGTCATAAAGAAGTGCAGCAGCTTGAACTCGGTCGGCCCCATGTCCAACGCCTGATCGTTCGCCATCACGCGGTGGGAGGACGGGTCCAGGCTCAGGCCTTGCATTTCAATCACTTCTTCCACCGCCATCGGTGAAATGCGGCGCATGACCGCCTTGATGCGCGCCACCAGCTCCTTGGGCGAGAACGGCTTGGTAATGTAATCATCCGCCCCCACTTCCAGGCCGCGCACGCGGTCTTCCTCTTCCCCGCGCGCGGTCAGCATCATGACCGGAATATCGCGGGTCAGCGCTTCGCGCTTCATATGTTTGATAAACTGAATGCCGGAACCGCCGGGCAACATCCAGTCAAGCAACACCAAATCAGGGAACGGCTCAGACAGACGCGTCACGGCGCTGTCATAATCCTCGGCTTCCAACGGTTGGTAACCATTTTGTTCCAACACAAAGCACACCATCTCACGGATCGGCGCTTCGTCTTCCACCACCAGTATGCGTCTTGCCATCGTCAATCCTGCCAATGTGTTAGCGACTTTTCGGGCGCCATTATGCGTCAGTTTTGTGACACTTTTATGAAAAAAACCGGCTGTTATAGGCAGTAAGCATAGCGATTATTTCCCGCAGTAAAGAAAAATCATCCGGTTGTCATCATCATTGCGCCGGGACAGCCGCCGCCGCGGCCTTTATAATCATCGCCATTATCTTTGCATCCGGGAGTGTCATGCGCCTGATCCACACCTCTGACTGGCACCTTGGCCAGTACTTTTTCACCAAAAGCCGCGCCGCCGAGCACCAGGCTTTTCTGAACTGGCTGATCGAACAGATCGAACAGCAACAGGTGGATGCGCTGATCGTCGCCGGGGATCTGTTCGATACCGGCTCACCGCCCAGCTATGCCCGCGAGCTGTACAACCGCTTCGTGGTGGAACTACAGCGCACCGGCTGCCAGTTGGTCGTGTTGGGCGGCAACCACGATTCGGTGGCGACGCTGAACGAATCGCGGGAACTGCTCTCCTGCCTGAACACCACGGTGATCGCGAGCGCGCAAGGCGCGGCCGAACAGCAGATCGTGGTGCTTAACCAGCGCGACGGCCAGCCGGGCGCGGTGCTGTGCGCCATCCCGTTCCTACGGCCGCGCGATCTGCTTACCAGCCGCGCCGGCGAATCCGGCGCGCAGAAACAGCAGGCGCTGCAGGAAGCCATCGCCGAACATTATCAGACGCTGTATCAGGCGGCCTGCGAGCGCCGCGACCAGCTGGGCTTGCCGCTGCCGATCGTCGCCACCGGCCACCTGACCACCGTCGGCGTCACCACCTCCGACTCGGTGCGCGACATCTATATCGGCACTCTGGACGCCTTCCCGGCGCAGGCCTTCCCGCCCGCCGATTACATCGCGCTCGGCCACATTCACCGCGCGCAGAACGTCGCCAAGTCAGAGCATATTCGCTATAGCGGCTCACCGATCCCGCTCAGCTTCGATGAGCTGGGCAAAGCCAAAAGCGTCTTCCTGGTCGATTTCGCCGACGGAGCCCTCCAGCAGGTAGATGCGTTAACGATCCCGCAGTTCCAGCCCATGCAGCTGATCAAAGGGGATCTGGCCGAGATCGAACGGCAACTGCAGCAATTTGCCGACTATGCCGGCGAGCTGCCGGTGTGGCTGGATATCGAAGTGGCGACGCAGGACTACCTCAGCGATATTCAGCGCCGCATCCAACTGATGGCGGATGAGCTGCCGGTGGAAGTGGTGCTGTTGCGGCGCAGCAAAGAGCAGCGCCGCCAGGCAATCGCGCAGCAGGATAAGGAAACGCTGAACGAACTGAGCGTCAACGAGGTGTTCGAACGGCGCCTGGCGCAGGAGGCCGACATGCCCGAAGCACGCCAACGGCGGATGCACCAACTGTTCCGCCAGGTGGTCGATGCGGTGCAGCACAATCCTGAGGAGACCAACCCATGAAGATCCTCAGCCTGCGGTTAAAAAACCTCAACTCGCTGCAGGGCGAATGGAAAATTGACTTCACCGCCGAGCCGTTCGCCAGCAACGGCCTGTTCGCCATTACCGGCCCGACCGGCGCGGGCAAAACCACCCTGCTGGACGCCATTTGCCTGGCGCTGTACCACCAGACGCCGCGCCTCAACGTCACGCCGAGCCAGAATGAACTGATGACCCGCCACACCGCCGAATCGCTGGCGGAGGTCGAATTCGAGGTCAAGGGCGTCGGCTATCGCGCCTTCTGGAGCCAGCGCCGCGCCAAGAATGCGCCGGACGGCAATCTGCAGGCGCCGAAGGTCGAATTGGCGCGCCGCGAGGACGGCAAGATCCTGGCGGACAAGGTGCGCGACAAGCTGGAGCTTACCGCAACCATCACCGGGCTGGACTTTGGCCGCTTCACCAAATCGATGATGCTGTCTCAGGGGCAGTTCGCCGCCTTCCTCAATGCCGAGGCCAACGATCGCGCCGAACTGCTGGAAGAGCTGACCGGCACCGAAATCTATGGGCGACTGTCCGAACAGGTGTTCGAGTCGCACAAGCAGGCCAAAACCGACCTGGATGGGTTACACCAACGCGCCAGCGGCATCGAACTGCTGAACGACGAGCAGCGCCAGTCTCTGACCGAACAGCTGACGGCGCTGAGCGCGCAGGAAATCGCCCTCGGCGAGCAAACCCAGCGACAGCAACAGGCGCTGAGCTGGCTGCAGCAATGGCAACGCCTCCGGCAACAGCAAGGCGAGGGTCAACGGCGGCTGGAAACCGCCCAGCGCGAGCAGGCGGAGGCCGCCCCGCAGCTGCAGCAGCTGGCGCTCAGCGAACCGGCCGAGAAATTGCGGCCGCTGCGCGGCGAACGCGATCGCTGCCGCGCCGAACTGCAGACGATACAACAGCAGGCAGCCCAGCTGACGCAGCAACAGGAACAGCACTCGGCGCAGCTGGCGCCGCTGCAGCAGGCGGTGGAAAAAGCCCGCCTGGCGCAGCAAACCCATGCCGAGTATATGCAGCAGCAGCAACAGCTGATCGATGAGCAAGTCGCTCCGCTCGACCACCAAATAGCCCAACTGCAGTCGACACAGGCCGAGCGACGACAGGCCGCCGATGCCACCACGCAGCAGTGCGCCCAGCAGCAAACTACGCTGGAGAAGCTCACCGCTCAGCGCAGCCAGCTGACGGCACAGGGCGCACTACATCAGCAGCAGTTGAACGCGCTGAACGAAGCGCTGGCCGTTCAACAACAGCAGCAACAGGCGCTGGAGGCGCAAACGCCGTTGGCCCCGCTGCGCCAACGCCTGAGCGCCCTGGCGGATCTGCGCCCAACACGCCAGCAGCTGTTTACTCTGGCGTCCCTTAACCGTCAGACCCGCGAGCGTCTGGCTAGGCAACAGGCGGAGCACGCCGAGCGGCAAACGCAGCTCGCCGGGCTGCAACAGCAGTTGGAGAGCGCGCGTCAGCAATTCAAACAGCACAAGGCGCAGCTGCAGGAAGTGGAGCAGATCCACGAACTGGAAAAACGCATCGTCAGTCTGGAAGCGGAGCGCGCCCTGCTGCAAAGCGGTGCCCCCTGCCCACTGTGCGGTTCCACCAGCCATCCAGCAGTAGAGCAGTATCAGGCTGTACAGCCTTCGGCCACGGAACAGCGTTTGGTTGAGATGCGTACTCTCGCCGAGAAACTGCAAACCCAGGGCACCGAGTTGCGTACCCGCTGCGAAGGCCTGCAGGAACAGCAACAACGCCAGCAGCAAACCATCGCGCAGGATGAACAGCAGTTGGCTGCCCAACAGCAGCAGTGGCAGCAGCTCAGCGCACCGCTGGCGTTCGACTTTACGCTGGCGGAGAGCGAGCGACTCAGCGCCTGGCTGAGCGGTTGCGACGATGAAGAGCGGCGCGGGCAGCACGCGCTGCAGCAGCATGAACAGGCGGCGCAGGCAGTACAACAGGCAAAAGACGCGCTCGCCGCTCTGCAAACGCAGCAGCAGCAGGCGCAGCAACAGCTGGCGCTGCTCGAAGAGCGCTTTACGCTGCTGCAGAAAACCTATGCCGACAGCCTGCAACAGCAGCAAGACCTGCAACAACGCTGGCAGGAAGGCGAGAAAACTCTCGCAGAGCGGCGCGCGCAGCGGCTGGCGCTGTTCGGCGAACAGCGGGTCGCCGAGGTGCGGGAACAGCTGCGCGCCAAACAAACCGCCTGTGAACAGGCCAGCTTACAGGCCGCCGAACAGTGGCAAAAGGCGCAGGAACTGCGCGAGCGCCTGACCGGCCAGCAGGCCGGGTTACAACAACAGCACACCCAGATGCAGGAGCGGCTGCAGCAGGCGCAGCAGCAGTGGCAGCAGGCGCTGGCCGACAGCGAATTCGCTGATGAAACCGCCTTCACCGCCGCGCTGCTGGACGACACACTGCGCCGCGAATTGCAGCAGCGTAGAGAGCAACTGCAACAGCGGCAGGTAGAGGCCGCGGCCCTGCTGACGCAGGCGACGCAAACGCTGGAGCAGCATCGGCTGAACCGCCCTGAGGGGGTGGATGAAGCCAACACGGATCTCGACGCGCTCACCCAATCGCTGGCCGAGTTGGCACAGCAGTTGAAAACGTTGCAGCTGCGCCAGGGTGAACTGCGCAACCAGTTGGAAAGCGACGCCGCCCGTCGCCTTAATCAGCAGGCGCTGTTCGAGCAGATCGCCCGCAGTCAGCAAGACTACGACGACTGGAGCTACCTCAACCAGCTGATCGGCTCGAAAGAAGGCGACAAGTTCCGCCGCTTCGCTCAGGGGTTAACGCTCGATCATCTGGTCTATCTGGCTAACCAGCAACTCGGCCGGCTGCATGGGCGCTACCTGCTTCAGCGCAAAACCAGCGATGCGCTGGAGCTGCAGGTGGTGGACACCTGGCAGGCGGACGCGCTGCGCGATACCCGCACCCTGTCCGGCGGTGAGAGCTTCCTGGTCAGCCTGGCGCTGGCGCTGGCGTTGTCCGATCTGGTCAGCCACAAAACCAGCATCGACTCGCTGTTCCTCGACGAAGGCTTCGGCACGCTAGACGCCGAAACCCTCGATACCGCGCTGGATGCGCTGGACAGCCTGAATGCCTCCGGCAAAACCATCGGCGTGATCAGCCACGTCGAGGCGATGAAAGAACGTATTCCGGTGCAGATCAAGGTGAAAAAGGTCAACGGGCTCGGCGTCAGCCGGCTGGAGGCGCATTTCAGGCTGGAATGATCCCGCGGCGCGCGGCGCAGAAGTGTGACCGCGGCGGCACTCCGCAGTGAAAAGCGTTGAGCCGCGGCGGGCACGGGTTATTATGCCAACATAATAGGATTGTTACTGTATCCCCTCCGCCGCTCAGGGCCGCAGGGAAGAAACATAAAATACAGGCAAAACCTGACACCCGGGATCGCTTCCGGGCGTCAGGTTTTTTCGTTTTCAGGATGCTGAAACACCGGGAAAAACCATGAAAATCGCTAAAATACTCAATAATAACGTGGTGATTACGCTGGACGACCGTCAGGAAGAGACGGTGGTGATGGGAAAAGGAATCGGCTTTAAAAAGAAGCCCGGCGATACGCTGGACGAAAGCCTGATCGAAAAGGTATTCACCCATAACGGCGGAGAAACCGCCGAGCGCTATAAAGAGCTGCTCGCCGAGATCCCATTAGCCTGCGTCACCACCGCCGACAAGATCATTACTCTCGCCCGCGAACGCCTGCCGGGCAAGTTGCATAACATCGTCTACATCACGCTGACCGATCACATCCACTTCGCCCTGCAGCGCCATGCGCAAGGGCTGGATATCAAAAATGCGTTGCTGTGGGAGATTAAAAAGCTCTATCCGGCCGAGTTCGCCGTCGGGCTGGAGGCGCTGGCCCTGATCGCCCAACGGCTGGACACCGCGTTGCCGGAGGACGAAGCCGGATTTATCGCCCTACACCTGGTCAACGCCCAGCTTAACGACGAGATGCACAACACGCTGCATATTACCCGCGTGATGCAAGAGATCCTCAACCTGGTCAAATACCATTTCCGCTTTGATTACAACGAGGAATCCCTGAGCTACCACCGTTTCGTCACCCATTTGAAATTCTTCGCCCAGCGCCTGCTGGGGAAAAACTACGTCGACAGCGACGACGACTCGCTCTATCAGGTGGTGAAAGAGAAGTACCGCGAGTCATTCGCCTGCGCCGGTAAGATCAACCGCCACATCGAAAAGCACTATCAGCATCAGCTCACCACGGAAGAGATGATGTTTCTGACCATTCATATCGAACGGGTGCGCAGCGAAAGCGAGGAAAAGCCGGCTTAACGGCGAGCGTCGGCTACCCGCACGCCGTACTGCGGAAACACCGCGTCGGCGGAGACCAGCGTCAGCCCTTCGGCCTGCGCCTGTGCGATCAGCATGCGATCGAAAGGATCCTGATGATAGGGCGGCAACTGCCCGGCCTGTTGGCAGTGAAAGGCGTCCATCGGCAGCGACAGAAAATCTTCGGCCTCGATGATCGCAAAGATATCTTCCGGCAGCGCCAGTTTGCCCAGCGCCTGCTTGATCGAGATCTCCCAAATGCTGGCCGCGCTGACGTACACCGCATTGCCCGGATCGGCGATCTGCCTTTTGGCGTTCGCGCCCAGGCAGGCGTCATCGATCAGCCACCACAGCAACGCGTGGGTATCCAGCAACAGGCGCTTCATGCATCGCCCTCAAACAACGCCGCAATGGCCGCATCCTCGGCGTTGAAATCCGCCGGCACGGTGAACTTGCCCTTGGCGGCGCCAGGGCGGCGCGCTTCCCCCTTGATGGCGACCAGCTGTACGTACGGCTTCCCTGCTTTTGCAATAATCACGGTTTCTCCCTCCGCGGCTCTGTCCGCCAACTGGCTCAGATTGGATTTGGCTTCGTGCATATTGGCCTGAATCGACATACGCGTCCTCCTTAGCTAAGTTAGCTAAATCATAAAACGCCGTCCAGTTTTTGTACAGGGAAGGGTTTAAAGCGCGAGCAGCCTGGCGCTTTGCTGCAACGTTTAGCGCTGCTGTTGCGGCCACAGCCAGGCCGCACCGCGTACGCCGCTGGAGTCGCCGTGAACCGCCTTGCGGATCGGCGTTTCACACTCGCCGCCAAATACCCAACTTTTCACCCGCTGCGGCACCGTGCGGTACAGGCGATCCACGTTGCTCATGCCGCCGCCGAGCACCACCACGTCCGGATCCAGCATGTTGATCACGTGCGCCAGCGATTTCGCCAACCGCATTTCGTAGCGAACGATCGCCTGCTCCGCCAGCGCATCGCCCCGCTCGCTCAGCGCCATGATCTCATGCCCTTGCAGCGCGTTGCCGCTCAGGCGCGCATAGTCGGTAGCGAAACCGGTGCCGGAAATAAAGGTTTCGATGCAGCCCGGCTTGCCGCAGTAACACGGCACGTCGCGAGCGTAACGCAGCTCATCGTCATCCTGCCACGGCAGCGGGTTGTGGCCCCACTCGCCGGCGATGCCATTGCCGCCAGAATGCGCCTGGCCGCTCAGCGCCACGCCGGCGCCGCAGCCGGTGCCGATAATGACCGCGAACACCGTTTTCGCGCCAGCGCCTGCGCCGTCGGTAGCTTCCGACACCGCCAGGCAGTTGGCGTCGTTGGCAATACGCACCTCGCGCGCCAGCAGCGCCGACAGATCCTTGTCCAGCGGTTGGCCGTTGAGCCATACCGAGTTGGCGTTCTTCACCCGCCCGGTAAACGGCGACAGCGTGCCGGGAATGCCGATCCCGACCGATCCCAATTCGCCGGTATGATCTTCCGCCAGCTTCACCAGCCCGGCGATCGCCGCCAGGGTTTGCCCATAGTCATGGCGCGGCGTGGCGATGCGATGGCGAAACAGCTCCCGCCCGTCGTCCGCCAACGCAATCACTTCAATTTTCGTCCCACCCAAGTCGATGCCAATGCGCACGTATTTTTCTCCTCGATGCCACGTAGCGTTGCCACAGCCTAATGTAAGCGCGCAGATGAATCACCTGTTTCCCACCCTCCACCCCGCCCTTTCTCGGTGCGTAAAGCAACGCAATTCGGAGAGAATGGGGCGATTTTTCAGCGTCAATTCGTTATCATGCCGCCCTGCTTTTGACGAATCAGCGTGCCGAGCGCACGCCCAGCCAGGGATAACATTATGCTGTGGTTTAAGAATTTGATGGTTTACCGTTTGAGCCGCGAAGTGGCGTTAAACGCGGATGAAATGGAAAAACAACTCAGCGCGTTCGCCTTCACGCCGTGCGGCAGCCAGGACATGGCGAAGACTGGCTGGGTCTCCCCGATGGGCTCGCACAGCGATGCGCTGACGCACGCGGTCAACGGCCAGATCGTCATCTGCGCGCGCAAGGAAGAGAAAATCCTGCCGTCGCCGGTCATCAAGCAAGAGCTGCAGGCCAAGATTGAGCGCCTGGAGGCGGAACAACACCGCAAACTGAAGAAAACCGAGAAAGACGCGCTGAAGGACGAAGTGCTGCACAGCCTGCTGCCGCGCGCGTTCAGCCGCTTCAACCAGACCTTCATGTGGATCGACACCGTCAACGATCTGATCATGGTCGATGCAGCCAGTGCCAAACGCGCCGAAGATACGCTGGCGCTGCTGCGCAAGAGCCTCGGCTCGCTGCCGGTGGTGCCGCTGACGATGGAAAGCCCGATCGAACTGACGCTGACCGAATGGGTGCGTTCCGGCGAGATGCCGGCCGGCTTCGCCATTCAGGATGAAGCGGAATTGAAAGCGATTCTGGAAGAAGGCGGCGTGATCCGCTGCAAGAAACAGAATCTGATCAGTGACGAAATCGCGGTGCATATCGAAGCCGGCAAGCTGGTGACCAAGCTGGCGGTGGATTGGCAGGAGCGCATTCAGCTGATGCTGTCGGACGACGGCTCGCTCAAGCGCCTGAAGTTCGCCGACACGCTGCGCGAGCAGAACGACGACATCGATCGCGACGACTTCGCCCAGCGCTTTGACGCCGACTTTATCCTGATGACCAGCGAGCTGGCGGCGTTGATCAAAAACACCATCGAAGCGCTCGGCGGCGAAGCCCAGCGTTAATCCCGCCGCAGAAACGACCAGGGCCCAGCATCCGCTGAGCCCTGCGTTCCCCTAACGAGCAACGTTTATTTGCTCAGATAGCGGCACAGATAGGCGGTCGCGTCGGCCACCTGCAGGTTGAACTCGCTGTGCCCCGGCACGAAGAACTTCTCACCCGGCGTAAACACCTGCCAGTCCGGCGCCCCTGGCAGCAGCACTTTCAGCGCCCCGGTGATCACCGTCATTTCTTCCGGTTGCGCGGTGGAGAAGGTGTATTCGCCCTCTTCCATCACGCCCACGCTGGTAAGACCGATGCTGCTACTGTCAAAACCGATAGACTTCACTTTTCCGGCAAAATACTCATTCACTTTCAGCATAGACTGGCACCCGCGTAATCATCTTGATGGAAAATCCATATTGGGGGATTGCGGTTGATCTGTCACTGGTTTTTCGCGCGAAATGCGATCGCGGCGCAGAGTAAAACGCTGCCGGGCTTCTCACCGGCAGTCAGGGCTGCTGAAGCCCAGGGAGATCCAGGGGCGCAAAGCGCCTGAGACCGCGTCGAGCGGTAACTTTTCGCTATTTGAATCAGTCGACTAACTCTGCAGCCAGCTTGGCGACCAGTACGTTCGACAACAACACTGGCACCGACAGACGCGCCTGCAAAAAGGCGCGGTGACGCTGGTGATAACCGATGCAGTCTAGCACCACCACCTCCGCCCCCTGCCGCAGCAGTGCGCAAGCCGCCTGCTCCAGCGCGGCATCATCTGCCAGATAGGGGCTGGCGACGGCATAGCTCGGCGGCGTCGCCAGCTGCCGCCATTTACGCGCCTGCTGCTCAACCTGTTCCGCCATTGGCACCACGATGCCGACGCGGTGTGCGCCGACGATCGCGGAGATCAACGGCGGAATAATGCGATCCGGCTCCAGCAACAGCGCCTGTTCCGCCTGCAATTGGCCGAATTCGCCGGTGCACAGCAGCAGGATCACCTGGCACCCCGCCGCTTCCAACTCGCGGATCTTCTGCTGCAACCCGCTTTCGACGCGAGCGGCACCGAGCGTCACCTGCGTGCCGTCCAACAGGCGCGACACCAGCAGCTTATCGCCCTGTTGCGGCGCATAACGCTCGGCGATCTGCCCGGCATCCAGGCCGTCCAGCAAACCGACGTGCCTCACCCGCTCCGCCGGCAGATAAGCAGACAGCAGCGGCATGATATCGCTGCGCGGCGCCTGACCGAGGGTCAGCGTGGCGAATGAAGCCGTCATGGGTCTATCTCCTTTTTTGCAGGTGGCTCAGACTGCCGTACAGCGCCAGCAGCTGGCCGAATTCGGCAGCATCGTAGAACCGGCAAGTGCCGCGGCCAAATTCTTTGGCGACCTCCACCGCGAATTTGACCACCAGCGCGATGTCCGTTTCGTGGCTGGCGCCGGTGCCGCAGCCCGGCACCACCGATTCGCTGCAAATCGCCACGCCGACCACCGGCGCCGCAGTAGCGGTCGAGGGCTGCAGGATGCTGTTGAGGTGATGCACGCCGTTGCCATAAGGGGTGATATCCTGCGTGGTGATCGGGAAGGTCACCGCCGGGCGGCCGCTGGTCATCTCCATGATGCGCAGCAGATCTTCCGCCACCCGCAGGATGTAGCCCTCTTTCACCGTCGGCGACAGCGCATAGCCTTTGTGGTTGATGATGCGATTGCCCTTGGTGGTATCGATCGACAGGATGGCGTCAGCCTCCGGCACCACTTCATTATCGTTCATCGTCACGTCATCGATCGGCGAATCCATAAAATCGACCGGATCGTGCGGCCGGGTCGGCGCGTTCGGGCAAATATGAGTGGTGACGATCACATCGCCCGGCAGCGTGTCGCCCTTACGCTGCATCTCTGCCAGCTTCAGCGCGGCGGCAATGGCGGCGATCGCGCCGTCGCCGTCAGATACCAGCCCGATACGCGTCGGCCGCGCGCCGATGCCGCCCAGGCGGCCGATAATGCCCAGCGTCGGCGCCGCACCGCCAGCGAATTGGCCTGCGCTACCGGGGATCTCGATGCGCACGAAATCGGTACCGCCCTTCGGCCCGTCGGCGCGCAAGGTGCTGGCCCGGATCGCCGGGTAAGGCGCAAACAGATCGACGACGTCCTGGCCGCTGACGAATGCGCTATCAATCAATTCAAAAACCTGCAGCGTTTGTTGCAAACTCATGGTCGTTTTACCTCACCAATGTCATCGGCAGGGGCTATTTGCCCTTGCTGGAAAAAATCGAGCTGAAGAAGTTGTAGAGCGCGTCGCCGGCGATAAACCCGGCCGCCATGATCTCCATCGGTGTGCGGCCACGATCGCCCCAACGGCGCAGGATCGCCACGCGCAGCGCGATACCCACCAGCACCGCCCACCCGGCCAAGGCGTTATTGATCAGCAGACCGGTTGCCAGCAACACGCCGAGCTGGCGCTTAGGGCCGCCGATCAGCTGTACCACGGCACCGGGGATCGCCCAGATCAAAAGGCTCCAGGCGATACCCGGCTGCGCACCGGCCTCGATGGTCTTCGCGTAAACGCGCGCGACCGGCGGGATCAGGTCCTGCAGGAAATAGCTGTGATAAGAGAGGTAAACCACCGGAATGGCGATGAGGAAGGCAATCAGCGCCGCAAACAGCTGAATGCGGCGCCCCAGCAGCTCCTGTCGCAGATCCTCGCCGTAGCCACGCAGGATGAAGCCGGCTTTCAAATCAAAGCCCATGTCGGCGAAGGCCGGCCCGGTGGCGGCGGTAAAACCGGTCAGGATGCACAGCGCCAGCGGTGGGAAACCGATCAGGATACCGACGATCAGGGTGATCAACGCCACCGCGAACGCAGGAAACCAGCCGGAGTGCATGGCGGCGATACCGACGATCAGCTCATGAACGAAAGCGGCGAACGCCGCGTATATCACGAACAGCGCCAACATCGGCAGCGACATCTCGCTGAACAGCCCGCCGATCAGAGCCAAAAACGCGGCGATGGCGATGTAGCCGACCGCGCCCAGGCCGAGCGCTTTGCTTACCGCACTGTCCGGTTGGGTATAACCGGCGCTATCGGCGCGGCGGCTGCGGATCACCTGCGCAACCTGGATCAGCGCCACCAGGCCGGCGCCGACCATCACGCCGTGCGGAATAAAATGGGCATTGATATCGAAACCGGCCACCGGATCGGCGTAAGCCCGCAACAATAACCCGACGCCAAACATGCTCAGCGCCCAGATATTGCCGATAAAGGCGGTGCCGAAGGCCGCCATGGGGATCTTGAGCATTGATCCGGCGATACCTACCCCTACGCCCACCACCAAAAGCCAGGCCTGCTTGCCGCCGCGATCGCCGGCTTTAATCGCTTCCGCGGCGGCGACGCCGGGCGGCCAGGCATTGGCGGCGGGGAACACTTTGGTATCGAACAGGCGATAAAGCAGATAGGCGTCAAGCAACATCGCCGCCGCCACGCCGCAGAACATCGGTAAAATAAGCTGCGGTTGCCCCATCACGTAAGGCACCGCAATCGGCATCAGCAGACAATTGGCCGCGCCGAAGGTGGCAGAGGAGATCACCGTCTGCGCCAGGTTCTGAGTGTGCACCGAGCGGTAGCGTTGGAACATTTTCAGCGGAATGCGTGCCAACAGCATGGCAATCAGCGCACCGATGATCGAGGTGTTGGGCGTCACGCCCAGCGTGGTGATCAGCTGAACGCCGATGATCGCCCCCACCACCGAAAGTAGCGCCATGACCAACAGCGTGCCGGCCTCTTTTAGCGGATTATTTGATTTCATGCTTGGTTTCCCTGAATATTTCCTGCTGCGTGGCGGAAATAACGCCAAACGATAGCTCGCCGCGGCAGTTCCATTATTTGGAACTACCGGTGTCACGACGTGATTATTTTCTTATTCAGCCTGTCTATTTCTTACCAATAAAATACGGTGAAATATAATTAATGAGTTCCCTGGTGTCGGCGCTCGTTAATTATGATGCAACACAATAGCTCAGGCGCGTTATTTGATCTGCTGCCAATAATCATCGCCATATTTTTCCGCCAGTTGGCGGCTGACTGCGGTTAATTCGGCCAAGACTTCCGGTACAAACGGCTGCTCCTCGCCCTGCGAGGGGAAGGACAGGCACAACCCCACCGTCTCGCTGCCGTGCTTGTTCACCAGCGCGGTCGCCAGCGAACTGATGCTGTTCAAGGTTTCATTGCGCGCCAGCGACCATCCTTGACGCCTCACCTGCTGCAACGTCTGCAACAGCGCATCCAACGTTTGCGGCGCATTGGGCGAAGTCGCCCGGTAACCGCCGGCGTAACGCGCCCGAACCTGCTCGTCGCTTTCACGCGCCAGTATCGCCCGGCCGACCGAGGTTTCCGCCGCTGGCGAACGGTAACCCGCCGGGGTGACCACCTGCAAAAAGTGGCGGCCGGGAAACATGCGCATCACCATGATCTCCTGCCCTTCCAATATCGAAAGGTAGCCGGTACAGGCCGTCTGGCGGCATAGCTGCGCCATACTGGCCGCCAGGTTGTCCACCAGCGGCATCGACAGATAGTGGCTGGATGCCGCCAGCAACAGCGCGCCGATGTGATAACGCCGGCTATCGGGATCGCGCTCCAGCATGCCCTGATTTTCCATGGTCTGCAGCAGGCGCGATACCGTGCTTTTCGGCAGCGCCAATTGCTCAACCACGTCGCTGAATGCAATACCCGGTTGGCCATGCATCACACGTTGTTGAGAAAAGAGTTTTAATACCGCAGCGGCATTTTCCAGCGTTGTCATGATCCGCCTTGTTCCACTATATGGAACTCAGTTCCTGTTTTATAATTAAAAACTAAAACCCGAACTCCGCAGCGTCAAGCTGTTTATTTTTTGTCAGCCGCAAAATAAAAGGCATTCGTGCTTTTCAAATGAAAATATTGCGTAGAACGCCGACTTATCCGCGCCGAATAAAATAACGATACGCTCTGAAAATAATGAACAGCAGGACAAGCTGCTGAAAAATGATTTTCTCAGGAGGAGATATTGCCGCGGCTCAGAAACCCGCGCCGCGTAAACTGAAATCGATCGGCAACGTCAATTCCACCGTGCCGTTGACGTAAGCGTCCGCCGGCGGCGTCGGCAGCGGCGAAGCGCGTTTGACCAGCGCCTGGATTTCACGATCCAGCGACGGCAGCCCGGCGCTGCTGACCAGCGTTACCGCCAGCACATGGCCCTGCCTGTCCAACGTAAAACGCACCTGCCCGACGCCCTGGCGCTTCAGCCGCAATGCGTCTTTGGGGTAACGCTTAAAGCGATTAAGGCGGCTGTTGATGCGGCTGCGCCAGCTATCCTCTCCTGTTTGCGCATAGGGCATCAGGCGGGTTTGCGGCGCGGCCGTTTTATCCGCCCGGCCCGGCGGCGGCGCGCCGGCGCTTTGCTCCTGAACCTTCGGCGGCGCGATCGTTTTCTCCTGCGGCGGCGTGCGCGGCAGGGGGTTTTTCTTCACCGGCTTGGGCGGTTTTTTCTGCTTCGGCGGTACGGCGATGTTCGGCCGTACGGCTTCAGGCACCTTCACCGTCGGCAAGGGTTCCGGCGGTGCCGGCGGTTCAACCTGAGGCGGCGGCGTCCTTTGTCCCGGCGGTTGTTTTACCTCGGCAGGGGCCTGCGGTGCGGCGGCCATCAGCACCATGACCGCCGGCGGTGGCACCCACGGCGGCGCGGCCTTGTCTCGCCAGGGCCAGAGCAGCGCCGCGGCCAGCAGATGCAGCGTCAGCACCAGCACCAGGCAGCGGCGCCAGGGCATGGCGGCACCGGGTGCGGCGAAAGGCAGCGACGAAACCGACATGCTCACTCTTCCGTCAGCGCCAGATGAAGGCGATCGGTCAGCGGTTTGAACAGGTAGTTCATCATCGAACGCTCGCCGGTGCGGATGAAGCCTTCGACCGGCATCCCCGGGCGGATCTCCAACCCGTTCAGGCGTTGCAGCCCCGCTTCGCTGACCTTGGCGCGCACGCTGTAATAGGGCGCGCCGCTTTTCTCGTCGGTCAGGCGATCGGCCCCGACCAGCGTCACCTCGCCCTCGACGCGCGGCGTGGTGCTTTGGTTAAACGCCGAGAACAACAGCTCGACCGGCAATCCCACCTGCACCTTGTCGATCAGCTCGACCGGGATACGCGCCTCCACCTGCAGCCCCCGATCGCTGGGCACGATCTCCATCAGTTGCTGACCGGCGCCGATCACGCCACCTTCGGTGAACACGCTCAGCCCCACCACGGTGCCCGCCACCGGCGCTTTCACCTGCGTATGACCCAGATCGGCCTCCGCCTTGGCCAGGCGGTTATCCAGTTCGTCCAGCTTCATCCGCACCTCGGCCAGCTGGCTACTGACCTCTTTCTGATACTCTTCCCGCCGCTGGATCGCCCGCAGCTTCAGCTCCAGTATTTGGCGGCCCAGGCGGCCGATATTCCCGGTGTCCTCGGACGCCTGGCCGTCGATCTGCGCATGCTGCCCTTCCAGATCCAGCAGCCGATTGCGCGCCACATACCCCTGCGCAGCCAGTTTGCGCATACCGCTCAGCTGCTCCTGCAACATGGCCTTTTGCCGTTGCTTGCTGGCGTAAGACTGACGGATCCCTTCCAGCATCGCCTGCGATCCGGCAATGCTCTCCGCGATCGCCGCCAGCTCACTCTGCAGCGCCGCTCGGCGGCTGGTGAACAGCTGCTGCTGCAGCAGCATCAACGACATCACCTCTGGCTCCTCCCGCCGCGCCTGCAGCAATGCCGGGAAAGCGATCGCCTGCAGGCCGTCGCGTTCGGCCTGCAGCCGCGCCCGCTGCGCGGCGTTGCTCAACTGCTGGCTGCGCAGCGCATCGCGCTGGGTGCGGCTGTCGACGGTATCCATCAGCAACAGCACCTGCCCGGCGCGAACCCGGTCGCCTTCATGCACTTGAATTTGCGACACTACGCCGCCGCTCGGGTGCTGCACCGCCTTACGGTTGCCGGCCACCACCACGCTGCCGGAAACCGGCACGCCTTTGTCCAGCGGCGCCAACAGCCCCCACAGCAGGAAGCCGCCAAACCCCAACAGCACCAGCCAGCCGCCGAGCCGCAGATGGCGCCCTTCGTCGAACTGTCGGGAAAGGGCGTCGATATCGCCGGGGATCACACTCTGATTGCTCATACTTTTCGTTCACCGCTGGCCGTTTTGGCAAAGTTGGCGTAGTTGACGTTGAAGCCGCCGCTGCTGCGGCCGACGTTGGCCGGTACGGCTGCAGGCGCAAAACCAGGCAGTTTCTTCAGGATGGCGTCGCTGGGGCCGAAGTGCTGCACCTGGCCGGCGGCCAGCACCAGCAATTTGTCGGTGGTCGCCAGGATCGCCGGTTTGTGGGTCACCAACACGATGGTGGTACCGCGCGCCTTCAACGCTTCGATCGCCCGCTGCAGCGCCTCTTCCCCTTCACGATCGAGGTTGGCATTCGGTTCATCCAGCACTACCAACGCCGGAGAACCGTACAGCGCGCGCGCCAGCGCCACCCGCTGACGCTGGCCGCCGGACAGGCCGCTGCCGCCCTCACCCAGCTCAGTTTCATACCCTTTGGGCAAATGCAGTATCAATTGGTGCACGCCGGCCAGCGCGGCCGCGGCCACCACCTTCTCGGCGTCAACCTGGCCAAAGCGGGCGATGTTTTCCGTTAGGGTACCGGCGAACAGCTGGATATCCTGTGGCAAGTAGCCGATATGCGGCCCCAGCTGCTGTTTATCCCACTGCCGGATATCCGCGCCGTCCAGCCGCACGTCGCCGCTGAGCGGCGTCAGCGCGCCGACCAGTTGGCGCATCAGCAGCGTTTTGCCCGAGCCGGATGCGCCAATGACGCCCAGCACCTCACCGGCCTCCAGACGAAAACTGACGCCGTGCAATACCGGTGCGCTCCCGCCGGGCGCGCTGGCGGCCAGCTGATTCACGGTCAAGGTGCCATTGGGGGCCGGCAGCGGCAGGCTCGCCGCCTGCGGCGGGTTGGCGGCCAGCATCACCTCCAGCCGCTGCAGAGACTGGCGCGCCGACGACCACTGCTTCCAGGCGCCGATCAGCTGATCGATCGGCCCCAGCACCCTGCCGATCAGGATCGATCCGGCGATCATCATGCCCGGCGTAATGTCGCCGTTGACCGCCAGCAGCGCGCCGCAGCCCAACATCAGCGACTGCAGCGCCAGCCGCACGGTTTTCGACCAGGCGGTGACGGCGGCGATTTTCTCGCTGGCGCGGTTCTGCAACAGCAGGAACTGCTGATGCTGCCGCAACCAACGCAGGCGCAAGTCGGTCAGCATCCCCATGGCGGCAATGGCTTCGGCGTTGCGCAGGTTGCCGTTGGCCTGCTGCGTGGCGCTCAGCGCGACCCGGCCAGCCTCCGCGAGCGGCGCTTGCGACACTCGCTGGTTGAGCCAGGCCAGCAGCACCAGCACGATTACCCCGGCGCTGGCCAACGCGCCAAGCCAGGGGTGGAGCAGAAACACCACCAGCAGATAAACCGGGAACCAGGGGGCATCGAAAAAGGCGAACAGCGCATTGCCGGTGGCAAATTGGCGCAGGTTGGTCAGATCGTTCAGCGCCTGCCCCGCCAGCGGGTTGCCGGTTTTCAGATTGGTTTCGAAGGCGGCGTCGTAGACCCGCTGATTCAGGCGCATATCCATCTGGGCGCCGAGGCGGATCACCACCTGGCTGCGCACCCACTCCAGCAGCCCCATAAACAGGTAAAGGCCGACCACCATCAGGGTCAGCATCGCCAGCGTCATGCGGTTGCCCGACGGCAACACGCGATCGTAGACCTGCAGCATGTACAGCGCCGGGGCCAGCATCAACAGGTTGATCACCGCGGTAAACAGCGCGATGCCCCAAAATCCGCGCCGGTATGCGGCCAGCACGCTCATCACTTCTCCGCGCCTGACGGCGTTTTTCATGGCGTTTTCCATCGGCTAAAAACGAGAAAATGCCCGCCGGGGCGCACGGCGCCGGCGGGCAAACAGCCGCAATCAGGCCGCCAGCAGTTCCGGGCTGTCGGCGTGCTGCACGCCCACCGCCGTCGCCGCCGCCACCTGATCGAAGGTGGAATTGACGCTCAGGCCGTAGTCGTCGAGGATGCCGTTCAGCGCGGTCTCCAGCGCGCCGGTATCGCCGGACATCAGGCCGTACACCACCTGGTGCACCACGCCATCGTGGCCTTCGCCGCGCAGGCTGCTGAGATCCAGGCCGCCGAAGCTGACGTCAGGCACCTGAATGCTGTACGGCGATGTATCGCCGCCGCTCAAACCGTCGCCGAACGACAGCGAATCCAACTGACCGTACAGGGTGTGTGCTGGTTCTTCGAACAGCGTGTAGGTCAGATTGCCGCCCGCCACGAAGGCGGTCACCTGGTTTGCCGTGCTGCTGATGGCATACTGACTGCCGGACAGGCTGCCGCCATAGAAGCCGCCGCTGTTGGCGTCGGTGACATTGCCGTTGGTGTGATTGACATCACCGAATGTCGAAGCCCACTGGCCCAGATAGTCATGAATGCTGTAACCGCCGAAGCTGCTGTCATAATTGACTGAAAATGCCATTTCTCTATCTCCATTGATGAACGGCGCCCCTTGCGAGGCGGCCCTTGTGCTCAAGGATGAGCAACGCCCTTTTACTGCTTAAAAACGGTATTCCACCCCGCCCTGCACGGTGCGGCCGCGCCCGAGGGTATTGGCCAGCGTCTCGCCGTAGCTAACGACATAGGCGCGGTTAGTCAGGTTCTCCACCGAGCCGCGCAGCGTCAGGCTGTCGGTCAGCTTGTAGCTGGCGTACAGATCGAACAGGGTGTACTTCGGCCAGTCGGCCAGGTACGGGTAATTGGACGGCACCGAACTGTCCTGATAGCCCGGCGCAAAGCGCACGGTCACCCCGGCGTCCAGCTTGCGATCGAAGGCGCGGCCGCCCAGCGTCACCGAACCGCGATCGCCTGGCAGGTAGGCGGCGGAGCCGAACTGCGTCCCCCCGTCACACGTGACGAAGTCATTGGAAGCGGCATCCGGCTCAACATAGAAGTTGCCGCGGCGCGATCCATCGCCGTAGCGCAGACGCCCTCCCAACCAGGCCTTGTTCGAGCAGAACTCGTTTTTGCCGATCATGTGGGTATAGGTCAGGTCGGCGTAGAACACCCCGGCGTCATAGTTGAGCTGGTACTCCAGCCCGCGGAAGCGGGTTTTCGACAGGTTGTTGACGTAAGCAGCATTGCCGATGCTCGGCTGCACCAGCCCCGGTTTATTGCGGTCTATCGCCAGGTTGATGTAGTTATCCACTTTGGTATCGAAGTAGGCCACCTTCGCCACCAACCGATCGCCCTCAAACCACAGATCCGGCTGCTGCACATTGAACCCGACTTCCCAGGCGCGCGAGCGCTCGGGCTGCAGGAACGGGTTGGGGTATTGCGTGGATGAACTGTGCGCGCTGCCGTTGGTCAGCGTTTCGGTGATCGCCGGCGGCCGCCAGGATTTGCCGTAGGTGGAATACAGCTCCAGCCACTCCACGCCGGGACGCACCGCCACCGCCAGCGTTGGCGACAGCTTGCCCTGATCGCGATCCACGTCCCAATCTTCGCGGGTCGTGGTTGAACAGCCGGTCAGACGCAACGCTTTGCAAGGATTGTCAATCGTGTAGCGTTGCCCATCCTTGGCCAAATCCGGATAGCTCAGGCCGGTCTGGCCGCGCAGGCGATAGCGGTCGTAACGCAGCCCTCCCTCCAACGTCAGCCAGCCGTCGTAGTCGTAGGTCAGGTTGGCGAACAGGCTGGCGACCGAACGGTTGCCGGCCGGCGTCACCCCTTCCATGCCTTGGCGGGAAGAGTCGCTGGTTGCCTTGTCGTAATAAAACTCCAGCCCGTAGTTGGCGCGGAAGTCATGCCCCGGCGCCAGGCTGAAGCGCGAGGTATTTTGCGCCTGCGCGCCGTAGGTACGCAGGCGGGTACGCGTCGCGTAGCCGTTGTCCAGCAGCGAGCTGGTGCTGTAAGTATCGCTGTCATCCTGAGTATCGACGTAATACAGCTTGGCCTGAAAATCGAGCCAGTCGACGTCTTCCGGCGCCAGGCTGTAATCAAACGCCGCGTTGCGCGCCATCACGTCGCTGTAACCGGTGCGCTTCCAGCCCAGTTCATAGGGCGGGCGGGTGCCCAGGTTGGTCAACGTGCCGGCGATCGGCGACGCGGTCTGGGTCTGCAGATAGCTCAGCTGCAGGCGTTGGTTGGCGGGCAGATTCCAGCCCACCTTGGCCAGCCGCGAGTGCATACGGTAATTTGTGTCGGGGATTTTGTTGTTCTTGATGCTCTCGGCGTAGCGATCGTAATTGCCGGTGTCGTTATTGATGCGAATGTTACCGATATCGCCCTTGTTGCCGGGCCAATAGTCGCCGAGGTGGCGTTCGCTGGCGGCCAGCAGGATATCGCCGGTTTCGTTGCCCAATGCCAGTACGCCGCTGCCGATGAAGTGGGTGCCGTTATCGCCGGTGCTGGCGTGCAGCTTGCCGCCCAGCTCTTTGCCCGGCGCCAGGAAATCGCTCGCGCTGACGGTATTGAAGGTGGCAATGCCGCCGAGCGTGCCGGCGCTGCCCATGCCGCCGGTGGTGCCCTTGTCGATAGTCACGCCGGACAGCAGTTCGGAATCGATGTACATGGTGCCATTACGCTGGCCATGGCCGCTCTTTTGAAAATTCTGCCGCATGCCGTCGATATTCATGTTCACCCGGCCATAGTCTTGTATGCCGCGGATGTTGACCGACAGCGCAGGATCTTGCTGGCTGACGCTGGAATAGGCTCCCGTAGTCTGCTCCAGAATATCGGCCGCGTGTCGCGCCGGGCGGTTGTCCATCTGTTCGCGGCTGATGACGCTGACCGAGCGCGGTTCGTCGTAAACCCAATCGTTGGCGTTGATGCCGCTGGCACCCAGCACCGTCAGGCTGTCCAACGCCAGCGCGCCACCGTCGCCGTTCGCCGTCGGCAGCCGGCTCAATACGATTTGCCCCTGCGGCTGCAGGCGGAAAGCCACCGGATTGCCGCCGATCAAGCGCCGCAGGCCCTGTTCAACGCTCATGCTGCCGTTCAGCGCCGCCGCCTGCATGCCGTCGAGTTTCACCTCGTCAAAAAACACCTGCATGCCGGCCTGCTCGGCGAAGCGCAACATGGCGCTCTGCAGCGGCTGCGCCGCAATGTTGAAATTCTTTTGCTGTGCGGCCTGCGCGCCGTTCGCCTCAGCCTGGACGGCGAGCGCCACAGCCGGCTGAGTCAACATCATCGCCGCCAGCGCGGCGCGTACCGCCGTGGCCAATCGGCCGGCCGGCGTGGTTCCCTTGTGAATAAGCATGCGTGTGTGTTCCACCCGAAAGAATGCCAAACTAAGTGATAATGGAAATCAATCTCGTTTAAACATAAGGACGTTCCGGGAGGCAAAAACCCGTAAAGATTTTTTACAGAAAGTGAAAATAACGGCGAAGCGGGCATCCCGGCCCGCCTTGGCCGCTCAGTAAAGCAGCGTGATGCCGGGGAGATTCAGCTGGCGGGCGGAGAGTTCCTGACGAATGGCGCCGACACCGTCGTCGAGTTTATTGAGCGCGAACACACCGCTCACGGTGCGCGTTCTTAGCGCGGGATTGACCGCCACGATGCGGGTCCCGCGATAGCGGTTGAGCTGCGCGAGCGCCTGCGTCAGCGGTTGGCGGTCGATCACCAGCCAGCCGCGTCGCCAAGCGTCATCGCCGGCCGTTTGCCGCGTCAGCTGCAGCTGCCCGTTGCGGTAATGCGCCGCCTGGCGTTGCGCGACCACCAGCGAGCGCTCGCCGCGCTCAAGCGTCACCCGCACGCTGTGCTGATGCACGCTGACGTCGACGCCCTGTTCAGTGCGCGCCACGCTGAACTCGGTGCCCAGCGCCTGGGTGACGCCGTTTTTCGCTTCCACCCTGAACGGACGGCTTTCCGCCCCGCCCAACGGCGCGACGATAAAATAGGCGGCGCCGCTCAGCAGCCGCACCTTGCGCTCATCTGCGGAATACGCCAGCGCGATCGCGCTGCCGCTGTCCAGCGCCACCCGGCTGCCGTCCGGCAAAGCAACTTCGCGCACCTCACCGCGAACGGTTTGATAATCGGCCTGCAGGCCGATCCACAGATCCGGCCCGCGATAAACGCCGAACGAAACGGCGAGCGCCACCGCCGCTGCCACCGCCCAGCGGGGCCATCGATGGCGAGAGGGCGTTTTCAGCGCCGCCACCTGCGGTTGTAACGCCTGCCGCTGCTCAGGCGGCAGTTGCCCAAGCGTCGTCCACAGCAGGCGAGCCTGACGCAGCGCCGCCGGATGCTGCGGATCGGCGGCCAGCCAGGCGTCCAACGCTCGCCGCCGATCGGCCGGCAGCGCCCCTTCGGCCAGACTCACGGCCCAGGCGGCCGCCTGCTGTCGCGCCTGTGCGGTTAGCGGTTTCATAATGGCATAGACCTCTGTTTTTTCTGGTTATAGGTTAAGACGTCTGAGCGCGGATAAACCCGTAAAAAAATTGCCATTATTGTTCTTCCATCCGCGCCATCAGCCGCTCGAGCGCGCTGGCCAGGTGTTTTTCCACCGTACTGAGCGACACGCCCAGCTGCGCCGCCACCTGCGCCTGGGTCAGGCCATCGAGCCGGTTAAGGCGGAAAATTTGCTGCGTGCGCGGCGGCATGTCCGCTAGCGCCTGCTGCAACAGCTGCAGCAATTGGCTATCGATCGCCCGTTGTTCAAGCGCCGGTTCACTGGAGGGATACTGCGCCAGAATGTCGTCTTCGACCGCTTCGGTCTGCCGCCGCTGCTGCTGGCGCACATGGTCGAGCATCAGGTTTTTGGCGGTTTTGTACAGGTAGGCTTCGATATCGAGAATGTTACCCTGCGGATATTGCTCGGTAAGGCGGGTAAAACTTTCCTGCGCCAAATCCGCGGCCAGCTGAGGGTCGCGCAGTTTGGCGTTCAAATAGGCTTGCAGCGGCCGCATATGGCGCAGAAACAGCGCCTGCAACTCGGAATTGGACATCTCTTTTCCCAGAAGTGAAACACCCAATAGGGGCGATAAAAATCACATAAATGATTATCATTATCAATATTGTTCTGGGAAATATATGCTAACGCGGGGGGATAAACAGGAAACCGGCCTGGCGCCGGTTTCCGCTGTGCAGCAGGTCAGAGCTCTAGCGCCTCGTCTTCATAGCGGTGCTTGGCGTCGAGCGCTTCCTGCTCGGTTTCATGTTCACTGAGCAGCGTATTCGGCTCAATGTCGTCGGTGCGCACTTCAAAACGGCGCAGATGCAGGTTCGGGTCGCCCCGAAACACCTCAACGACGCGGGCGCTCCGTGGATAAGCAGGTTGATCATTTTCGCGCATGCCGTTCTCCCGTGTGTTTCACACAGTAGCAAGTATAGCAGCCGCCCTCATTCCGGCACGCGCGAGCCAAGATCGCGATCGCCGGGGGCGCCCGCCAACAGCTCGGTCAGTTCGTCGCAGGCGCAAATGCGGCCTTCACGCACGGTGAAGTGCGCCAGCACCCGCACGCGGCTGCGGGTACCGTCGCGCTTTTCCACCTCGACCAGATGGTGGGTCAGCACTGCCTCGCCCTGCTCCGCCGCCGCGATCACGCTCAGCGTCATGCGGCGGGTTTGCCGTTTCAGCAGCGCCATATGTTGCTCAAACTGCTCGAAGTTCAGCACCTTGCCATCCACCTGCTGGCGGTAGTCTGCGCTGAAACGGGCAGCGAGCTGCGTCGGCCGATGCTCCGGGCTGGCGACGACCTGCTGCAGCGTATCGAGCACCAGGTTCAGTGGGGTAACTTGAGTCATCACGTTTCTCCGAAATAGGGTGAACGGCGATCCTATCCCGGCCAGGCGATGGCATAATAACCACATCAAGACTTTCAATAACGTTAAACGGCCAACATGACGCAGATCCGCAGCCAACGCCTTCAGCATGAAAAAAAGCACCTGACGCCCTGGCACCGGCACGAAGGCGGCCAGATCTATCTCTTGACGCGCGGCATGCTGGCAATGGAACTCCCGGGCCGGCAATGGGCGATCACCGGCGGTACGCTGGGCTGGCTGCCGCCGGGATGCGCCCATCAGGCGCTGGCCTGCGGCGACGTGGCGGGCTGGAGTTTGTATCTGCCGCTGGAAAGCGTGCCGGAGATGCCGCCGCAGCCGCAGCTGTTCACGGCCTCTGCGCTGTTGCAGGCCCTGGTGGAGCGCATCGCGCAGTTCCCCGCCGGCCCGCTGAGTGCGCCGCAACGGCGGCTGCTGCAGGTGCTGCTGGACGAAATGCATGCGGCAAGCCGCGCGCCGTTGCAATTGCCGCTGCCGCAGGACGCCCGGTTGCTGAACATCGCCCGGGCGCTGCTGAACGATCCCGCCAGCCTGCGCAGCCAGCGCGACTGGGCAGCCTGGGCCGGGCTCAGCCCGCGCACCCTGAGCCGCCGCTTTCAGCAGGAAACCGGCATCAGCTTTGCGCTGTGGCGCCAGCAGGCGCGGGTATTGCGTTCACTGGAGGGATTATCACGCGGCGCAGCGGTCGGCGAGGTGGCCGACGCCTGTGGCTATGACAACGTCAGCGCCTATATCGCCGCCTTTCGCCGCCGCTTCGGCGTCACGCCCGGCGCGTACTTTGCGGCCGCTCGGCAAACGGAATAGGAAAACGGGCGCCCAGCGCCCGAAGAGAAGAAAGGGTTATTTCACCGTCTCACGCGGCAGCACCGCGAGGATTTGCTCCACCACCCGCTGCGGATCGGCGGCGCCGTCCATCACGTAATGCGCGGCGTCCTGATACAGCGCTTCACGCGCCGCCAGCACCTCGAGCATCTCTTCGGCGATCGGCCTGCCGGTGAGCGTCGGGCGCTGCGCATCTTCCGGGTACTCTTCCAACCGCTGCGCCAACACGCTGGCCGGCGCGCGCAGATAGATAACGGTGCCATGCTGGCGCATAAACTGACGGTTCTCTTCCGCCAGGATCGCGCCGCCACCGGTGGCAACTACAGTTGACGGTTTGGTCACGGTTTGCAACGCGATGGTTTCGCGGCGACGGAACCCCAGCCAGCCCTCGCGCTCGACCATTTCCGCCACGCTCATCTGTACCGCTTGCTGCATAAACAGATCGGTATCGACAAACTGATAGCCCAACGCCAGCGCCAATGCGCTGCCTACCGTGGTCTTGCCGGCTCCGCGAGCGCCTATCATGAACAGGGTTTGTGTCATTACGGGTTGTCCCTTATGCGGTGACTTGAGTGCATTGCATACCAAAATACCGAGCGGGTGCGATGGCGTGGTGGCTGCATCATACCCTGCCCGCTCTGTATTTCAATATTTACGATAGTGTAAATTCCATGGCACAGCGACTGCCGACGGCAAAGCCGTGCGCCAGATCCTCATCCAGGTGCCGCCGCAGGGCGACCGTGAGCCGCGCGTCGTCGAGCGGCCGGAATCCCAGCCGCCGGTAGTAGGGCGCATTCCACGGCACATCAATGAAGGTGGTGAGCGTCAGGCGAGTGGCGCCCTGCCGTTTGGCTTCTTCCACCACCGCGCCGATCAGGCGGCGGCCGACGCCCTGCCGTTGCCAGGCAGCGGCGACCGATAATTCGGCGACATGCCAGTCTTCCCCCTGAGCCAACACGGCGATAAAACCGGCGCACTCACCGTTGTCGCTTTCCGCCAGCCATTCACGGCGCTCGGCGATAAACGCGGCGTGCTGTTTCGGGGCCATCACCTCGCCTTCGGCGATAAAGCGCCATTCCGGCTGCTGGCGAAACAGCTGCGCCGCCGAACGTTCAACCGCCATCAGATGCGCGATATCTCGCTGCTGCGCCAAACGGATCTGCAGGCTCATGAGTTCTCCTTAACGTTGGGGCGGTTATTTAAACAAATTCCACCGCCCGTGGCTCAGAAATCGATACTGCCGCGCAGCACCACCTCACGCGGCTCTCCCACCGCCACGCGCAGATTGCCACCGCTGGACGGATAGTAGGTTTTATCGAACAGGTTCTTCACGTTCAGCTGCCATTTAACCCGATAGCCGTTGATCGGCATGGTGTAAGCGGCGAACGCATCGGCAACGGTGTAGTTATCCAGGTAGAAGCTGTTGGCGGCGTCGCCCGGGCGCCGGCCCACGTAGCGCGCGCCGGCGCCGATACGCACCTCATCTCCGCTGTACAGGCCCAGGCTGCCGAGGTTCTGGGTCAGGAACAGCGAGGCGGTATGGCGCGCCACGTTGGTCATCTCTTTCCCCTTGTTGTCCGGATCGTCCACCACGCGGGCGTCGGTATACGCATAGGAACCGATCAGGCTCAGCGAGTCGGTGAGATTGCCGGCCACGTCCAGCTCCACGCCCTGCGAACGCACGCGCCCGGCGGTGCGCGTCACGGTTTCGCCCTCCACCAGCTCATTGACCATGACGTTACGCTTGGTAATGTCGAACAGCGCCAGTGTGCCGGTAACGCCGTTCGGCAACGCCAGCTTGCCGCCGACTTCCCACGACTTGCCCTGCTCCGGCGGCAGCGAATCAATTTGGGTGGCGATGGAAGAGTTCGGCTTGAACGACTCGGTATAGCTGCTGTACAGCGACACGTAAGGCGTCAGCTTGTAGACCACCCCGGCGCGCGGCACCAGCTTGCCGTCCGAGCTGTCGGTGTTGGTCTGGAACGGCCGCCCCTTGCCGGCATAGACGTCGAAAGCATCGTAACGCAGCCCACCCATCACCAGCCATTTATCGGTCAATTGGATAGAATCCTGCATAAACCAACCGTAGCTGGTGAGGTTTTCCCGCTGGTCGCTGTCTTTGGCGCTGACCGCGGTCGACGGCGGCATCAGGCCGTATACCGGATGATAGATATTGAAATCGCTGTTCTTTTTACCGCGGATCATGTCGCCGCGGTAGGTACGGTTATCTTCAAAATCAAAGCCGAACAGCATCTGGTGGTTGATGCTACCCCAGTCCACATCGCCATTGAGCGTCAGCTGCACCGCGTTGGCGTGGCTGACGGCATGGGCTGTCGAGTCGGCCTGGCGGCTCAATGCGCCGGTCACCGGGTTCAGCGCCGTGGCGCGCGCCTGGTTGTCGCTGTAGCTGTTGCGGCTGTAGGCGTAGGTCAGCGAGCTTTTCCAGCGCTCGTTGAGCGTTTGATCGATCTGCAGGGTAATGCTGTCCTGATCGCCGCGGGTAGCATTATAAGCTTCGTCGAAACGGCGATCGCGCGGCGTATTCACCGGTTTGCCGGTGCGTGAATCGATAATGGTGCCGCGATCGAACGGCACCAGATATTCCATATGCTCGTAGGCCAAGCGCACGGTGGTGTTCTCGCCGTACCACATCAGCGAGGGCGCGATCACCGTCTGGCGGTTGCGGCCGAAGTTGCGCCAGTAGTCGGTTTCATCGTGATCGACGATCATGCGATAGGCGAATCCCGACGTGCCGAGCGGCCCGGTAACGTCGAGCTGGCCGCCGCCGCCGTTGAAGCTGCTGCCCCAGCCTTCCACGTGGGTATGTTGCTGCAGCTGGGGCTTTTTGGTGATCATATTGATCATCCCGCCCGGCTCGCCCATGCCATACAGCATCGAGGCCGGCCCCTTGAGCACCTCCACCCGCTCGGTGGTTGGCGTAAAGTTGCGAGCCTGCACCGAGCGCACGCCATCGCGCAGAATAGAGCCGTCGCGGTTGTCGCCAAAGCCGCGTTTCATGACCGCGTCCTGAGTGCCGCCCAGCGTGTTGGCCTGGGTAATGCCGCTGACGTTGTACAGCGCTTCGTCCAGGCTGCTGACCGCCTGATCGGTAATCACCTGCTGCGGCACCACGTCGATCGCCTGCGGCACATTCAGCAGGTTGGTTTCGCTGCGGGTGCCGGTGACGCTGGTCAACGGCTGATAGCTCTGCACACCGTCGGCGTCTTTGCGGCCAATCACCGTCAGGCTTTCTTCTTTCGACGCGACTTTTTCCGCCGCCCACGTCGGCAATGTTGCGCAGGCCGCCAAAGGCAATGCGCACCACCAGCCGCGCTTGTTGTTATTCATTATCTAACTGACTCCAATAGGTCCCTGAAAAAGGTAACGGTAAAAACTGCTGATACAGCTGTTGGAAGGTCTGCTGCGGGTTGATGTCGGCGAACAGATCCGGGTAAAACGCTTTGGCGAATACCTCGACCAGCACCACGTGGTACGGGCTGAGGTAAAAGTTGTGCCAGACGCTCCAGGCGCGGTGGTTTTTCACCGCCTGCAGGCTGGCCAGCATCGGCTGTTTGGCGATCAGCCGGCGGAAGCTGTCGGCGGCCTCCTGTGGGCTGACCTGCGGCCCGAGGCTCAGATCGGACAGCCGTTTGCCTTGCGGGCCGGCCATGCCGGTGGCGAGGTATACGTCGGGATTGGCGCTCAGAATGGTTTCCGGGTTCAGTTCGCCATACACCCCTTTGACGCTGGCGTTGGCGATGTTGTCGCCGCCGGCGAAGGTCAGCAGATCGCCAAGGTTGCCGTGTGCGGCGGTGGTGCAACAGGTATCGCGCCGCCCCAGATGCAGGTGCAGCATCACTTTGGGCTTCGCCCCCTGATAGCTCGCCAGGCGTTGCTGAATCACCGCCATATGCTGCTGATAAAACGCGATGAACTGCTCGGCGCGCTGCTGGCGATTGAGCACTTCGCCCAGCAGCCGCACGCTCGGCACGGTGTTGTTCAGCAGATCGATACGCAGATCGACGTAGATCACCGCCACACCGGCCTTGTTCAGCGCGGAAACCAGCAGATCGTTGTCACCGTCTTCACGCGCGTAGCGCGCCAGGATCACCAGATCCGGCTTCAGCTGCAGCAGGCTTTCGATGTTGACCTGGCGGAAATTATTGCCGCTGATAATGGGGATCGCGGCGATCTGCGGGAACTTCTGCGTATAGCGTTGCCAGCTTTGCGCATCGAAACGCGCCAGATCCGCCGGCCAGCCGACGATGCGCTGCGCCGGGTTGCCCGGCTCCAGCAGCGCCAGCGTATACAACATGCGGCTCTCCCCCACCACGATGCGCTGCGGATTGTCCGGCACCACAACCTGACGGCCGGTGATATCGGTCACCGTCTTCGCCTGGGCGGAGAACACGCCGAACCACAGAGAAAGCAGCAGTAAAATGAGGGAATTGCGCATGATTGAGCCGAAACGGGGGAAATAATGTGCGCATGATAATCACTCTCATTAACACTTGCAATCCCACGCCGCGATTGCCAAAAGAAATCCGGGAAACGGCGCCGGGCGCGCGGCAAACACGGCGAAACCGCTAAAATAACGGCTTTAAAAAGTTAAAAAAATGGCGGGGAAATCGGTTAAATAGAACGGGGAAACAGCTAAAAACCGGGAGACCTCCATGACTCAACGCATCATTCCGCTGTCGGAGTGCCCGCAGTTTGCCGATGTGTGCGCCGCCTGGGCCTTCGGCCAATGGGGCTCACAGCGCGGCGGTTCGCTGGAGCGCACCCAGTTGCGCTTCGCCCACTGCAGCCGGCCAAGCGACGATCACCTGACGCTGATGATGATCGACGGCGATCGTCCGGTGGGCATGGCCAGCCTGTGGCCCAGCGACGATCATCAGCGCCAGGATCTCACCCCATGGCTGGCCGGCGTCTTCGTGCATCCCGATCACCGCCGCAAGGGCATCGCCCACCGTCTTGAGATGGCCATCGTCGAGGCGGCGCGGCAACGCCATCACTCGGTTTTGCATCTCATCACCGACAAATCGGAAGCGCTGTACGCCGGCTGGGGTTGGCATCCCGTGGAACGCCGGCGGCAGCATGACGAAGAAGTGGTAGTAATGGCGAAAACGCTGTAGCTAACGCGGCGTACAAACATACACCAGCGCCGGCGGGAAGTTGCGCACCACCCGCAGGCGCTTCCAGTGAAAATAGCGGGACAGCAATTTTTCCGACAGGTGGCTGTATTGAAACAACACCAGCGTGCCGTTGCGCGCCAGCAGCCGCTGCCGGGCCTGCTGAAGAATGCGCACGCTGATCCTGACCGGGATCGACAGCAGCGGCAGGCAGGAAAACACCACGTCGTAATCCGTGGCCATTTGGGTCGCCGAATGGGGCATCACCTGCAGCCGCCGATCGTCTATTCCCCGCAGCCGATGCACGAAATGCGGTTGAATTTCGAAAGCCTCCAGCGCCGCATCGGCGCGCATCCGCCCCAGGATGCGTTTGGTCAGTACGCCGTCCGCCGCGCCCAGCTCCGCGATCGACAGCGCACGGGTCCATTCAATCTGGTTCAGCATCGCCTGGCACAGCCACGGGGAAGAAGGCGCCAGCGTACCGACGGTGCGCGGTGAAGCCATAAATTGCTGCAAGTAAGCGAAGTGATTCATCAGTTGCAGCCGGGTCGCATTTAACATTGAGGCCTCCTTGGGTTAAGCCCCCAATGTGAGCCGAATTTCTTAAGTAATCATTAACATGATTCCGAAAGCGGCAGACACAGTTGTAATAAAATGCGACCTCAGCCACGACGGCACAAAGAAAAACGGTCGTAATAATGACCTGAAAATAAGCCGTTTATGCGCCGACTGTTCAGATAATTATTACGACCGTTTATTTTATTGGCCACGTTTCCGTGGCCAGAGAGTAACAATCAACGCTTAGCGATAAATTTCCGCATTGCCGCGCCAGTTACTGGAGTCCCCGGGGGTGTCCAGGCCGATAATGCGGTAATGGCTGGCGCCGTCCGCCGCGGCTTTTTCTTTCAGGGCGGTGATGGCGTCATGCGGTGAGCCGCTAATGCCGGAAACCGACACGACGCCGATGCTTTGCAGATTGGCGGCCTGCTCGCTGTTGACCTGTTTCACCGACGACAGCGGCGCGGCGAAAGTGGAGAAGGAAGCGGCGGCGATCAATACGGCTGCGATGCTTGGGATAAGTTTCATGATTGACTCCAGGTGTTCTTGTTTATTAGCTCGTTGTCAGTGATGTTAATTATCCGCTAGCCAATGAAAACGGACGTCATGCAACGTAAAGAACATCAATCATTGTGAGGAGAATAAGGAGGATATGAGTGCGAGTGTGTATTTTCAGGCAGGAATGACTTTATTGAGTTCACCTTACCCCTATTTGATGAACAATTAAAGACAGGGCGAAAGAAAGAACGCACGCCGCCGCTATTTAAGATTTTTTACCCGCCGAGGCGCGCTGAGCTACGCTGATTTTGTGGCTTACCCTTTTAAGGAAGAACGCTTATGTCGCAAAACCTGCTGCGCGTGCGTGACGGTCAGGGCGCGTCGGTCTCATTCTCCGAACTGCTGTTCGATCTGATCTACGTTTTCGCCGTGACCCAACTTTCCCACTATCTGTTGCATCACCTGACGCTGACCGGCGCGCTGGAAACCCTGCTGCTGTGGTTCGCCGTCTGGCTGGCCTGGCAATACACCGCCTGGGTCACCAACTGGTTCAATCCCGATACCCGTCAGATCCGCCTGCTGCTGTTCGCGATCATGCTGCTAGGGCTGTTCGCCGCCGCCGCGCTGCCACAGGCGTTTGGCGAACGCGGTCTGATCTTCGCGCTGTTCTACGTCGCCATTCAGGTTGGCCGCTCCGTCACGGTGCTACGCCTGCTGGCGCCCGATCATCCGTTAAAACAAAACTTTCGCCGCATTCTCGGTTGGCTGTGCATCTCCGCCGTCTTCTGGATCGTCGGTGGGCTGGCAGAAGGCAATGCCCGCCTGGCGCTGTGGGCGATCGCCGTCTTGTGCGAATACGTCTCGCCGATGTTCGGCTTCCGTTTACCGGTCCTGGGGCGCTCGGACAGCAGCAGCGAATGGACCATCGAAGGCCACCATCTGGCAGAACGTTGCCAGCTGTTCGTGATCGTAGCGCTGGGAGAAACCATTCTGATCACCGGCGCCACCCTGAGCGAGATGGAAAGCTGGAGTCTGCCGGTGCTCATCGCCTCGCTGGTGGCCTTTCTCGGCAGCCTGGCGATGTGGTGGGTTTACTTCGACACCAGCAGCAAAGCCGGCAGCCACGCCATCAGCCAGGCGGAAAACCCCGGCCAACTGGGCGCTTATTTCCATTATGTGCACGTCGCGCTGGTGGGGGCGATCATCGTCTGCGCCGTGGCCAACGAGCTGGTGATCGCCCATCCCGACGGCCGCATCCAACACGCCACGGCGGCGGTGCTGCTGCTCGGCCCGGCGATTTACCTGTTCGCCAACGCGCTGTACAAACGGCTGGTGTATCACCGTTTTCCGCTGTCGCACCTGGTTGGGCTGCTGGCGCTGGCGGTATTGGCCCCTATCGCCTATTTAACCGATCTGCTGATGGTCAATGGCCTGACGACGCTGATCATGGTGATGGTGGCGGTGTGGGAGAGCATCTCGCGCGGCAGAGCGCCGCAGCAGCATGCGGAAGCCTGACACAAACGGGGGCGCTATCGCCCCCGCTGTGAGATTGATGACAAACCTCATGCCATTGCCGGGTTTGCAAAGAGCAGCGGATAAAAAACAAGGAAAATCAATTTATTGATTTTCGGCTGATGGCCACAAAGGAGGAAAAACCACGTTTTTTCCTCCTTTGTCAACGGTCTGACGGGGGCGCTATCGCCCCCCCTATCTCGGTCACTTCAAGGGTTGCGGCAAGGTGAGCACCCAAAGCTCACTCAGCGATTCCGGCTGCTCCAGAGGGCGCAATTCGATGCGGGCGTCGGTTTTGTCGCCGTCGAGGCTCAACCGCCCTCCTTTCTCCAGCTGATAGTCACCGATTTTCTTGCTCTTTGGCGACGCATCCACCAGCTTGGCCTGCAAGCCGAAATCGTTGTCATTGATCACCGCCAGCGTGCGATCGTCGATCAGCGCCAACCCTTCCGCTTTCTCCTGGCGCCAACCCAACTGACGCAGATCCGCCACTTCCCGTTTCTGCGCCAGCTTCACGCCGCGTTTAGCCAGATCTTTCGCATCATCGAACTCCAGCGCTTTACCCTGGCCGTCAAACGCGCTCAGATCGCTGGCCTGCGCGAGATCCACCAGATAGATCTTGTTGATCATCGTCTTTTCTTTACCGGTTCCCTGTTCAATCAACAGGATGCGCTGGTTGTCCAATGCCACGACATCGCCAATTTTGGCGTCTTTGGCTTTTTTATAGCTGTCGATATCGATGGGATAGCCGTACATCGCGGTTTTGCCACTGCGCGGATCGAAGCTCACCAGCCGGGTAAACTGCGCCTTGTTTTTGCTTTTGCCGTCGACATCCAGCGTGCTCTGCACCGCCGCCAGAATGCGCCCATCCGGCATCCGGGTCAGCCCCTCAAAACCGCGGTTAGGCTGGCGCCACTTCAGGATGTTCGGTAACCCGCTCGCCACCGCCTGCTCGCCGGCCTGCGGCGTTGGGCCATATTTGGCGAGGATTTTACCTTTGCCGTCGACATGGATCAGAAACGGGCCGTACTCATCGCACAGCCAATAACCGCCGTTACCGTCACCGATGATGCCTTCGGTATCCAACCCGCGGCGATCGCCGGACAGCGGTTGCAGCGCGTCGTTCAACGCCACTTCGTTCGTGGAACCAATCAGCTCACTCGGCAGCGGCAGCCCGCTAATCGGCCCTTTTTCGTCATGCAAGGGCCGCGCATTCTCGGCCACGGCCTTGCCGCCGCCGATACGAATGTCCATCAACAGAGGCGTGAATTGCGGATTGGCGAAAATCTTGGCCTCTTGCTTGCCTACCGCCGGGGCATCGGCATTCGGGCCGCGATCGGTCAGCGTCGTCAGCACCAAATCGTCGCCCTGCTTCTTGTTGAACATCAACCCGGAGCCGATCCCCACCGGCAACCCCTGTGGGAAATGCTTGGCGAACGCCCCCTGATAGGCGACGCGTTCCCCACCGGGGAAGCCGACCACATAACGCGCCACCTCAATGTCGGCAGCGTGGGCCAATACAGGAAACAGTGAAGCCAACAGCAGGGAGAGCGATTTTATTTTCATATTTGTTACCCGAGGTTAAATGAAGCGTTGTCAGGCAGAAGACGATATTAATTTAGCATGACACTTAGATGACAATAGGCAATTCGTCAAATGCACATCAGGCAATAAGGCTGGCTGGCAAATAGAAATTAGCAATTAACCTGAGCGTATTGAATGGAGAAAACCGCTGGAAAAAACCGCCCGGAAATAACCCGTCATTTTGCTTAGGGTAAATTCTGATAACAAAGATAAAAAAATCGGCAAACGCGCGTCAACACGGCGAAAAACGGTGTTTTTCTCATAGACAAAATAAAATACCAGGGATTTAATACCGCCGTTATTCAAGGTGCATTAAGAAAATTCTATAGAATATCTGCATGAACTGAAAAAGCTGTTCTATAGTTTTTAGTGCTAACGCCCGTTAGTCAATTCCGCAGGATGGAATCTATGTCAAAGCGACTTTTTGCTGAATTTTTTGGCACATTTTGGTTGGTGTTTGGTGGTTGTGGTAGCGCAGTATTAGCAGCGGCATTCCCACAACTGGGTATTGGTTTCCTCGGCGTCGCGCTCGCTTTCGGTCTGACCGTGGTGACGATGGCCTATGCCGTCGGCCATATTTCCGGCGGGCACTTTAACCCGGCGATCACCGTCGGCTTATTCGCCGGCGGCCGTTTCGCGGCGAAAGACGTGATCCCTTACGTGATCGCACAGGTGATCGGCGGTATCGCCGCAGCGGCGGTGCTGTATCTGATCGCCAGCGGCAAAGCCGGTTTCGACGCCACCGCGGGCGGTTTCGCCTCCAACGGTTACGGCGAACACTCACCGGGCGGTTATTCTCTGCAATCAGCCATCGTGATTGAGCTGGTGCTGACGGCCTTCTTCCTGATCGTTATTCATGGCGTAACCGACAAGCGCGCGCCGGCAGGCTTTGCCCCGCTGGCGATCGGCCTGACGCTGACGCTGATCCACCTGATCAGCATCCCGGTGACCAACACCTCCGTTAACCCGGCGCGCAGCACCGGCGTAGCGATCTTCCAGGGCACCTGGGCGCTGCAGCAGCTGTGGGTGTTCTGGCTGGTGCCGCTGGTCGGCGGCATTATCGGCGGCCTGATCTACCGCTGCCTGCTGGAAGACAAAAAATAAGCGTATCGCAGTCGATCGCGTTTCACGGGGCAGCCTTCATCGGCTGCCCCGTTGCTTTCAGCCCTTCGTCACTTCAAACATCATGATATCGCTGGTAAAGGAGCCATCCAGCTGAATCGCGAAATGCTCCGCCACCTCTTGCGACACGCTTTGCTGCAGCGCGCGGATCGCGGTGACGAAATGCGCCGGGGTGCGCATGCGCGCCACCCAGCTGTCGAACTCCAGCATCAATCGATCCGACGTCACCTCACGCACCACCAGCCCGGCTTCGGTCAATAACGCCAGCCACTCGCCTGGCGCATAGTTGCGCACATGCGAGGTATCACGCAGCACTTCCACGGTTTGCAGGTAGATATCCAGCAGCGGATGCCCCGGCGAGACCACGTCCATAAAGATCGCTCTGCCGCCCGGTTTGAGCACCCGCCTGACCTCACGCAGCGCCTGGCCGACATCGTGCCAGTGGTGCGCCGAATAGCGGCTGATGACCAGATCGAAGCTGGCGTCCTCAAACGGCAAAGACTCCGCCACGCCTTGCTGCAGCTGAATGTTACCCAGGCCTTTTTCCGCCGCCGCCAGCTTCACCACCGCCAGCATTTGCGCCGACAGATCGTAGGCCACCACCTGCGCCACCCTGGCCGCCGCGGTGAAGCTGGCGTGCCCGGCGCCGCAGCCCAAATCGAGCAGACGCGCGTCGGCATGCGGCGCCAGTAACTGCGCGAGGCGTTGCAAATCCTTGCCCTGCGCATGTACCGCGCTGGTTAAGTAGGCGTTGGCCTGCTCGCCGAACTGCCGGTCTACCGCGTTTTTGTGGCTGTTGCTGTTGCTCATGTTTGCTCCTGTTATTATCCGGCTTGCGCCTGTGCCTGAAGGCTTTTCGGCTACTATAATCAGGCTACTATACGGGTACAATATGAGCAGTTATCCTGGTATAAATAGGTACCACGCTATGTCATCAGAAGCCTTATCCGGGCCAAAAGCCCTCGGCGCATTTCTGCGCGCGCACCGCGAACGCATCACGCCGGAAATGATCGGCCTGCCTAGCTCTTCGCGCCGCCGCACCAGCGGCCTGCGCCGCGAAGAACTGGCGCAAATCAGCGGCATCAGCGCCACCTGGTATACCTGGATCGAACAGGGCCGCGAGGTGTCTATTTCCCCCTATACGCTGGCACGCATCGCCAAAGCGCTGCGGCTCGGCCCGGCCGAACGCCACTACCTGTTTACCCTGGCGCGCATCGCCGATCCCGAGCAGGAAGCGCACCGCGAAACCGCCAACGACGCGGTGCTGCAGAGCGTGCATCAGATGACGGTGCCCTGCTATCTGCTGGACGTGACCTGGAACGTCGTCGCCTGGAACCCGCAGGCGGCGGCGCTGTTCCGCGGCTGGCTGGATGTGGCCAACAGCCCCAACCTGCTGCACTTCATGTTCTTCCACCCGTTGGCGAAAACGCTGGTCAGCGATTGGGAGGAACGCGCTCGCCGCGTGGTGGCCGAGTTTCGCGCCGAGACCAGCCATCATCAAAATACCGAAGAGATGCGCGCCCTCGTGCGCAACATGACGCACAACAGCGCGGACTTTAATCACTGGTGGAAGCAACATGACGTGATGGCGCGCGAAGGCGGCGAAAGAGCGTTCGAACATCCTCAGCAAGGCGCACTGCGCTATCGCCAACTCACCTTCCATCCGGCGGAGCACGCCGGTCTGAAGCTGGTGATGCTGATCCCGCTGCCGCAATTGGTAACAAATTCATAGGCAGGTTTACCCGCCATTTATTTATTGGTTCATGTAAACGCGCTAGGGTGATTGTTACCGATGATAGTCATCATCCAGCAACGTTATTTATCTCCCGAGGTACGCCTATGCAATCCGAAGAACAACGCCTTATCGATGGTCTGTTTGGCCGCCTGAAAGAAGCCGAGACCAAGACGGGCCCACGGGATCTCCAGGCAGAGCAGCAAATCAACCAGCATATTCGCGAGCAGCCTTCCGCCCCTTATTACATGGCGCAGGCGATGATCATTCAGGAAGCAGCGCTCAAGCAGATGGACCAGCGGGTCAAAGATCTGGAAGCCCAGGTCGCGCAGCTGCAGCAAACCGCCCACGGCCAGCAAAGCAGCGGCGGTTTCCTGGCCGGTCTGTTTGGCGGCGGCAGCCGCACGCCAAGCCCGCGCGAACAGTATCAGGCGCAGCAGCAAAATACGGCGGCCTGGAACAACGCGCAGCAACAGCCTCAGCAACCGGCCTATGCCCAACCGCAGCAGGCGGCGCCTTCACGTGCCGGCGGCTTCCTGGGCGGCGCCTTGCAAACGGCAGCGGGCGTCGCCGGCGGCGTGGTATTGGCCGATATGCTGACCGGCATGTTCCGCCATTCGCAGCCGCAGGAAATCGTGAATATTATCGAAGAAACCCCGGCGCCGCTGGACGACAGCACGATGCGCAATTTCGACGCCTCCAACAACCTTGATACCTTCAACAACGGCGACGGTGGCAGCTTCCTGAACCAGGACAACGGCTTCCAGAACGCCAACTATCAGGACGACACGGACTACGCCGACGACGATTACAGCGACGACGACGACTCCTTCCTGTAATGCCCTCTCCCCCTCTCACCCGCAGAGGGGGATTTCCCGTTTCGCCAATCTGGTCTACAGTGAACACTGTTCATTTATCCAGCGGAGAGAAACGATGACAAGCTTTAATCCTGCCACCCCTTTCTTCAGCGAACGCCTGCAGATGCGCCCACCGGTAATGGCGGACCTCGCACGTTTCTACGCCATCTTTGGCGATCCGCAAACGCAGCGTTTCAATCCCGCCGGCCCACTCACCAGCGAAGCGCAGGCCGCATCGGTGCTGCACGAGAGGATTGCCGGGTGGCAACAACACGGTTACGGTTCCTGGGCGATCGCTCTGCGCGAACGGCCGGATTGGATTATCGGCTTTGGCGGATTGTCCCGGAAAGCGCTCGGGGCGCACCGCACCGTGAACCTCGGCTATCGCTTCGATACTCGCGTCTGGGGCATGGGATTGGCCACCGAGATGGCGCGGGCTTCGCTGCAATACGGTTTTGTCGGATTGGCGCTGGAGGAGATTTCCGCCATTGTACGTGCGGAGAATCAGGCCTCGTGGCGAGTATTGGAAAAGGTCGGTTTACGGCGGGTGGATACGCTGGATGACGTGCCCGGCGCAGCGCCGAGCCTGGTGTATACGCTAAAGCGCGGCGACTATCAGGGTTGATCGTCGCTGATTTTGGCCAACGCCATGCGGTAAGATTTGACCTTCTGACGCTTTTTCAACCAGGTGGTGGTAGACACGATGAACACCGCGCCCGACATCGCCAACACGCCGGTCGGGTGGCCGTAAAACACCATCAAGGCAAAGTACACGGCGGAAACGATCGCCACCCATTTCGCCGTATTGCCCATGTCGTTCTTCTCCTGGGTCAAACGGCGGATGTGCTCTTCTTCACTGATTCCCATACGCGCTCCTTGTTGGCTGAACGTTCCATTATATGGAGCTGGAGTGTTGATATTTCAAGCGGTTGGATGGTAAAGAAGCGTAAAGCTCAGGCCGGCGGTTCCTGCCGCCGGGGCAGATAACGCCCGGGCTGATCGGTGCCCGGCAGGCCGGTGCCGTCGTTGCGGCCAAACAGCCGGTAGCGATTGCCGGCGACCGCATCATAGACCTTGTCCGCCAGTCGCGGCGGCAGGTAACGCGCCAGCGCCAGTACGCGGTACGGCCATCCCACTTGACGCAGCGCCTGAAACAACGCCGCCGAACGTAGCCAACAGCGCCCCTGCTCAACATAGACCACGGAATCGAAACGATCGGTAGGCAATCCCAGCGCCTGCAGGATCGCCTGCCCTTCGGCGGATTGCACCGTCGCCAACAGAATGCGCCGCTGCCGATCGGCGCGAATAAGATACCTCACCAGCCCGTGACACAGATTACATTCGCCGTCGAACAACAGCGCGCGATCGCCGGGCTGGAGATAAGGCAGATGTGATAAAGGGGTCATCCCGCCTCCCGAAAAACGCTCGCCTTAGCCTAACGCGCCTTGGGCATGCGAACCAGAGCGGGATGATGTGGCCCGTTAACGCGCAGGCGGGGCGTCAGGCACGGCTACCACCGCGACGCGCACCTCGTAATGCTTGGCGCTACCCGCCGGGATCACCGCCGTCAGTTTGTTGATGGTTTCCACCGGATTGTCGCTGGCCGAGGTGGCGCAGAACAGTTCGCCGCCGTGGCAGAACCCCGGTTTGGGCGGGTGCCCCCCCGGGAAAGGCGGCATGCGCATCGGTTCATCCGCCACAGGCGGCAACGCTTTGGCCGCAGGCGCCTCGGGGGCCGACATCGCGCTCGCGCTGAACAACAGCGCCATGCCCATGCAGGGCAGCGCCAGGATCTTGATTGCTTGTTTCATTGAATTAGCCTCATTTGCCGGGTTCGGGATTACGCTACCCCGCCCCCGGCCCATGAGAAAGCCGCTTTTCGCTACCTTTTCGCCCCGCTACGTTTTGCTTACATCCCGCGTCTAACGTGATGAAAGGCGAAAGGTTGGGTAAAGGGCCGTCGCGTTACTTGCCGTTCGTCAGCGTGTTGTAGCTGGTCATCAGATTGCGGTAGTCCGGGATATGGTTGGAGAACAGCGCGCCCAGCCCTTCGATGTCATTGCGCCAGTCGCGGTGCAGCTCGCAGGCGACGCCGAACCAGGTCATCAACTGCGCGCCGGCGGCCTCCATGCGGCTCCAGGCCGACTGACGCGTCAACTCATTGAAGGTGCCGGAGGCGTCGGTCACCACAAAGACCTCGAAACCTTCATTGAGCGCCGACAGCGCCGGGAATGCCACGCACACTTCGGTTACTACGCCGGCGATGATCAGTTGCTTGCGGCCGGTGGCTTTTACCGCCTTGACGAAGTCGTCGTTGTCCCAGGCGTTGATCTGGCCAGGGCGAGGAATGAAGGGAGCATCGGGGAATTGGGCTTTCAGTTCCGGCACCAGCGGGCCGTTGGGGCCGTTTTCGAAACTGGTGGTAAGGATGGTCGGCAGGTTGAAGTATTTCGCTAAATCACCCAGCGCCAGCACGTTGTTTTTAAACCGATCGGGATCGATATCACGCACCAGCGAAAGCAGCCCTGCCTGATGATCCACCAGCAATACGGCGGCCTGGTCTTTGTCGAGGCGCTTGTAGTTTGCAGTCATGGTTTTACTCCTGTGGGGTTGATGTTGCGGATGAAACGCCCCGCCTGGCGGCGGGGCGTTGAGGTTTAAGTGTAGCGCCTGAGCCGGGGAACACGGCCCGCCCCAGGCGCCAAAGTTCAACCGGCGCTCGCTTCGGCGTTCATGCTGCCGAACTTACCGCTGTTGAAATCGCGGAACGCCTGCTGGATTTCCGCGTCGCTGTTCATGACGAACGGGCCGTAGCCGACGATAGGCTCATCGATCGGTTCGCCGCTCAGCACCAGCAGTGCGACGTCGTTGTTGGCTTCGATGGTGATCGAATCCCCCGCCCGGTCGAAACGCACCATTTGGGTTTCGCGCACCACGTCTTCGCCGTTGACCAGGATCGCACCGTGCAGCATCACCAGCGCCAGCGTATGGCCTTCTTTCACCGTCAGCGTGGTGGTGTGGCCGGCATTCAGCTTCATGTCCCACACGTTGAGCGGGCTGAAAGTGCGTGCCGGGCCGGCGTGGCCGCCAAAGTCACCGGCGATCACCCGCACCTGCCCTGCGCCGTCCGCCAGCGGAACCACCGGAATATCGGCGTTCAACAGCGTCTGGTAACCCGGCTCGGCCATTTTGTCTTTGGCCGGCAGGTTGACCCACAGCTGCACCATTTCCATGGTGCCGCCCTTGCGCGAGAAATCCCGTGAATGGAACTCTTCGTGCAGAATGCCGGAGGCGGCGGTCATCCACTGGACGTCGCCGGGGCCAATCACCCCGCCGCTGCCGGTCGAGTCGCGGTGTTCCACTTCGCCCTGATAGACGATGGTCACCGTTTCAAACCCGCGATGCGGGTGCTGACCCACGCCGCGAGTGCCGGAGGCGGAACGGAATTTGGTTGGCGCCGCGTGATCCAGCAGCAGGAACGGGCTCATTTCCGCCCCCAAATCGTTATAAGAGAACAGCGAATTCACCAGGAAACCGTTACCGACCCAATGTGCTTCCGGGCTGTTGTGAATACCGAGGATTTTTTTCATCTTGAACTCCCGTTTCAGGCCTCACGGCCTTAAGTTGATGTCAGAAGTTTAATCCGTCGGGGTTTGCTGCAGTAGTAGGCAAGATGTACACTCAGCGTTCTACTGATAGAACGATAAGGGATACGATGCTGACCGACCTGAACGATCTGTTTTTCTTCGCCAGCGTGGTCGATCACCAGGGATTCGCCCCCGCCGGCCGGGCGCTGGGCATTCCCAAATCCAAGCTCAGCCGCCGCGTGGCGCTGCTAGAGGAGCGGTTGGGCGTGCGCCTGATCCAGCGCTCGACGCGGCGTTTCTCGGTGACCGAGGTCGGCCAAACCTATTACGCACACTGCAAGGCGATGTTGGTGGAAGCGGAAGCGGCGCAGCAAGCGATCGAGCAGACCCGCGCCGAGCCCTGCGGCACGGTGCGCATGTCCTGCCCGGTGGCGATCTTGCACACCCGCGTCGGCAGCATGGTGGCGGCTTTTATGGCCGATTACCCCAAGGTGACGGTACATCTGGAAGCCACCAACCGCCGGGTGGACGTGGTGGGGGAAGGGCTGGATCTGGCGATCCGCGTGCGGCCGCCGCCGCTGGAAGACAGCGATCTGGTGCTGAAGATCCTGGCGCAGCGCACCTGGTGCGTCGCCGCCAGCCCGGCGCTGGTGCGCACCCTCGGGCCGGCGCACACGCCGGAAGACCTGCGTAAATACCCGACGCTCGATCTCGGCCCGGCGCGCGGTCAGCACCAATGGCGGTTGACCGGCCCACAGGGTGAACGGGTAGAGTGGGAACACACGCCGCGGCTGGTCACCGACGACATGCTGATGCTGCGCACCGCCGCCATCGCCGGCGCCGGCATCGTTCAGCTACCGGCGATGATGATGCGCGACGACATGCTGCGCGGCGAGCTGGTGCAACTGTTGCCGGGCTGGCAGCCGCAGGGCGGCGTGGTGCACGCAGTCTACCCGTCGCGCCGCGGCCTGCTGCCGGCGGTGCGGCTGCTGCTCGACTATCTGGGTGAGCAGTTCGCCAGCATCGAAGAAGAGTGATCAGGCGGTAATTTCGATCGCATTGCCGTCCGGATCGCGAATGACGGCCTCATAGAAGCCGTCGCCGGTCCAGCGCGGCGCGGACAGCAAAATGCCCTCCTGCTGTGCGCGCTGCGCCAACCTATCGACCTGCCGCTCATCCCCCAGCGACAGCGCGATGTGCGCCCAACCGACCCGCTCCTCCTGCTCCTGCGCCTGCGCCGGCAACAGCGTCGGCACGCGCATGATCTCCAGCGACGGCCCGGCCGCCAGGCTGACGAAACGTGAAACGAACCCCGGCCGGTTGCGGCTGACATACTCCTCCCCCGCTTCACCGTTGAAATAGCGCTGCCAGAACGCCAGCTGCGCGTCGATGTCCTGGCTCCACAGGGCAACATGGGCAATTTTCATCATCATTCTCCGGTCGATAAATCGCTGTGCCAGACCTGGCCGCCGCCCTGCGCCACCTGCAGCTCGAGCTGCGGGTGCGCGCCGCGCGCCGTCACCAGATGATCCACCCGCCCGGCGGGCAGGAAGGGGTAAGGGGCATAGGTATTGAGTTTGTCGCGGGTACACAGCACCGCCACGCTGCCGGCGCGCGTCAGCAACCGCTTTTTGAACGTGGCGTCCTGATAGTTCAGCGCCGAAAAACCGCCGGCCGGGTCGTAGGCGCAGATGCCGGTGAACACCAGATCGAAATGGAAACCGTCGATCTCTTCCGCCGCCTTGGCGTCCACGCAGCCACCGACCTGCGCATCCAGCTCGCCGCCGATCAGGATGGTGCGGATCCCCGGCCGCTCCAGCATTTTACCGGCGATACTCAACGCATTGGTCACCACCGTCAAACGCCGATCGCGCGGCAACAGCTCCGCCAAATGCAGGTGGGTGCTGCCGGCATCGAGGAAAATCAGCTGTTCTTCGCCGATCACCCTCAGCGCGGTCTGCGCCAGCGCCAGTTTCTCATCGCCGCTGAGCGCCATGCGCGCCGCAACGGGGCCTTCGGCCGGCGTCGGCGCCAGCGCACCGCCATAGATACGTTTGCACAGGTTCTGCGCCGCCAGCTGGCGCAGATCGCGGCGGATGGTGGCTTCGGTAGTATTCAGCCGCTGCGCCATCTCCAGGGCAAGTACCCGCCCCTGTTGGCGAAGCGTGTCGAGAATGGCCTGGTGGCGTTCATTCGGTAACAGTTTGGACATCGCATGGATCCGGCGGCGCTAAAGTGATCACAAATGTACATAAACGTACACAATCGAACAATCACTTTTTTCGCCACGCCTAAGCGGCGGCGCTCGTCTAGACTCAAAGCGACATCACCAATAAGGGATTATGACGCGATGACCTCCGCCGTGCTTTATACGCTGTTTCCCGCCGCAGCCACCGTCGTCGGCGCAGCGGTGGCGCTCTATCGCCGCCCCGGTGACGCCGCAATGCGCGTCATCCATCACTTTACCGCCGGCATCGTTTTCGCCGCCACCGCCACCGAAATCCTGCCCGATCTCAAGCAGCAGTCGCCTGTGGCGGTGTTGCTGGGCGGCGCTGCGGGGGTGCTGTTAATGCTGCTGGTTCGGCGGCTGGGTGAAAAAGCGCAGGGGCCGGTCGGTTTTATCGCCGCGGTCGGCGTCGATATCTTTATCGATGGGCTGGTGCTGGGCATTGCCTTCGCGGCCGGCGCCAAAGCCGGCCTGCTGTTGACGCTGGCGTTAACGCTGGAAGTGCTGTTCCTCGGATTATCGATCGTCGGCGATTTGAAAGACTTTCTCGGCAGGCGGCTGCGTGCCATGGCGGCGATAGTCGGCCTGGCGCTGCTGCTGCCCATCGGTGGCCTGCTGGGGGCGCCGGTGGCCATGCTGGGCACATTTTGGCTGACCGCCTTTTTGGCCTTTGGCCTGATCGCCCTGCTCTACCTGGTGACCGAGGAGTTGCTGGTCGAAGCGCATGAGGGCGGGAAAGAGACACCGTTCGCCACCGCGATGTTCTTTGCCGGCTTCCTGCTGCTGTTGTTGCTAGAGGAAGGTTTGGGGTAAAAAAACGGGAATTTCATGGCGTATGCCGCCCGATGGCAACGCTTTGGCTATACTGTGGCAAGCGAAGTTACCGCAGACGTAACGGCTTGGGCGTAAAGGGAAAACGATGTTATTGACGATCGCAAGGTGGCTGTTTCAACTCCCCGGGAAGCTGTTCGGGCTGATTTTTAAAAATCGCCTGAGGATATTTTTGTTCTTTATGCTGGTCGCCATCGCGGTGCTCGGTGCCAAGCGCTATCTGCGCGCCCACCAGTATGACGATGAATTCAGCCTCGCCGCCCCCACCGATTACAACCGCGCGATAAAGCGCGAAATGCCGCTGCGCGAGGCGCGTGAACAGTGCGGGGGGCCGCTGCACGACAATGCCGGGCAGCCATGGCCCGCCTCAGCCGGTTATCTGCATCAGCCGACGCGGCTGCCCGCAACCGGTCTGCATCGGCTGACGCTGGATAATCAGGGCAACGATTTCGCGGTGCTGGTCAAGCTGGAAACGCCGACGGCGCCGCAGCAGCTGGCGGAAGTCTTTATTCCGCCCGCCGGCAGCTTCGAGGTGAAAATCAATGCGGACGCGGAACACGTCATGAAAATCAAGAACATCAAGACCGGCTGCATATTCCGCTCCCGGCCGTTCAACCTGGATAAACAGAGCGATTGGCGCATGCCGCTGACGCTACAAAAAGACGGCAGCCTGCAGCTGCAGTCGATAGGGGATCGCCAATTCTGATCGGGCGCCGGGTGGAAGCGCCGGCGCCGCGAGGGTTACTTTTTCACCGGGTGATCGCGGCGGAACAGTTCCCAACTTTCAATTTCCTGCCCACTCGGCAAGGTACAGGTGGAATACTGGCCTGCCGCGTTCTCTTTGGCATTCAGCTTGCCGCCGATTTGGGTGCAATACACGTCGGCCGGGTTCGCCATGCCGATCGGTTTCACCTGCGGCGGTGGCGGCGCATCGTTGGATTTCACGGAACACCCCTGCAACATCGTCATCCCTGCCAACAGGGAAAGCATCAACGTTTTTTTCATTTTTCCAGCTTATGCAAAAAGAACGGCGGAGCGCTCCGCCGTTCGTTCATCATGAAATAAAGGATTTGCCCTGTTTCAGCACCAGATCGCAAGCTTTTTGCTTCACCTTCTCGGTGATCTGCGAGGTACCCAGGCTGTTCAGATCCAGGCTCTTGCCTTCGCCGGTCTGCAGCAAGCCGCCCAGGCCCTGCTGATAATCCTGGCTCTTGGCGTTTTCGGTGCTGGTGATGCCCAGCTTGCTGAGCAGCTGATCTTTCACCCCTTCGGCACCGTTAGCCGACAGCACGTTGTTTTTCACACAGTACTGCAGGATACCGGCGGCATTGGTCATGCTGCTGGAGCTCAACGCCTTGTCGCCACCGTTCAACAGGCCGGTCAGCGAGGAGAGCGACATGCCGCCGCTGCTGTCGCCGCCCGACTTGCTCAGTTCGCCCGCCGCGCTGCTGAGGGAATCCATCAGCCCGGCAGCCTGAGTGGCGCCGCTAGCCAGGGTAGCGGACAGCGCCAAGGCCAGCAGTAAACGATGTTTGGTGATCATAGTGGTAAAACTCCTGTAATAACGGCATGCGATCGGCGCAGCGCGCCGGGATACCCTTCCGACGCCGCCGGCGGCGACAAGTTCCTTTTATCTCGCCGCCGCGCCGTTTTTCGGAATTCAGGAAATTTAGAACTGCCAGCGCAGCCAGGCGAAGAACACGTTGCCGTTGTTATAGGTGCCGGGAATGTAGGTCGCCTGGAACGTCAGCCGCTGATAGCCGATAGAGGCCAGCGGCAGCGGTGCCGGGATAGGAATGTATTTCCAGTTGTCACGCGCGGTGACGCTGGCGGTGAAGCCCAGCCCCAGGCGGAAATCCTTGTCATCCAGCGGGCGCCAGATCTTCTCGTAGGCGTAGCCGCCGATCGGCTCCCACTTGTTGAAGGAATCCTTGAACGCCATGATGTAGATGCCGTGCCAGTCACCGTCGCTGTCGTAGCGGGAGATACCGTAACCGGCCCCCCACGGGCGCTCGTTGTACTTATCGATATGTTCATCATCGTAAGTCCAACGGTTGTGCCAGGTGATGGCCGGAATATAGAGATCGTGGTTAGGCGAGTTGTTCCAGGTCTCCGCCACGTTATCGGTAAAACGCTGCCATAGACCCGGTTTTTCAGCCTGCGCGGTATTGCCACTTTCTGTACCAACCTCAGCGTAAGAAGGCAGTGCAGGAAATATCAACGCCAGAGAACATGCCAAAAGAGTCCGTTTGAGAAACATCGTAAAGCTCCTGTAAAAATACGGCCGCAGATTTTTACCGATAGCCCAGGCAAGATCAAGCTGTATCTAATTTATCCAACGTCCGTTGTGCTTTGGTTAAGCTTAGCACCGGAAAATTGCCAATAATTCATAACAAACTGTACCGATATCCGCATGGTATCGCCTTTAGGGCGGCAAAGCCGTGGGAAAAGTCCGCTTTGTCGCATGCTACTCGCGGGCAAGGTGCTTGACCAACACATCGACATCGAGACGGTTCACAAACTCCAGGGAATATGAGGAATAGAGGCCGAACAGGCGATTTTGGTGCCCGACCACCACCAGATCGATGCCGGCCCGGTGAATGAAATCGCTCACGTCCTTAAAGCGCCGAATGGTGACGATCTCCTTGACCGCGACCGGCGCATCGACGGCGCTCACCAGCCGGCTCAGCATCGCCTTGGCGGCGATCACCTCCTGCGCCTGGCGGTCTTTGACCCGCGCATCGCTGCCGTACTCCAGCTCGGCGTAGTCGGCGTTAAGGTGGCCAACGGTGAGGGCGATCGGCAGCCCGCGCACCATCGCTGCCGTTTGACGCAGCAGTGGCAGCCCATCGCGCTCATCATGAATCAGTACCAGAATATGTCGATAGTTTTTCATCGCAGTTTCCCCCACAGGCCAGCACCGTTGGGACATCAGCCCCTCTGGTAGGTATACGCCATCTGCGCGCACGTAGAGAAAAGTTTACGTATCACTTCCCACGGAATGTGATGACCACCACGTTATATTAACGCCGTGACGGCACATTTTAATGCCGGCCCGGCGTGGCGCGCACTGCAGGCCCGTAAAGCAAAGCTGACGAAAAAAGGCGGACAAAAAACGATCGTTGTTAATTTTTTGTTTTTGATTGGTTACAAGGTGATTTCATGAAATAAGCGTGCGTCGGATCACCAAAATCCCCCTTTACGCCAGGTTCTGCTTTTCTTTCCCAGGCAAAAAGCGTTACGCCGCTCAATGGGATTTAACGCGGCGTCAAAAGTACCGGATGATTCGCCATGCATCACGATAAATGCCAATGCGCCGCCGCTTTTCTGTCGATATACCATCAAGGAAAAATACCGCCGCACGCCAATACGCAATACCCCTACTTTTTATGTATTACTCAATCGCGTAAAGCGCCGAATACAAACCGCCCATTTTTCGGCTGCCAACCCTATCTTGAACAAGTCGACGCTTTAAATAACTGTTAATGCTAACGACACAACATCGCCAGCAATTTATTTTTGCTGATTTTCGCCTGACAAAATAAAGATAAATAATCCGGAGCAATCAATGAAAATAACTATCGGGTCATTCATTCTGCAACAGCTTCACGCCCTGAACGTCGATCGTATTTACGGCGTGCCCGGCGACTATAACCTCAGCCTGCTGGAGCTGCTGGAAAGCGACGACCGATTGGCGTTTATCGGCAACTGCAATGAATTGAACGCCTCCTACGCCGCCGACGGCTACGCCCGAATGAAAGGCGCCGGCGCGCTGATCGTCACCTACGGCGTTGGCGATCTGGCCGCGCTGTCCGGCATCGCCGGTGCCTATGCCGAATCCTCGCCGGTGATCTGCATTGCCGGCACGCCGCCGCTGCACGCGATGAAGAATCATCAGCTATTGCACCATACCCTGGGCGACGGCAATTTCGACAACGTCATGAACTGTTTTAAACAATTCACCGTTGCTCAAGCCTTGATTACGCCGGAAAATGCCGCGCAGGAAATTCCGCGCGTTATTTCCCGCGCCTGGATAGAGAAGAAACCGGTCTATTTACAGCTGCCTTCCGATATTTGCGACGTCGAAATTGAAATCACCGCAGCCGCAGCGGCGCCGCAGTTGCCGGCCAGCGATAAATACAATGTGCAATTAGCAGCGATGGCGCTGTTAACCAAAATCAAACGCGCACAGCGCCCAATCATGTTGGTCGACCAAATGGTGGATCGCTATCAGCTGCAGCAGCGGGTTATCGCCGTCGCTCATCGTTTTGCCATTCCGTTGACCAATATGCCCACCGCCAAATGCATTATCCCGGAAAACACCGCCGGTTGGATGGGCGGCTACAGCGGCAATCTGTCGCGCCCCGAACTGTATGAACACATGGCCCACTCGGACTGCGTGCTGAGCTTCGGCGTACGTCTGGTAGACTCCACCACCGGCTATTTCTCGCAGCAAATTCCCGCCGCCGCTCAGGTGGATATTCAGCCGTTTTCGATGAAACTGGACAACACCTCCTACCCAGCGGTAGCGACGGCGGATCTGCTGCAGGCACTGCTGGATCTGAGCGAAGACGCGCCGGCGCAGCGTTTATCACCGCTGGCCGATCCCCGTGAGAAGCTGGCGACGCCGAGCGACGCGCCTATCGACCAGGCCTATCTGTGGCGACGCATCCAACGCTTCATCCAGGCGGATGACGTGGTAGTGGTGGAAAACGGCACCTCAGGCGCGGCCATCGGCGGCATGCGCATGCCAGGGGGCGTCAAGGTGGTCAACCAACCGATTTGGGGCTCGATCGGTTATACCCTGCCGGCGCTGCTCGGCACCCTGATGGCGGCGCCGGAGCGCCGCCACCTGCTGTTCATCGGCGACGGCTCCTTCCAGCTCACCGCGCAGGAAGTGTCTACCCTGCTGCGCTGCGAGCAAAAGCCGATCATCTTCCTGATCAACAACGACGGCTACACCATTGAACGCTATATCCTCGGCGAAAACTCGTCTTACAACGACATCAGCCCGTGGGACTACGCCAAACTGCCGGCGGTATTGAATACCCAGGCGCAGCCGTTCAGCGTGGCGGTGGAAACCACGCAACAGCTGGAAATGGCCCTGGAACACGCCTCGCGGCAGGATCGGCTGGCGTTTATCGAGGTGAAAGTGCCGATGATGGACACGCCGCCGGTGATGAAAGAGTTCTGTAACCGCTGCAACAGCTTTAACTTTGGCCTGACCAACCCGCGTCGCAGCGCCTGATGCGCGATCGCGCCGCCGGTGGTTCAGGAAACCGGCGGCGTTTTTTTATGCCGTTACCCGCCGGCGCGCGCCATGCAGCGCTGGCGGCGTTCGTCCACCCGCTTGGCGAACCAGGCGGTGGTCAGCTTGCGGGTGATTTTCGGGCTCTCCAACTGGATACCCGGCAGCATCTCACGCGGCAGCTTGCCGCCCGCCAGCGCATAGACCTTCTTATACAGCTCGGTGTCGGCAAAGCCGGCCGTGTCGCCTTTCTCCAGCGCCCGGCGAATGGCGCTGTCGCTCATGTTCAGGCGCTTGCCGAGCGTGCGCACCGCCAGCTCGGTCGAACCGGGCTTGTCGCTGCCGAAATCGATAAGATCGCCGTCCAGCGCCAGCGGAATGGCGCTCGCCCGGCTGACCGCGTTTTGGAACGCCGCGTTGCGGCTGGCGTACCAGCCGGCGTTGAAGTCGGCGAAGCGGTAAATCGGCCGGCTGTAATCGGCCGGGTACCCCAGCAAATGCATAATGCCGAAGTACATACCGCCGCGCCGGCTGAAAACTTCGCGGCGAATCGAGCCGTCGACCGGATAAGGGTACCCTTTGGCGTGCGCCTCGGCGAAGGCGATGCTCACCTGCATCGGGCCGCCGGTATGTACCGGATTTAAATGGCCGAACAGCTTCTGCCCCATCGGCACGCGGTCGATCATGTCATCGAAGATATCGCTCAGATCCTTCTCGGTGCGCACCTTATCCAGCCGCTCGCTGTAGCTCTGGCCGTTCGACGACGAAATCTTCAATGCGGTGTGCACCAAAAAGTTCGGGATGTGCATCTGATCGGCGCGGCGGTCGATCTCCTTCCAAGCGATCTTCGGCAGCCCCGGCACCTGCGGGTTAGCCTGGAACGTCGACTCCTGTTCGGTCACCGCCAGCACCGAACACAGGTTCTCATCGCTCGGCTCGATGCCCTGCGCGGCGAAGGCAGCGGTAATATCGGTAGCCCAGCCCTGCCGATCGCCGGCGTTGGCCGGGATCAGCATCATCAGCCGGGCTTTGACGTCGGCGGGGCGCGCCGCCGGTGCCGTGGTGGTGGTTTTGCTGGTACAGCCCGCCAGCGCCAGCAGCGCGGCCAGGCTTAGCCAACGGAAGGGCGTCGGGTGGAATAAACGAAGTATCGGCATCTTTTCCCTGAACGTGATGACATGAACAGCACTGAAATTAGCCCAGCCGCCGCGCACAATCCAGTATAAAGATACCGCCGCGCCTTTCCGTCAGGCCACTATGTTCAAACGATCGATAAAGATGTATTTTATATACATCATATAAATCACTTTGCTTGCCCAGCCAGAGGAGGCCCCTATGGAGCAGCAGCTGCTTTGCTATAAAACCCTGCCAGAATGGAACAGCGACACGCTGCCGGCGGCCTTCCGCCAGCGCCACAACACCCAGAGCGGCACCTGGGCGAAGCTCACCGTACTGAGCGGGAACCTGACGTTCGCCATGATGACCGAAGACGGCGCCACCACCGAGACCTGGCAGTTCAGCCCCGAAAGCCAGCCGCCGTTTATCGCACCGCAGCAGTGGCATCGCATCGTTTCCTTTTCGGACGACATGACCTGCCGGCTGGCGTTTTACTGCACGCCGGAAGATTACTACCACAAGAAATACGAACTGACGCGCACCCACTCCGAAGTGATCGAAGCGGCGGCGCGCATCGCGCCGGGCAAGGCGCTGGATCTGGGCTGCGGCGGCGGGCGCAATTCGCTCTATCTCAATCTGAAAGGTTTCGACGTCACCGCCTGGGACAAGCATGCGCCGTCGATAGCCCGCCTCCACCAGATCGTCGACGCCGAGCAGCTGACCCGCCTGAGTGCCGGGGTGCAGGATCTCAATACCCATCGCTTCAGCGGCGACTACGACTTCATCCTGTCCACCGTGGTAATGATGTTCCTCGAGCGGCAGCAGATCCCGCCTATCGTGCAAAACATGCAGGACAGCACCGTGCGCGGCGGCCATAACCTGATCGTGGCGGCGATGGATACCGAGGATTATCCCTGCCCGCTGCCGTTCCCGTTCACCTTCAGCCCGGGTGAGCTGAAGCATTATTATCGCGACTGGGAGATCCTCAAATACAACGAGGACGTCGGCCAACTGCACAAGACCGACGCCAACGGCAACCGCATCTCGCTGCGCTTCGCCACCCTGCTAGCGCGCAAGCTATAGCGCGTCGTGAAAGATCACCCCCAGCGTGTGGCGTTGGCCGGCGCGTATCCGGCTGACGCCGTGGCGCAGATTGACCCGATAGTAGCCTTTCACTCCCGCCACCGGCCGATGATGCACGGCGAACACCACGGCGTCGCCCTGCTGCAGCGGCACCACCTCCGGCCGGCTCTGCATCCGCGGCCGCTGTTCAGTCAGCACGAATTCGCCGCCGGTGAAATCCCGCTCGGGGGCGGAGAGCAAAAATGCCACCTGCAGCGGAAACACCCGCTCGCCGTACAGATCCTGATGCAGGCAGTTGTAATCTCCCGCTTCGTAACGCAACAGCAGCGGCGTCGGCCGCCGTTGGCCGGCCCGGTGGCATTCGGCCAGGTAAACCTCATGGTCGGCGGGATAACGCACCGCCAGGCCCAATAAGGCGTTCCAACGGTTGGCCACCGGCGCCAGCCGCGCATACATCAGGCTGCGCGCTTCGGCCACCGGCGACGGCAGCGGATAGGTGAAATAGCGGTACTCGCCGCGGCCAAAACCGTGCTTCTCCATCACGACGCGGCTGCGGAAGTGCGCATCCTGCGGGTAGAGCGCCGCCAGCTCGCGGCACAGCTCTTGGCTGAGCACGCTGGGCAACCGCGCGCAACCCTGCGCATCGAGTTCGCGCTCGATGGCCGCCCAGTCCAAGTCGGCCAGCCGCGCCGCCAGCGCGCCGCTCATCGCTGCGCCTCTTTTTCCAGCAAGGCTTTCTTGCGCTCGACGCCCCAGCGATAGCCGGACAAGGCGCCGTCGTTGCGCACCACCCGGTGACAGGGGATCGCCACCGCCAGCACGTTGGCGGCGCAGGCACCGGCCACCGCGCGCACCGCTTTGGGCGCCCCGATGCGCCGAGCGATATCGGCATAGCTGACGGTTTCGCCGACCGGTATCGCCTGCAGCGCCCGCCAGACCCGCTGTTGAAACGCGGTGCCGCGAATATCCAGCGGCAGCGCCAACCCGTTCTCCGGCGCTTCAATCAGGCCCACCACCTGCGCCATCAGCGCTTCATACTGCGCGTCGCCGCCGATCAGCTCGGCGTTGGGGAATTTGTCCTGCAGATCCTGCACCAGCTGCTGCGCATCGTCCCCCAGCAGAATGGCGCAGATGCCCACCTCGCTCTGCGCCGCCAGGATCTCGCCCAGCGAACAGCGCCCGACGGCGAAATGAATGCGCATGCCTTTGCCGCCGGCTCGGTAGGCCTTCGGCGTCATGCCCAGCGCGGCGTTGGCTTGTTGGTAGAAGCGGCCGTTGGCGCCATAGCCGGCGTCGAAGATCGCGTCGGTCACCGTTTCCTGCTGCGTAAGGCCGGTGCGCAAGCGTTGGCTGCGCTGCGCGTCGGCGTAGCCTTTCGGCGTCAGGCCGGTGATCGCTTTGAACAGCCGGTGGAAATGGTATTGGCTCAACCCGACGTGGCGCGCCAGCGTCTGCAGCGACGGCGCTTTCTCCGCCCGTTCGATATAGCGGCAGGCCTCGGCTATCTGCCGCGCATGCTGTTCCGTCAACGGCGTCAGCCCCTGGCGGCAGCGTTTGCAGGGCCGATAACCCGCCGCTTCCGCCTGTTCGGCATCGTCGAACAGCTCCACGTTTTGCCGATTCGGCTGACGTGACGGGCAAGAAGGCGAGCAATACACGCCGGTGGTTTTCACCGCGTAGATAAAGCGGCCGTCGGCGTGCTTGTCGCGGCTGACGATCGCCAGCCAGCGCGGATCGGCGCTGTCGATTACGTTTTTCATCATCCGTTCCTCACTGCGGTTTCGATGTTAACCAGCATAGTGACGGGCCGTTGGCGAAACACGCCGACTCTTGCTTTTTAATTCGGCGCCGACGTTTTCAGCAATGTTTCGACAATTTTTAACCAACAACATGAAGTTTATTACGTTGCCAACCCGGTTGCACAGCGTTAGGATCGCGGCCGGCCACGGGCGTGGCCAGTGTTTTTGCCTGTTAGTTGCGCGCATGGAGAGGTTATTGTGTTAGAGAGTTTTGGCGTCCTGAATTTATGGACCTATTTGGCCGGGGTGGTCTTCATTATCATTCTGCCGGGGCCGAATACGCTGTACGTGCTGAAAACCGGCATATCGCGCGGCGTGCGCGCCGGCTATACCGCCGCGCTGGGCGTGTTTATCGGCGATGCGATCCTGATCTTCTGCGCCTATATCGGCGTGGCGTCGCTGATCCGCACCACGCCGTTCCTGTTTACCCTGGTGCGTTTTCTCGGCGCAATTTACCTGCTGTTCCTCGGCGCAAAAATCCTCTACGCCACCTTCGTGCAGAAGGCGCAGGCGCAACAGCAGCAGATTGAGGGCGGCCACAGCATTCTGCGAAAATCGCTGACGCTGAGCCTGACCAACCCGAAGGCGATCCTGTTTTACGTGTCGTTCTTCGTGCAGTTCATCGATTTCAACTATGCGCACACCGGGCTGTCGTTCACCATTTTGGCGCTGATCCTCGAAGCCGTCAGCTTTATCTACATGAGCACGCTGATCTTCTCCGGCGCGATGCTGGCGCATTTCTTCAATCACAAGAAAGGCCTGGCGAAGCTCGGCAACGGCCTCATCGGCCTGCTGTTCCTCGGCTTCGCCACCCGTCTGGCGACCCTGAGCTCGTGATCCCTCCCGGCCGGCGCCCGCCGGCCGCGGTTTACCCTTCCGTCACGGCAAAATGACACGCAGGACAAACCGAATGTCAGGCAGACCAAAGCCGCCGCTTTCCCGCTGATCTAGACTTGCAGGGTTAACGATAACCTGATGAGCCTGATCGGAGGATGTATGTCTGACAATACCGTAGCCGTGCTGGATAGCGTATCGCGTTTTCTCGATCGTCAGCATGGGCTGTATATCGACGGCCAGTGGCGCGCGTCCGCCGCGGAAGGCCGCCTGGCGGTGTATAACCCCGCCAATGGGCAGCAGATCGCCACCACCGCCGACGCCAATGAACACGACGTCGCACTGGCGGTGCAGTCCGCCCACAAAGCCTTCAGTGAAGGCGTCTGGGCGCAGCGTCTGCCGGTCGAGCGCGAGCGTATCCTGCTGCGCTTCGCCGATCTGGTGGAGCAGCACGCCGAAGAGCTGGCGCAGCTCGAAACCCTGGAGCAGGGCAAATCCATCAACATCGCCCGCGCTTTCGAAGTCGGCAGCACCCTGAACTGGATGCGTTACACCGCCGGGCTGGCGACAAAAATCACCGGTCAAACGCTGGACGTCTCTATTCCGATGCCGCCGGGCGCCAAATATCAGGTTTATACCCGTAAAGAGCCGATCGGCGTGGTCGCCGGCATCGTGCCCTGGAACTTCCCGCTGATGATCGGCATGTGGAAAGTGATGCCGGCGCTGGCCGCGGGCTGCTCCATCGTCATCAAGCCGTCGGAAACCACCCCGCTCACCCTGCTGCGCATCGCCGAGCTGGCGAGCGAAGCCGGCGTGCCGCCGGGCGTGTTCAACGTGGTCACCGGCCGCGGCACCGTGTGCGGCAAAGCGCTGACCGAACATCCACTGATCGCCAAAGTCAGCTTTACCGGCTCCACCCCGGTGGGCAAAAGCATCGCGCGCTCGGCGGCGGATCGCCTGACCCGCGTGACGCTGGAGCTGGGCGGCAAAAACCCGGCCATCGTGCTGAAAGATGCCGATCCGCAGCAGGTGATCGAAGGCCTGATGCTTGGCAGCTTCCTCAATCAGGGGCAGGTATGCGCCGCCAGCTCGCGAATTTATATTGAAGCGCCGATTTATGATCGGTTGGTGGCCGGATTCGAACAGGCGGTGAAATCGCTGTCGGTCGGGCCGGGGATGGATACCGGCGCGCAAATCAACCCGCTGGTGTCGCTCGCGCACCGCAACAAGGTGGCGGCCTACCTGGACGACGCCCGGGCGAAAAACGCTGAGCTTATCGGCGGCGCGGCCGGGCCGGACGCCAACGGCTTCTACATTCCGCCGACCCTGGTGATCAACCCGGACGATCGGCTGAACCTGACGCGCGAGGAAGTGTTCGGCCCGGTGGTCAACCTGATTCGGGTGGCGAGCGCCGAAGAGGCCTTGAGCAAGGCCAACGACACCGACTTCGGGCTGACCGCCAGCCTGTGGACCACCAGCCTGCAGCAGGCGATGGCGCTGACGCCGCGCATTCAGGCCGGCACCGTGTGGGTCAACACCCATACGCTGATCGACCCGAACATGCCGTTCGGCGGGTTCAAACAGTCGGGCAGCGGCCGTGATTTCGGCCCGGATTGGCTGGACGCTTACACCGAATCGAAATCGGTCTGCATCCGCTATTGAGTGAAGCGGCGCGGGCCTGGCCCGCGCCCTGATTTACTGATACTGACGACGGTATTCGCTCGGCGACATGCCGAAACGCTGCTTGAAAGCGGTCGAGAAATGGCTGTGATCGGTGAAACCCCAGTCGAGGCCGACGCCGGCCAGTTTTTCCTGCCCGGCGGCGCTGCGCAGCGCCTGCGCGCACAGATCCAGCCTGCGGTTCCTGATGTACTGCGCCACCACCAGCCCCTGACGGGCGAACATCCGATACAGGCTGCGTAACGACACCCCCAACTCGGCCGCCACCCACTCAGGGCGCAGCTGCGCCGACTGAATATGCCTGTCGATCAATGCCAGCGCCTTGTCAAAGACCGGTTGCTGCCCCTCCGGCCGCGCCTGCTCGAGCGCCAACGCCGGACGCAGCAGCGCCGCCAGCGCATTCAGCACCGCCTCGCTTTCCGCCGCGGCAAGCTGAGGATCCTGCATGCTGCTCAGCACCAGCTGGCGGCTGAGGCGCACCGCGCTGAGCTCGGCTCCCAGACGCTGAGCGCAAGGCGGCGGCAGCGGCAGGCAGCCGCGCGGCAACAACAGGGAGATTTGGCGCGAATCGCGCTGGAAAGTGAAACTGCTGGGCTGTGAGGCATCGATCAGCGTCATGTCGCCGGGAGAGAGCACCGTTTGGCGATCGCCCTGCTCCATCAATGCGCTGCCGCGCAGCTGGATGACGGTGAAAAAGTGCGCACCGTCGCTGCGGGCAATTTCACGCGGCGTACGGTACAGCCGGGCCTGGGACACATCGACCACGCTCAGGCGCAGGGCATGGGCACGAAACTCCTGCATCGCCCCGCTGAAGCCGGGCCCCAACGTTTTCGCGCAGAATCGGCCGCAGGCGGTGTTGATTTTCCCCAGCCACTCTTCGAAGCCGACGTCCCGGAGCGTTGCCAATGCCGTCATGATCTCTCCCTTCAAACAGCAGCGGTGCTGCGCCGTTGAACAGAAAAACACCATAACAATCCGTTAACACACAATCAATGGCGAGCGGGGGATTTGGCGCCGCGATCACAGATCATCGGGCGCACGTCATCAATCCGCCACGAAACCGTCATCTCATCGTCACAGGCCTCGCCAAAAATACAGGCTGTTCCCCCTTCACGTTGACTCCCTGGACATGACCCGATGAAATCGTTGCAGAAATCCATTTTAGCGCTGTGTTTGTTTACCACCAGCGCCCTGGCCGCGTTCCATGCGCAGGCGGCAGAGGAAGCCCAACCGTTCACCACCGCGCAGCAGGTGGATCTGACCCACATCCTGCCGCCGCCGCCGGCCAACGACTCGGCGCAGACCCAGCGCGAACTGCGGGAAGTGCTCGACATGCAGCAGAAACGCACGCCGGAAATGGCCAGCCAGGCTAAGGCGGATGCGGAAGAGAACGTCTGGGTATACAGCAACGTGATGGGGCCGAAGTTCAACGCCGAAGCGTTGCCGGCCGTGAGCGCCTTCTTCGATCGCATCGTCGCAACCGAAGCGGCGGTGGTCGATCCGGCGAAAGATTTCTGGAAGCGCCCGCGCCCGCATATGCTGGACAGCCGCATCGAGCCGATCGTCAAGCGCTCCAGCTCCGGCTCCTGGCCTTCCGGCCACACCACGCTGGGCACGCTGATGGGCATCACCCTGGCCAATATGGTGCCGGAGAAGCGTGCCGCCATCATGACGCGCGCCTGGCAATACGGCGACAACCGGGTGGTGGCGGGGATCCACTACCCTTCCGATATCGAGATGGGCCGCATCGCCGGCAGCGTGATCAGCCAGCAGCTTTCACAGCAGCAGGATTTCCAGCAGCAGTACCGGCAAGCACGCGACGAGCTGCGCCAGGCGCTGGATTTACCCGCGGCGAAATAGACCCGGCGGCTAGCACCGGGCCCTGACGACCCGGTTTACGGCTGTTTGTCCAACAGGTAACGCACCACCGCCGCGTACTCTTTGGCGTAGCCTTCAACGCTGGTGCTGGCCATGCCGGCATTGTCTATCTTGTATTTGCCGGCCACGTAGAACGACGGGGTGCCGCGCACCTCGAATGCTTTCACCGCTTCGTTCTGCTTGGCGATCAATCCTTTGACCAGCAGGCTGTGGCGCGCGTTTTCATAGGTAGCGGCATCGATGCCGGCCGCCGTAAACACCCGCTGAATATCGTCGGCGCCGTTGACGGCGCGCTGTTTCTGCACCGCGTCGAACATCGCCCCTTCAATCTTGTCTTCCACGCCCAGCACCGTCGCCACCGCCCAGGCTTCGGTCAGCTCATTGCCCAGTTTGCCCATCAGGCTGACGTGATATTTGGTGACTTTCTCACCGGCGGGCAGCGCCTGCGCCACGGTACTGCCTACGCGATAGGTATCGGCGAACTGATAGCAAGGGCCGCAGTAGAAGGAGAAGAACTCCACCACCGCCGGCGCGGCGGCCACCGGCTTATCCAGCCGGGTGTATTGCTCGCCCGCACGGTAATCCGCGGCCTGAACCGCAGGCAGCGCCAACATCAATACGACGGCGGCGGCGAACGAACGCTTAACTTTTGCCAACATAAACACTCCTGGTTTCATCTATGAACATCGTCCTTAGCGGCGGTTTTTATAATCAAATAACCGCCAGAAGACCAGTTTTTATTACCTTCTATTTGTGAGGGATTATGTTCAGCGACCTTCGTAACCGTCCCAGTACGCACCTACCGCTTCCTGTGAGAGCACCTGGCGGCGCTTAGGATTGTCGGCACTGCTGTAGGCGCGATTAATGAAAATGGTTTTGTGTTCCATGTTCTGCTGGAACTCCGCGCTGGCCAGGTAATCGGCCTTTTTCTGCGCCTCGCTGCGCGCCACGCCTGCCGCGCGATCCTTTTTCCCCAGTTGGTAGAACTGTTCGAACATCGGCACGGCGTTCTTAATACTGCCGTTCACATCGGTGCGGAATTGCGGATCAAAATCGTCGCGAGTTTGATAAACGTAGTGTTTGGCATGCTGCTCGGCACTGCTGAGGTGATGGGTGCAGGCGCTGAGCGCCAACAGCGGCAACAACAGCGCCGCGCTTTTCAGTCTTTTCATGTCGTCTGTCCCTGTCAGTGAGGAAGGTTCCTTTAGCGCCACGAGCATAGCGCCGCCACCCGGCAAACGTCAAACGACAAAAAACGCATCACATTGTTTTATATTAATATTATATACACTGATTGGTATTCATTGCCTGAAACACTATGCTTTAACAGAACAGGGTAAACACTCACCGACAGCGAGGCGGCCAATGAAACCGATCGACAAAAACGTGGGGGAGTACGACCTCACGGCGGAAAAAAAAGCGGGCATGATCACCGGCACCATCCGCGGCGAACTGCCGGACAGCGACGCCAATCTGCCGCTGCTGCCCTTCTCCGGCACTTTCGCCGGCCCCAGCGTGGCCGAAGCCATCGCCGATATTCAGCAACAGTTCCCCGACATCGAACCGGCGATTATCGACGATTTGCGCGAGGAACTGCTGAAGGCTGGGTTCTAATCCGGATCGCGGTGCCGCACGAACGGACTGTAGACCGGCGCGCCGGGCTTCAACGCCAGATCGGCGTCAAAATCTTCATTGCGATTGAACGGCACCGCCGGCCAGGTGGAAAACGCGTTCAAACCGTCCCGGTACGTCTGTGTCACCTGTGCCAAAGCGGCATTTTGCGCCTGCAGAGCTTCGCCCGCCAACCCGCCGCGCACGCCATAGACCAGGAACGGCTCCAGCACGCTAAAGCCGATATAGTGCAGCGCATGCATGATTGGCCACAGCATCAGCCGCATATCGCCGTCGCGCCCGTTCGGCGCGCAGGCCTGTGCGGAAGCGCCGGCGGTCACGGTCAGCAGCGCCCGCTTACCGCACATCACGCCGTTCTCATGGCGGTGGCGGCTGTCGTAGATCCCGCCGTAAACGAACACCCGATCCATCCAGCCCTTGATGATGGCCGGCGCGCCGAACCACCAGAAAGGGAACTGCAGCACCAGCGTATCCGCCCAGCGCAACAGCTCGATATGCCGCCGGATCTCCGCCGGCAGCGCCTGGATCGTCCAGTGATGGCGCTGCTCCTGCATCGCATCGAACCGGTCCACCTGCTTTCTGCTGGGGTAATGGCCGGCGCCCTCGCACGGATCAAACCCCTCCTGATACAGATCGACCGTTTTCACCTGATGCCCCTGCGCCAGCCAGGCCTGCCGCGCCTGTTCGGCCAAATGGGCATTGAAAGAATGCGGCTCGGGGTGAGCCAGCACAATCAGCACGTTCATCCTGTGTCTCCCGTTGTAAGGTGGTGCTGTTATGCTGTGGCTTTATCGTCCCCTTGGCAATTACGCACCTGAAGGTAACCCCCAATGGCTTATCCCGGCGACGTCTATTCGAGCAAGTGTTCCGCACGCGATGCGCTGGCGCTGATTTCCGGCAAGTGGGTGATGCTGATCCTGCCTGCGCTGGCGCAGCGCCCGATGCGCAACGGCGAGCTGCTGCGCCGCATCGACGGCATTTCGCAGAAGGTGCTGACGCAAACGCTGCGCCAGCTGGAACGCAACGGGCTGCTCGAACGGCTAGATTTAAGTGAAAAGAATCAGGCGCATGTGGAATACCGGCTCAGCGCCGTCGCCTGCTCGCTGGTCGAGACGCTGGCGGCGCTGGACCGATGGGCGGAATACCATTTCCCCGAGCTGGACGCCGCCCGCGAGCGCTATGATGCCGACCGCGGGCGCGAGGCCGATTAAAGCGGTTTGGCCCGCAGCGTCTCGCCGCTGCGCACGAAGTTGCCGGCCCCCAGATGATGAATGGTGTGCAGATCCGCATTGGCGGCGGTGAAGTTCCAGCGCCCTTGCTGGAACACCCGCTCGTCCGCTGCCGCGCTCAACACCTCGCCGAAGCAGGTGTCGTATTTTTCCTGTGCGCCGCTTTCCGGCAATAAGCGGCACTCCAGCCACGCCACGCAACCCTGTTCGATCAGCGGCACCTGCAGCGTGGCGCTCGGCGCTGCGGCGATGTGAAAGCGGGCAAACTTGTCTTCATCCAGCCCGGACACGCTGCCAACCGCGTAGGTGGCGTCGATGAACATGGCCGCCGGCACGCAAATGCCGAATGCGCCGCTCTCCTCGATCATTTGCCGGCTGTGCGCCCCTTTGTCCACCACAATGGCGATGCGCGGCGGGCTGAACTCCACCGGCATCGACCAGGCGGCGGCCATCACGTTGCGTTTGGCGCCGTCGTGGCTGCGGCTGGTGATCAATACCGTCGGGCCGTGGTTCAGCAGGCGGCTGGCGTGTTCGAGGGCGACAGGACGAAAGTGGCTCATCGGGAAATCCTTGCGAGTGACTGATTGTCCCGCAGTGTAGATCTGCGCTGCGGCGGCAGGCAACGCGGGGCGCACAGAATGCGCAGGTGAGACGCTTGTTCCCCGTCTCGCCATCCGTTATCTATAGTTAGATCAATTCGCCGGTAACGGCCCACTCCACCTGAGGATCTTGCCTTGACGTTTTTAAAACACCCTATCGCCGGATTGGTGCTGGCCGGCTGCGGCCTGCTGTCGGCGGGCGGCGCGCTGGCCGCTTCCGATGCGCTGGTGTACTGCACCGTCGCCTCGCCGGAATCGTTCAACCCGCAGCTCTCCAGCTCCGGGCCGACCTTTATCGCCACCTCGCAGGTGCTGTACAACCGCTTGGTGACGCTGCGTGAAAGCGATAAAACCCCGGCCCCGTCGCTGGCCACCGAGTGGAGCGTCAGCCCGGACGGCAAGACCTATACCTTTACCCTGCGCCAGGGCGTGAAATTCAACAGCAACAAATACTTCACCCCGACACGCGACTTCAACGCCGAAGACGTGGTGTTCACCGTGATGCGGCAGAAGGATCCCGCTAACCCTTATCACAAGGTCTCCGGCGGCAACTATGAATACTTCACCGACATGGGCCTGGATAAGCTGATCACCAAGGTGGAAGCGGTGGACGAGCATCACGTGCGCTTCACGCTGAGCCAGCCCAACGCCGCCTTCGTCGCTGACTGGGCGATGGATTTCGCCTCGATCCTGTCCGCCGAATACGCCGACGCCATGCTGAAAAAGGGCACGCCGGAATACGTCGACAACTGGCCGATCGGCACCGGGCCGTTTGCGCTGCAGCAGTACAAACAGGATTCGCTGATCCGCTACATCGCCAATCCGCACTACTGGCAGGGCGAAGTGGCCAGCAAGCACCTCATCTTCTCCATCACGCCGGATCCGCAAACCCGGCTGGCCAAGCTGAAAACCAACGAATGCCAGATCATCCCCGCGCCGCTGCCGGAACAGTTCGCCGCCATCAAGGCCGACGGCAACCTGCAGCTGCACGACATTACCGGGCTGAACGTCGGCTATCTGGCGTTCAACACCCAGAAAAAACCGTTCGACAACCTGCTGGTGCGCCAAGCGTTGAGCTACGCGGTAGACAAGAAAGCGATCGTCGCCGCGGTGTTCAAAGACAGCGGCACGCCGGCCAATTCACTGCTGCCGCCGGGCATGCTGGGCTACAACGACAAACTGCCGGAGTACGCCTACGATCCGCAGAAGGCGCGCGAGCTGCTGAAGCAGGCCGGGCTGGAACAGGGCTTTGAAACCGACATCTGGTCGATGCCGGTACAGCGCCCTTACAACCCGAACTCCAAGCGCATCGCCGAGATGATCCAGAGCGACTGGGCGAAGGTGGGCGTGAAGGCCAAGATCGTCACCTGGGAGTGGGGGCAGTATCTGGCCGGGCTGCGCAAAGGCGAGCAACAGAGCGCGCTGTACGGCTGGGTGTCGGACAATGGCGATCCGGACAACTTCGCCACCCTGCTCGGCTGCGCCGGCGTGCAGAGCGGCGCCAACGTGGCACGCTGGTGCGATAAGGATTATGACCGGCTGATCCAGCAGGCGATCCAGGAGAACCAGCCGCAGGCGCGCGCCAAGCTGTATCAACAGGCGCAGGTGATCTTCGCCAAACAGGCGCCGTGGCTGCCGCTGGCCACCGGCAAAGTGTTCTACGCCACCCGCAGCAACCTGAGCGGCTATGTGGTGGACGTGAACGGCAGCGATTTCGCCAAGGCCAAATTGAACTGATCTTAGGCGCCGCAGCGCGGACTGCGGCGCAACCCGCTTCATCGCTTAATAAGCTGCCAGCCTCTGAACCTATCATTATTAGCTTCATAACTTACGGCGCTCACCTATCACCAGACGCATATCCCACTAAACCAATAGCTTAATAAGCGAGCTGAACCTGGCGTTTTGCCTAAATTGCGCGCACGCGCTTTCCTCCGGTGTAACATTTCGTTACCATCGACGCACAGACCCTTTAACATCAAAAGGTAACCCGGTGCAGAACACCTACATGCCGTGGCAAATTCGCCTGCACTGGCTGGTGGCGATCCTGCTGGTCATCACCTGTGTCACCATCGAGCTGCGGGGCTTTGCCGAACCGGGCAGCGCCCCTTGGTACGTGCTGGTTGTCACCCACTTCAGCTGCGGCGTAACGGTATTTGCGCTGATGATCGCCCGCCTGTTCCTGCGCTGGCGCCACCCCTCGCCCGCCATCGCGCCCAAACCGCCGAAGTGGCAAACCGGCCTGGCGCACCTGACGCACACCCTGATCTACCTGCTGCTGCTGACGCTGCCGGTGCTGGGGGTCTATTCGCGCTATCTGGGGGGCAAAGAGTGGTATCTATTCGGCCTGCCGATGCCGTTCGCCGACGTGGCCGATCGGCCGCAGGCGCGGGCGATTATCGGCTGGCACAAAACGCTGGCGTCATTCGGCTACTGGCTGATCGGCCTGCATACCGCCGCCGCGCTGTTCCACCACTATATCGTCAAGGACAATGCGCTGGTGCGCATGCTGCCACTGATGAAAAAGCGCTGACCATCCGGCGCCAGGGATGAATTTTCGGGCCACGCCTGCTGACAGGGAATGATATGCAAACCCAATTTTTTCATGTGACCGTCGAGCAATGCGCTTGCCAACAGACGGCGCCCGACAATCTGGTGAGGATCATCGCCTCCGGCCAGACGTTCTTTTTTTATCGCGATGACTTCAGCGACAGCGAAAATCTGCTGGCCAGGCTCGCCGCCGGCGATCGGGTGAAGATCGGCGCCCACCGCCTGCGGGACGGCAGCTACTGGCTGCACTGGCTGCTGCACGGCACGAAAGGCCGGCTGGAGCCTGACAGAACGCTGAAATATAAGCTGAAATACTTCGCCCTGCTGCTGCTGGGCGCGGCGCTGGCCGGCGGTTTCCCGGCGGCCTTTTTCATCATGGACCGGGAAGATTCCTGGCTGACCATCGTCCTGTTCTTTATCGCCATCATCGCCGGCCTTATCGGCATCGGCATGGTGCTGTTCGTCGGTTCGGAGCTCCTGTTGATTGCGCACCGCGGCCGCAGGCGCCTGCTCAGAGCGCTGGATCGCGTGCTGCAGGGGCAAGACGTCACGCCGCCCGGCTCGCTCAGCCTGAAAATCCCCGGCATCAGATACCGGGCCGTCCGCGCAGACGCCGCGCCAGTGCCCGCAACGCCACAAACCGAGTTCCCCCTCCCCGAGGGCGTCGAGGCCTCCGGCATAGAGACGGTCAACGCCCTGAGCTACGAACTCTGCCACTATGAGATCCCGCGGCAGGTGCAGTATTTGGACACCTATGCGTGGCGCCAGAAGGAGACGCACTTCGCGTTGACGACCCGCGCGCTCAACGTCCCCAATACCAAACTGCACCCGGTATTTCGTCGGCAACATCCGCTTTTCATCGCCAAAGGCGATCCGCTGCAGGTGCTGTATTGCGAAAACGACACCGTCCCCGAGTTGCCGACGGTGCGTGGGATCATCAATCATCGCGATCGCCAAACCTATCTCATCGGCGGCAGCCGCTACTTCACCGAAGCCGGCCTTAACCTGTGCGCGCGCGTTGTCTTCATTTTTGGGGCAATCGTGGCGTGTTTTGTGCTCGGCATGACGGTGGTGGATAACGCCGATACCCCGGCGGGCTTTTACCTGGATGCCTGGACCCTGAAGCGCCTCGGCAGTGAATTGCCGCCGATTATTCTGCTGCTGATGCTGATGGTCAGCGGCCTGGCGCTGCTGATCGAGGGTTTCGCCCAGATCTGTCGCCTGTACTCTTTTGACCAGCACCGCACGTTTAAAACGTTTAAATACCTGCGCAATCTGCGCCGCAGGCTATGGCGGCAGGAGCAGGTGACGGAGCTGAAATGATGACGTTAGCGCTTTATAAAAGACCCCTTATTATCCTGACGCTGTTTTTGGCCAGCGCGCTGGGCGTCTATTTGCTCGCCCCTGAGCAACGCTATGCGCAGTGGCAATGGACTCGGGGCGACCAGGCGTTGCCGACGATAGCCCGGTACGATCTCATCCACAGCTACCCGGCGCCGGACGGCGCCCTGCTGCTCACCAGCAAAAGAAGTGAAGACCGCGCGTACAACAGCTTTTACGGTTGGGCGGCCAACTACCTCAGCCAGGTGCTGTTTGCCGGCCCAAAAGGGTTAAAGATGCTGGGGGAACTCGACGACTTGATCCACGATGCGGTTTGCGGCGAGCAGGAGTGCGTGCTTTTTCTCTCTGAGGGCCGCAGACTGGTTGATGTGCAACGGGGTACCATCGGGGCGCTGATCCCCTGGCCGGAGGGCGACGACAACCGACCTTCCTTTGTCGGCGGCAAACTGGTGGCGCAACCGGGAAAACGCGCGCTGTATCTCATCAGCACCGAAGGCGTATTCTACAGCCCGGACTTCGGCGCCCATTGGCGGCAGACGCTGGATCTGCCGGCGCTGCTGGACGCGCGGCAACTGCTGGGCTTTGAGCGCGGCGAGGAGGAGTCACCGACGGCTTACGCCTCCGGTAAGCGCAAATCCGTACCCGAGATATTCACCGCCATTGATGGCGACCGCGTGCATTTCTGGATGAACCCGGTGCTCGGATCTGGCGCGTTACACATCGCCGTTAACGGTAAAACCGGCGAGGTGATTGAAATGCATTGGCTGTTGGTGCGCGTGGAGGAAAGCGCGCAAGCCCCGGACGGCGGCATCTACCTGATCGCACAAACGCTGGACAGAGGGCTGTATCAGCTTCTGCGTTATCAATCCGACGGGCAGTTGAAGGTGCTGCTGGAGACCGGCGATAAATCGCTGTATCAGCTCTGGGCGGGCAACGATAAGCTGGTCGCCCAAACGGATAACGGCGATGCGCGTCTTTCGCTGATTTTCGATCTGCGCTCATCCGACGTGCACTACCGACAGCCGTTGGAGTACCGGTACAACGGGCGCGACGACGCGCGCCAAACCGTGATCGAACCAGAAAGCCACTATGACGATGACGGGGAGATCCCGGCGCTGCCCTACTTCGTTCGCTATCGCTCCACCACGCCGTGAACATAAGGAACTTGCCATGCTGTTAGGTTATGGCGCCGGCGCCGCAGGATTGCTGGCGCTGTTGTTGGCCCTGCTGCTCGCCGGCATCCTGATCGTCTGGTGGGGCCGGCGCTACATCGCCGCCCGTTGCGGCCGACCGCGACCGCCGCTCTCCTGGGGCGGCTATCTGCTGGCCTCGGCGCTGGCGGTCTACCCGGTGGCGTGCGCGCTGATGCTGATCGGCATGGCCATCCAGGACATCAAGAGCCAGCGGGCGGAAGATCGTTGGAATCAACGCAGCTACCTGACGCTCGACGAGGCAAAGCCGTTCGGTGAAACGACGCTGCCGAAAGGCAGTTGGGTAAACCGCCAGGATCCACGCCTGCCCGGCACCGAAGACAGCCCTATCACGATGAACGGCGTGACCGCTGTGCGTTTTCCTCAGCCGCAGAGCGTGGCCGGCGTGCCGATCATCGCCTTCGAGGTTTTACCGCCGGTGATGGAGCTGGCAGGTGCGCATACCTTTACCCGCCCGAGCGGCCAAAGGGTGCACTGCGAAGCGGGTTGGCTGGTCTCTTTCTCTTTACCGCCGGATAAGCCGACCCCGCAGTGGGAGGAGTGGCAGGCCGGGCTGCCTGCGGCGGCGTTTCGGCCCAGCGACTGGATCTTTAGGGAGTGCTTCTCCGGCAGTCCGATCGCGGTGCTGACCTTGCACAACGGCGAAGTCAGGGTGCTGCCCTAAGCCTTACGCCGTGGCGTTGGGCAAACGCACGGTCACGCGGTTATTGGCCGTGGGCAGCTGCAGCGGCGTTTCCTGCCAGCTCACCGCGATAACCAATACCGGCGGGGCCGGCACGCGCGGCTCACGCCCGTCGGGCCCCACGCTGTAGGCATCCCATTCAATCACAAACACCCCGCCGTCTTGCGGCTCGACCCGCTCGACGAAAAAGGTGGTGTCCGAACCGCGCCCGCCCGCCGGTTTATGTGCATAAGAGAGCAGGCTGAACCACTCGCCGGCGAAGTACAGATGGTAAAGGCCATCGACGATATGCTCGCCGTGGAACTGGCAGCCGCCGACGCTCAAGCCGCAGCCCGCTGGGGATCCCGCCACGCGTTCGAGATCGCGCACGAAGCGATCGGTCGGCCGGTTATCCAGCAACAGCTCATAAGGCGGCGCGTGCAGCAGCGCGGCAGGATCGTCCGCCAGGCGCAGATTCGCCGGCAACATCAAGCGCGCCGCCAGCACCCGGCCGTTGGGCAAGGCGATCTCCAGACGATCGGCCGGATCCTCTGTCCACGGCGGCACCCACAGACCGCGCACAAGGTGCAACGGCGTAGCCTCCGCCTGCCGACACCTCGCCCGCAGCCGCGCCAGCGCCTCGGCGGTACCGACGGCCAGCGCGTCCTGCTCGCGATCGGTCAATGCCGGCAGCGCGTACATCATCCGGGCAGCAGGCTCGTACACCGTCAGCCCCTCACCCTCGCGGCCGCGGGTCGGGATCAGGCGCAGCTTGCCGTCGTCCACGTCCTGCGGCGCGGCACAGGCGCCATGCACAATCGCCCCGTCGCGCAGCAGCAGCGTCCAAAAATTGGGGCCGCCCATGCCCAGTTCCCCCACGCCGCCAATCTGCCGATCGCTGTCGCCGGCGTGCGCCATCTCAATCGGCTGCGAACGCCAGTCGGTCTTGCGCCACTCTGCGGCCTCTTCGGGGTCTTGCACGCCTTTAGCGGCGTGCTTCGCCCATTGCAGCACGGCAAACAGCGCGATGCACAGCACGCCGAAAATCGGGTGATCCTGCCAAATCAACCCCCAACCGACGATCAAAAAGGCCCAGGCGGCCATGGCGATATCCTTTTCCACGAGAAAACCGCCTGATTCTAGCGCAGGAAACGCAAAGGGTTGAAGCCTATGCCATGAATAATTAGCCGTTAAATAGAAAGATAATAATTTCAGCGTTATTTCTGTGACTACAAAGATCACATAAATAACGCTTCAAAGAGTGATTTGAACGTAGAAAAGACAACTCCCTGTATCTCAATGCAATATTCGCAACCCTATTAAAAACCAAAAGATAAAAGGGAAAAAAAACTGCAGTAATTTGTGCATATTCTAAACATTGACTATGTTTATACATACTCTTTATATGCAGGTAAACAGACTGAAAAACAAAAGAGAAAGGCTCCCAATATAATTAAACAAACCTCGCATACCGCGTGGGTGAAACGCTATTAATTATAAAAATTCCGAGGGTATTTTATCTCCGCGGAACGGGTCACTTTGCATTTTATCGGGCCAATAGGCTACACACCGCAATTAATACCATTATTAGCATTCCGGAGACCGACAATGAAAATCGTTACGGGCATTATCCTTACCTCTGTGGCCGCCTTCAGCGGCGCGGCTTACGCGGCCGATGCGCAGCCTACCACAGGCAGCGCGGAAGTGACGCTGGAACACGTGCACGCCGTGATGGAAAACGGCAGCCCGGCGCCACAGCACGACGCCGCCTGCCAAAAAGAACTTTCCATGCCGGAATCGAAATATATCGGCATGAAGGTTAAAACCGATTACAGCATCAACAGCAGCACCATGATGATGTCGGCCAAATCGATGTTCCCATCGCCAAATGACAAACAGCCTATGGAACTGACGGTCGATCTCTCCGCGCTGGGCCTGGCGGATGTGTATGCCTTCGGCGCCTTTAAACCGGCCGCGTTGCCGCAGGCCTATATTTATTTCACCATCGACAAAGATTTTAAAAATCCGGTCAGCACCTTTATGATCATCAACCAAGGCAAGCAATATAACTGCGTGATCTCCAGCTCGAATAAAATGATGAGTAAAGAGATGCGCGGCAAGATGATGATGAAGAAACAGTAACGGAATGAAAAACGGCGCTTCCCTTAACAGGAGGCGCCGCCAGAAAACGCGTTAAATCAGACCCGGATTGTATTTCTGGTTGAACTTCTCTTCCGATTGGAACAGATAAATAATGCCTTCGATAAAGCCGACAATCGCCGGGATCCCCGTCCAGCAGAACAGCAGGTAGAACAGCCCCCACCATTTCATCCCTAAGTAAAACTTGTGAATGCCCAGCCCACCCAGGAAGATGGCCAGCAGGGCCGCCGCGAGCTTGTCTTTTCTGCTCATAGTGCACTTCTCCTTACTTCTCACCGAACCACCGGCATGCCTAAAAACGGATGCCGCTCCACAGAGCGCCGCATCGCAATGCTTGAGGAGAAAACATTCACCCATCAAGACTCAACAGGGGTAATTATAACAGTGATTAATTAAACGGTTGTTTAACCGACGAAAAGGTAAGCAAAGGGAATCTGAAGGAGAGATGGTGCCGATAATAGGAGTCGAACCTACGACCTTCGCATTACGAATGCGCTGCTCTACCAACTGAGCTATATCGGCATCGAGCCGGGCCTGCGGGGCAAGCCGGAAGTGCGTTGAACAAGGTAGACCTGTGCGTGAAATGAGTCAATAGCCGCCGGGGCGTTTGGTTGTTTTGCAAACAGCCGAACTGCAGCTACGCTGCAAAAAAAATCAGGGCGCAGCCCGCTGCGCCCTGACGTCTTTACTACCGCAATGCGGCCTTAGCTGCGCACCAGATCGTCGCCGTAGCCAATCCACTTGTAGGTGGTCAGCGCATCCAGGCCCATCGGGCCGCGGGCGTGCAGTTTCTGGGTGCTCACCGCCACTTCCGCGCCCAGGCCGAACTGGCCGCCGTCGGTGAAGCGGGTGCTGGCGTTGACGTACACCGCCGAGGAGTCCACCGCGCGCACGAAATGCTCGGCGCTGCTGAGCGAACGGGTGAGGATCGCGTCGGAGTGGTTGGTGCCGTGAGTGCGGATGTGGTCGATGGCCTGATCGATATCGTCCACCAGCAGCACGTTCAGATCCAGCGACAGCCATTCATCGTCGTAATCTTCCGCGTTCACCGGCACCACCGTCGCCGGGCCGCCCTGCAGCAGCGGCAGCGCGTTTTCCGCCGCGTGCAGCGTCACGCCCGCCGCCGCCATTTTGGCGCTCAGCGCCGGCAGGAACTCGGCGGCGATGCTGCGGTTCACCAGCAGCGTCTCCAGCGAGTTACAGGCGCTCGGGCGCTGGATCTTGGCGTTTTCAATCACCGTCAGCGCCTTGTCGAAATCGACGTCGGCGTCCACGTAGGTGTGGCACACGCCGATGCCGCCGGTGATCACCGGGATGGTCGATTGCTCGCGGCACAGCTTGTGCAGGCCGGCGCCGCCGCGCGGGATCAGCATGTCGACATAGCGATCCAGGCGCAGCAGTTCGTTCACCAGCGCGCGATCCGGGCTGTCGATCGCCTGCACCGCCGCCGCCGGCAGGCCGCACTGTTCTAGCGCCTGCTGGATCACTTTCACCGTCGCCTGGTTGGTGTTGTGCGTCTCTTTCCCGCCGCGCAGGATCACCGCGTTGCCGGTTTTCAGGCACAGGCTGGCGACGTCGATGGTGACGTTCGGCCGCGCCTCGTAAATCACGCCGATCACGCCGAGCGGCACCCGGCGGCGCTCCAGCTTCAGCCCGCTGTCCAGCAGGTTGCCGTCCAGCACATGGCCGACCGGATCGTTCAGGCGGCATACCTGGCGCACGTCGTTGGCGATCGCCGCCAGCCGCGCCGGGGTCAACAGCAGGCGGTCGAGCAGCGCTTCGCTCATGCCGGTGGCGCGCGCCTGCGCCATGTCTTGTTCATTCGCCAGCAGGATCGCTTCACTGTTGGCTTCCAGCCTGTCGGCCATCACCGACAGCACCTGATTTTTCTTCGCCGTGCTCAGCACCGCCAGCTGCCAGGAGGCCTGCTTGGCGGCCTTCCCCATCTGCTCCAGCATGCTCACTCCTTAACTGACAATCATATCGTCGCGGTGCACTGCCACCGGACCGTATTCATAACCGAGGATCTCGCTGATTTCCTGCGAGTGGTGCCCGGCGATCATGCGCATCGCGTCGCTGTTGTAGCGGCTGACGCCGTGCGCCAGATCGCGCCCCGCCAGGTTACGGATGCGGATCACTTCGCCGCGCGAGAAGTCGCCCTTCACTTCGCGGATGCCCTTCGGCAACAGCGAGCTGCCGCGCGCCATCATCGCTTCCACCGCGCCGTCGTCGACGGTGATCTCGCCGGCCGGCGGCGCGCCGAAGATCCAGCGCTTGCGGTTTTCCAGCGGGGTTTCCAACGCGTGGAAACGGGTGCCCACCGGCTTGCCTTCGATCACGTCCGCCACCACGCCCGGCTTGCTGCCGGCGGCGATCACTACGTCGATGCCGGCGCGGCAGGCCACGTCGGCCGCCTGCAGTTTGGTGCCCATGCCGCCGGTGCCCAGACCGGAGACGCTGTCGCCGGCGATGGCGCGCAGCGCGTCGTCGATGCCGTGCACTTCACGGATCAGTTCGGCCTGCGGATTGTTGCGCGGATCGGCGGTGTAGAGGCCCTGCTGATCGGTCAGCAGCAGCAGTTTGTCGGCCCCGGCCAGAATGGCCGCCAGCGCCGACAGGTTATCGTTGTCGCCCACCTTGATTTCGGCGGTGGCGACGGCGTCGTTCTCATTGATTACCGGCACGATGCGGTTATCCAGCAGCGCCGTCATGGTGTCGCGCGCGTTGAGGAAGCGCTCGCGGTCCTCCAGATCGGCACGCGTCAGCAGCATCTGCCCGACGTGAATGCCGTAAATGGAGAACAGCTGTTCCCACAGCTGGATCAGCCGGCTCTGCCCTACCGCTGCCAGCAGCTGCTTGGAGGCGATGGTGGCGGGCAGCTCGGGGTAGCCCAGGTGTTCGCGCCCGGCGGCGATGGCGCCGGAAGTGACGATGACAATGCGGTGGCCCGCGGCGTGTTGCTGCGCACATTGGCGCACCAATTCGACAATGTGGGCGCGGTTCAGACGCAGCGATCCGCCGGTCAACACGCTGGTGCCCAATTTCACAACCAATGTCTGGCTGCCGTTCATAGTATTTCTGCCGTGTGTAATGATGAGAAGAAGAGTGCAAAGGTCTTTGTAACAGGAGAGACGCGTTATGCCAACAGGCACAACGCGAAATCAGCACAATACGTGGTCAAACGGGGTCAGGCGGAGAGTTTGATCAGTTTTTCTTTGAAATCGTCGGCGGGTTCCAGCCCCAGTTCCATGGTCGCCAGCAGCTCGCCCAGGCGGCGATGGAAGTCGCGCAGGGTGTCTTCCAGCTTGGCGTTTACTTCATCATCCTTAATGTTTTGCGCCGTCCAGTCGCCTTCCTTGTCGAACAGGCCGAATTGGTACGAATAGGTGAAGCGCGCCTCTTCCGCCTGAAGCTCCATCCACCAGCCCCAGAACTCACGCTTCTCCGGAGCGGGCTTTACATTGACGCAGACGGCCAAACAATCAAAGAAAAAACGGTCGTTTTCACATTGCCCTTCACGCAGGTACGGCCCCAAGCTGGCAAAACGTTTCATTAGTCGGCTTTTAGGGTGACCACTCGGTAACGTCATTCTCTAACCTCCTCAATGTAGACCACTCTTTTTAACAAACTGTTAAAATTTAGCAACTAATTAACGCATTTTGTCCCTCAGCCAACCGGACATCTGCAGCAACGCCCGGTGGAAGCTGTCGTACACCGGGGTGCGCGGGATGGCGACCAGCTTGCCGCTCACCGAGGAGGTGACGATCAGCTGCGACTCCTCTTTCGGGCTGAGCGTATCGCGCTCCCAGTAGCCGGAGATCATCGGCGTCGGGCAACGGCGCCCCAGCAGCCCCTGCATTTTCAGCGAGTAGCTGTTCAGCTCCACCTTCAGCACGTTGTCCGAGGCGTTAGCCATGCCCATGCGGCTGGCCAGCACGTCCATATACATGTCCGGCACGTTCAACTGGGTGCTGCTGTCGCACAGCAGGCGATGCACCACCGGCCCCAGGCAGGCTACGCCGCGCAGCCGCTGCGGCTCCAGATAGGCCAGCCGCACCGCCACGTTGGCGCCGAAGCGGAAGCCGAAGGCGCTCACCCGCTGATGATCCACCCACGGCACCGAGGCCAGCTGGATCAGCACCTGTTGGTGCAGGTAGCTGGAGTCCTGCGTCAGCTTCCATTTGCACGAAGAACCGATCGACGGCATATCGAGCGTCAGCATGGCGATGCCGTGCGGCGCCAGGTAGTCGCGGAACAGGCGATGATAGTCGGTCTGCAGCGTATCGAGGCTGCCGCACATCAGCACCGTCGGGAACGGCGCCTCGCCCTTCTCCGGCATGTGCAGGAAACCGGTGACGCTGCCGCCGCCTTCGATGCGGAACTCCAGCTCTTTCAGCTGATACGGCAGCAACAGCGCCGCCTCTTCGTAAGCGCGGTTGGCGAGCATCTCCGCCTGTTCGGCCAGCTCGTCGCCCTTCAGGTGCGGGTAACCGGCGATGCTGTACAGGCTCGCGGCCTTCAGCCAGTACTCGCCGCCGAGCAGCGGATCCTGCTGTTCCGTCGCCCGCTGCTGCCACTGCATGCCCTGATGGATCCACTCGTAGATCCAGTTGCCGTTGCGGTAGCCCACCACGGTATCCAGCCGCTGCGGATTGCTGCGTTCGGCGTCAGAGGCGGCGATGCGCGCCAACACTTCGTGGATTTCGATCGGGCTGACGCCGCGCCAGGCCCACAGCAACGGATTCAGCATGCGATACCAGCTGCCGGTGGTGTCGCCTTCTAATGCGGAATGCATGGCGGCGCTCACTTTGTTGCGCGCGCGCAGCACCAGCGTCGAGGTTTCAGGGTGTTTGAATTTGGGCTTGAAAAGAATTTCAGAAAGGTTGGCCTGTGCCATGGTAACAACAGCCTCCGTAAATCTGGCGATAGGCCGCAAAAGGCCTACTTAACTGGAGGTAGTGTACCTAACTCTGGCGGGATAAACCAAGATAACGCAAACGCCCGGCATAACCGGGCGTTGGGCTGGAACTGGCTGGGCTTAGCGGCCGCCGATCGGGGGAACGAAGCTGACGCCCATGTCCCACGGCTGTTCGATCCAGGTATCCTGCGGGATGTCGACTTCGTAGTCGTCCACCAGCGGACGGCCCGCCGGCTTGGCGAAGATGGTGACGAAATGCGCTTTCGGGTACATGTCGCGGATCGCTTTCGCGGTGCCGCCGGTATCCACCAGATCGTCCACCACGATGAAGCCTTCACCGTCGCCTTCGGCGCGCTTGAGCACTTTCATTTCGCGTTGGTTGTCATGGTCATAGCTGGAAATGCAGACGGTATCCACATAGCGGATGCCCAGTTCGCGCGCCAGCAGGCCCGCCGGTACCAGACCGCCGCGGCTTACGGCAATGATGCCTGTCCATTTGTCGGCAGGCAGCAGGCGGTGCGCCAGCTTGCGTGCGTGCATTTGCAGCATATCCCAGGTAACAACGTATTTTTCGCTCATAGAATCGTGTCCCAGCCGGCGGTGAAGCGGCTTATTTGTAGTTCAGGGGAAAAAAGGTTGCGCGAGATTATAGAGACTGGCCGCGTTGAATTCCAGCTGTACCGAGGAAAACCTCGCGATTTCCGCCGGGCGGCTTTTCGGTGATTGATGCTGAAAAAGCGAGCGTTCCCGCAGCGAAGCCATGTGATCAAGCGCTTAAACCGCACAATACGGGGGGCGCACCGCCGGAAATAAAGTGATATTCTCTGACGATCGTGCCACGACGCACAGATACCCGCTCACCTTAACCGCGCGGCATGCCCGTCCTGTCGGAGCCTGCCGTCACAGGAGACTTATAGTGTCTGAATTGTCTCAGCTTTCGCCACAGCCGCTGTGGGATATTTTCGCCAAGATCTGTTCTATCCCGCACCCTTCTTATCATGAAGAAGCGCTGGCGCAGCACATCCTCACCTGGGCCAAAGAAAAGAACCTGCACGCCGAGCGTGATCAGGTCGGCAATATCCTGCTGCGCAAACCAGCCACCAAAGGCATGGAAAACCGCAAGCCGGTGGCGCTGCAAGCGCACCTGGACATGGTGCCGCAAAAGAATAACGACACCGTGCACGACTTCGCCAAGGATCCGATCCAGCCTTATATCGCCGGCGAGTGGGTGAAAGCGCGCGGCACCACGCTGGGCGCCGACAACGGCATCGGCATGGCCTCCGCCCTGGCGGTGCTGGCCGACGACAGCGTTGAGCACGGCCCGCTGGAAGTCCTGCTGACCATGACCGAAGAAGCGGGGATGGACGGCGCCTTCGGGCTGCAGCCGAACTGGCTGCAGGCGGATATCCTGATCAATACCGATTCCGAAGAAGAAGGCGAAATCTACATGGGTTGCGCCGGCGGTATCGACTTCATCACCACCCTGCCGCTGCAGCGCGAAGCGGTGCCGGCCGGTTACCAAACCCTGAAGCTGACCCTCAAGGGCCTGAAAGGCGGCCATTCCGGCGCCGAGATCCACGTCGGGCTGGGCAACGCCAACAAACTGCTGGCGCGCTTCCTGTTCGCCCATGCGGCGGCGCTGAACCTGCGCGTGCTGGACCTGAACGGCGGCACCCTGCGCAACGCCATCCCGCGTGAAGCCTCCGCGGTGGTAGCGGTGCCGGCGGACAAGGCCGACGCACTGAAAGCGCTGAGCCAGGAGTTCCTGGCCGTGCTGCAGAACGAACTCTCCGCCAAAGAGAAGAACATCACCGTGCTGTTGGAGCCGACCACCAGCGCTTCGCTGGCGCTGAGCGCCGACAGCCAGCAGCGCTTCCTGGCGCTGCTGAACGGCACGCCGAACGGCGTGATCCGCATGAGCGACGCGGTGAAAGGCGTGGTGGAAACCTCGCTGAACGTCGGCGTGGTCACCACCAGCGAAAACGAAGCGGAAATCATCTGCCTGATCCGCTCCCTGATCGACAGTGGCAAAGACTACGTGGTCGAGATGCTGACCGCGTTGGGCCAGCTGGCCGGCGCTAAAGTGGCGCCGAAGGGCGGCTACCCGGGCTGGCAGCCGGACGCCGACTCGCCGGTGATGCACCTGGTGCGCGAGCTGTATCAGGATCTGTTCGACAAGACGCCGAACATCATGGTGATCCACGCCGGTCTGGAATGCGGTCTGTTCAAAAAGCCATATCCAAACATGGACATGGTATCGATCGGGCCAACCATCACCGGCCCGCATTCGCCGGATGAGCAGGTGCATATCGAAAGCGTCGGCCTGTACTGGAAGCTGCTGACCTCGTTGCTGAAAGCAATCCCTGAGCGCGCGTAATCTGCACGCTTAACGCAAAAAGCCGGCGACCGCCGGCTTTTTTATTCCCACGACAGCGCCAGCTGCCGCTCCAGCTGCGGATCGAGCAGCGTCACATGCAACCCCACCAGCCGCACGCCGCGCCCTTCGCGCCGCTCGCGCCACGCCTGCCGCGCCACCTCCAGCAAATCCTGCCGGTTCAGCACCGGGAACACGTGCTCCTGGGTGGTTTGCTGAAAATCCTGAAACTTCAGCTTCACGCCCTGCCGGGCGATGTGCAGATCCGGCTTCACCTTGCGCAGCCGCATCTCCAGCTCAGGATAGAGTTTGTCGATAATCAGCGTTTCGCAGTCTTCCCAGTCGTGAATATCCTCCGCCAGCGTGCGCTCCACCCCCACCGATTTGCGCAGCCGCTCAGGAGAGATTTCGCGCCGATCGATGCCCTGACAGCGCTCCCACAGCACCCGGCCGAACTTGCCGAAGCGCTTGAGCAGCTGCGCCAAATCGTATTGCTGCACGTCGGCGCAGGTGATAAGCCCCACTTCCTCCAGCCGCTTGGCGGTCACCTTGCCAACGCCGGGGATCTTGCTGAGCGGCAGCTGCTGCAAAAACGCCGGCACCTGCGCCGGCGTGATCACGTATTGCCCGTTCGGCTTGTTCATCTCGGAGGCGATTTTGGCGAGAAACTTGATTGGCGCGATGCCGGCCGACGCGGTGAGGTTCAGTTCGTCGGCGATCGCTTGGCGGATCTCCTGGGCGATCAGCGTCGCCGAACCGTTGCATTGCGGGCTGTCGGTCACGTCGAGATAGGCTTCATCGAGCGACAGCGGCTCGATCAGCGGGGTATAGCGGGCGAAGATTTCGCGGATGTGCAGCGAGGCCTCTTTGTAGGCCGCCATGCGCCCCGGCAGCAGGGTGAGATGCGGGCACAGCTTGAGCGCCATCGCCGTGGACATGGCGCTGTGCACGCCGTAGCGCCGCGCCGGATAGTTGGCGGTGCTGATCACCCCGCGGCGATCGGCGCTGCCGCCAATCGCCAGCGGGATATCGCGCAGGCTGGGATCGTCGCGCATTTCCACCGCTGCGAAGAAGCAGTCCATATCGACATGAATGATTTTACGCATCGCACCCTCCAGTAACACTGTATAAGTATACAGTCAGATACCGAAAGCTCAAGGCCGCAGAGCTCGAGGAAAGCGGCGTTTCTGACAGATATTTCCGCGTTGTTAAAAAAGCTTAATTTTTCAATAGTATGATTTCCGCCATCCCGTGCGGCTCACCACAACGATAACGACAAGGTACCCTACATGATCAGATTTTCTTCTTTGCTGCTGGCTTCCGCGCTGTCGCTGAGCGCGCTGGCGGCCAGCGCCACCGCCGGTCATGCGCCGGCGATCGTCGCCCATCGCGGCGGCACCGCCGATGCGCCAGAAAACACTCGCATCGCCATCGAAACCGCGCTGAAAAACGGCGCCGACGCCATCTGGATCACCCTGCAAGAATCCAAAGACGGCATCATCGTGCTGTATCGCCCCTCGGACCTGAAAGCGCTGACCAACCGGCAGGGTCCTGTTTCTGCCTATACCACCGCGCAGCTGGCCGAGACCGACGCCGGTTGGGCCTTCGCCAAGGGTGACGCACACCCGTTCCGCGGCCAGGGTATCGGCATTCCACGGCTCGACGACGTGCTTAAAGCGTTTCCGCACGTCACTTTTTATCTGGACATCAAATCCCCGGACGCCGATCCGGCGCAGTTTGGCCAAACGCTGCTGGCGACGTTGCAAAGCACCGACAGCCTGAACCGCATCCGCGTCTACTCTACCGACGCCAAATACCTGCAGGCGCTGCCGCCGGCCATCCCGCGCTTTGAAAGCCGCGACGAAACCCGCACGCTGCTGGCCAACGTCACCATGGCGCACCAGTGCGACGTCAAACCGGACAACCGGCAGCCGCGCTGGTACGGGCTGGAGCTGAAGCGCGAGGTGGAAGTGGTGGAGAAATATACCCTCGGCGAAGGGCGTTCGAAGGCGTTTCTGACCTGGGATAAAGAGTCGATGGACTGTTTCCGCTCGCAGGGCCCGGCGCACATTATCCTGTTCGGCGTCAACTCGCCGCAGGAATATCAGCAGGCGCTGGCGCTGGGCGCTGACGGCGTGATGGTCAACTCACCGGCCGAGGCGAAAAGCTTCCGCAAGGCGAAATAAAAAACCCGGCTAACGGCATAAGGCGGTTCGACAAACCCGCCTTATGCCCGTATGGCTTTCAACATCCGTTAGCGAGCAGGAACCACCTGGATGGTGCTATTTTCATTGCGAACACTAAACCCAGCGCCGAATAGCCGGGCGGCAGGCTCAAGACCATTACTTCGTTTATCCCGCGACAACAGCGTCACCGATACCCCGTAAGACTTCCCGCCTTCGAATTTATAGTTATCGTCGGGAATGCACGTAGCCGCGGTGAGCGCAGGCATCTCGTTATCCGCGAAGTGCTTGCCGAAGACAGCATTGGCGTTGCCGATTTCTTCGATAATGACGCCAGCCAAGCGCTCGTCCCCTTCTGGTTGAACCCGCACACAAACGTGGTTATCAACGACAGTGACGTTGGCCGCGTAGTTTTTTGGCCTCGGATCGTTCATGTGCATGCAGCCGGCGAGCAACAAAGTTAGCGTTCCAACCAAAATAATGCGGTTCATCCTGTTACCTCTGCTTAAGAAACTGAGAAAGCGCATATTCGTATTTTCTGGCGATCGTTTTATCCGTTACGCCCTGAAAATTCACGCCATTGTTAATCGCACCCAGCCAGATAGTGTAACCATACTTCTTCAGGAACCAATAATCAGCGATGATAGAAGCTTGCTGTTCCATGGAGTAGTTATGCAACAGCTGTTTACCATCGAGTCGATATTTGTATTCAGCAGCCCAACTCAATAACCCTCGGGTTCTCACCCACATACCTTTTTGGTGCTGCCAGACATGGCTCATTTCGTGGATAAATACATGCTGGAAACCTGCAGCGGCCGTGGAAAAATCAGCCTTATATAAGGCTTGTCTAAACCAGACTTCTCCGTTGGGTGCCATCGCCGTTCTGCTGGCTTGCAGCCCAAACGGCAGATAGCTATCGCAGTGAACAAACACTTTCTCATAGAAAACTGACCTGCCAAACACGGAACGGGCCAAATTAATTTCACCCACCGTTAACACCCGTTTTATCCCTTCTTGTTGTTGTCCCATCCTGGAACTCCCTAAATCCAAAATAAACCTAATGAGACGATATTTTAACCAATCGAGTCAACAGACTAACCTGCTGAGAACTATCAGGAAGATCCGAATGATTCTAAAATGAGAGATGTATCAACCTTACGATTTAATCCTGAGCAAAATTAAAGATTACGATGGGCGTTTTAGCGATTTCTTTAAATCAAAAGAAGTCTGGTTCTGGCAGGTGATATGAAACGGATAGCAGCAATTATTGTCGGTGCGATAATAGGTATTGGCCTCATGCTCATGGCTTTTCCCTTTCTCTCAGACTGGATTATTGGCCACGTTGAGGGCGAGGATCAGATGTCGGCTAACTTCAAGTTGCTGGCGATTGGCCTGATGTTGTGCTGTTTCATGGGCGGTGCACTCGGTAATCTGGCCTATTCAAAATCAAATAACTCCCCCAAATAAAAAACCCGGCCAAGGCCGGGTTTGCGCTACAGCTAAAGAATGCGGTGCTTGTCCAACTGCTCGCGCCGCTGCGCCGCTTTGGCTTCGCGCTTTTTGCGCGCATCGCACGGCTCCGGGCAGTCGCAGACTTTCTCCATGCCCAGCGCGGTGATGCCGCCGCAGCTGCCCTGCAGGCTTTTGCGTTTGAACACATAGCCCAGCGACATCCCGCCGACGATCAGCAGAAACAACACGAAAGTAGCGGCGAATACCGTCAACATAGCAACCTCACGAACGCTTTTTCAGATAGGGCTTGAACGCGTCTGAGTAACGCTCCTCAAACCCGTCGGCGGTTTTCACAATCATGAACACCGGGATACCGAGCAGGTTGGCCAGCGCCAGGCCGCGCTCCGGCCCCATCACGTTCAGGCCGGTGGACAGGCCGTCGGCGGTCATGCAGGTCGGGCTCAGCACGGTGATCGACACCAAACGGTGGTGAATGGGTCGGCCGGTGACCGGATCGATGGTGTGCGAATAGCGCACCCCGTCCTGCTCGAAGTAGTTGCGATAGTCACCCGAGGTAGCGATCGACATCTCCCCCGGCTGGATCACCAGCTGCGCCTGCTGTTGCGTACCGGCGGTCGGGCGCTCGATGGCGATGCGCCACGGCTTTTGCTCGCCGTTATGCCCGCGCGTGCGCACCTCGCCGCCGATATCCACCATGTAGTTCTTCACATGCCGGGACTGCAGATATTCCGCCACCACGTCCACGCCATACCCTTTGGCGATCGACGACAGATCGACATACAGCTCGGGGATGTTTTTCACCAGCGCGTTGCCCTGCACCGACAGCTTATCGGCCCCGGTCCAGGCGCGACGGTGCGCCAGCTCCGCCTCGCTCGGCACTTTATCCGGCCGCCCTTCCGGGCCGAAGCCCCACAGGTTGACCAGCGGCCCGACGGTCACGTCCAGCGCACCGTCGGTGACGCGGTTGATGCGAAGCGCTTCGCGCACCACCTCGGCGGTGGCCGGCGAAACCGGGAACGGCCGGTCAATGTCGCGGCTGGCGTTGAAGCGGCTCAGCTCGGAGTCCGGCCGGTAGGTGGACATCTGGTCGTTCACCTGCTCCAGCCGTTTGTCGATCTCCGCCTGCATCTCGCGCGCCGACGGCGTATCGTCACCGGTCACGTAACGGATCGAATACGAGGTGCCCATGGTTTTACCCGTCAGGTCCACCTGTTCCGGCCCACAGCCGGTCAGCAGCAGGGTGGCGCTCAGCGCCACGCCCGTCAGCCAGTTTTTCATCGCCAATGCGCGCATTTAGCCACCAAAGTCATCCAGCATGATGTTTTCGTCTTCGACGCCCAGATCTTTGAGCATCTTGATCACCGCGGCGTTCATCATCGGCGGCCCGCACATGTAAAACTCGCAGTCCTCCGGCGCCGGGTGGTTCCTCAGGTAGTTCTCCAGCAGAACATTATGGATAAAGCCGGTGTAACCGGTCCAGTTATCTTCCGGCTGCGGATCCGACAGCGCCACGTGCCAGGTGAAGTTTTCGTTCTCCGCCTGCAGCTGGTTGAAGTCGTCTTCATAGAACATCTCGCGCAGCGAACGCGCGCCGTACCAGAAGGTGATCTTGCGCTTCGAGTTCAGGCGCTTGAGCTGGTCGAAGATGTGCGAACGCATCGGCGCCATGCCCGCGCCGCCGCCGATGAAGATCATTTCGGCGTCGGTGTCCTTGGCGAAGAACTCGCCGAACGGCCCGGAGATGGTCACCTTATCACCGGCTTTCAGCGACCAGATATAGGAAGACATGATGCCCGGCGGCACGTCCGGATTGTTCGGCGGCGGCGTGGCGATACGCACGTTGAGCATGATGATGCCCTTCTCTTCCGGGTAGTTGGCCATCGAGTAGGCGCGCACCGTGGTGTCGTTCACCGTCGAGCGGTAGCGGAACAGGTTGAACTTGTCCCAGTCGCCGCGATACTCCTGCGGCACGTCGAAGTCGGCGTAGCTGATGTCGTGCGCCGGTGCTTCGATCTGGATAAAGCCGCCCGCGCGGAACGGCACGTCCTCGCCATCGGGGATCTTCAGCTTCAGCTCTTTGATAAAGGTGGCTTTGTTATCGTTGGAGATAACCTCGCACTCCCATTTCTTCACGCCGAAGATCTCTTCCGGCAGCTCGATCTTCAGGTTCTGCTTCACGTTCACCTGGCACGCCAGGCGGCACCCTTCTTTCGCTTCGCGCTTGTTGATGTGCGAAAGCTCGGTCGGCAGGATATCGCCGCCGCCCTCTTTGATCACCACCCGGCACTGGCCGCAGGAACCGCCGCCGCCGCAGGCCGAGGAGACGAAGATCCCCTGGCTGGAGAGCACGTTGAGCAGCTTGTCGCCCGCCGGCGCATGGAAGCTCTTATCCAGATCGCCGTTGATCTCCACCGCGATGTCGCCGGTATTCACCAGCTTCGATTTGGCGAACAGGATCAGCAACACCAGCACCATCACGATGGTGGTGAACATGGCTACGCCTAAAATAATTTCCATAAATTCTTCCCGCCTTTACAACTGAACACCGGAGAAGGACATGAAGCCCAGCGCCATCAGTCCGGTGGTGATAAAGGTAATGCCCAGGCCGCGCAGCCCTGCCGGCACGTTGGCATACTTGAGTTTTTCGCGGATCCCCGCCATGGCGACGATCGCCAGCATCCAGCCGGTGCCGGAACCAAAGCCGTACACCACCGATTCTGCGAAGTTATAGTCGCGCTGCACCATGAAGGACACGCCGCCGAAGATGGCGCAGTTCACGGTGATGAGCGGCAGGAAGATGCCGAGCGCGTTATACAGCGACGGGAAGAAGCGATCGAGGATCATCTCCAAAATCTGTACCAGCGCCGCGATCACGCCGATGAAGGTGATGAAGTTGAGGAAGCTCAGATCGACGCCTTCCACCAGCGCGCCGTCGCGCAGGATCAGGTTGTAGACCAGGTTGTTCACCGGCACCGAAATGCCGAGCACGATGGTCACCGCGATGCCCAGGCCAAAGGCGGTCGAGACCTTCTTCGACACCGCCAGGAAGGTACACATCCCGAGGAAGAACGCCAGCGCCATGTTCTCGACGAACACCGCGCGCACAAACAGGCTGATATAGTGTTCCATCGGCCTTTACTCCTTTTCGATCTGCGCCGGCTTCAGGGTGCGCAGCACCCAGATCAGCAGGCCGATGATGAAGAACGCGCTCGGCGCCAGCAGGAACAGGCCGTTCGGCTGGTACCAACCGCCGTTCTGCACCGTTTCCAGCACCGGGACGCCGAACAGCTTGCCGGAGCCGATCAGCTCGCGCAGGAAACCGACCAGCACCAGGATCACCCCGTAGCCCAGCCCGTTGCCGATGCCGTCCATAAAGCTCTCGATCGGCGGCGACTTCATGGCGTAAGCCTCGGCGCGCCCCATCACGATGCAGTTGGTGATGATAAGGCCGACGAACACCGACAGCTGTTTGGAGATCTCGAACGCATAAGCACGCAGCAGCTGATCGACCACGATCACCAGCGAGGCGATGATCGCCATCTGCACGATGATGCGCACGCTGTTGGGAATATGGTGACGGATCAGCGAGATGAAGAAGCTGGAGAACGCGGTCACCAGCGTCACCGCAATGGTCATCACCACCGCCGTCTCCAGCTTGGTGGTCACCGCCAACGCAGAACAGACGCCCAACACCTGCAGGGCGATCGGGTTATTGTCGAACAGCGGCCCCAGCAGGACCCGCTTTATCTCTTTGGAATCAGCCATTTTTCAGCGCTCCTTCATGAACTTTTTTCAGGAACGGGCCGAAGCCGTGCTCGCCCAACCAGAAATCAAACGTATGCTGCACGCCGTTGGAGGTCAGCGTGGCGCCGGATAGGCCGTCCACTCCGTGCACATCCCCCTGACGTGCGCCGCCTTTCACCACGCGGATCGCCGGCTGGCCGTTGTCGTCGAACAGCTGCTTACCGACCCACTGCTGGCGCCAGGACGGATTCTCGACCTCACCGCCCAGCCCTGGGGTTTCCCCCTGGTCGTAGTAGGTGATGCCCTTGACCGTATTGCCGTCGTTATCCAGCGCCACGAAGGCGTACATCATCGACCACAGGCCGGTGCCGTATACCGGCAGCACAAGCTTGTTCACCTGGCCGCTTTCGTCGCGCACCAGGTAGATTTCCGCCTGGTTGCTGCGGCGCTTGATGCCGGCCGGATCGTCGCCCGCGGGCAACGCCACGCTTTTGGCGTCGTCGCGCAGCGCGGCGCCCAGATCGAACGCCGCCGCCTTGCCGGCGACAAACTCGCCGCTGTTCAGATCCACCAGGCGCGGTTCGATGCGCTCGCTGTACAGACGCTTGACCTGCTCGCTCTCCATTTTCGGCTGCAACAGGCCGGCTACGTCGAGAATATTGCGCTGCTTATCGAGCAGCTTTTGCTCCTGCTGTTTGGACTTCAGGCCGACGGCGGAGCCCGCCACCACCACTGAACACACCAGACACAGCAGCAGCACTACCAGCAGCGTTTTACCGATGCCGTCGTTTTTCGCTTCATTCGCCACGGGCTTTTCTCCGCTTGATGTTGGCCTGCACCACCAGGTAATCGAACAGCGGTGCGAACAGGTTGGCGAACAGGATCGCCAGCATCATGCCTTCCGGATAGGCGGGGTTGACCACCCGGATCAGCACGCACATCACGCCGATCAGAATGCCGTACCACCATTTCCCCTTGTTGGTGAAGGAGGCGGAAACCGGGTCGGTCGCCATAAAGATCATGCCGAAGGCGAAGCCGCCCAGCACCAGATGCCAGTACCACGGCATGGCGAACATCGGGTTGGTGTCCGAACCGATGGCGTTGAACAACAGGGCGGAAGCCACCATGCCGAGCATTACGCCGGCGACGATGCGCCAGGAGGCCACGCGGCCGAACAGGATTATCGCCCCGCCGATCAGGATCATCAGCGTGGAGACTTCACCGATGGAGCCGGGAATGTTGCCGAGGAAGGCGTCCAGCCAGCTGATGGACTGGCCGGTGGCCACGTTGCTCAGGCTGTGCGCCCCGCCAGCGCTCCACTGCGCCAACGGCGTCGCACCGGAGAAACCGTCCGCAGAGGTCCACACCAGATCGCCGGAGATCTGCGCCGGATAGGCGAAGAACAGGAAGGCGCGGCCGGCCAACGCCGGGTTGAGGAAGTTGCGCCCGGTGCCGCCGAAGATCTCTTTGGCCACCACCACGCCGAAGGTGATGCCCAGCGCGGCCTGCCACAGCGGCAGGGTCGGCGGCACGATCAGCGCAAACAGGATTGAAGTGACGAAGAAGCCTTCGTTAACCTCATGCTTACGGATAATGGCGAACAGCACTTCCCAGAAGCCGCCGACGACAAACACCACGGCGTATATCGGCAGGAAGTAACAGGCGCCCAGCACCATCTTACTGACCCAGCCGGCGTCGGCCGCCAGCGAGGCGCCTAGCCACTGCGCCAGACGATAATGCCAGTCGCCCGCCAGCACCTGTTGCAGCGCGTCGCCGCTGTACAGATGGTGCAGCGCCGGGATCGCCTGCTGGCCGACGTTGTACATGCCCCAGAACATCGCCGGGAACACCGCCAGCCACACCAGGATCATCATGCGTTTCAAATCGATGGCGTCACGCACGTGCGAAGCGCCGCGCGTCACCGTGCCGGGGGTGTAAAACACCGTGGTGGTCGCTTCATACAGCGGATACCACTTTTCCAGTTTGCCGCCCGGCGTGAAGTGATGCTCTATCTTCTCAAAATAATTCTTCAGGCCCATCGGGTTATCCTTCCTGCTCAATCTTGGTCAGCACCTCGCGCAGCACCGGCGCGTACTCATACTTGCCGGGGCAAACGAAGGTGCACAGCGCCAGATCTTCCTCGTCCAACTCCAGGCAGCCCAGCGCCTGCGCGCTGTCGCTGTCGCCCGCCAGCAGATCGCGCAGCAGCAGCGTCGGCAAAATATCCAGCGGCATCACCCGCTCGTAGTTACCGATCGGTACCATGGCGCGCTCGCCGCCGTTAGTGGTGGTCGAGAAGGCGAACAGTTTGTTCTTCAGGAAGTGGCCCAGCGTGGTGCGGGTAATGGAGAACTTGTTCGGCGAAGGCACGATCCAGCCGAACAGCTCTTTGTCGCGCCCTTCTTCCAGCACCGACACCTGCGAGTGGAAACGACCGAGCCAGGCGTTCGGCCCGGCGGCGTGCATGCCGTTCAGCACCGAACCGGAGATCACCCGGTTCTCGCCGTCTTTCAGGCGGCCGGCGGTCAGTTCCTCGAGGCTGGCCCCCAGGCGGGTGCGCAGCAGCGCCGGCTGCGCCACCTGCGGCCCGGCCAGCGCCACGACCCGGCGGGTATCGAGCTTACCGGTGGTGAACAGCGTGCCGATGGCGATGACGTCCTGGTAGCCGATGTGCCAAACGATTTTCTTCAGGCTGACCGGTTCAAGGAAGTGAATGTGGGTGCCCACCAGCCCGGCGGGATGCGGGCCGGCAAATTCGCTGTAGGCGATCTGCGGGCCGCTCTGCTGGCCAACGGAGGCGCCGGCGGCGTGGCATACGTGTACCTTGCCCGCCGTCAGACGCGCCAAGACCACCAGCCCGGCGTTGAACGCCGCCTGCTGCTCGGCGATGATCACCTGCGGATCGGCGGCCAACGGCTGGGTATCCATCGCGGTGACGAAAATGGCGCGCGGTTCGCTGCCGGGGCTCGGCGTTTTGCTGAATGGGCGGGTGCGCAGCGCGGTCCACAGGCCGCTGGCGATCAGTTCGCTCTCGACCTGTTCGCGCGGCAACTGGGCCAATTCCCCCAGCGGGTAGTGCGCGAACTCGAGCTGATCGTCGCCGCCGTTTTCCAGCGCAATCACCACCGATTGCAATACGCGCCGCTCGCCGCGGTTAATCGCAGCGATGCGGCCGCTGGCGGGAGCCGTGAAGAAAACCCCGGGGTTTTTCTTATCTTCGAACAACGCCTGGCCTTTCTTAACGGTATCGCCTTCCTGCACCAGCATGGAGGGACGCATTCCGACATACTCTTCCCCAAGCAGGGCGACATGCTGAATATTCGGGCCATCTTGGATCGCCTGAACCGGAGCCCCGGCTATCGGCAGATCTAACCCTTTTCTGATCTTAATCATAGGATTTATACGATGTAGTTGGGTTTACACGTCTGCCCGGCCCCAGAGGCGGGTGCTGACGATGCCAGGATTGCCGGGCAGTGCGCACGGCGGCACGCCCAACATGAACTTTCTCGCAGTGAAAATACGGGGTAACGCGCATTCCCTTGATTCCCCTTTTCCGTTGTTTGCGCGACAGTCGATGTGTTAACGGCCTGTAGCCAAATAACCATCAAAACGGCCGGGTTATATGCAATAACTCTTGCCGCTTCAATCGCCACAGTGCGTTAAATTGAAGAGAGAATATTAACATTGTTCGCAACATTGTTCTGCGTTCCGTCGTGACTTGGGTCAAGCAAACGCAATTAAATTTCGCCTGTTTTTCACTACTTATCGTTAAAATCTGCCGGTCATTTCACTTTTATCGAGCTTTGTCGTTTTTTTATACATATCACGTATTGCTAAAAATAAACGCGCTGGTAATCTGGCGGTGTTTTGCAGCAGTAAAAACAATAATCAGTGGCATGCTGGCCAACCTCAATTGCGCCGGCAGATAAATATAAGCAGGAATAATAATGAGCAAAATCGCGCTGTTGTTTGCGATGCTTGTTTCTATGCCGATGATCACGGCCTGCAGCGCCAGCGAGCAGGTACCCGAAGCGCCGGTAGTTAAACAGCAATTATTGGGTTCGCCGGTCTATATTCAGATCTTCAAAGAGGAACGCAAGCTGGAATTGTATGCCAAAATGGGCAATGAATTCCGCCTGGTCAACACGTTCCCGATCTGTAATTTCTCCGGCGGGCTGGGTCCTAAACGTCGTGAAGGCGACTTTAAAAGTCCGGAAGGCTTTTATAGCGTTGACGCACGCCATCTGAAACCCGACAGCAAGTATTATCGGGCGATCAATATCGGTTTCCCTAACGATTACGATAAATCGCAGGGCTATTCCGGCGCTTATCTGATGATCCACGGCGAATGTAAATCGATCGGCTGTTACGCGATGACCAACACCTATATGGATGAGATCTATCGCTACGTCGAAGCTGCTTTTGCCTATGGCCAAAGCCGCGTCGATATCAGCATTTATCCGTTCCGCATGACCGAGCAAAACCTCAAGCGCCATGCGTCATCCAGCTATATCGCCTTCTGGCGCCAGCTGAAGCCGGGTTACGATTACTTCGCGAAGAACCACCAGCCGCCGATGATGACCGTAGACAACGGCCAGTATGTGCTGGGTCAACCGTTGATGAGCAGCGGCCAGATGACGCAGTACGCGTCAGCCAGCCCGACGCCCAACACCAATCCCTTCGCTCAGAACAAGCCGCTCACCGAAGTGAAATAACGCGAACTCGCCTGGCTCAATCTTGTGCCAGGTTTCGTTGGCGGTCAGCGGTTGGGTGGCGATCACCGTGACCACATCGTTCGGTGTGGTCTGCTGCTGAAAATCGATCTCCACATCCTGATCCAGTAACGTCGCCTTACCGAACGGCGCGCGGCGCGTGATCCAATACAGGTTGGTGGAGCAATAGGCCATCACGAAGCGCCCGTCCGACAACAGCATGTTGAACACCCCTTTCTTGCGCAGCTGGTTCGCCAACAGGCCGATATAGCGGAAGACCGCCGGCCATTGGCTCGGGGTGCGCGGGTATTTCAGCGCCAGCTGATGCAGCAGCCAGCAGAACGCGTATTCGCTGTCGGTCTGGCCGACCGGGCGGAACGTGCCGGTATCCAGCTGACGATAGCCTTTTAATTGGCCGTTGTGCGCGTAGGTCCAGTTGCGGCCCCACAGTTCACGGGTGAACGGATGGGTGTTTTCCAGCGCCACTTCGCCGCGGTTGGCCTGGCGAATATGGGACACCACCGCGCAGGACTTGATCGGATAGTCCTGCACCAGGCGGGCGATCGGCGAGTTGAAGCTCGGCTGCGGATCCTTGAATGTGCGGCAGCCGTTCCCTTCATAGAAGGTAATGCCCCAGCCATCCTTATGCGGCCCGGTGCGGCCGCCGCGCTGTACCAGGCCGGTAAAGCTGAAGCAGATATCGGTCGGTACGTTTGCGCTCATCCCGAGCAGTTCACACATCGCCAGCACTCCTTAACCACACTGACACAGGCTGTGCGGACGCACCATGCGGCGTCCGCCGTCTTATTCATGGGGAGCCGCAGCTCCCCGAAGGCTATCAAGCCTTAACCATCTCTTTTTCGATCAGCTGAATCAAGATGTGAATCGCTTTGATGTGGATTTCCTGAATGCGGTCGGCGTAGCCGAAGTGCGGCACGCGAATTTCCACATCGGCGGAACCCGCCATCTTGCCGCCGTCCTTGCCGGTCAGGGTGATCACTTTCATCCCCTTGGCACGCGCCGCGTCGATGGCCTTGATGATGTTGCCGGAGTTGCCGGAAGTAGAAATGCCCAGCAGCACGTCGCCTTCGCGGCCCACCGCTTCCACATAGCGCGAGAACACATACTCATAGCCGAAGTCGTTGCTGACGCAGGACAGGTGGCTCACGTCCGAGATGGCAATTGCCGGGTAGCCCGGGCGGTTTTCACGGTAGCGGCCGGTCAGCTCTTCGGCGAAGTGCATCGCGTCGCAATGGGAACCGCCGTTGCCGCAGGAAATCACTTTACCGCCGGCTTTGAAGGAATCCGCCAGCAGCACCGCCGCACGTTGGATGGCGTCGATGTTGGCGTCATCATTGATAAATTTCGCCAGGGTATCAGCTGCTTCGTTCAGTTCACTGCGAATAAGGTCGTGGTACATGAGGAACCTCTTGTTATCGTCAAATCTTCCGCTTCGCAGTGTACCGGATCGCGGAAACAGCGAGAAGCATTCTCAGCCAAACAGCGCGCCAGTTAAGGAAGCGGAGAGGTTTTTGATGATTGGTGCTGTCAGTTTGTGACCTGAGTTGTAATTAAACTGTAAACGCATTGATAAAAATTCTGCCTTGTACTAAAACCTATTACATACACACAACAGGTCAGACCTCTTACTACTTCGGAGCTTCTTATGATGGTTCTTAGTATCGTCGTTTTCCTGGCTCTCCTCGGCGTGGTGTTCTACCACCGAGTGAACCTTACCCTCAGCAGCCTGATCCTGGTGGCGTACACTGCCGCCATGGGTGCTATCGGCCTGTGGAGCTTCTGGCTGTTGCTGCCGCTGGCGATCGTGCTGCTGCCGCTGAACCTTTCCTCTGTACGCCGTTCCCTGCTCTCCGCGCCGGCGCTGCGCGCCTTCCGCAAGGTGATGCCGCCGATGTCCACCACCGAGAAGGAAGCGATCGACGCCGGTACCACCTGGTGGGAAGGCGATCTGTTCCGCGGCGCGCCGGACTGGAACAAGCTGCACAGCTACCCGAAACCGCGCCTAACGGAAGAAGAGCAGGCGTTTATCGACGGCCCGGTGGAAGAAGCCTGCCGCATGGCCAACGACTTCCAGATCACCCACGAACTGGCCGATCTGCCGCCTGAACTCTGGGCGTACCTGAAAGAACACCGTTTCTTCGCGATGATCATCAAGAAAGAGTACGGCGGTCTGGAATTCTCACCTTACGCTCAGGCGATGGTGCTGCAAAAACTGGCCGGCGTTTCCGGCATCCTGGCGATCACCGTCGGCGTGCCAAACTCCCTCGGCCCGGGCGAACTGCTGCAGCACTACGGTACCGAAGAACAGAAAAACCACTATCTGCCGGGCCTGGCGCGCGGTGACGAAATTCCTTGCTTCGCGCTGACCAGCCCGGAAGCGGGTTCCGATGCCGGCGCGATCCCGGACGTGGGCACCGTGTGCATGGGCGAATGGCAAGGCAAGCAGGTGCTGGGCATGCGCCTGACCTGGAACAAGCGCTACATCACGCTGGCGCCGGTCGCCACCGTGCTGGGTTTGGCATTCAAACTGCATGACCCGAATCGCCTGCTGAGCGACAACGAATCCCCGGGCATCACCTGTGCGCTGATCCCAACCAGCACGCCGGGCGTGGAAATCGGCAACCGTCACTTCCCGCTGAACGTGCCGTTCCAGAACGGCCCAACCCGCGGCACCGACGTGTTCGTGCCGATCGATTACATCATCGGCGGGCCGAAAATGGCCGGCCAGGGCTGGCGCATGCTGGTTGAGTGCCTGTCGGTCGGCCGCGGCATCACCCTGCCGTCCAACTCTACCGGCAGCCTGAAATCCATCGCCCTGGCGACCGGCGCCTACGCGCACATTCGCCGTCAGTTCAAGATCTCCATCGGCAAGATGGAGGGGATCGAAGAGCCGTTGGCACGCATCGCCGGCAACACCTATGTGATGGACGCCGCCGCTTCGCTGATCACCTATGCGCTGGTACAGGGCGAGAAGCCGGCCGTACTGTCGGCCATCGTCAAATACCACTGCACGCACCGCGGTCAGCAGTCGATCGTTGACGCCATGGACATCGCCGGCGGTAAAGGCATCATGCTCGGTGAATCCAACTTCCTGGCTCGCGCCTATCAGGGCGCACCGATTGCCATCACGGTGGAAGGCGCGAACATTCTGACCCGTACCATGATGATCTTCGGTCAAGGCGCGATCCGCTGCCATCCTTATGTGCTGGATGAAATGGCGGCGGCGCAGAGCAACGATCTGAACGCCTTCGATAAATCGCTGTTCGGCCACCTGGGCCACGTCGGCAGCAACAAGGTACGCAGCTTCTGGCTGGGCCTGACCAACGGCCGCACCAGCGCCACGCCGACCAAGGACGCGACCCGTCGCTACTATCAGCAGCTGAACCGCCTGAGCGCCAACCTGGCGCTGCTGTCGGACGTTTCCATGGGCGTGCTGGGCGGTAGCCTGAAGCGCCGTGAGCGTATCTCTGCTCGCCTGGGGGATATCCTCAGCCAGATGTATTTGGCTTCCGCCGTGCTGAAACGCTTTGACGACGAAGGCCGTCAGAAAGAAGATCTGCCGCTGGTGCATTGGGGCGTGCAAGACAGCCTGCATAAGGCCGAACAGGCGCTGGATGACCTGCTGCGCAACTTCCCGAACCGCTTTATCGCCGGCGCGATGCGCTTCGTGGTCTTCCCGCTCGGCCGTGTGCATACCGCACCGTCCGATCGTCTGGATCACCAGTTGGCCAAGATCCTGCAGGTGCCTTCCGCCACCCGCAGCCGCCTGGGGCGCGGCCAGTACCTGACGCCGAGCGAACATAACCCAATCGGCCTGCTGGAAGCGGCGCTGGCCGACGTGATGGCCGCCGAGCCGATTCACGAACGTCTGTGCAAGGCAGCCGGCAAAAACCTGCCGTTCACCCGTCTGGATCGTTTGGCGGAACGCGCGCTGGAAGAAGGCAAGATCAGCGCCGACGAAGCGAAGATCCTGGTGAAAGCCGAAGAGAGCCGTCTGCGCTCCATCAACGTGGACGACTTTGCACCGGATGCGCTGGCGGCCGCCAAGCCGGAAAAGCCGGCGGCGCAGTCTAAGCGCCAACAGCAGACCGAAGCGGCTTAACGCCAATTCCCACTCCACGCATCTAAGGGGCGATCATCATCGCCCCTTTTTCTTTTCTTGCACCACAAACTGCGCACCGCGCCGCAGGTTGGCGCAACGGCAGATTTCACGGGAAGGAAGTTCGAGTAGACTGCGCAGCGGGTGCTCTGGATCTTTCTGTCCGGAGCCTTGGCAAAGGAGAGAAAGAGAAAGGCCCCGAGTCGATATTATCAACCCGAGGCCACTCTGATGCCTAGCAACATCAGGTTAGCCTCTTACCCGCCGCAAGGCAAGGATAGGGAGGTCAAAAATGCAGCAAAAACGGGTCGTGCTTAAGCTGGTGATCGTCTGTATGACGCTGATCGCGTTCATCTGGCTAACCCGCGGTTCACTGTGCGAACTGCGCATCAGGCTGGGAGACTCGGAGGTTGCGGCCACTTTGGCTTACGAATCCGAACGGTAAGGCAACCCAACGGCGGGGTTCGCCCCGCCCGTTGGCTGATGGTGTCAGGCAGGATCCACGAGCACCCGCCTTTTCAGCCCTGCTGGCGAATGCGCGCCAACAGCGCATCGATATGCTCGATCTGCGGCGCATTGACGATCAGCGTGCGCCCCAATCCCAGGGCGTGACGCTGACAGTCGAGGCGCATGTCGGCGTCGGCGATGCTGTCCAGATCGGCGACGTGCGCCAGGCCGATGGTGCGCCGGATCAGTTCGGTACCGCAGTACCCTACTGCGTCAGCCCAGACCTGCTGCAGGAATTGCTCGGCGTAACCCGGCGTCGCCAGCGCCGCATCGCGGCTTTGCTGATGGCACAGCGCCAGGAAGCGATCGGCGAAAATCAGCCACAGCTCGCGCACATCCTGCAGGCGCTGCTCGCGCCCGGCGGCGGCGTCGCGCGGCCCGAACAGCCCCGGCTGACCACAATAGTTGAGCAGCAGGTTGCCTAACGCAGTGCCGACATCGAAACCGATCGGGCCGTAGAAACCGAATTCAGCGTCGATCGCTTTCAATCGCCCTTCCGCCACGAAAATTGAACCGCTGTGGATATCCCCGTGCAACAACGCCTCCGCTTTGCTGAGGAAACGATGTTTCAGGCCGGCGACCGCCAGCTTCAGCGGCGCATCCTCACGCAGCGCCCGCACCTGCGGCAACAGCGCCGCCTCGAACTGATTACGCTCATGGTCGATATAGGGGTCGGTAAAGAACAGATCTTCGGTGATCTGGCACAGCTCGGGGTTGGTGAAACGGCTGACTTCCGCCTTCTTCTGCTGCGCCGACTGATAAAAATCGGAGGTGTGGAACAGCGTCTGCGCCAGGTATTCCGCCAGCTGCCCGGCCGCCAGCGGGTGATAGTTCCCCTGCACCAGTTCACTGCGCCAGATGCGATGATCGGAGAGATCTTCCTGCACCATCACCGCCAATTCGGGATCGTGATGCAAGACTTTTACCGTATGCCTTGGGCAGAAACCGCCGTGGATCAGCAGCGTTTCCGCTTCGATGCGCGCCCGATCCAACGTCAGCGGCCAGGATTCGCCCACACAGCGCACGTAGGGCAGCGCCTGTTTGACGATCACCCGGCTCACGCCTTCGCGATCGCGGATCTTGAACACCAGATTCAGGTTGCCGTCACCGATCTCGTCGGCGCTCACCAGCGCCTGCGGTTCGGCCACCTGCCCGTATTGGCGGGCGTATTCAACGGCATCGGCAGCCGTAAACGTACGATAAAGCGACATTCCCCAACCCCTCTGTTCTCTCTTACTGACCCAGCGACTCTGATTATTTAGACGTAAAAGCATTTGGACGTCTATACATCTGGAAGTCATGTTGGCAGAATAGCGTTTCAGATGCAATAACCTCGCAACAAGGAATTAACCGCCGATGCAAGCGCTTAACACCACCAGTTTGTCCCTGCGGGACAACCGCCTTTGGATCCTCGATCAGCAAGCCCTGCCGCAGGAAAAGCGGTGGCGCGCCTGCGACAGCGTGGAGGAGTTGGTCGGGCACATTCACAGCCTGCGGGTGCGCGGCGCGCCGCTGATCGGGCTGTCCGCCAGCCTGCTGTTGGCGCTGCTGGCGGAACGCGGTCTGCCGCGCGCCGAGCTGGAACAGGCGCTGCACACGCTGCGCGCCGCGCGCCCGACGGCGGTTAACCTGATGAACAATCTGGATCGCATGAAGCTGGCGCTGGCGGAGCCTGACTGGGCGCCGGCGATGGTGAACGAAGCGCTGCGGCTGGTGGAGGAAGATCGCCGGCTGTGCGATCGCATCGCCGATCACGGCGCTGGGCTGGTCAAGCCCGGCAGCCGCCTGCTGACCCACTGCAATACCGGCGGGTTGGCCACCGCCGGCGTCGGCACCGCCATCGGGGTGCTGCTGCGCGCCCACCAGCAGGGCAAAGTGCAACAGGTGTGGGTCGATGAAACCCGGCCGCTGCTGCAGGGCGGTCGTCTGACCGCCTGGGAACTGGGCGAGCTGGGCATTCCCTATCGTCTGATCTGCGATTCGATGGCCGCCAGCCTGATGGCGCAGGGCCAGGTCGATGCGGTGTGGGTCGGCGCGGATCGCATCGCCGCCAACGGCGACGTCGCCAACAAGATTGGCACCTACAGCCTGGCGGTGCTGGCGCACTATCACGGCATCCCGTTCTACGTGGCCGCCCCGCACACCACCCACGATCCGCACTGTCCGGACGGCGCCGCCATCCCGATCGAGCAACGCGCGGCGGCCGAAGTCACCGGCGTTTCAGGCAGCTTCGGCGCCTGCCAGTGGGCGCCGAACGAGGCACCGGTGTACAATCCGGCGTTCGATGTCACGCCGGCGAAGCTTATCAGCGGGTGGGTGTTCGACAGCGGCGTGATCACGCCGCAACAGGTTGAAGCGGGGATTTTCCAGCGGGCGCTGGGGTAACGCCCGCCGGTTGACGATCAGTCCAAACGCGGATAGGCATCGGCGATCGTGTCGCCGGTGAAATGCGCCACCCAGCCTTCCGGGTTGTCAAATACCCGGATCGCGGTAAAGTGCGGCGCCGAGCCCATATCGAACCAGTGACGGGTGTTGGCCGGCACCGAGATCAGATCGTTCTTTTCGCACAGGATCTGGAAGATCTTGCCGTCCAGATGCAGGCAAAACAGCCCCGCCCCTTCAACGAAAAAGCGCACTTCATCCTCGCCGTGCGTGTGTTCGGACAGGAATTTTTCGCGCAGCGCCTGACGCTGCTCGTGGTCCGGCCGCATGCTGATCACGTCCCAACTCTGGTAGCCCTTTTCCGCCACCAGCCGGTCGATCTCATGCTGGTAGGCGGCGATCACTGCCTCCGGCTGCGGGTTGTCGCCCAGCTCGCGATCCGCCTGCCAGCGCTCAAAGCGCACGCCGATTTGCGCCAGCTGGCGCTGGATCTCCTGCGCGTCGCGGCTCTGCCACAGCGGCTGCTGCGGCGCTTTATCGCTGAAAATGGTCAATCCACTCATGAGACGAACTCCCCTAAATCGATACGATCAAAACGGTTAACCTGCGGATGCCGGCTTTGCTCGTCCGCCTCATCGCGGATCAGCTGGCAGGTATGCCAGCCGGCGGCCTGCGCGGCGTCCAGCTCCTGGTGAATATCGGACAGGAACAGCAGTTCGTCGGGCGCGATGCCGATAGCCTGCGCGATGTTGCGGTACGACGCGGTTTCACGCTTGGCGCCGACGTGCGTATCGAAATAGCCGCTGAACAGCGGCTGCAGATCGCCCGCGTCGCTGTGGCCGAACAGCAGCTTCTGCGCTTCCACCGAACCGGAGGAATAGACGTAAAGCTTCACTCCCTGCCGCTGCCAGGCGGCCAACTGCCCGGCGACTTCCGGGTACAGATGCCCGCGGAAGTCGCCCTCGCGATAGCCGCTGCGCCAGATGATGCCCTGCAGCGCCTTGAGCGCGGTGGATTTGCGATCTTCATCCATAAAGCGGTACAGGGCGGCGATCAGCGCGTCGAGATCTGCCTGCGGCTGGTCAATTTCAGCGCGCAGCGCCGCCAGCGGCGCGGCGACTTCGCTCTCAGCGGCATGGTGGCGCACAAAATCCGCCAGCCGTTCGCGGGCATAGGGAAACAGTACCTGATGCACAAAGCGAATATCGCTGGTGGTGCCTTCAATATCGGTCACGATAGCGCGGATCATTTCGCCTCCAGTAAGCGGCGTTGCAGTTCACACTGGAACAGGAATTCCAGCCCTTCGAGATGGCGGCGGGCTTCCGCTACCTGGCTTCCCCAGCAATAGAGACCGTGGCCGCGCACCAGAAAACCGTACTGCAGTGGCGTGGCCTCGGCATAGGCCGCCACACGCGCCGCCAACCGGGGGATATCCTGATCGTTATCAAAAATGGGGATCGCCACACTGTCCAGGTGGCTGCGCTGGCCGGCCAGCGACTTCTGCATTTCGTATCCCTGCAGCACCAGCGCATCGCCGCGTTCCACCCGCGACAGTACGGTAGCGTTGACGGAATGGGTATGCAGCACCGCGCCGATGTGCGCAGACAGGCGGTAGAGCAGCGTATGCAGCCCGGTCTCCGCCGACGGCGTGCGGCCGCTCGGCACATGATTGTCGGCGATATCCACCCGCAGAAAATCGGCGGCGCTCAGGCTGCCCTTGTCTTTGCCGGACTCGGTGACCAGGCACTGACGTTCGTCGAGGCGCAGCGACATGTTGCCGCCGGTCGCCGGGCACCAGCCTTTGTCGCCAATCCAGTGGCAGGCCGCCAGCAATGCGGTAAATTGCGGATTATCCGTCATTATTATCATTTCCCGTTCGGTAAGGCGGCCGGCAGAGGAAACTTTGCCTGCCGCGTGGCGGGCTAAGCACTTTTTCGCATTTAGCCATCTAAGCGTCTTGATTGCCAAATACTAGCATCGTGTTATATTGACGGCAATATAAGCGCCTGGAGTATTCACCTGCTATGAGCACTTCCGCATTGATTCCCGAAAGTAAACTGCCTGCCCTGGGCACCACCATCTTTACCCAAATGAGCGCGCTAGCGCAGCAGCATCAGGCGATCAACCTGTCTCAGGGCTTCCCTGATTTCGACGGGCCGGACTACCTGAAAGAACGCTTGGCCTGGCACGTCGCCCAGGGCGCCAACCAATATGCGCCGATGACCGGGGTGGCGCCGCTGCGCGAAGCCATCGCCGACAAAACCGCCGAGCTGTATGGCTGGCAGCCGGACGCCGCTGCTGAAGTGACCGTCACCGCCGGCGCCACCGAAGCGCTGTTCGCCGCCATCAGCGCGCTGGTGCGCCCCGGCGATGAGGTGGTCTGCTTCGATCCCAGCTACGATAGCTATGCGCCGGCGGTGACGCTGGCCGGCGGCGTACTCAAACGCCTCGCCCTGCAGCCGCCCGCGTTTGCCGTGGATTGGCAACGGTTCGCCGCCGCGCTGTCGTCGCGCACCCGCCTGGTGATCGTCAACACGCCGCACAACCCGTCCGCCACCGCCTGGGAGGCGGAAGATATGCAGCAGCTGTGGCACGCCATTGCAGAACGCGAAATCTACGTGCTCAGCGACGAAGTCTACGAACACATCTGCTTCGCCAAAGGCGGCCACGCCAGCGTGTTGGCCCACCCGCAGCTGCGCCAACGGGCGATCGCGGTGTCCTCCTTCGGTAAAACCTTCCACATGACCGGCTGGAAAGTGGGTTACTGCGTGGCGCCCGCCGCGCTGAGCGCCGAGGTGCGCAAGGTGCATCAATACCTGACCTTTTCGGTCAACACCCCGGCGCAGCTGGCGCTAGCGGATAGCCTGCGTGCCGAGCCGGAGCACTGGCGGCAGTTGCCGGCGTTCTATCGCGCCAAGCGCGATCGCTTTGTGCAGGCGCTGGCGCGCAGCCGACTGGAAATTTTACCCTGCGCGGGTACATACTTCTTGCTGGCGGACTACAGCGCCATCTCCGATCTGGACGATGTGGCGTTCTGCCATTGGTTAACCGAGCACGTGGGCGTGGCGGCCATTCCGCTGTCGGTCTTCTGTGCCGATCCTTTCCCCCATAAATTGATCCGGCTGTGCTTCGCTAAACAGGACGCCACGCTGGATGCAGCTGCGGAGCGGTTATGTCGACTTTAAAAATTACCCTGTTGCAGCAACCTCTGGTCTGGCGCGACGGCCTCGCTAACCTGGCCGCCTTCGACGCGTTGCTGGCGCCGATCGCCGGGCGCGATCTCATCGTTTTGCCGGAAATGTTCACCACCGGTTTTGCCATGGATGCCGGCGAGAGCGCCCTGCCCGAACAGCAGGTGATCGACTGGCTGCGCGGTTGGGCGGTGAAAAGCCACGCGTTAATCGGCGGCAGCGTGGCGCTGAAAACGCCCGAAGGCGCGGTCAACCGCTTCCTGCTGGTAGAGCCGGGCGGCCAGGTGCATGCCTATGATAAACGCCACCTGTTCCGCATGGCCGGCGAACACCTGCATTACCAGGCCGGCAACCGGCGTGAAATCTTCGAGTGGCGCGGCTGGCGCATCCTGCCGCAGATCTGCTACGACCTGCGTTTCCCGGTCTGGGCGCGCTATCAGCAGGATTACGATCTGGCGCTGTACGTCGCCAACTGGCCGGCGCCGCGCAGCCGCCATTGGCAAACGCTGCTGGCGGCGCGGGCGATTGAAAATCAGGTGTATGTGGCGGGCTGCAACCGGGTGGGCGAAGATCCTAACGGACTGAGCTACAGCGGAGACAGCTTAATCATCAGCCCTCAGGGCGAGATCCTGGCGGATGCGGAACCCGGCGCGGCCACGCGCCTGGACGCCGAGCTGTCGCTGGAAACCCTGCAGAGCTACCGCAGCGCCTTCCCGGCCTGGCGCGATGCCGACAGCTTTCTGCGTCTCGACTGATTAAACGCGATCCCAGCCGGCGATTAGCGCGTCGATCTTCGGCAGAGAGATAAAGACTCCGCGCCGATGCCGGAAAAGGACGGCTCGTTCAGCACCAATAGGCCATGAAGTTGACGGTGGAGCGATCCAGATCGCGTTCGCCAATCAGGTAACGCCGCAGCGTTTTCACCGCAGAAGATTCGGCCGCCACCCAGGCATAAAAAGCGTTGCTGCCGGCCGCCCGCTCCCACAGCACCTCATCGCTCAGGCTGCTTTCCGCCAGTGACTGCGCCTGTGCGCACGCCGATGCGGGGATATCCACCCGCTGGCGCACCGCTTCCACCAGCAGCGTACCGTGTGCCAGTTGGCGGCCGACGTCACGCGGCAGCCAGTAGACCTCGGCGAACGGGAAATGCGCCAAATCCAGGCAATCCCCCGCCACCGGCACCTCAAAAAACGCCTGCACCCGCGGCGGATTGGCCTGCTGCGCCAGCTGTTCCAGAATCGCCATCGCCGCCGGCACCGCCGTCTCATCGGCGATCAGCAACGCCTGTTGCAACTGCGCCGGCGGCGCCCATTCGTAACCGCCGCTGTCGCCGTCGAAGTCACCGTTGGGGGCGACCGTTTGAATCGTGTCTCCGGGTTCGGCATGGGTCGCCCAGGCGGAAGCCGGGCCGTTCACGCCATGCAACACGAACTCGACGTCCATCTGATTCTGCTCGCGGCGCAGCGCACGCAACGTATAGGTGCGCATCACCGGACGCTGTTCTTTGGGGATCGCCATGTAATCGCCGTACCAGTCCGAGCTGTTGACCAACTGCGGGATCTTGCCGTCCGCCGCCGGGAACAACAGTTTGATGCGCTGGTCCGGCGCTTCGAGCTTCATCCGATGAATATCCGCACCTTCAAACACGCAGCGCACCAGCGAAGATGAAATCAGCGTTTTGCTTTTCAAGGTGATATCAAAAATTCTGTAGCTGGCGGACATGTTCTCGATTCTCCGGCAACGGCTGTCGCTTGTGCGTATGGCCGATCGGCTGCCGTGTTGACGGCGTGGGGTGCTCGATCGCGCAGCGGGCAAAATGTTAATAAAACTAATTAATTACGTTAATGTATCGCAAAAAATCATATCACGATTTTATTGATAACAAGAAACGTTATTGATAAAAGAAGCATTCTCAAAAAAACACAATAACAATATCACCAGGAAATAACGATGAAACGCAAACACCTTTGGGTATTGAACCCTTGTCTGCTGGCAATGCTTGCGCCGACGGCTTGGGCTGAAGATCAGAAAGCTGGCACCGAAGAGCAGATGGTGGTCTCCGCCAGCCGTTCGCACCGCAGCACGGCGGAAATGGCACAGACCACTTGGATCATTGAAAGCCAGGAGATCGAACAGCAGGTTCAGGGCGGTAAAGAGATCAAGGACATGTTGGCGCAGTTGATCCCCGGCATGGACGTCAGCGGTCAGGGCCGTACCAACTATGGCATGAATATGCGCGGCCGCTCGATGATGGTGATGATTGACGGCGTGCGCCTGAACTCGTCGCGCAGCGACAGCCGCCAGTTGGATTCGATCGATCCATTCAATATCGATCATATCGAGGTGATTTCCGGCGCGACCTCGCTGTACGGCGGCGGCAGCACCGGCGGCCTGATCAATATCGTCACCAAAAAAGGGCAACAGGAACAGCAGGTCGAGTTGCAGGTCGGCGGTAAAACCGGCTTTGGCGGCCATAACGATCACGACGAGAACGTGGCGGCGGCGGTCAGCGGCGGCAACGACAACGCCTCTGGGCGCCTGTCCGTTTCTTACCAGCGCTATGGCGGCTGGTATGACGGCAAAGGCAATGAGGTACTGATCGACAATACCCAAACCGGCCTGCAGTATTCCGATCGCCTCGACGTCATGGGCACCGGCACCCTCAACATCGACGATCATCAACAGCTGCAGCTGACCACCCAATACTACAAAAGCCAATCCGACGGCGATCACGGCCTGTTCCTGGGAGAGAACTTTGCGGCGGTGACGGGCAACGCCAAGGCATATAACAGCGGTAACTTAAATTCCGACCGCATCCCCGGTACCGAACGCCACCTGATCAACCTGCAGTATTCCAACACTGATTTCCTCGGCCAGGATTTGGTGGCGCAGGTCTACTACCGCGACGAAACGTTGACCTTCTACCCGTTCCCGACGCTGGCGGGCAAAGCGCCGAACTATTACGTCAACAGCATTGGTGCTTCACAGCAAAAAACCGATTTCTACGGCGGCAAGCTGACGTTAAACAGCAAACCTGTCGACGCACTGACGCTGACTTACGGCATTGACGCCGAGCATGAAAGCTTCAACGCCAATCAGCAGTTCTTTAACCTGGCGAAGGCTCAGCAGTCCGGCGGCATGATGCTGGAGAACGCTTACAGCACCGGCCGCTACCCGAGCTATACCACCAGCAACCTGGCGTCGTTCCTGCAGGCCAGTTACGACATTAATCCCATTTTCACCCTGAGCGGCGGCGTGCGTTACCAGTACACCGAAAACAAGATCGACGACTTCGTCGGTTATAACCAGCAGCAGGCGATCGCCACCGGCGCCGCGACATCCGCCGACGCTATACCGGGCGGGAAAACCGACTACAACAACGCGCTGTTCAACGCCGGCCTGTTGGCACATCTGACCGAGCGCCAGCAAACCTGGTTCAACTTCTCTCAGGGCTTCGAGATCCCGGATCCGGGCAAATATTACGGTAACGGCACCTACGCGTTGAACGGCGGCCATTACCAGTTGTTGAAGAGCGTCAACGTCGGCGATTCCAAGCTGGAAGGCATCAAGGTCAATGCCTACGAGCTGGGCTGGCGCTATACCGGCGATAACCTGCGCACGCAAATCGCCGCTTACTACTCGCTGTCCGACAAGAGCATCGCTATCAACAAAACCGACATGACCATTAACGTCAATGCGGACAAGCGGCGCATCTATGGGCTGGAAGGCGCGGTGGACTACTTCTTTGAAGACAGCGACTGGAGCGCCGGCACCAACTTCAACGTTATCCGTTCCGAAACCAAGGTCAACGGCGAATGGAAGAAGCTGGTGGTCGATACCGCCAGCCCATCGAAAGTCACCGCTTATGTCGGCTGGGCGCCGGGCGACTGGAATCTGCGCTTACAGTCGCAGCAAACCTTCGATGTGTCGGACGACGGCGATTACACCAAGGCCAACTCCACCCAAGGCCGCAAAATCGATGGCTACAACACCCTCGATTTCCTCGGCAGCTATACCCTGCCGGTAGGGAAAATCAGCTTCAGCGTGGAAAACCTGCTGGACAAGGAATACACCACCGTTTGGGGCCAACGCGCGCCGATCCTGTACAGCCCGACCTACGGCTCGCCTGAGCTGTACAGCTATAAGGGCCGCGGACGCACCTTCGGTTTGAACTACTCGGTGTTGTTCTGAGGAATCAGGGGCCGGTCTGCCGGCCCCGTTCATTGGGCCGTACCGTTTTGCCGAGAGCAGAAACGACGAAGCCCTGAGTTATCGCTAACTCAGGGCTTCTGAATAGTGGCGGAACGGACGGGGCTCGAACCCGCGACCCCCTGCGTGACAGGCAGGTATTCTAACCAACTGAACTACCGCTCCGCGCCATTCCCTCTTGCGGGGGAACGAGGCGCATATTACGGACGCCTCTCGGTTCCGTCAACGCCTTTTTCTCACCAAATGAACCGTTTGCACAGTTTTTCAACGAAGGTTCATCCGGTGCGTTTTTTTCGTGCAAAAATGCCGTTACTCGGCCGGCGCACCGCGCCACAGGCAGCTGCCGCCCTTTTTCGCCACCAGATCCAGACGCGCCTCGTGCGCCTTCACTTCTTCGTCGCTGGCGTAGACCACTTTCATCGCCGTCGCCGGGCGGACAATGCGCTGAATTTCTTGCGCGGCGTCGTTTTGCTGGGTATCGCCTTCCATTTGGAACGCTATCGAGGTCTGACCGCCGGTCATCGCCAGATAGACTTCCGCCAGGATCTCGGCATCGAGCAATGCGCCGTGCAGCGTACGCTTGCTGTTGTCTATCTCATAACGGCTGCACAAGGCATCGAGGTTGTTGCGCTTGCCCGGGAACAGGCGGCGCGCCATCAGCAGGCTGTCGGTGATGGTGCAGAAGGTCTCGGTCTTCGGGATGCCCTGCTGCAACATGCGGAATTCGTGATCCATAAAGCCGATATCGAACGCCGCGTTATGGATCACCAGCTCGCCGCCGCGGATAAAGTCGAGGAATTCGTCGGCAACCTGATCGAAGGTCGGCTTGTCGGCCAGGAAGTCATCGCTGATGCCGTGTACGCCGTACGCTTCCGGATCCACCAGCCGATCCGGCTTGATGTAAACGTGGAAGTTGCGCCCGGTCAGGCGGCGGTTAATCACCTCCACCGCACCGATTTCAATGATACGGTGCCCTTCGTAGTGCACCCCAAGCTTGTTCATACCGGTGGTTTCGGTATCGAGGACAATCTGTCTGGTGGTTGTAGAGATCATATTGCAGTGCTCACAGCGCTCGTTTATGTCAGACTTGGCTTTTATAAAACTGATAGGAAGAGTCTACCAGAGATGCTCAAACAGGTAGAAATTTTCACCGACGGCTCCTGCCTTGGCAACCCCGGCCCCGGTGGCTACGGCGCGATATTACGCTATAAGCAAACGGAAAAAACCTTCAGCGAGGGTTTTCGTCTGACCACCAATAACCGCATGGAAATGATGGCGGCGATCGTGGCGCTGGAAGCGCTGACCGTGCCCTGCGCCGTGACGCTCAGCACCGACAGCCAGTATGTGCGCCAGGGCATCACCAGTTGGATCCATAACTGGAAGAAGCGCGGCTGGAAAACCGCCGACAAAAAGCCGGTCAAGAATGTCGATCTGTGGCAGCGGTTGGATCTGGCCATTCAGCGCCACGAGGTGAAATGGGAATGGGTCAAAGGCCACGCCGGCCACCCGGAGAACGAACGTTGTGACGTGCTGGCGCGCGAAGCGGCCGGTAAGCCGACGCAAGAAGACGTCGGTTACCAACCGGAAGCCTAAGGCAGCTTGCGATAGCTCTTGGTCGCGCCCACCGCGCGACTAAGAGACGGCTTTCTCGCCCCCAGTTTCATCGGCGTAGGCGTTAGCGGCAAGGTGCGTTTGCGCGCCACAATCACGCTCATGCAGCCCAGCGCTGGCAAATGGGTACATAAAAACTTGCCGCCCTTGCGGTGCCACGGCAGCACGTGAAAACGCGACTGATGCAGCACCTCATAATTCAGCAGGCTGAGCCAATCCAACAGCCGCATCTGGGTAAACATGCGGCTGACATAGGGCTGGCGATGACGCAACCCGGGCACCAGCTTGCCCAATCCCAGCAGGCTGAACGGATTGAAGCTGCTGATAACCAACCAGCCGTCGTCGATCAATATCCTGTCCACCTCACGCAGCATGCGGTGCGGATCGTCCGCATAGGACAGCGTATGCGCCAACAGGCAGGCATCCACCGACTTGGCGGCGAACGGCAGTTGATAGGCATCGGCGATCACCTGCAGCCCGTCCCCCTCCAGCCCTACGTTGACCTGATGGGAAATCGCACATTTGTCCGTGGCCAGCTCGGCGCTGAGCATGCCCATCTTCAGCAGATGGAAACCGAACAGCTTCGGCCACCAGGGTTGCAACTGCCGCTCGAGCGCTTCACGATAGTACTCCCCCCACGGCAGCTCAGCCCAGGACTGCGGGCCGGTGAGCTTTTGTAGAGTATGGGCTGGTTTCATGATTTATTATCTTCTTTCAAGCCGTTGCCAACGAGAGGTACACCATGAATCTTATCAGCATTCCCGCCTTCCAGGACAATTACATTTGGTTATTGGATGACCGACAGGGGCGCTGCATTATCGTCGATCCGGGTGAAGCGCAGCCGGTACTCGAAGCGTTGCAGCGCCTGCAGCTGGCGCCGGCGGCGATCCTGCTGACCCACCATCATCACGATCACGTCGGCGGCGTGGCGCAAATCGTAGCGAAGTATCCCGGGCTGGCCGTCTATGGGCCGCAAGAAACCGCGGACAAAGGCGCCAACCACATCGTCCGCGACGGCGACACCTTTGACATCGATGGCCGCCAATACAGGACTATCGCCGTTCCCGGCCATACGTTGGGCCATGTGGCATTCTATAGTGCCCCTTATCTGTTCTGCGGCGACACCATTTTCTCCGCCGGCTGCGGCAGGCTGTTTGAAGGCACCGCCAAACAAATGTACGACTCATTTCAACAACTCGCGCAACTTCCCGATAACACCTTAATTTGCTGCGCGCATGAATATACTCTTTCTAATCTTAAGTTTGCGCGGGCTATTTTGCCGGAAGATCGAGAGATTGAAACATATCAACAACATGTTGAAGCGTTAAGGGCAAAAGGCCAAGCCAGTGTGCCGACCACGTTGCAATTAGAGCGCAAAATTAACCTGTTTTTACGTTGCCATGACGCTGATTTACAAAAGAAATTAGGCTTTAATTCACCACCAGAAAGCCTTCATTCAGTTTTTTCCGAATTACGCCTGCGGAAAGATAACTTCTAAGCTTTTAGTTGTGTTATTTGGCGAAGCAAAGTATTATTGCTCGTCTTTTAAGCAACTACATTGACACACACATGAAGGCTAAAGCGATATTTCTCGCCTCAGTCTTGCTAGTGGGTTGCCAGTCGTCCAGGCAGGACGCACCGGCGCCAGAACAGCATGCACAGAGTTTGTCTTCGGCTGGTCAAGATGGTGAAGCAGGAGAGTACACAGCAAATGGCCGAGCGAGCTCGGCGCGGTGGTTGGATAACAACAGTCCCGCCGCGCAACAGGACCTGTGGAACTTCATTAGCGACGAGCTGAAGATGGAGGTTCCGGAAAATTCCCGGATCCGTGATCAGAAAAGAAAGTACTTAAAAAGTAAGAGCTATCTCCACGATGTAACATTACGGGCAGAGCCGTACATGTACTGGATAGTCGGGCAGATTAAGAAACGTAATATGCCGATGGAACTGGTACTGCTACCCATAGTGGAGAGCGCTTTTGACCCACACGCCACGTCAAGTGCCAACGCCGCAGGGCTATGGCAAATCGTGCCGCAAACGGGTCGCAATTATGGTTTGAAAAACAATCAGTGGTATGACGGTCGACGCGATGTCGTCGCCTCGACAACCGCTGCGCTTAACATGATGCAGCGCTTGAACCGCATGTTTAACGGCGACTGGTTACTGACCGTAGCCGCCTATAACAGTGGTGAAGGCCGCGTGATGCAAGCGGTGAAGGCAAACAAACGCCAGGGTAAGCCAACCAATTTCTGGGCATTGTCGCTTCCGCGTGAAACGTCAATCTATGTCCCGAAAATGCTGGCACTGAGCGACATCATCAAGAACAGCAAGAAATACGGCGTGAAACTCCCGAAAACGGATGAAACCCGTGCGCTGGCTCGTATCGATGTCGGGCAGCAGATCCAGCTAACTCAGGCGGCTGAGATGGCAGGGCTTTCAGTCACCAAGATGAAAGCGTATAACCCAGGCTACAAAAAAGGCGTTACGGCACCCAACGGGCCCCATTACATCATGGTTCCCAAAGGGCATGCCGATCAGCTGAAAGACTCGCTGGCCGATGGCCAGATCGCCGTGACTCAGCCAACGACGCAGTTGGCGAAGAACAGCGGTTTGACCGGTGGCAGTTCGTATAAAGTGCGCTCAGGCGACACTTTATCGGGCATTGCCAAGCGGCTGAACGTTAAGACCAGCGATTTGCAGAGTTGGAACAACTTACGCGCCAAGAGCGCCATAAAAGTTGGGCAAACCCTGCAAGTGGCCAGCAATACTGGCAGTAACAGCAGTATCACCTACCAGGTTCGTAAAGGTGATTCGCTCGCCAGTATCGCACGTCGTCACGGCGTCGATATTAACGACGTGATGCGTTGGAATTCAACGCTCGCCAAAGGCAACCTGCAGCCAGGTCTGAAGCTGACCCTGTTTGTCGGCAACAAGCTAACGCCGGATACCTAAGTTTCCGGTACAAAAAAGCACCCTGCGGGGTGCTTTTTTATTACCTGCGATTCACCAGACGGGAGAGTCTTTTTCCGGGTGGAACTCCACCAACAACGGATTGTGATCCGACGCGCTGGTCACCAGCACCGACGCCTCCACCACTCCCAGATTGCGGTAAAATACGAAATCCAGTGGACGACCGAAGGCCTTGCGGCGGTGATCGTCGGTGAAGCTCACTTCGCGCAGCGCCATCTCTCCGGCAAAGTCATACAGCGCATTGATGCGCTTGCGGCTCCAGGCGTTGAAATCCCCCGCCATAATCACCGGCCCCCGGTGACTGGCGATCTGTTCGCCTATCGGCCCCAACTGCTTGCTGTAGACGTCGACGCCCAGGCTAAAGTTCACCGCATGAATGTTCACCACCATCAACAGTTCGCCATTGTACAGCGGATAAACGGTGATCAGGGCCGACTTGGACAGCCGCAGCAGCGGCTCTCGCTCGCGCAGCGGGCAGCAGTAAACCGGATGAGCGGCCGCCAGCGTCATCACGCCGGAAGGATGCTGCGGCAGCACAAAGGCCGGAACCTGATCGGCCGCCAGATAGTTGGCGGTAGCGTAGCTCACCAGTTCCGGCGTGGTTTGCGCCTCTTGCAACAACACCAGCTGCGCGTCTTTGCCATGGTTTTTCAGCACCGAAAGCCAGTCGGCTCGCTGCTGTTTGAAAATATTCCACACCATAACGCGCAGAGCGCCGGTCGTCGGCAGCGCCGCCCCTGGCGGCAACGGCTGGTTAACGGCGCCAGGAAAGATTCGCTCAACTGGCTGACCTGCAACATACCTCATTGCATAAGTTCGTTTCGGCACGCGATTCGCCTATTACCCATTAACATGAAAACTGGCGATGAAGACTCGCCAACGATGAATTGATTATACGCCTACCCCGCATAGAGGGCATGGCTTTTGCGGGCATCACCTTTTCAGTTATAGGGGCCACCTGCAGCGATTTCAATCTTCTGACGGTATAGCTGTGTAAAGACAGGGAGTAATAGGTGAAAAATGCGAAAAGGCCCGCAAAATGCGGGCCAGACAACAATGATTTTGTGTATCAAGCTGTTTGCAGCTGAGACTTTTTATCCAGGCGGCCGCTGAGGCTAACCAGCAACAGTGCAACTACCACGATCAGCGCGCCAATCCAGGGGGTCTGCGCCAGCCCCAGTGAGGCGACGGTCTGACCGCCAATCACCGAACCGAGCGCAATACCGATGTTGAACGCCGCGATATTGAGACCGGACGCCACATCCACCGCATTTGGCGTGTATTGCGCGGCTTTCTGCACCACATAGACCTGCAGCCCCGGCACGTTGCCGAAAGCGAACACACCCATCGCAATCACCGTCAGCAAAGCGGCAATACTGTGGCTGGCGGTAAACTGAAACACCAGTAACAAAACAGCCAGCGCGGCAAAGATAAAGCTCAACGCACGCACCGCCCCATGGCGATCGGCCAGCTTGCCCCCCCAGATGTTACCCACCGCCACCGCGACACCATAAGCCAACAGTATCCAGCTCACGGTCGGAGCAGAGAAGCCCGCCAGTTCCTGCATCATTGGCGCAAGGAAGGTAAAGGTCGTGAAGACCCCGCCGTATCCCAATGCGGTAATTGCGTAAATCAGCAGCAGACGAGGATGGGTCAGTACTTTCATCTGTTCCCGCACGCCGGCGCTGCCCTGGTTCTTGATATTGTTCGGCACCAGAATAATGCTGGCCACCGTAGCGACCGCGCCAATCAGAGAAACGGCCAGGAAGGTTTCACGCCAGCCAAACTGCTGGCCGATGAACGTCCCTAACGGTACGCCGGTCACCAGCGCCACCGTCAGGCCGCCAAACATGATGGCGATGGCGGAAGCCGCCTTCTCTTTCGCCACCAGGCTCGTCGCGATAGTGGAGCCGATAGAGAAGAACACGCCGTGCGCCAGGCCGGTCAACAACCGGGCAATCACCAGCGATTCATAGCTGGGTGATTGCCAGGCCAGCAGGTTACCGAGAGTGAACAGCACCATCAGGCCAACCAGCAGCAGCTTGCGCGGTATACGGCTGGTCAGGGCCGTCAGCACCGGCGCGCCAATGGCCACGCCGAGGGCATAGATAGTCACCAGCAATCCAGCGGACGGTACGGTCACCCCAATCTGCTCCGCGATAGTCGGGATCAACCCAACAATCACGAACTCGGTCGTGCCGATAGCAAAAGCGCTGATGGTTAAGGCAAGTAATGCGAGTGGCATTTTTTACTCCGAAATAGCATTCAAGTTGATGACGGCTATTATCTGCCTATGCTTAAATGATAAAAATGCTCAAAATTTCAAATTAACTTTGCTATAGGAGCAAAAATGAAAGCAAACTCAGACGAGCTGATCACCTTTGTCACCGTAGTGGAAAGCGGCAGTTTCAGCCGGGCGGCCGAACGCCTGGAACAAGCGAACTCCGTAGTCAGCCGAACGGTAAAAAAACTGGAAAGCAAACTGGGCGTGACGTTGCTTAACCGCACCACGCGCCAAATCAGCCTGACTCAGGAAGGAGAGAATTACTTTCGCCAGGTGCAGAAGGTACTGAACGACATGGCCGCGGCGGAAAATGCGCTGATGGAAAGCCGCCAGCGTCCGCAAGGTCTGCTGCGCGTCGACGCGGCAACGCCGGTGGTGCTGCACATGCTGACGCCTTTAGTGGCGGAGTTCCGCGAACGTTATCCTGAAATGTCGTTATCGTTGGTGTCTTCGGAAAACTTTATCAACTTGATCGAGCGAAAAGTGGATATCGCAATCCGCGTAGGCGAACTGACCGATTCCACACTGAAAGCGCGCAAACTGATGACCAGCTACCGGCATGTGCTCGCCTCTCCCGCCTATCTGGCTCAACACGGCACGCCGCTAACGGTAGAAGATCTTGAACATCACTGCTGCATCGGCTTCAACGACCTTCCCAGCTTGAACCGCTGGCCACTGGCTTGCTCAGATGGCAGCCAGTTGGAAATCACCCCAGGCTTGACGACCAATAGCGGAGAAACCCAGCGCCATCTCTGTCTGCATGGCAACGGTATCGCCTGCCTGTCGGACTTTATGAGCGACGAAGATATCAAACGTGGAGATTTGGTCCCGATTCTGGTGGAAGCGACACTGCCGGTCGCCATGCCGATCAACGCGGTTTATTACAGCGACAGCGCCGTCAGCAACCGTCTGCGCAGCTTTATTGATTTTGTGAGTGAATACCTGAAACGATAAAAAAGGCGCCCCGATGGACGCCTTATGCTGACTACTGCAAGGAATGATTAATCCCAGTTTGGCGCCAGACCTTCTGGGCTAACCAGACGGCCGTTGCACTCCAGTGCGGCAATCTGCACCATATCTTCGTCGGTCAGCGTCAGTTGCTGCGCCAACAGGTTGCTCGCCAGGTTTTCACGCTTGGTCGAAGAAGGAATAACCGCATAACCCAGCTTCAATGCCCAAGCCAGGACAACCTGTGCTGGGGTCGCATTGTGACGAGCAGCAATGCTTTTGATCGTTTCGTCCTGCAGCGCTTTGCCGTAGGCCAACGTCATGTAAGAGGTGATGGCGATGTCGTGCTGCTGCGCAAATTCTACCACCTTGCGGTTCTGCAAGAACGGTGACAGCTCGATTTGGTTGGTGGCGATTTCATCGGCGCCAATCGCGTCAATCGCTTGCTGCATCAAGTCGATGGTGAAGTTAGATACGCCGATTTGGCGGGTCAGCCCCAGCTTTTTCGCTTCCAGCAGCTCAGCCATAAATTCGGCAACCGGCACTTCGTCGTTGGGTGACGGCCAGTGGATCAGCGTCAGATCAACGTAGGACGTTTGCAGTTTTTTCAGGCTTTCTTGCAGGCTTGGGATCAGCGCGCCTTTCGCCAGGTTCGCGATCCAAATCTTGGTGGTGATGAACAGGTCTTCACGTTTCACGCCGCTGGCAGCGATAGCCTGGCCAACAGCCGCTTCGTTTTCATAGATCTGTGCAGTATCAATAGTGCGATAGCCCAGCTCGAGTGCGGTGCTGACAGAATCGATAACAACCTGATCCTGAAGGCGGAAAGTACCTAAACCAAATGCAGGGATGCTCATAATGTTTTCTCTCATTAATGGGTAGATGTGGTATGAGGAAGATTATGGCAACTTTTTTATTGATCAAAAACGCCTGGTTCGGCATAAGACTTTTGATCTAAAGGCAACAATATGGGGAGTAAGGCGGTAAGGAAGGACAATTCCGGCCTGAAAATCGCAAAATATAGATATGAAAAAGCCCTGAGTCAGAGACTCAGGGCTTATCAATTAAGTGGCGGAACGGACGGGGCTCGAACCCGCGACCCCCTGCGTGACAGGCAGGTATTCTAACCAACTGAACTACCGCTCCACCGATTCTTTTACGTTGCATCTCTCGATGCCGGCAAATTCGCGCTTTGCGATTTGCGCATTACCAGTCGTCACACTGATAACGTTTATTTGATGCCTGGCAGTGTCCTACTCTCGCATGGGGAGACCCCACACTACCATCGGCGCTACGGCGTTTCACTTCTGAGTTCGGCATGGGGTCAGGTGGGACCACCGCGCTATTGC